>DATGMP010000099.1:0-20324 GCA_035293565.1 Alphaproteobacteria bacterium | reverse complement strand
CCCGACATGGTTACGAGTCAGTGAATCGCCTGTCCAGAAAAAAATGCTTCAGAGGCAAGGGATTGCAGCACGGCTTGACAACCACGTCTCGGGTAATGGCGATCTATTCGGCGCTGCAGCATCAGAAAAACGGCCGCACTGAAACGGAACTGCGAATTGTCCGGCTAAGCCCCTTGTTACGCGCCGCGTCTCCTTGCTAGTGCTTTCACGTAAAAATCTTGGGAGGGTGCGACGCAATGAACCGGCTTATGGCTCTCGCGACTTGCGCCGTCGCGCTCACCTGCGCGGCCGAGTCGCGCGCGGCGGACGATCTGTGGCGCTCGCAACTGGAGGTGGGCGGCTTCGATTTCGACCATAAGGCGAATTCGGCGAGCTTCGACCTTCAGCTTCGGCCGGGCTGGCGCCTCTGGGATTTCGGCGTGTTCGCGGGCGGCATGATAACGACCCGCGGCGCGCTTTTCGGCTATGGCGGCGTCACGCTCGATCTCAAGCTGACGGACCATATCGTCCTGCTGCCCGATGCGGCGGTCGGTTATTACCAACACCGGGGCGACAAGAATCTGGGCAACACGGCCGAGTTTCGCACCGGCCTTGGCCTCGCCTACGAGTTCGATGACGGCTGGCGCCTCGGCGCCGATTTCCACCACATCTCGAATGCGGGCCTGGCGACGAAGAACCCGGGTGTGGAGATCGCGGCGCTGACGCTCGCGGTACCGCTGTTCGGGCCGCCCCATCCGGTCAATTTCGAATCCTCGACCACCACCGCCGCCCCGCCGCCGGCTCCGGCCCCGGAAGCGCCCAAGAGCTATCTGGTGTTCTTCGACTTCGACAAATCCGACCTGACCGCCGAGGCGCAGAAGATCGTGCGGTCCGCCGCCGACAACGCGACCAAAGCGAATACGACCAAGATCGAGGTGACCGGTCATACCGACACGTCGGGTTCCGACGCCTACAATATGCGCCTGTCGAAGCGGCGGGCCGTGTCGGTCGAGGAAGAGCTGGTCAAGGACGGCGTCTCCCGCCAGGAGATCGCGATCTTCGCCAAGGGTAAGCGGGAGCCTCTGGTTCCGACCGGCGACGGCGTCAGGGAGCCGCAGAATCGGCGGGTTCAGATCGTTCTGGACTGACGCCCGCGCGGCGGACGGGACCTTTCATCCGGCCTTGGGGTGCGCGGCCCTAAGCTCGCCCGCATGATGTTTCCGGCCTTCCAACCTGGGCCGCAAAGACCATATGATGCGTTGGATGCACGCCGGGGTCCGGCCCAGGCGTTGGGCAGAGCAATTCGAGCAATGGCGAATAGCGACAGGCATGATGAGGATGGCGGACCGGTCGTGGGCGCGGTCATCAAGACCCGCGTCGAGACCAAGAAGCCTTCGATGTACAAAGTCTTGATGCTCAACGACGACTACACGCCGATGGAGTTCGTCGTCCATGTGCTGGAACGGTTCTTCCGCAAGAATCGCGAGGAAGCCACTCGAATCATGCTTCATATCCACCGTCGAGGCGTCGGCCTCTGCGGCGTGTTTACCTATGAGGTTGCCGAAACGAAGGTCACGCAAGTGATGGACTTCGCGCGCCAGCACCAGCATCCTCTGCAATGCACATTGGAAAAGGATTAGGACGCGCATGCTCTCCAGAAATCTCGAGCAGACGCTGCACAGGGCCTTGGCGGAGGCCAATTCCCGCCGGCACGAATATGCGACGCTCGAGCATCTGCTTCTGGCCCTGACGGAGGACCAGGATGCAGGCGCCGTGATGCGAGCCTGCGGCGTCGACCTGTCGCGGCTCCGCGAGGACCTCAGCGAATATGTCGACAACGAGCTGTCGAATCTGTCGATCAACCGGTCCGAAGATGCGAAGCCGACGGCGGGCTTTCAGCGTGTGCTGCAGCGCGCCGCGATCCACGTCCAATCCTCCGGCCGCGAGGAGGTGACCGGGGCCAACGTGTTGATCGCTCTCTTCTCCGAGCGCGAGAGCCACGCCGTCTATTTCCTGCAGGCGCAGGAGATGACCCGTTTCGACGCGGTCAATTTCGTGTCGCACGGCATCGCGAAGATTCCGGCACATTCCGAGGCGCGCCGCGTCGGCGGAGCGGACTCCGACGCGCAGGCCGAGAAGGTGGTCAAGAAGGGCACCGAGGCGCTCGATGCCTATTGCGTGAACCTCAACCGCAAGGCGTTGTCCGGCAAGATCGATCCTCTGATCGGGCGCGAGCTCGAGATCGAGCGCACGATTCAGATTCTCTGTCGCCGCTCCAAGAACAACCCGCTCTATGTCGGCGATCCCGGCGTCGGCAAGACCGCGATCGCGGAAGGGCTCGCGCGCCGCATCGTGCACGGCGAGGTGCCGGAGGTGCTGAAATCCTGCACCATCTTTGCGCTCGATATGGGCTCGCTGTTGGCGGGGACGCGCTATCGCGGCGATTTCGAGGAACGGCTGAAGGCCGTGATCACCGAGATCGACAATCTGGCGGGCGCCATTCTGTTCATCGATGAAATCCATACGGTCATCGGCGCCGGCGCCACGTCGGGCGGCGCGATGGACGCTTCCAATCTGCTGAAACCGGCGCTGGCCAGCGGGACCCTACGCTGCATCGGCTCGACGACCTACAAGGAATATCGCAGCTATTTCGAGAAGGATCGGGCCCTGGTCCGCCGCTTCCAGAAGATCGACGTGAACGAGCCTTCGATCGAGGATTCGGTGAAGATCCTGATGGGGCTCAAGCCCTATTACGAGAAGCACCACAAGGTCCGCTATACGGTCGAGGCCGTGAAGGCGGCGGTGGAGCTCTCGGCCCGCTACATCGGCGATCGCAAGCTGCCCGACAAGGCGATCGACGTGATCGACGAGGTGGGCGCGGCGCAGATGCTGCTGCCGGAGCACAAGCGCCGCAAAACGATCGGCCTCAAGGACGTCGAAACCATTATCTCCAAGATCGCGCGCATCCCGCCCAAGAGCGTCAGCCGCGACGACAAGGAGGTGCTGCGCAACCTCGAATCCTCGCTGAAGACCCTGGTCTTCGGACAGGAGAAGGCGATCGACGCCCTGACCAGCGCGATCAAGCTGGCCCGCGCCGGTTTGCGCGATGCGGAGAAGCCGATCGGCTCCTATCTCTTCTCCGGCCCGACCGGCGTCGGCAAGACCGAGGTGGCGCGACAGCTGGCCCGCGCGCTCGGCATCGAGCTCACGCGCTTCGACATGTCCGAATATATGGAGCGCCATACGGTGAGCCGGCTGATCGGCGCGCCCCCGGGCTATGTCGGGTTCGACCAGGGCGGATTGCTGACCGATGCAGTCGATCAGCATCCGCACCAGGTGCTGCTCCTGGACGAGATCGAGAAGGCGCATCCCGACCTGTTCAACATCCTGCTGCAGGTCATGGATTACGGGAAGCTGACGGACCACAACGGCAAGACCATCGATTTCCGCAACGTCATTCTCATCATGACCACGAATGCCGGCGCGGCCGACATGGCGAAGCCGGCGATCGGCTTCGAGCGCACGATGCGCGTCGGCGAGGATGAGGAGGCGATCAACCGGATGTTCACGCCGGAGTTCCGCAATCGGCTGGACGCGATCATTCCCTTCTCGGCGCTGACGCCCGAGATCATCCAGCGCGTGGTCGACAAGTTCATCATCGAGCTCGAAGGCCAGCTGGCCGATCGCGGCGTGATGATCGAGCTGACCGACGAGGCCCGCGCCTGGCTCGGCCGGAAGGGCTATGACGAGCGCATGGGCGCCCGTCCGCTCGCGCGCACCATCCAGGAAAACGTCAAGAAGCCCTTGGCCGAGGAGCTGCTGTTCGGCAAGCTCGCCAAGGGCGGGCTGGTCCGGATCGGAGTACGCGACGACAAGATCGCCTTCGACTATCCGGAGACGAAGCCCACCGAAAAAGCGCCCGAAAAGCCCGAGCCCGAATTCGTCGAATAGTCCAGCGGGCGCCTTTTCTCGATTTATCAGGTCGTTAACCGTCGCCCGACGATAGTTCGCGGCTGGCGGGTCGGGTGGTGGCTCGCGAATTCGCGACAGGACGCATGTTTCAGGCCTATGACAGCCGCATGCCGTGGAGCCGCACGCCGACGACACAGGCCGAGCTCGACGAGATCATGGCGAAGCACGAGGCGTTCCTCGCCGGCCGTCCGGGCGGCCAGCGAGCGCTCTTGGTCAAGCGCGATATGTCCGGGCTCGATCTCTCGGGTCGGAACCTCTCCGATCTCGACCTCACGGGGGCGAGCCTGGCCGGCGCCAGCCTGGTGGCGACGAACTTCAAGAACAGCATCCTGTTCTGCGTCAACCTTGGCCGCTCGAACCTGCGCGGCGCGAATTTGCAGCGCGTCGATCTCCGGGGCGCGAGCCTCCGCGGCG
Source organism: Alphaproteobacteria bacterium (assembly GCA_035293565.1). Lineage (GTDB taxonomy): Bacteria > Pseudomonadota > Alphaproteobacteria > BOG-932 > Roseiterribacteraceae > DATGMP01. The sequence continues at coordinate 15,959 of DATGMP010000099.1, read as the reverse complement.
CCGACCTGACCGATGCCGACCTGTCCAGGGCCGACATGCGCGACGGCTCGATCGCCCAGAAGACGATCGGCGGCGAGCTGAAGATGGTCACCGTCGACGAGGCCCACGACATGGCCGGCGCCACCATGGTCCGCGCCAATCTGACCGAGGCCAAGATGGCCGGCGCCATCGGTTTCCAGACCGACTTCACCGATGCGGTGATGAAGAATTGTTCGCTGGTTCGCGCCGATCTGCGCAGCGCGGTGCTCGACGGCGCCAATCTTGAAGGCTCCGATCTTCAGGGCGCCGATCTGCGCGGCGCCAGCCTGAAGAACACGGTCATGGCCAACGTGAAGATCATGATGGCCGAGACCAACGGCACCGACATGTCGGGCCGTATGGACGAGAAGGCTGTCGGCAAATCGATGGATGGACTGCCGGCGATGATTCAAATTCTGCTGCAGCGCCACGCCAAATTCGTTGCCTCCAATGGCGCCGAGGGCACGCCGCTCGACGTCAGCGGCTTCGATCTGCGCAAGTCCGACTCTCTGGCCGGGCAGATCCTGACCGGCCTGAAGGCGAACGGCGCCGTTCTGGTCGGCCTGGACCTTTCGGGCGCGTCGCTCCAAGGCGCCTGCTTCGAGGGGGCGGATCTGCGCTATTGCGATTTCACGAACGCGGATTTGAGGGGCGCCAATCTCAAATCGGCGAAGCTCAACAAGGCGAAGTTTGCCGGCGCCGATCTCTCCGCGCTCCCCTTCGGCTCGGGACGCTTTTTCCCGAGCCGCCTCAACGATGTCGAGGCGCGCTTCGCCGATTTCTCCGGAGCCAAGCTCGTCCGCGCGGTGCTCACGGGCGCCGATCTCGGCGAATCGAATTTCACCGGAGCCGACATCCGCGAGGCCAAGTTCAACCTGGCCAAGCTCGACGAGGCGATCGGCCTCCATCTGCCGCCGACCGCAATTAGCGCCTGACAGCTGCGAATTCTTCTCCCCGATTCCGGTTCTGCACGCTATAGTTACAAAAACCGGCTGATCCACGCCGACATGAAGGGGGAGGGCGACCCATGACAGACATCTCTGCTCCGATCCTGGAGCCCGCAGGCGAGTTCCGCATCGGCCGGGTCTTGAGCCGGGCGCTGACGATTACTTCGCGGAATATCGTAAAGATCGCGATCATTGTGGGCGTCCCCTTCCTGCCGCTACTCCTTGTGGGCGCAAGTTTCGCTGGACCGAGACCCGACCTTCATAGGATGGCTGGCCCGCTCATCTTCTCCGGCATCATCACGATACTCTTGGCGGCACTCAGCCAGGTCGTCGTGATCCACGCCGCGTTTCAGAGCATGCGCGGACGGCCGATCTCGATCGGGGAGTCGCTGAGCAAAGGCTTGGTGCGATTCCTGCCGGTAATCGGCCTGGCGATTGTCATGGCATTCGGCATCGTCATCGGGTTCGTTCTGCTGGTCGTTCCCGGCTTCATGCTCCTGACCAGGTGGTACCTGGCGATTCCAGCCTGCGTCGTCGAGAGCGCTCCAGTATTTGGAAGCTTAGAACGAAGCGCGCAGCTGACCAAAGGTCACCGCTGGCAGATTTTAGGGCTCTATCTCGTAGTGGCGGTCGTCGGCGGAATTCTCAATGCCATCGCCGGCGGGATCTTCCGCGGAATTTTCGGTACCGTCATCGGGTCTCTGCCTGCCTTCGTGGTTCAGGTCATCATCGGGGCCTATCAGGCAGTCGTCGTGGTCGTCGCCTATCACGATTTGCGCTCCGCCAAGGAAGGCGTCGACATCGACCGCATCGCCGCCGTGTTCGATTAGGTGCTCCTTTCTTCGTCATTGCGAGCGAAGCGAAGCAATCCAGGATTTCAGCGCTAGCTAGCTGCTTTGGATTGCCGCGTCGCCACGCTCCTCGCAATGACAAAACGCGATCCGCTAGTTCCGCGCGTCTAACCCGCCTGCCCTCTCCGCCGCGGCATCCTTGTCGGCCCGATGCCGTCCATAGAGCTGCTCGCGCTCCAGGTGGTTGCGCTCGGCGGTGTAGAAGTCGCGGAGGAAGGCGGCGCAATCGGTCGAGGCGATCGGCTCGGGCCATTCGATCTTTCGGCAGATCTTGTCGCACACTTCGCGGCGCAGACGCTCGGCGTCCGGCGCATTCGGCCGCCGCAGCAATTCCTCCAGCACCTGCAGCTCGAAGGCGCCATAGGCGCCGAGCTGCCGGTCGCTGAAGGCATAGCGGGCGGCGCGTTCGACGAGGTCGGCCAGCAGGATGCGCTTCGGCACGGCGATCACCGTCGTGCCCGCGATCAGGTCGCCGGCGCGCATGCGGTCGCGATTGAAAAGCGGCAGCAGCAGGAAGAGTGTGAACCAGACGCCGAGCGACAGCTTCTGCCAGACGCCGCTTCCCTCTCCCAGGCCCGACAGAAGGCTGAGCGGCAGGAACATCTCGATTTCACGCGTCAGATTGCGCGCGACGATCGCGGCGGGCCGAAGCGGACCCCCATGTCGGTCCGCCACCCTGATTCCTATGATTCGCTTCCCGGGCGTGGCGCCCTGCCAGGACAGCTCGAAATGGATGAAATAGAAATTGCGCACCAGGAAGGCCGTGAACAGCGTGATCGCGATCATCACCGGGCCGGCGATGTCGCTGAACGCCTTGTGGCCTCCGAAGAAGGCGAAGATCGCGACGAGCAACAGCACCATCGTGATCACGTTCTGGAAAACCACGTCCAGCACGAAAGCGACGGCGCGCTCGCCATAATCGGCGAGATCGAAGGGCAGCGAGACTCCTTCCGGCGTGACGATGTCGCGCCGCCGCCGGCGGCCGCCTTCGAGAAATTCCGATGCGCGTTCCCAGCTCTGGGCCGTCATCGCGCACGTCGTCCCGACAGCATGAAATAGGCGAGCCATAGGAGACCGCTCGTCCCGCCGATCGCGAACCGCCAGGCGGTGCTCTGCACGAGCTGGCGGAACCCGCCTTCCAGAATGCCGGCCACGAAAAGCAACGGGATGGCGCCGATCGCGATCTGCGCCGCCGCGCGTCCTTCGCGCGCCACCGTGTCGAGGCGGGAATGGCGGCCGGGGAAAAGGATCTTGTCGGCGATCAGCAAACCGCCTGCGCCGCAGAGGGTGATGGCGGTGATCTCGGTGATTCCGTGGATCGAGAGCCAGCCCAGTATCTCGACGAGCAGACCACGGTCGGCGTGCAGCGCCAGAAAGGCGCCCATGATCAGCCCCTGATAGATCAGCAGCAGGACGCTCGGCGCCCCAGCCGCGACGCCGAGGCTGAAGATGAGGATGCCGACCACCGTGTTGTGGCTGAACAGGAAGTTCGCCGTCAGCGCGAAGGATTCGGCAAAGCCGGGCCAGGGCGCGTGAATCTCGTCGTTGTAGAGGCTGTCATGCGTGCTCGATGGCCCGCGATCGCCGGCGAGCGAAGCGGGCACGATCGCGGTGAACCAGCTTTCGTCCGCGATCGTCAGAAGATAGCCCGCGACCCCGCCCACGATCTGCAGCAGCAGCGCGATCAGAAAATGCCAGCGCGCCCGGCGAACCGCGGCGGGAAATCCGCGAAGCAGGAAATCGACGACGCTTTCGAGCTGCCGCGCATGCGGCGCATAGACGACCAGGAACGCGCGCAGCGCCAGATTCTCGAGATAGAGAAGGAGATTGCGATCCAGTGCTACGCTCCGGGCGACCGACAGCGAGGACAGCGTCGCGCGGTAGAGAAGCGGAAGCCGCTGCAGCTCCTCCGCCGATAACGACCGCGCGCCTTTTTTCTCGGCGCGCGCGATCAGCGATTCGAGATCGCGCCAGCTCGCCTCGCGCGCCTTGCGGAATTCGCTGCTCTTGAGCCGAAGACCCTCGGTTTCGGTAGCGCCGCTCATATGAGGCCGCGCTCCTTGACCGCGAGATAGCGATTCACCAGCGCGACCGAGAGACCGCCGCTCGCGACGTCCAGGCAATGAATGCCGAGTCGGTCCAGCCTTTCGAGCACGACATTACGCTCGCGTAGCAGATCATGCCCGACGACCGCCTTGGCCACCGAGTCGAATCCGTCGGGCGCGGCGTCGATCGTGTTCTCGAGCAGCGAATCCCGCAGCGTCACGAAGACGACGACATGACGGCTCGCCATGCGCTCGAGGCTTTCAATGAGCAGTTCCGCGGTCACGGTATCGACGAAATCGGTGAACAGGATGACGAGGGCGCGGCGCTTCAGCCGGATCGTGAGCTCGGCCAGGCCCAGCGTGAAGTTCGTCTCTTCCGCATGATAATCGAGCTCCGCCGTCGCCTGCTGGATTCGCGCGAAGCTCCGCGCGCCGTGGAGCGGTCCTTGATACTGGCGCGCGATCGCGTCGAACCCGTAGGTCCCGACCAGATCGCCCGAGCGCAGCGAGATCCAGGCGAGCAGCAGCCCGGCATTGATCGCGTGGTCCAATCGCGCGAGTCCGTCCACCGGCTCGGCCATCAGATAGCCGGTATCGAAGGCGAGGATGATGTGATGGTTGCGCTCGGTCTCGAACTCCTTGGAGAGGAGCTTCTTGTGGCGGGCGGAATGTTTCCAGTCGATCGTGCGGCTGTCGAGCCCGGCCATGTATTCGCGCAGCGCCTTGAACTCCGATCCTTCGCCCGATTGGTGCTGCGCCTTGTTGCCCAAGACGGCGTCGCGGGAGAAGAAGCGGATCGCCGCGCGCTGAACGGCCCTCACATTCGGGACCACCGGAACCGATTGCCCGACGCCGATCCGACGCACGGTCTCCACCAATCCGATCGGCCCTTTCCAGCGGATCCAAAGCGCCTCGATCCGCACGATGCCGCGCCGTGTCGGCAGTAAACGAAGCTCCCTTCGCGCGCTCTCGCCAGGGCGAAGCGTGATGGCTACAGGCGCCGGCGGTTCGATTTCGCCGGTCTGCTCCAGAAGAAGGTCGAACCGGGTCGCGAGACGATGTCGAGTGGGTCGAACCGACGCGACGGCAAAATCGGCTTCGCCGACCAAGAGCCGTTCCGGCAAGGCGAAATCGACCTCAAGGAGCCGCTTCGGAAATCCGATCGCCCAATCGCTCGCCATCGCGATCAGCACGAGCGCGCCCGCGTCGAGCGAGAAGGGCCAGAGCGTCTTGTCGTACGCCAGCATCAGGATCGCGATCGGAACGCCGATCGCGAAGATCAAAATCGCGCGGCGCGTCGGCTTGCTCATCGCGGTGCCGGCACCTGTTCCAGAATCTGACGCAACACGCGATCGGTCGTCATGCCCTCGATCTCCGCCGCCGGCGAAAGCATCACGCGATGCCGCAGGACCGGCGGCGCCAGGATCTTCACATCGTCGGGGATGACGAAATCGCGTCCCTGAAGCGCGGCTGCCGCGCGCACCGAGGCAGCGAGCATATTCGCCGCGCGAGTCGAGGCGCCGAGCTCGAGCGAGGAATGCTCGCGGGTTGCGCGGATGATGTCGACGATATAGTCGATGAGCGCGTCCGACAGGCGGATCGCGGCGACGGCGTCGCGGACCTCCGCCAGGCGATTCTTGTCGGCGACCGACCGCAGATCGAAATCGGAAAGCCGCGGCATCGCCGACCGATGGCCGTGGCGCCGGACGACTTCGCGCTCCTCGTCGCGGCTGGGATGTTCCAACAGGATCTTGAACAGGAACCGATCGAGCTGCGCTTCCGGCAGCGGATAGGTGCCTTGCTGCTCGATCGGATTCTGAGTCGCCACGACCATGAATTCATCGCCCAGCGGATAGTCGCGGCCGTCGATCGTGACCGTATGCTCGTTCATGGCCTGGAGGAGCGCTGCCTGAGTCTTGGGCGGCGTGCGGTTGATCTCGTCGGCCAGCAGGAGCTGCGTGAAGATCGGCCCCTTGGTCAGCGTGAAGCTCGATGTTTGGAAGTTGAAAAGATTGGTTCCGATCACGTCGCCCGGCATCAGGTCCGGCGTGAACTGGATGCGCCCGAACTGCAAGGACAGTCCGGCGGCGAAGGCATGGGCGAGCAGAGTCTTGGCGGTGCCGGGCGGGCCTTCCAGCAAGATATGACCGCCGACCAGAAGGCTGGTCAGCATGAGGTCGATCACCTCATCCTGCCCGACCACCGCCTTCCGCACCTCGCCGCGAAGGTCCTCGGCGAGCCCGCCTATCTGCTGAAGGTCCATTCATGATCTCCGTCTTCCAGCGATGGATGTTTTGCGCGAGCTCGGCGAGCGACGCGCGATCCGGTTCGAGCGCGTCCGACAGCATCGCGGCCTTGCGCGCGATTTCGGCGAGATCGGTCGGCACGCCGCGGGCTTGACCGACCCTCTCCAGCCATGCGACCAGCCCACGATCGTCGAACTGTCTCGGCGCATGGAGCTGCCGCGCGGTATCGCGGATCGTCGCGCGGACATAGCGTTGCGTGACGCTTCGGAAATGGCCCGTCGATGCGATGAGCCGCGCCGCGTTTTCGATCAGCCCCTGCTTGCCCGCAGCCAAGGCCGGCGCAGTTGTCTCGGGCGCGCCGAACCGGCCGGTGGTGCCCCACAGCAGCAGCAGAAGCGCGGCAGCCCCAAGGGCGGTCACGATCACGTACGGAAATTTGAACAGCAGCGTGAAAGGCGAGGGCGGCGTCGCGACATAGCCGTGAATCGTCTCGTCGAACACCACGCGACCTTTATGCCCCGTGAGCGCGTCGATCAGCGCCAGCGCGAAGCCCGGATTGCCGGCGACGGCGAGGCCGTGATTATCGATCGCGTCCGGATCGCTGACGATCCAGATGCGCCGTTTGCCGATCTTGTATTCGCCGATCAGCATCTCATCGCCGCTGGCGAGAATGGGGCGAAGCCGGTCGGATTTCATGACCTGAACCGGCTCGGTCAGTTTGGGCGTCGGGCCGAGCTCGTTCTTGTCCCAATGGGGCGCCGTGTCCGTGCGCACGATCTTGCTTTGGCCGACCATGAAGTCGATCGTGGCCTCGGCGTCCGCCGCCGATGCGAGATGGACGGCTTCGATCCAGCGGTGATCGTCCTTGCTCTGCTCGCCCTGCCATTTGGGCAGGATCACCAATACCGATTTGGCCTCTAGCAGGCCGGCAAACCTCGAATCGATCGGACCCATGGGCGGCGGTTCGGCAAGAACCAGCAAGCCGCCCGGTCCGACTTTGCTCAGCGAGTCGTACTGGCTCTTAACCGTTTCGATGCCCAGCCGGTTCAGCATCTCGGCTAGTCCCGCATAGCCGATCGCCGATCGCGAAAAGCTGGTAGCGCGGAAATCGCCCTCCGCTCCGGTGTCGCCCGGGCGCAACATGAAGTAGACCGACAGCGCGAAAGTCATCAGCGCCGCGGCGATCCAGATAGCGAGCAGGCGCGGGGAGAAGATCGCGTTCATGCGGTGACGCTCGCCAGCGCGCGGCCCAGCGCTTCGAAATGCTGCCGGCATCGTCCGTAGTCCGACGCGTCGGCGGGGTGCTCGCCGAAATAGGTCCACTCGACCGACAGGATGATCTCGCGCAGCGCGGCTGCGCCCTCAGCCGTCAGCCGGACGCGCCGCAGGATCTCGCGGCTGGTGAGCGAATCGGCGATGCGCGCGTCGAGCCGACTGCGGATCTCCATAACGCTCTGGAGCAGAAGCGCGTGCATCGCTTCGGCAAACCGTCCATCGCGCGCGAGCGCGTCGGCTTCCTCCGCCTTTTGCTCGGCCGTCCGCGAATTCTGGCCGGCCCCGGCCCCGGCGCCGGCACTGAGCCAATCATCCGCGCGGCGGCGGCCCCAAACCGGAATCATGTCGCGAAAGGCGTAGAGGAGCAAAGCGAGGCTCAACAGCGCGGCGAGCCAGAGCGCCTCGTTGGGAAGGTCGAGCTTGAAACGGCTGTCCTGGCTCCGGTCGCGGATCAGGTCGCGCTGCAGATCGAGCGCGCGGACCACGTCGGCGGCGAGCTTGTCCGGATCCGGATGCGAGGCCGCGCTCTCGCCGAGCGCCGGCGTCGCGGCGACCGCCAGCCCGAACAGCATCGCCATCCCGAGATGTCGGGCCGATCGCCGCATCCCCCACCGTTATTGTCAGGTCCTAAGGCGGCGTTATACCCTCATCGATTGAAGAATGCTCGAAGAAAGCTCCGCAAAAGGATCACCGCGCCGTTCTGAAATATGCGCGCTCTATGTCCTTGCTCGGATGGCCGTGATGGATGCCAAGGTAATCGCAAGGGGAAGCGGGATGGCCGAATTCATTTTGGTTCATGGCGGCCAGCATGGCGCCTGGTGCTGGGATCTGCTGCGGCCGGAGCTCGAAGAGCTCGGGCACAAGACCCACGCCATGGACATGCCGGTCGATCAGGCGGGCGTTTATATCGACGGCTATGTGAAGGCCGTGGGCGCGGCGGTGGCCGGCAAGGCGGCCGACGATGCGTATCTGGTCGGTCACTCGATGGGCGGTCTCATCGTCCCGAGAGTCGCGGCGGAGCGCCCGCGAGCCCGGATTATCTTTCTCTGCGCCGGTTTCGCGCATACGAGCGCCGAGGAGCAGCAGGAGAATATGGCCGCGATCGACGGCGATCTTTTCTCGCGCTCGCTGGTGGCGGATTCACAGGGGCGGGTGACGATGTCGCGCGAGAACGCGACCAACGCCTTCTATCACGACGTTCCCGCCGACATCGTCGACTGGGCCTATGGCAAGCTCAGGCCGCAATGGGTCGAGGGCTATGCGAATGTTCCGCCGATCGCGCCCTACCCTGAGCGCGTCGCGGGCATCGTCGCCTGCAGCGACGACCACATCGTGCTGCCCGAGCCGCACGCGAAGCTCGCGCGCCGGCGCTTCGGAATGGAGCCTCGCTTCCTGCCCGGCAGCCACTCGCCGTTCCTGTCGCGGCCGGCCGATCTGGCGCGCGTTTTTGACGAGATCGTGCGGGCGGATCGCGCGTAACGCCAAGCTCTGGCGCTTGCCTGCGTTAGCTCAGCATGTCGGCCGCGCTGCGCGCGACGAGCTGCACGGCCTCCGCGTCCGAAATCGTGCGCAAATGCGCAGCGAAATCACGCGCGTCGCTCACGACCCAAAGCGGTTCGCGGCCCAGATGCGCGAGTCCTTCCTCGACCACGACATCGGGCTCGGTCGGCGGGAAGTCGGGATGGTCCGTCTTGAGATTATAGCGCTCGAAGGCCGGTGTTCGGGTCGCGCTCAGCACCAGCCCCAGCACGTCCACGCCGTAGGGCTTGAGCTCGAGCCACAGGCCCTTGGCCAGCGTGTGGCTGTAAGCTTTGCTCGCCGCGTAAATGCTCATCTTGCCGCCGCCGACATAGCCCAGCAGCGAGCCGACCAAGATGATCCCGCCATGGCCGCGCGCGCGCATTTTCTGTCCGAAATGATGCGCAAGCCGGGTCTGTCCTAGAACATTGAGCGCGATCGTGCGCTCGGCTGCCTCGATCGAGCGGTCTAGGAAGTCCTTCGACTTGTTGTCGGTGCCGGCATTGTAGACCAGCATGCCGATCGCGAGATCGTCGGTGACGGCGCGGATGCGGTCATAGGCGTCGAGAGCGGTCAGATCGAGCGAGAGGGTCCGCACCTCGATCTTGTAATCCGCTTGAAGAGCTCGCTTGGCGGCTTCCAGCGGCTCGGGCTTGCGGGCGACGAGCACGACATTGATGCCTTCGTCGGCGAATTTGCGCGCGAAGCTGGCGCCGACCCCCTCAGAGCCGCCGGCGATGAGGGCCCAGGGCCCGTAGTGTTTCGCAAAGCTCCGCTCATCGGATTCTTCGGTCATGACCCTCCCCTTTCGGCCGCAGCATATTGGGCCAAAAAGATTACGACCGCAATGTAATCCTATCCGAAACGGTAGCCCGAGACGGCCGCGCCCATGAGATTGTCGGCATAGACCCGCTTGCCCGCATCCCGTCCCGCGGCGCCCGCCGCGACCATCAGCGGGATCAGATGCTCTTCGCGTGGATGCGCGCCGCGCGCCATCGGCGCCGATTCCCAATGACGCAGCCGGTCGTTGCGCTCGGAGGGCTCGGCCTCGACCGTCTCGGTCAGCCAGCGATCGAAGCTTTCGGAAGCGCTCGGCGGCTGGCCCGACATATAGGCCTGCATGTTGTGATAGCTCATGCCGCTGCCGACGATCAGCACGCCTTCGTCGCGCAGGGGCGCTATCGCGCTTCCAGCCTCGATATGGGCTTCGGCGTCCAGCCCCTCCTTGAGCGACAGCTGCACGATCGGGATTTGCGCTTCGGGATAGATCAGCTTGAAGGGGATGAAAACGCCATGGTCGAGGCCCCGGCTCGTGTCGCTGCGCGATGGAATGCCGGCTTCGGCGAGCAGGTCGCCGATGTCGGCGGCTAGCTCTGGGGATCCGGGCGCCGGATATTGGATCGCGTAGGTATGGGGCGGAAAGCCGTAATAGTCATAAAGCAGCGGCGGCTGCTTCTGGGCGGTGACGGTGAACTCGCTCTCCTCCCAATGAGCCGAGATGACGATGACCGCGCGCGGCGCGACGCCGACGGTTTGCGCCAGGCCGCTGAGATGCGCGGCCATCCGGTCCCAGACGTCGCGCGGGCCCATGGTCCATTCCATGAAGAAGCACGGGCCGCCGCCATGCGGGATATAGTGGACGGGCAATCTCGGCATCTGAATCACATGATCATTCAGAAGGAGAATTTCACCCGGCCCAGGATCGAATAGCCTTCGTTGCGACCGTCCGCCACGATGCTGTCGAAATCGAGCAGCGCGGTGAAGGCATCGGCGAGGTGGACGTCGACACCCGCGCCGACCCGTGCCCAGCTGTCGGGCGTCGCCGCGATGTTGGTTGCGACAAAGGTCTCCGGCTGGCTGACGAGCGTGGTCACGATCGTGCGGATCGGGTTGCGGAATTCGTGATCGAGCGCCACATGCAGCCGCGGCGTCACGGCATAGCCGCCGATATTCGTGTCCGTCCGCGCTTCCATGCCGATCTGGCTGATCAAGGATTGCTCGCCCTGGCCGTCGACCGCCTGGTCCAGGCCGACGGCGCCGGATTCGGCATAGCCGCCGATACGATAACGGGCATAGCGCAGCTCGACCGCCGGGATCAGCGTGATGCTGTCCCATCGCGCTTCGTACCCGCCCTCGAGCCGCGCTCCGAATACGAGGCCGCCGGAAGTTGCGGCGGCGGTCTGACCGACGACGAAAGCGTTGCGGTGAAGCTTCGTCCAGTCGCTATAGGTGTAGGTGCCGGCCGCGGAGCCGAACCAGCCGTCGCTCCAGGCCGTGACGTGAAGCGCGAGCTGGTAGGAATCGACGGTCTGCTTGCCCATGGCGTTCGCGAGATCCGCGTTGGTCTCGGCGTAGCCGAAGGCGCCGCCGACGGCGAGCCGATCGGTCAAGCGATAATCCACGCCGCCGACGAACTGCGTGTTCTGCCAATCGAAGCCGACGACATTCTGGCGTGTGCCCTGCGATCCCCATCCATAGGAGCCGGTAAGCCAGGCCGAAAGCGGCGAATCCCCGTCGGCCGTGCCCGACAGGCCGGCGACATTGTCGATCGCGAGACCCGACGCGCCGGTGCGCAACGCCGTCTCGCGCGCGGAGAGCCTGTCGAACAAGCCTCCTTCGGCGATCTTGTCGAGCTCGAGCTCCGAGCCGATCGTCGTCGGGCCGGAGACGGACGCGAAATACACATCCGACAAGATTTGCTGGATATATCCGGTCGGGTGCACGCCGTCCCAGAAGACATAGTGCAGCTGCTGCGCGACGCAGGTCGCATTCAGGATGCATTGGTCGGTGACGTTGATGAGGCCGTACTTCGCCGGATTCGTGACGACGTCGTTGAACACGGTTCCGATATCCACGACCGTCACATTGACGTGCAGCTGCTGCTGGAGCTGCGCCATCGCTTGCGCCAGCTGCTGATTGTGCAGCGATGCCAGGAGCGTCGCCGGCAGCGATGTCGTCGGCGATCCGTTGTAGCCCGGCGTGACGCCGAGATAGGGCAGGTTCGGAACGACGAAATTTCTGACGCCGATCGCGGCGAGCCGGTCGATGTCCGCGACCAGATTGGCGATCGCGCTCGGGACCGGACCGCCCGGAGCGGTGAAGATGCTGGTCAGCTGCGCGGCCGTGGCGCCCGCCGGCGGCGTGAATTTGCCGAGATAGCCGAAATAATCATTGGCGCCGGCCCAGACGATGAAGAGGTCGCGGGACGTCGGGTGCGGGTTGGCCGACAGGTAGAGCGTGATTTCGCCGTTCACGCCTGCATTGGGCAGGCCGATGGCCGGGTTCCCCGGCAGGCCGCCGACATTCTGCGTGCCGGTATAGGCCCCGCCGATCGCATAGTCGGTGAATGGCGCCGAGATGCCGAACTCGCCGCCGAGATAATAGGCGTAGACGGGGCCGTTGCTGAACTGGTTCTTGTAATAAGGCGGTGGCGGCACGTCGAGGCCGAAGAAGAATTTCGGAATGTTGCCGGGATCGGAGAGGCTGTCGCCGAATATGGTGATGCTGGAATATTGATTTTGGGCGGTCGCTTGGCCCGCCCATACCGTGAGACACAAGCAAGCCGTCGCCAGGACATTGCGCATCATCGCCGCTCCCTTCCGCGCTCATTCTTGATGCCGAGCGCTGCAACTCCGGATTGACACTGCCACAGATCGGAAGGCGGCTGAAGGGAATGCTGACGGCGACGTCCCTCGCTACCTCTCCGCCTGCCGAAAAGGCGAATGCTCGGCCAGCATTTCGATCTCGGCCTTCATCGCGCGGGTCTCGCGCTTGAGGAAATCGGCGATGGCGTCCTTGAGGCCCGAATGGCCGATCCAGTGCGCGCTTACCGTCTCGACCGGCAGATACCCGCGCTGGATCTTGTGCTCGCCCTGCGCACCGGCCTCGACACGGGCGAGGCCGCGGCCGATCGCGAAATCGATCGCCTGATAATAGCAGGTCTCGAAATGGAGGAAGCGAAAGTCGGCGCCGCAACCCCAGTTGCGACCATAGAGCGTGTCCGAGCCGAGGAGGTTGAGCGCGCCCGCCACCCATTCGCCGCGATAGCGCGCCATGATCAGCACGACGCGGTCCGCCATGGTGCGGCCGAGCCGGCGGAAGAAGTCGCGCGTCAAATAGGGGCTGCCCCACTTGCGGTCGGACGTGTCGATATAGAAGCGGAAGAAGACGTCCCAGTGCTTGTCTTCGAGATCGCCGCCGGTCAGCGTCACCAGCTCGACGCCGGCGTCACGGACTTCCTGCCGCTCCTTGCGGATCTGCTTCCGCTTGCGCGACGCGAGCGCGGCCAGGAAATCGTCGAAGCACTCATAGCCGTCATTTTGCCAATGATATTGACAGCCGAGCCGCGTCATCCAGCCGGCCTTTTCGAAGGCCGCGCGGTCCTGCTCCTCCAGGAAGGTGGCGTGAATGGAGGAGGCCTTGCGTGAGCTTGCCAACGCCTCGAGCCCGGCAATCAGCCCGCCGCGCACCGATTGCTGATCGGCGTCGGGCCGAACCAGCAGGCGCGGCCCGGTCGCCGGCGTGAAGGGCACCGAGACCTGGAGCTTGGGGTAATAGCGGCCGCCGGCCTGCTCGAACGCGCGCGCCCAGCCATGGTCGAAGACATATTCGCCATAGGAGTGCGATTTGAGATAGGCGGCGACCACGCCCTGCGGCCGACCGTTCGCGTCCTCCAGGACCAGATGCTGCGGCAGCCATCCGGTCTTGGCCTTGGCCGATCCGCTTTCCTCGAGCGCAAGTAGGAAGGCGTGGTCGAGGAACGGGTTGTCGGTGCCCGCGCAGGCATTCCACTCGGCCGCCGGGACGGTCGAGATGTCGGTGACGACGCGGACCTCCACGCTCTCAGGAAACGCCAAAGACCGCCTCGATCTCGACCGCGGCGTCGCGGGGCAGCGAAGGGACGCCGACCGCGACGCGGGCATGCTTTCCGGCATCGCCCAGCACTTGCGCGACCAGGTCGGACGCGCCGTTCATCACCAGATGCTGGTCGGTGAAGTCGGCCGTCGAAGCGACGAAGCCGCCGAGCTTCACGCAGCGCCGCACATGGCGAAGATCCCCTAGCGCGGCTTTCGCCTGCGCCAGGATATTGACCGCGCAAAGCCGGGCGGCCTTTTGGCCGTCCTCGAGGGATACGCCCGCGCCGAGCTTGCCGGTAACCGCAACCGCGCCGCCCTCGATCGGGAGCTGTCCCGAGATCGTGAGAAGACCGGCTTCGAGCACAAAAGGCACGTAATTGGCCGCCGGGGCGGGCGCCGGCGGAAGAATGACGCCGAGCGCCGAAAGGCGCTCTTCGATCGGGTTCGACATGGGATCGGTCCGGTATGGATGAGACCGAAACCGAATCTGCGCGCGTAAGAGGCCGTTATCAAGGCCGGTCCCGTCCGGTCCTCAGGCTCCCACTCCCGACGCATAGCGGTCCGGAATCCCTTCATCCGCCGGCTCAGGCCTCAGAAACGGATCCCGGATCAGCGCAGCTCCGAGCCTTAAGAAAACTTCAGCTCCGTTTTCACCATGCTGGGCCGGGCGTTCATCCGCTCGAGCCAGGCGCCGAGCGCCGGGTGACCGGGCAGAATCTCGCGCCCTTCGGGCGTCATGGCGAAGAAGACCATCTGAGGCGCCAGCATCAGGTCGGCGATGGTGGGCTCGCTGCCGACCATATAGTCGCCGCCCTCCTTCACGAACCCTTCCAGCACCTTTGCGCAGTTCTTGGCGTCGGGCACGGCCGCCGCGATCGCGGAAAGGTCGGTCGGGCGGCCGACCATCGGGGCGATCAGACGGTTGAAGCCGATGATCGCCGTGACCTGGCGGAACATGTACCAATCCGAGATGCCGATCAGCTGATCCATGCGGGCCAGCTTCTTTGGATCGGTTGGTTTGAGCGCCGGCCCCGGGAAGACCGCATCGACATAGCGGAGGATCGCCTGAGTCTCGTAAAGCGAGAATCCGTCATGTTCGAAAAAGGGTACGCGCCCGAACGGATGCTTGGCGAGATAGGGCGGCTCCTTGGGCTCGCCGAAGCCCATCTTGACCAGCTCGTAGGGCGCACCCTTCTCCTCGAGCCCCAGCTGGACCGACCGCAGAAACGGACTTCCGACGATGCCATAGACTTTCACGCCCATGCCCGGTCTCCTTCATATATGTAAGCGTAGACTTACATTAAATTCGGATGAAGCCGGCGTCAAGACGCTCACGCGCTGACCCGAATTCCATTCAGGGTTGCCATTTCGGCCGCGTCGGGCGGCTCCCATAAGCTTTCGACCAGGTCGAACATCTCGCGCGTCACTTCCAGTCGGAAAGTCTCGCCCTTCGCGGCATTGCGCGACGTGACGCGGCGCCAGCGCTCTTCCTTCGGAACATCGAGATAATGCAGTTGAATGGTCAGTCCCGCGTCGCGCGCCAGATTTGCGAATTTTTTGCGCTGCGCCGCCGTCGCGCAGCCAATTTCGAGGATGGAAGGAACGCCGTGCGCGGCAAGCTCACGCGCGAGGGCGAAAATTCGCTTTTCGCAACGGCCGATCCGCTCGATGTTCCATTCGAACTGCATGGGCTCGGGGCTGTCCATCCAGAACAAATCCCCCATCCAGTCGTCGATCGAGAAGCGGACCCCGGCAATCTGCTCCGCGAGCGCGAGAGCATAGGTTGTCTTGCCCGCGCCGGTGCCGCCGCAGACGAGATGCAGATGGTGGGTTTTGTCTGCGGCTGGCATCGGTCGAAGATAGCGCCCGAGAGGCCCCGGCGCGACGCCGTTTTGAAGCTCTGTCGCTAGCTTGTAAAGATGTCCGGTTTTTGTAGCTCATGATCTGTCCGCTTCGTTTTTGCTTCTTTCTCCGGGGGGCATGCCCCCCGGAGAAAGAATTGCCGGCGTGGAGGCGTGTCACGCGGCTTGCCCGATTGTCTCGATGATGCGGCCGCGGGCGTCGTAGTCGGCGAGGCGATGCGGGCCGAGGAAAACGGCGATCGTGCCATCGGGGTATTGGTGGACGCGCACGGTCGCTTTGACGAAGTGCGGCCTGAGCCGGCTTGGCGGCAGCTGGAGGCTGAGGCGGTTCCATTTGACCG
>DATGMP010000098.1:0-9239 GCA_035293565.1 Alphaproteobacteria bacterium | reverse complement strand
AGCGCGTTGCGTGCGGCATCCACGTCCCGATCGGCGGCGGTCGCGACGAAGGCCGAGCGCCGCTCCTGCGCCGTCAGCCTGCCGCCGGTGTAGAGCGGAATGGTGATGACGATCCCGCCTGCCGCGTAGTTCGAGGATAGGCGTTGGTCGCTCTCGCGGAGTGGATTGATTCCGGCGAAGCCGCCCGCGCTCACCACCGGCAGGCGGGCTTTTGCGTCGGCGTCCGCCTGCGCGTGGGCCGCATCGCGCGATGCCTGGATCGCCTGGAGCTCGGGATTGCGCGCCAAGGCCTCGGCGACCGCCTCATCCTCGGTTCCGGCGAGCGGAGGCACGTCCTTGGCCGCGCTGGTCAACGCGAACTGGCGGGCCGACGGCAAACCCAGGGCTTCGGCCAAGCGCGCCCATGCATCGTTCAAATTGGCTTCGGCGCGATTGAGGACAAGGTTGGCCTGATCGAGGCCAAGCTTCGCGTAACTCACATCGAGGTCCGATTTCAGCTGCGCCGAGCGGAGGCGCGAGATCTGGTCGTAAAGCGTCGACCGCGTCTTCACGGTGCCCCGCGCGACCTTGAGCAGCGCTTGGGCGCGGAGCACGTTGTAATAGGCCTCGGTTGCATGGAAGAGAACGATGTCGCGAGTGGCGTCGACCCGGTCCTGCTCCGATCGAAGCGCCGCCTCCGATGCGGAGATGATATCGCTCTGGCGACCGAAATCGGTGATCAGCTGCGTGACGCTTACCCCCGCCGACCCGTGCGCGAGGATTGACGGATTGTTGAGCGCGCCAGCAGGTGCGGTGACGCGCGTGTTCGATCCGGCGAAGACCTTGTTGGCGGCGCCATAGAGCTGGGGATAGAGCGCTGACTTTGCCTCGACCACCGTTTCGCCCGATGCGCTTGCGCGCGCGCTCTCGGCGGCGATCGCCGGATGGTTCCGCAGCGCCAGCGCCTGCGCATCGGCGAGGCTAAGTGCGCCGCCCGAGATATCGGGCTCGCTCGCGGCACGCGTTTCGCATGAAACGGCCAGCGCGAGGCAGGTCGTGCCGGCAATGATCCAACGGAGCGATCTCATGCCGTCGCTGCTTCCGCTGTGGACCTGTGGGGCGGACTCTTGCGTTCGTAGACGGCCACAAAGGCGGCGGGGACGATAAATACGGTAATCGCGACCGAGACGCCGAGGCCGCCGATGATGGCGCGAGCGAGCGGACTGTAGGCCTCGCTGCCTTCGCCGAGCCCCAGCGCCATCGGGATCAGACCTATCATCGTCGCCAAGGACGTCATGAGGACCGGGCGCAGCCTGACCCGGCAGGCGAGCGCGACCGCCTCGCGCACGCTTCGCGCGTCGGTCCATAGCCGGTGAGCGAACTCGACGATCAGAATGCTGTTCGAGACCGCTATCCCGACCAGCATGATGACCCCCATCAGCGACATCACGTTCAGCGAGGTGCCGGTCAGCCACAAGGTCACGATAACGCCGGCGAGGCCAGGCGGGATGGCGAGCAGGATGATCAGCGGATCGATTACCGAACGGAACTGCGCGACCAGGATCAGATAGACGAGCAGCGTCGCGAGCAGCAGGCCCGATCCGAAGCTGCTGAAAGAAGAGTGCATCGCATTGACTGAGCCTTGGATGTTCACGCGTACGCCCCTCGGCATCTCCGTCTTGGCGAGGATTCGGTCGATCGCCGACGAGACTCGCGCCAGATCCTCGCCCGACGGCGAGACATAGATATCGATCACGCGCGCGAGCTGGTAATGGCTCACGAGCGTCGGCGACAAAATCGGCTTCACGTCGGCGACGGTATCGAGCCGAGTCGGCTGCAACGCGTTCGGGGAGCGCAGCGGGATGGCCTTGAGGTCGCTTAGCGTCTTCACCGTCGTCTCGGGGTACTGCACGGTCAGCATGTAATCGTTGCCGCTCTTGGGATCGACCCAATAGTTGGGCGCGATCATCTGATTGGAGTTGACGGCGGTGATCACGTCGCTGACGATCTCCTTCTCGCTCAGGCCCATCTCGCCGGCATGCAGTCTGTCGATGTCGAGCCTGAAGGACGGCGCGTCATTGTCCTGCGGTATGAACACGTCGCTGACGCCCGGGATTGCTCGAATTTGGGATGCGAGCTTGTTGGCGAGCCCGTAGGTGCGATCGAGATTGGAGCCTGTCACCTGCAAGTCGATCGGCGCGGGCAGCCCGAGATTGAGGACGGCATCCACCAGACCGCCGGTCTGAAAATAGGTGGTGACCTCGGGCAACTGCCTGGCGATCGCCTTGCGCACGCGGTCCATGTACTCGTAGCTGCCGACCCGATGTCCGGCTTTCAAGCTCGCCTGGACGAACGCCGTATGCGATGCGGTGTTGCTCGTATACATCGACGAGAAGCCGGGCGTGACCCCGATATTGGAGACCACCACGCCCAGATCGCTCTTATCGACGACGCTGCGGATGATGTTCTCGACCTTTGCGACCGTCTCGGTCGTATCCTCCAGGCGGGTTCCCGTCGGCACCTTTAGATTGATGACGAACTGGCCGGGATCGGTCCGCGGAAAGTAGCTCTGCTGCACCAGGATGATCGCCGTGCACGCGGCAAGGCTGGCGCCCAGCAGCAGCGCGAGGTTGGCGCGCGGCCGGACAAGGACGCGGGCGACCAGTCGATCGTACCGGACCAGCATGGCCTCGAATCCCGCATTGAACCGGGCACTGAAACGTGCCCCCCACGACTGGCGGCTCGGTCGGTCCGGCGCGTGCTCGCTCGCCACATGGGGCTTCAGGAACTTTGCGCAGAACAGCGGCAGGATCGTGAGCGCCACGAAATAAGAGGCGAACAGCGACAGCACGACCGCGAGCGCCAGCGCGGTGAACAAATAGCGGCTGACGCCGAACAGGAAGACGACCGGAAAGAAGACCAGCGCCGTCGTCAGCGTCGCGGCCAGCACCGGAAGGGCGACTTCCTGCGCTCCGACCTCCGCCGCCCTGTGCGGCTCCTCGCCATGCTCGATGTGACGGAAGATGTTCTCCAGCACGATCACCGAATTGTCGATGACGCGCGAAAAGGCGAGCGCCAATCCGCCGAGAATCATCGAATTGATCGTGCTTCCTCCGAAATAGAGGACGACGAAGGCGGTCATCACCGATAGCGGAATCGATAGGAACGCCCCGATCGTGCCGCGGGGGCTGGCAAGGAATACGAGGATCATCACGCCAGTGAGGACGAGTCCGATTGCTCCTTCGTCGATCAGGTTCTTGATGGCGTTCTTGACGAAGATCGACTGGTCGAACATGACCTTCGCGACTAGGCTCGTCGGCACGTCGACCAGATGCGCGAGCGCATTCTTCACGCCATCGACCACGGCGATCGTGTTGGAGTCGCCGCCCTGTTTCAGCACCGGGAGATAGACGGAGGGCTGACCGTCAACACGGACGACATTGTACTGAATCTGCGACCCGTCCTTGGCATAGCCTACGTCGCCGACCGTCACCCAGGAGTTACCGACCGTCTTGAGCGGGACCGAGTTGATCTGATGAACGTCGTCGATCTGGCTGTTGGTGAAGAGCGTGTAATCGAGCGGGCCGATCTTCACGTCGCCCGCGGGCAAAATAAGATTTGCGTCGTTGATGGATCGCACGACGTCCATGACGCTGAGCTGATTGGCCTCGAGCTTCAGCGGGTCGACATAGACCATGATCTGTCGGTACTTGCCGCCGAAGGGCTGTGGCACCGACGCGCCTGGCACGTTGGCGACCTGATTGCGCACATTGTATTGGCCCATATCGCGGAGCTGAGCTTCGTTCAGCCCCTGCGCCTTGAGCGTGATCAGGCAGAGCGGCAGGCTCGACGCATCGAATTTGAGAACGACGGGCGGCAACGTGCCCGCCGGCAATTTCCGCAAATCCGCCATGGCCAGATTGGTGATCTCGGTCACCGCCGCATCGGCATCCATGCCCGGCTGAAAGTAGATCTTGATCAGGCTGACGCCGTTGAGCGATTTCGATTCGATGTGATCGATCCCGCTCCCCAGCGTGAAGAAGCGCTCGAAGCGGCCGGTGATCGAGGTTTCGATTTCCTCGGCGGGCATGCCGGAATAGAAGGTCGCGACGACGACCACCGGGATCTTGATCGGCGGGAACAGGTCGACGGGCATCCGGATGATCGAGCTCAGCCCGATCACGGAGATGATCAGGAAGCAGACGACGATGAAGTAGGGGTAGCGGATCGAAAATCGGCCCATGGCGTCTTTGTCGGAAGGTCGCGCATCGATGCGCGAGCTTCCGCTACCGCGCCAAGATGATGGGCAGATAAGCGTTCGATTAAATTTCGCTCATGATCACCGATCGCGGCAGTTGGCCGCGATCAAGGGAACGGACCAGGGCGTGCGGCGGTCGAAAGCCGAGCTGGTCGGACTCAGAAGGCGATGCGCGTCGTAAGGATGAAATTATTGCGGAATTGCGGCGTGAGGGGCGTGCGGACCGTGGTCGGCGCGACCGCGACCTGATACCCCAAGCCGACGATCAGCTTGGCGCGCCAGCCGATCGGAAAGCGGCCGACGACCAATCCCGGCGTCAGCAGAACCTGATCCCTCCCGGCGCGGGAGCCGCCGAGCCAGTGGGTGTAGTTGACCTCGAACTCGGGCCACAGAACCTTCCACAGATGATATTGGAAGGTGGTGTTCGACGTGAGGATATCGCCCGTCTCTTTCGAATCGTCGGTCGGAAAGCTGAAGCCCAGCGTGGTTTGGATATCAAAATCGCCGATCCCGAAGCCGCCGGCGATCGTCGGCGTGATCATGTAGGTATTCGTCGTCAGGGCGGCGATTCCCGTGGGCGCGCTGCCTTGCAGGAATGCGGTCAGAATGTAGTTGCCGCTCTGCTCGTTGGCGGTCAGCAGGCGCGTCTTCACAAGTAGGAAGGGAACGTCGTTGAAGCCCGACACGTCCGGTCGGCCCGGAATCTTTCTTTCGATATAGGGCGGTAACCCGAAGATCAGCTCAACGGGCTCGGCGGGGATGAGCTCGAGGCCCTTGCCTGCGTCGAAATTGTATAACGTGCCGCCGTTGCCCAGCTTTTCGAAATACTGATCGTAGCGAAATTCTTCTTCGAGCCGGGGCGTCGTTGTCGCGATCGGCGTGATCCAGTGCGGCTGCTCGGCCTGCGTGTGATCCACGCGGTCAAACCAATTGTCGAAATAGGTCTCGATTTCCGTCGGCGCCGATTGCGCATAGGCCGACAGGCAGTAGCCGCCGGAGAGGAGCATGCAGACCGCAGCGATAATGGTGCGAGCGCTCAACCAGGACATGATGGAAGCTTTCCTCGGGCGATAACAGGATCGCTATATACAGATGAATATAGCGCTGCTGCGATTTAGCCTTTCCGGACGTCCGCGTCCATAGAATCTTTTCCAGCGATGGAATTAAAAAGGGGCGGCGTTTCCGCCGCCCCTCGAGCTGCTCTAAGCGATTGGCGATCAGAACGGATAGTAGCGGAAGCTGGTCATGAGGATCGCATCGTCGGTGCTGCCGCCGCCTGGCCGGCCGGCTCCCCCGTTCGTGCCGCTCCAGATATTGCGGGTGATGTATTCGAACTGCCCGCCCCACCGGACGCTGCCGAAGTCGCCCTGGTAGAATTTCCACCAGAAGCCGGCGCTGCCTTCCATGATGTCACGCGTATTCGCGGTGCAGGTGCCGCCTTCGACAAAGCACCCTGAATTGTTCAGAGCCGGATTGCCGTAGCCGTAATGGTTGGCGCCGATATTCTCGTACCAGCGGTCGGCATGCTCCAGACCGGCGTAGAGATAGACGTCCAACGACGGGTCCGGATGGCCGATCAGGCCGCCCAGGATCGAGTAGGCGGTCAGGGGATGCAGGCTGCCGTCGGCGCCGAACGTGGCATCGGGGAGCTGGCTCGTGCCGTACCGGCCGATGCCCTGGCCCACCAGGCCGGAGAGCTGGAACTCCAGCATCTTCGGAATAATCGGCACGATCGCGCCGGCGCCGACGCCGCCGGCCACGTCGGTGTTGTTCTGGTGATTCGCGCGGTCGCGGAAGAAGCTGGCGATGCCGTAGAGCTCATAATGGCCGAAGCCCGGATCCCAGGCCACCTTGGCGATGATGTCCGGCGCGGCGTCGATTGAATAGGCGGTATTCGGGTCGAACAGGCCGCCGCTCGTGTTGGTGACGAGATTGACGTTCGCGGGTATCGTCCCGCCGGTGGTCATCTGCGCATTCTCGACCGAGAGGCCGAGCCACAGCGTCTTGTCGAAGTCCTTGACGATCCGGAAACCGGGCTGCCGGGTCCAGTCGAAGCCGACGGCGTAATGCGCGTCGATCGTCAACGGCACCTGCTCGTCGCGCGGCAACAATCCCTTGCTATACATGGTCGCCAGGCTCCAGCTCTGGCCGCCCATGAGATGCAATCCCCAATCGTTCCAATCGATGGTCGCATAGATGTTGCGGATACGGAGGTTATAGCTGTTGCTCTGCTTCGAGTTCGCGGTCCCGGCGGCGCCCAGGAAGTCCATTTCGTAATAGGCGGTTGCTTGAGTCGTCGAATCGACATTGCCCGTGGCGAGCAGCGACAGGCGGCTCTGCCGGGCCGTGAAGCGATTTTCGTCGACATGGTAGTTCGACGAATTCGCGAACGGGATGTTGTTGAAGTTGGTATCGATGTCCGACGTCATGTTCTTGTCGCGATAGATGCCCGCCGCTTCGATGAAGCCGCCGGGCGTAACCGTAACGCCGCCGATCTGAACGCCCTTCTTGCCCTTGGGCGGCGTCACTTTCGCCACGGCTGCGACGGCCGTGTCGACCTTCTGCTGGTTCGCCTGCTGCTGCGCCTGATCGGCCTTCTCCTTCTCGGACAGGATCTCCACCTGGCGTTTCAGGTAGTCGATCTGGGCCTGCATCTGGCGCTTCAGCGCTTCGATCTCTTGCTGCTCGGAAGAGGCGGCCGAAGCCGGGATGGCGGACAGGATCGCTAGTGTCGCAACCGTGCCCGACAAGAATGATCTGATAGGCATCTCTGGTTCGTCCTTTTGATGGGGCCATCCGTTCTTTTTTGATCGGCGGCTCTTCCCTGCCGTCGATGGGACCGTGGATGGCGTGGAATGTCTGGTCCCGAGATTCGATCGAGGGCTGTCGATGTCGGTTTCTTGAGATGGGCGCCGGCTGCAGCTCGGACCGGCCGGGCGCGCCGTGACACGCCCATACCTGCGGAACTCGACGCAAGGAACACTGACGCCATCGGAGATTCCTGACAGAGTGCCTGATCGAGCGGCACGTCTTTCCGTCCCGCCCGGCTTATGATCTCCCTCGAATGGCGGCACTTATAGCGACGAAGCCGAATATGTCCACGAAAAGAACATTAGAATTTTTTAATGAAAAATTTCTAATGATATCAGTTTGGTCTATGTTTTCGGGTATCTTTGTTATTACGGCCGCATGACTAAAGGACTCGGCGAGCTTGCTGGGACGTTGTCGATTTTTTCTTTGCACCTGACTTGCGCGAAACGGCGCGCCCGGCTGCGGACGCTCGGCCCAAATCCTCGACCAGGCGTTGCAAATTTCGCGCCATGATCACGACGCCGTCGTCCACGTCCTCGATCCAGTCATGGGCGACCGCCGCATAGAAGAAGTCGTCGAGCTGCTCGAGGAGCAGGCGCGCATCCATCCTTGCCCTTCGACCCCGCTTGGATTCTTCCAGGAGATAAGCGAGCGAAGGGCTGGAGGCCGCGAGCGCCTTCATCACCTCGAGACTCACCTGATTGACGGTAGGCTCGAACTCGGGCTCGATGACCATCATCTGCTGGAACGCGATGACCAGCGTCCTTTCCGATCGATAGAAGTCGAGCACCTTTCGAATCCACTGCCCGAAGCTTTGCTCGGTCGGGTCCCGCATTTCGGAGAGGCCCTGATACAGCGCGAAGAGGCGCGGCCAAAACTCGTCATGTAGCGCCTTGCCCACAGCGAATTTGCTGGCGAAGTGCCGATAGAAGGTGGCTCGGCTGATCCCGCCGCGCGCGAGGATGTCCTCGACGGCAACCAGCGCGTAAGGCCGCTCCTCCAATACCTCGCGCGCCGCCGCGATCACCTTCTCGCGACTATCCTGCTTCTGTCGTTCCTGCAGCGTGAGCCGGCCGCTCGAGCGCCCCCGCGCATTCGGTCGAGGCCGCTCCGACCCGGAGCCGGTCTGTCCATTTGCCGAGCGTGGCGACATCACTTCCCCCGCGAATCTCGTTGGGCGCCAGAATGGCACATTGAGGAACCAAGCGTCACCGCTGGAGTCGGCGCGATCAACCGCCTCCAAATCGGCGGCATTGACATATTATCTGTATATACATAGTGTCTCACGTCAACGCACAAATCGGGGCGGACGAACGCGCCCCCCGCGGTGCAGATCGTTCCGACTTCTGAGAGGGGCCCGTGGCGCGCCGCTTCCAGCATCTCCTATCGCCCGGCCGGATCGGTTCGCTTGAGCTGCGCAACCGGATCTTCATGACGCCGATGGGATCGAACTTGGCGGATGAGGACGGCATCACGGGAGAGCGGATCAGGGCCTATTACGCCGAGCGTGCGAAGGGCGGGGCGGCGCTGATCACGATGGGATCGGTGTCGATCGGCTACCCCGAAGGATCGAGCAACTGGCGCCAGGAGGCGATCTCGGAAGAGCGCCACATTCCGGGTGTGCGCGCATTGGCGGACGCCGTCCATGCGCATGGCGCGAAGCTCTGCATGCAGCTCCATCATGCCGGCCTGGTGGCGATGAACGACATGCTCGACGGACGTCCGGTCGCGACGCCCTCGATTCCGCCTGTCGGCAAGTCCGGCGACATGATGGATGGCTTCCTGGAGGACGAGTACCGGATCTTCACCGCGCCCTATACCGGAATGGGCGCGGTGAAGTATCAGGTGCTGACCCCGCAGGACATCGAGCGGCTGGTCCAGATGTATGCGTCCGCCGCGGAGCGGGCGAAGCGGGCTGGCGTAGACGCGGTCGAGATCCATGCCGGCCACGGCTACATCATTTCATCCTTCCTCTCGCCCTTCACCAACCAGCGCGCAGACGAATATGGCGGCTCGATCGAGAACCGCTCGCGGCTGCTCGTCGATGTGGTGAAAGGGATCCGCGCCGCGGTGGGAAAGGATTACCCGGTCTTGGCGCGGATCGATTCCGAGGAGTTCCTGGTCGACCAGGGCATCACGGTCGAAGATGCGAAAGCAACGGCTCGGTTGGCCCAGGCGGCCGGGCTCGATG
>DATGMP010000097.1:0-3537 GCA_035293565.1 Alphaproteobacteria bacterium | reverse complement strand
CACTCGGTGTCATTCCGGGGCGCCCGGAGGGCGAGCCCGGAATCTCGCGCCGCAGCCTCTCGATTCCGGGTTCGCCGCGACCGCGGCGCCCCGGAATGACGGAATGAAGTGTTCGAGCCAGAGCACTACAGCGGCAGGATCCGGTTAAGCATCTTGATCAGCGTGTCCTGCTCGGCCTCCGAAAGCGGCGCAAGCATCCTGCGCTCGTAGGGCTCCGAGACTTTTGCGGCTTCCTGGATCAGTTTTGCACCCTTTGGTGTCAGGGCCAGCTCGACCGCACGACGGTCCGCCTTGGAGCGATTGCGCTTGATGATGCCTGATGATTCGAGCTCGTTGAGCATCTTGATCAGGTTCGGCAACCGCAGCCGGAGCAGGCTCGCCACCGTGCTCGGGGGAATGCCCGGGTTGTCGCGGATCAGGGCGAGTATCGCAAAGCTCGCGGGCGTGACGCCCATTTCCGCGAAATGCTCGTAAAACCCCTCGAAGAATTTCAACTGCACCAGCCGGATCATGAATCCCGGCGTGTTCTGCAGCGCCGTGAGGTTGAGCGGTTTTTTCGATCCTGGCTGCTGATTGGCTCGCACGTGCCCCAACTCCCTCTTTGCCGCGGCAGTCTGGCCGAATCTTGTGGAATTGACACGCGCGGAAATAATTATAAAATATAACTATGTTTTAGCGGCACTAGACCGCCTTTGGCCCCCGAGGAAGCGACAAGGAGACGAAAGCGTGAGCCCCAAATTCCTGCAAAGCCTGTTGATCTGCGCCGCGCTCTCGGTGGGAGCGCCGGCACTGGCCGAGGACAGCATCAAGATCGGTGTCCTCAACGATCAGTCCGGCCCGTTCGCCGCCTATCAGGGCATTGGCTCGGTGATCGCGGCCAAGATGGCCGTCGAGGACTATGGCGGGAAGGCCGCCGGCAAGACAATCGAGGTCGTGGCCGCCGACCACCAGAACAAGACCGATACCGGCATCGGCATCGCGCGGCGCTGGTACGAGAATGAGGGCGTCGAGGCCATCTTCGACGTGCCGAATTCAGCGATCGCGCTGGCGGTCGCCGCCATGAGCGCGGAAAAGAACAAGGTGTTCGTCGGCTCGGGCGCCGGCACTGCGCTGCTCACCGGCGAGAAGTGCACGCCGAACACCGTGCACTGGACCTACGACACCTATGCCTACGGGCGCGGGCTTGGAAAGGCGATCGTCGGCCAGGGCGGCAAGAAATGGTTCTTCCTCACTGCCGACTACGCCTTCGGCCATGATCTGGAGAAGCAGGCGACGGAAGCGGTGAGGGCCTCTGGCGGCGAGGTGCTCGGCGCGGTCCGTCATCCGCTTGGAACCTCGGACTATGCGTCCTATCTGCTGCAGGCGCAGGCCTCCGGCGCCGACGTGATCGGCATTGCCAATGCCGGCGACGACACCATCACCTCCATGAAGCAGGCCGCCGAATTCGGCCTGACGCAGGACCACAAGCTCGCCGGGCTGATCCTCGGCATGAACGGCATCCCGGCGCTGACTTTGCGCTTCGCGCAGGGCGCGCAGATCATGAATCCATTCTATTGGGACCTTAACGACGGCACGCGTGCCTTCGCAAAACGCTTTGCCGAGCGCATTCCGTCAAAGGCCTATCCGAACGACATGCAGGCCGGCGTCTACGCCTCGGTCCTTCATTACCTCAAGGCGGTCGACAAGGTCGGAAGCGCTGCGGATGGCCGGGCGGTGGTCGCCGCGATGAAGGACATGCCGACCGACGATCCCCTGTTCGGCAAGGGCTATATCCGCAAGGACGGCCGCAAGATCCATCCGCTCTATCTGTTGCAGGTGAAGACGCCCGAGGAATCGAAATCGACCTGGGATCTGCTCAAGGTCGTCGGCACGATCAAGGGCGAGGACGCGTTCCGGCCCGAGAGCGAGGGCAATTGCCCGCTGGTGAAGCAATAGACCGGGGTCGCTGCAACCCGACGAATCTGGTCAGGAAATGAACCGGGCTCGGCATCATTGAGAGCGTCCGATCGGTTCGGCGGGCGCCGCCAATCCCCTCAAGGGCTCATGACCGGGCAATGGGCAAAATGGTGCCCAGGAAAGGACTCGAACCTTCACGGCTGTTACACCACTGGCACCTGAAGCCAGCGCGTCTACCAATTCCGCCACCTGGGCCCGGCGCGGTTACTAAGGGGCCGTCGCGCGCTTGTCAAATTGCGATCACGGCAACACCCCGATCGCTTGATCGCGGACCCGGAGGACCGCGCAGCGAAAAATGCGGCCGGTCTTCCCTCGCGACAAAGGCTAGGCGTTTGCGGAGAGCTCAGGCTCGAACAAAACCCAAAGCGCGGCCCGCGCTTTAGGCTGTACAGAAATCGCCTGATGGCGTATCGCGAAGCCGCCAAATCGCAGCCATTCCCTCGAATTTGCCCTGCAGGACATAAAAGACATGCCCTCCAATCTGGACACCCTGGTTACGGTCTTCGGCGGATCGGGCTTTGTCGGGCGCAATGTGGTGCGGGCGCTGGCCAAGCGCGAGTACCGCATCCGGGTCGCGGTGCGGCGGCCGGAACTGGCCGGATACCTGCAGCCGATGGGGCGGGTCGGCCAGATCCACACCGTACAGGCCAATATCCGCCATCAGGGGTCGGTCGAGGCGGCGATTCGCGATGCGCAAGTGGTGGTGAACCTGGTCGGCGTTCTCGCCGAAGGCGGCGCGCAGACCTTTGAAGCGGTCCAGGCGGAGGGCGCCGGCACGATCGCCAAGGCCGCAGCCGCCGCGGGCGCGCAAATGGTGCATGTCTCGGCCATCGGGGCCGATGAGAAATCCGAATCGGCCTATGCCCGCTCCAAGGCGGCCGGCGAGAAGGCGGTGCTGGCGGCGGTGCCCTCGGCCACGATCATGCGCCCGTCGGTGGTGTTCGGGCCCGAGGACCAGTTCACCAACCGCTTTGCGGCGCTGGCGCGGATTTCGCCGTTCCTGCCGCTGATCGGGGGCGGCGCGACGAAAATGCAGCCGGTGTATGTCGGCGACGTCGCCAATGCGGTGGCCGATGCCGTCGACGGCAAGGCGAAGGCGGGCGCCACTTATGAGCTCGGCGGGCCCGAAATCCTCTCCATGCGCGAGATCATGGAGACCATTCTCGAAATCACCGACCGCGATCGCATGCTGGTCTCCCTGCCGTTCGGGCTGGCGAAATTGCAGTCCCTGTTCCTGCAATTCGCGCCCGGCACGCTGAAGCTGACGCCCGACCAGGTCGAGCTGCTCCGCCATGACAATGTGGTATCACAGGCGGCAAAGGATGCGGGCCTCACGCTCGAGGGCCTCGGCATCACGCCGGATTCGCTGGAAGCCATCGCCCCGCAATATCTCTGGCGCTTCCGCCCAGCCGGGCAGTTCCAGCGCAAGAGCGCTTGAGAGTCGTCCCGGCGAAGGCCGGGAGGTGGATTCACACTCGAAGTGCAACACGTTGGAAAAGACCTCGGCGGGGGTTCTGAAGTCAAGGCATTTGCGCGGCGTATTGTTGTAGGCGGCGATCATGCGACGGAAGCGTCTGGTTG
>DATGMP010000096.1:0-11121 GCA_035293565.1 Alphaproteobacteria bacterium | reverse complement strand
TGCTCCCCATCCAGCGGCGTGTCCAACAGCAATCCGTTCATCCCAAGCACGCCGTTCATCGGCGTCCGGATCTCATGGCTCATATTCGCCAAAAACTCGCTCTTCGCTCGGCTCGCCGCTTCAGCCGCCTCCTTCGCCGCGAGCAGTTCTTCCTGAGCGCGCCGGCGGTATCGCACATCCCGAAGCACGAACACGACGCGGAAGGTGCCGTCGGCGAAGCGCTGCACCACGGCGAAGCGCGCCTCGACCCAGATTGGCGTGCCGTCGCGGCGATAGACCTGATACTCGGTGCTTCCCATCTGGAAGCCCTTGAGCGTCGTAACCGGCTTGCCGATCAGTTCGTCGAGCGGAAAGCCCGAAAGCTGCTCAAAGGCCGGATTGGCATAGACGATGCTGCTCTTCTGCTCGGCGTCGCGGTTGTTCTCGACGATCATGATGGCGTCGGACGATTGCACCACCGCCGAGCGGAACAGCTCGACCTGATCTTCGATCTGCTTTTCCGGACTGATGTCGCGAACGAGACCGCTCCAGAGCGTCCCGCCGTCCTGACTGCGCGCCGGCGTCGCCGTGAAGCGGAACCATCTGAGATTGCCGGCGCCGTCGCGGATCCGCCGCTCGAAGGAAAGAGGAAGCAGGTTTCGATAGGATTTTTCGATGTCCGCAGAAAGCTGTGCCGCCTCTTCGGCACTCTGTTCGGTGCGCGACAGAAGCTCGACCGAATCGGCGGATCCTTCGGGAAATGCGAGAAAGCGCTTGAACTCCGGTGTGTCCTCCGACCAGGAGAACTGGCCGTCAGCATCGCGCTTGAATTCGATGGGCACGGAGGCCCGTTCGGCGCTGCCCGCCCGCTGTTTGCGGGCCTCGGTGAGGACGGCCGCGGCCTGACGCTCCGCCGTCACGTCCCGCGCGACCCGTATCATGCCGCCGTTCGCCATTGGGATTTGCTCCACGCGAATGAACTGGTCGCCGGCGTGGTAATCGATCGTGAATTCCTTCCCGAAGCTCGCGATTCGCTCCTGGACCAGCGCCTCCAGGTCCTCCTCCGACCTCTGCCGGATCAGGGTCTTGCCCGGCATCGGAGTCGAATAGGTCCGACGGACGATATCGCCGAAGGATGCACCCCGCTTGATGATCGGGGCCGCGACAACGAGCTCGCGAACGAAGCCTTCGTCCCATTCGACGAGCCGGGCATCGGCGTCGAACAAGGCGAAGCTATGTTTGAACTCGGCGGCGGCGTTTTGGTCGCCCATGCGGAACTGTCCCCAAGATCGCCGGAGGTGTGGCGTGGGCTCAGAACATGGGGCCGAGGTTTTTCAAAATTGGTTAATTAGCTACGAACGCAACCGGAACGCTCATGCATTTTTACGCAATGATTTGGTTAATAAGGGTATCGAGTCCCTCGATTCCCCCCTCTAACCTGTCTCCCGGGACGACCGGGCCGACACCCGCCGGGGTGCCGGTGAAGATCAGATCGCCTCGGCGAAGCTCGTACAGGGTCGAAAGCTCGGCGATGATCGCGGGAACGGGCCAGATCATCTCGGCGAGATCGGCATTCTGCCGGATGATCCCATTCACCGAGAGCCAAATCCGTCCCTGCTCCAGGATGCCCGTTGAAGCCACCGGGTAGATCGAGGTCACGGGTGCGGCATGATCGAAGCCCTTGGCCGTGTCCCAAGGTCGTCCCTTGTCGCGGGCTTCGAATTGAAGGTCTCTACGGGTGAGGTCGTTGCCGACGGCATAGCCGAATATCACGCCGTTGGCTTCGGCCTCGGGGATATTCGCGCCACCTTTTCCCAGCGCCACGACCAGCTCAATCTCGTGATGCAGGTTCGCGGTCCTGGGCGGATAGGGCACATCGCCGCCATTGGGAACGATGGCGTCCGCCGGCTTCGAGAAGAAAAAGGGCGGCTCGCGATCGGGATTCATCCCCATCTCGCGGGCATGCGCCGCATAATTGCGGGCGACGCAATAGATACGGTGGACCGGAAAGCGCTCAGCCCGGCCCTTTATCTCGACCGAGGGAGTGCTTTCGGGTTCAAAAAGATAGGCCACCTGGTGTGCGCTCAGGCAAAGGCCTCGTCGAAATGGGCCCGCATTGCCGCCCACGACCGCCGGTCGGTGCTCTCATTGTAGGCCAGCCCGGGCAGCGGCACGACCTTGCCCGCTTCGCGATTGGTGAAACTATGGACCGTATTGCCATAGGCGATGACCTGCCAATCGGCCTCGGCCTTGCGCATTTCCTCCTCGAAGGCAACGACCTGCTCAGGCGGAATCATCGGATCGTCGGCGCCAGTGCAGACCAGGACTTTCGTCTTGACCGCGCCCTTCTCCGCCGGCGCCGCGGTCTCCAATCCACCGTGAAAGCTGACGACCGCTTTCACGGGGTAACCGCCGCGGGCCAGCTCGAGCACTGTCGTGCCGCCGAAGCAGAAACCGATCCCTCCGATCTTGTTCGGATCGACTTGAGGATGCGCCCGCAACGCCTCGAGCGCCGCGAAGGCGCGGGCCCGGAGCTTGGCCGGGTTGCTGCGGAGATCGCCGATGACCTCCATCATCGTCTCCATGCTCGTGACCTGCTTGCGGTCGCCATACATGTCCGCGGCCAGCGCGACATAGCCGAGCCCGGCCAGCATGCGCGCCCGCTCCATCGCATGCGGCCCGAGTCCCCATGCCTCGTGAACGACCAGGATTCCCGGGCGCTTGCCTTGAACCTTGTCGTCATAGGCGATGTACCCTTTGCAGGTGAGATCCCCGTCACGATAGTCGATGTCTTCGGTCTTCATGGCATCCTCCGCTGCTTCCGATCCCGTCCGAACCTAGTCGATCCGAACGGGGTAAGACCACCCCCAATCGGGCCGATTTTTTGACTGGATCATAGCAGGAACTCAGGTAGTATCCTCCGATGAGCGGCGGCCGCTTTCGCGACGAGGACGATTGATCCTATTGCGGCCGGATGTCCTCCAGCCGGTCAACGCGGGCGAGCGCGGGGAAGCGCCAAATCCAAAGAGCCACGACCAGCAGCGATCCGAGGCCGCCCAGAACGACGGATTCGATCGTGCCAAGCCAGGCGGCGGTGAGACCGGATTCCATTTCACCGAGCTCGTTCGAAGCGCCGACGAAGACGAAATTGACCGCGCTCACGCGCCCCCGCATCTCGTCCGGCGTGGCTCGCTGAACCAGGTTCTGCCGCACGAACACGCTGACCATGTCGGCCGCTCCGAGAATCGCGAGCGCGCCCAGTGAGAGCGCGAAGCTTCGCGACAGGCCGAAGACAATCGTCGCGATTCCATAAACGGCGACCGAAACGAACATCGTCCGGCCTGCGCGGCCGCCGAGCGGCCGGCGCGCAAGCACCAGTCCGACGATCGTTGCCCCGACGGCGGGCGCGCTTCTGAGCAGCCCGAGACCGAACGGGCCGACAACCAAAATGTCGCGCGCATAGATCGGCAAGAGCGCGGTCGCTCCGCCCAGGAGCACGGCGAAAAGATCGAGCGAGATCGCGCCCAGGATCGCCGGCCGCGCGTGAATGAAGCGAATGCCGGCGACAAGGGATTCCCAGGTGATGGCGCGCGGCTCCGCCCTTGCAGGTCGGGTGCGGATCGCGGCGACGGCAATGGCCGCAAGCATCGCAAGCAATCCCGAGACGGCGAAGGCCGCAGGGGCGCCCCAAACAAAGACGAGCCCGCCCACCGCCGGGCCAACGATCGTTGCCGCCTGGAAGGTCGAGGAATTCACGGCAAAGGCTTTGCCCAGCTGCTCCAACGGTACGAGATTGGGCAGCAGCGCGGCGCTTGCCGGTCCCGAAAAGGATCGCGCGGCGCCGAACAGGACCAGCACGAGATAAATCGGCCAGACTTCGTCGAGCCCGCTCATTGCGAGCGCGAGCAACAGCGCGGCGCAGACGACCTGGACCGTCAGGCATGTGACCAGCACCAGGCGCCGGTCGAAGCGATCGGAGACATGGCCCGAGACGAGCGCCAACCCGAAGACCGGCGCAAACTGCGCCAGCCCGACGAAGCCGAGATCGAGCGGGCGGTGAGTAATGTCGTAGACCTGCCAGCCTACCGCGACATCCTGGATCCGGGTCGCGAGAACAGCCGGCACGCGCATTCCCAGGAAGAGACGGAAATCCCGCGTCGCAAAGGCGCCTGGCGTCGGACTTTCCGCCGGGCGCGGCGCCTCGGTCAGAGCGCTCATGCGCTTGCCGAAATGGGGTAAAGAGAATCGGTTCGACGACGGCTCACGGCTGCGAGATAATGGCCAAGGCAACTTTCCGCCAGTCCGGAATACCAATTCGTCGAGCCTTTCATGAATGACACCCCTTCCTCCCCCTCCTTCCGGATGACGATCTGCGGACTCGCCGAGCTTCCCGACCATTCCGGCAAGCGGGTCAGCCACGTGCTGTCGATACTCGATCCGGCTGAGCCGGAGCCGGCGGCCTTCAGTCGCTATGGCGAGCATGAGCGACTAGAGCTCCGCTTCCACGACATCATCGAGGAGCGCGTGCCCGGCTATGAATCACCGCAACCGCACCATATCGACACCCTCCTCGCTTTCGGGCGCGATATTGGCGCAGGCTCCCCGGATCGGGACATCCACGTTCTCGTGCATTGCCATATGGGAATCAGCCGCTCGACGGCGGCGTCAGTGCTGCTGCTGACCCAAGCGGAGCCCGGCTGGAGCTCCGATCGGGTGATGGCGGAAGTGGCACGCATCCGCCCCAAGGCCTGGCCCAATCTCAGAATGATCGAGATCGGCGACGGGATGCTCGGACGGAAAGGCGACCTCGTAAGAGTGGTCCGCGCCCGTCACCGGGAGCTGGCCGAGGCGCTTCCGCAGGTCGCGAATTTCATGCGCGACTGCGGCCGCGCTAGGGAGCTCGATTAGATCAGGCGACCCTGTTCAGTACCGCGCCGCCTGCGAAATGGGCTTTCATGTTGCTGATGACCAGATCGACTGCGGCGGCGACGCCCTCGTAGGTCGCGCCGGCCTGATGCGGCTGCAGCACGACGTTAGGCAACTCGATGAGTACGGCCGGCACGTTCGGCTCGTCGGCGAAAACGTCGAGCCCGGCGCCCGCTAGGCGCTTTTCCTGTAGCGCTGCGATCAGTGCCGGCTCATCGACGACCGAGCCGCGACCGACATTGACCAGAAAGCCTTCCGGCCCGAGCGCATCGAGCACTTCGCGATTGATGAGGTTCCGCGTCTCGTCCCCGCCGGGCGTCGCCGCGACGAGGAAGTCGACCTCGCGCGCCAGCTCCACGAGATCAGCCACATAGCGATACGGCACGTCCGGACGACGGCGTCGATTGTGATACGCAACCGGCATGGCGAACGCCTCCGCGCGCCGCGCGACGCCGAGGCCGATATGTCCCAGGCCCAATATGCCCAGCCTGCGACCGGTGACCCGATGAGTCATCGGCATGCGGCCTTTGATCGGCCACTGACCGCTTCGCACATATCGGTCGCCGGCCGAGATGTTGCGCGCCACGTCGAGCATCAGCCCGAAAGCGTGCTCGGCGACGTCCTCCGCATTCACCGAACCGGCATTGGTGACGATGATTCCGCGCGCCTTGGCAGCCTCGAGATCGACGCTTTCATAACCGACGCCCATGTTGGTGACGATCTCGACATTCGGCAGGCGCGCCAAGAGCCGCTCGTCGAGCAGGGCGGCTCCGCTATAGGCGACCACGCCTCGGACATTCTTGCCTGAGCGCGCGAAGAAGACTTCGCGTTCACCCTCGGGCGGCAGTCTGTGCAGCGTGAAGTCGGAGACCAGGCCACGCTCGATCGGCCCCATGGGCCCCATCATCAATATCTCGATTGCCATGCATCACTCCGGGGCGAGACCCCTGCTTCACTAGCAAAAGGGCTCGCCTCGGGGAACGTCGATCGCGTCAGTGCTGCGGCGCGCGGGACACGGTGAAGCGAGCGAGCTCCCTCTTGGGTGCCTCCCAATCCGGCTTGAGCTCGGACGCCTTCAGATAGTCGAAATAGGCGGCCTTCATGTCGTCCAGGAATTCATGGGCGAGGGCACGGTCGAAATAGGCC
This sequence comes from Alphaproteobacteria bacterium, assembly GCA_035293565.1. Lineage (GTDB taxonomy): Bacteria > Pseudomonadota > Alphaproteobacteria > BOG-932 > Roseiterribacteraceae > DATGMP01. The sequence goes on along the minus strand of DATGMP010000096.1, from coordinate 5,070 downwards.
TTTTCGGGCTCCTCCGAACCGAGGGCCAGGCCCCTGTCGATGTCGGTTAGGCTTTCGGCATAACGGCGCTCGCCGATCCTGGCGGCGCCGCGATTGACATAGGCCTCCCCCAAGGTCGGCATAAGATACAACGCCATATTGAAGTCGCTTTCGGCATCGCGATACCAGGTCCGAGTCATCCGCAATATCCCGCGATTGACATAAGTCCCGGCGAGGTCCCTCGTCGCGAGCACCTCGTTCTCGATAGCTAACGTACAGGTCCGGATTCCATTGTCGTCGGCGATCGCGCTTCGCGATGCGACCTTCGCCGCTTTGGAACAGGCCTCCCCGAGCCCTCCGCCCATGACCGTGACCGCTGCGTCGGCCGTCGATCCGCCGATTGTGGTCAGGATCGCAATTGCTGCAACCGCGAGATGAAGGTCATTGCGCATTTGCGCCTCCTTCAAGCTAACGGAAAGTTTACCATAACTCTGGCATGCAAGACCATGCACGGCTGCCAAGTATTTGATCCACAAGTTAAATGATGTTAGCCTGTGGAAAACTGGGAGGATAAGTGCGTGCCGGCAAGACTGCTAATCGCTGAGGACGACGCTTTCATCCGCGCGATGATCGCTGAATTCTTGCGCGATTCCGGGTTCGACGTGCTCGAGGCGGAGAACGCCGACGAGGCCGTGACCGTGCTGGAAAAGGAAAACGACATCAGCTTGCTGTTCAGCGATGTCAAAATGCCGGGTTCGATGGACGGCTGCGACCTTGCGCGCCAAGTCCGCGCGAGATGGCCTGCTACGCGCGTGCTGCTGACCTCGGGCTATTCCAGCGCCCTGGCCGAAGCCCGGAGCACCGAGGGTGCCGTGTTGTCGAAGCCCTACCGCCCCCTGTCGGTCCTGGCCGCGATCCTATCGATCGTCGAGCCTTAGCGGCTTTTCGCGAATAGCTTCTTCAGCAGGTACGTGGCGGCGATGCCGAGCGCGCCGACGAGCGCAACGATCCAGCCTCGGCCGCCGGTGAGCGCCAACCCACCGGCCGCGCCGATATCCACCTGCGCCAGCGTCATCGGCAGCATCCCGAGGAACGAGCCGACGAGATAATCGCGCCAGGAGACGCGCGTCAGCCCGAGGGCGGTATTGACGATTCCGTGCGGCAGGCCCGGAAAGAGTCTCAGCAACGCCACAGCCTGCCAGCCGCCCTGCTCCGCTCGCGCGATCAGTGGCCCAAGCCGCGGCGTATCTTCAAGGTTGAAGCGTCCCGCACCCAACCAGCGCACGACAGCAAAGCCCGCCGCAGCGCCGGCCTCCGCCCCGATAAGGGCCCAGAAGGAGCCCCAAGCGAATCCAAAAATCAGCCCGGCAGCGATCCCGAGAATCGTGCGCGGCACGAACAGAAGGCTCGCCGCCACCTGCAGCGCCACGAAAATCGCAGGGGCCAGAGGATCGTTCTCGATTACGTCGCGGATGACAGCCGGATTGAGCGCGCCGCGATGAAAGGACAGAAGCGCCCATATCGTACCGATTAAAATGCCAGCGACCGCCGCAACCCGCGGGCCGATTCGTGCTAAGGCTGAGGTCAATCCATGCTCCAGGCTGCCACAGGGGGCGGTATACCAGCTTTGAGCCCCGATCGCACAATCGCGGTGTTTCACGCGCGTATGTCTGGCACCAGCACCCATCCTTCCATGAGGCGGCGCGCGGTCCGGCTCATGAGGGCCTTGGTGACGATCCAGCGGCCGTTCTCCAGCCGCGCCTCCGCGCCCGCGTTGAGGATACCAGACGGATGCCCGAAGCGGATTCGGCCGTCAGGACCGGCCGGCGCGATCCGGTGGACCAAGGTCCCTGGAATTGCCGCCGCGACCGCGATCGCGACGGCGCCTGTCCCGGTCATCGCATGGTGCAGGGCGCCCATCGAGAAGATGCGCGCGAGGACATCGATGCTCCCGGCATCGATAGACTGGCCGTCGGACGAGAGATAATCGCGTGGCCGAGCGACAAAGGCGAGCTTCGGCGTGGCGGGCCGCGTCGTCGTAGCCTCGGCGGTAGTCGCCGCCAGCCCCATTGCGACGGCTCCGTGGGCTCGGATGATCTCAGCGCGTTCGAGCAACGCGACATTACCGTTGACGTCGCCCTGCAACTCGGTCCCGGTGAGGCCGAGAGTGGCGGCTTCGATGAAAATCGTCGGGTTGCCGGCGTTGATCAGCGTCGCTTCGATCTTGCCCGCAACCGGGACGTGGAATCGATCGACCAAGGCACCCGTCGGGAACATGGCGCCGTTTTCGTCCGCCCCGGGTTCGAGAAACGCCAGCTTGATTTCGGCTGCGGGAAAGGTCACGCCGTCGAGCGCGAAATCGCCCTCTTCCTGAACATCCCCGTCCCGGACCGGCACCTCGGCGACGATCGTCTTTCCAATATTGGCCTGCCATATCCGCACGCGCGCCACGCCTTGTGCCGGGATTTCGACCAGTTTGTGGGCTATCGCGAACGGGCCGACCGCCGCGGTGAGGTTGCCGCAATTGCCCGACCAGTCGATCACGGGCTTATCGATCGAGACGGCGCCAAACAGATAATCGACGTCGTGCCCAGGACGCGACGATTTGGTGATCACCGCGACCTTGCTGGTGCTGGAGGTCGCTCCTCCCATTCCATCGATGTGTTGAGCGTAACGATCTGGGCTGCCGATCACGCGCATCAAAATGCGGTCTCGCGCGACCGGATCCGTCGGGAGATCGTCGGCCAGAAAAAACACGCCCTTGCTGGTGCCGCCGCGCATATAGACGGCCGGGATCCGAAGTGGCGCCATCAGCGATTCGATCGCACGGAAAACGGCTAGGCCGTTGGAGCGGGTGAAGGGAATCGAACCCTCGTCGTAAGCTTGGGAAGCTTCTGCTCTACCATTGAGCTACACCCGCGGCGGCGGAAATTTATACGGACCGCGAAGAGCCACTTCAAGCGCTCAGGAAGCGAGCCGGGCGGCTCCTGGTCGGGCCTCGTCCGGCTCCGGGCGCCCGAGCATCCCTGACACGCCGCCAAGCGCTCCAGGCTCGAGTTCGAGAGCCAGGAAGCGCGCGAGATCGACCGGACCCGGCAGCTCCAGCCGCTTGGCGAGCGGCCGGGCAAAGCCGAATTGAGCGTAATAAGGCTCGTCGCCGACGAGCAAAACGATCCGGTACCCGAGCTCCCGTGCTCGTCTAAGCCCATCCCAGATGAGAGCCCGCGCGTAGCCTTTGCCGCGATCCGCAGGGGCCACGGCCACCGGCCCTAAGAGCAGTGCGGCAACCCGCTCCGGCCCGATCACGACCGGCCAGAAACGAAGGCTGCCGCGCAGCGTGCCCTGCTCGCGAATGACCGTGCAGAGCTCCGCGATCGGCGCAACCCCGGCGCGCAGACGATAGACCGTCTTCTCCGACCGATCCGGCCCGAAGGCGAGGTCGAGGAGCCGTTCGATGTCGGCCCCGTCCGCCGGGATCTCGTGGGTTATGTCCATGGCTGCCGCTGGTTAGCACGCCGGGGGCTAGCGAGAACAGCGCCGCCTGTCATAGTCTGAGCTTCTTCACTCGACGACGCACCCAGCCATGTACACAGCCTCGACCGACTCAATCACCATCAGCGTCGAGCCCTCCTATCTTGAAGAGGAATCCACGCCTGCGGAAAATCAGTTCCGCTGGGCCTACCACGTCCGGATCGAGAATCAGGGCGGTGACACAGTAAAGCTCGTTTCGCGCTATTGGCGCATCACGGACGCGCTGGGCCGGGTGCAGGAAGTACGCGGCCCGGGCGTAGTAGGCGAGCAGCCGGTGCTGAAGCCGGGAGAGTCATTCGAATACCGAAGCTGGACTCCCCTGCCGACGCCCCACGGCATCATGGTCGGGAGCTATCGCATGGAGCGCGAGGGAGGAGAGCCGTTCGACGTCGCGATCCCCGCCTTCTCGCTCGATAGTCCCTATCAGTCGGTTCGTCTCAACTAAACGTGTGGCGCCAAGCCGCTGCTACTTGACCCGGACCGCCTTGGCCACATCTCAAGAACAGCGCGGCGCCCATGGCCGCGTTTTGAATGGAAAGAGCAATGCCCAACAAGCCCGCGCTAACTTCCGTCCAGCCCCAGCTCGAGCCTGCGGAAGCCGCGAAGCGGCGGCCCAGTCGGGCCGAGGCCGAGGCGGCCGTCCGCACCCTTATTCTCTGGGCCGGCGACGATCCGGACCGCGAGGGGCTGCGCGCTACGCCGGAGCGGGTGGTGCGCTCCTACGAGGAATTCTTCGCGGGCTACGGACTCGATCCCGAGGAGATCCTGGCCCGCACCTTCGAAGAGACCGAAGGCTACGACGACATGGTGGTGCTGCGAGACATCCGCTTCGAATCCTATTGCGAGCATCATATGGTGCCGGTGATCGGCACCGCGCATGTCGGCTATCTGCCGCGCAATCGCGTGGTCGGGATCAGCAAGCTCGCCCGAATCATCGAGATCTTCTCCAAGCGCTTGCAAATCCAGGAGAAGATGACCGCTCAGATCGCCTCCACGATCGACCGAGTGCTACGCCCGCAAGGCGTCGCCGTGGTGATCCAGGCCGAGCACCAGTGCATGACCACCCGCGGCATCCATAAGCCCGGCGTCAGCATGGTGACCAGCCAGATGATCGGCGTTTTCCGCGACAACGAGGCGACGCGGAAGGAATTCCTCTCCATCATCGGCCACGGCCACGCGATCTGACGGCTCGTGCTGACTACGACCATCATGCCCGTCCTTGTTGCGGGCATGATGTTTGATGTTGTTCTGACGAACCTATGACGGCGGCATCATGATCTGCGGCATGTCCTGCTTCAGCGTCATCTCCATTCCGCGGTTGAAATCCTCCATAGCCTCGCGGATCAGGCGAGCCTGAGCTTCACGCAGATCCTTGTCATTGGCGCTTTGCGGTGTGGTGATCAGATGCTCGATGCGGAAGCCGGTGGCCGAGATGAGCTGGCCGGTGTCGATCGAGCGCAGATTGATGTTGACCGCAAGATGGGCGGTCCATTGACGGTTCTGCTGGTCGGTCAGCGCGCCGCCGATCCCGCCCGCGACCGGCAGCATCTCCTCCAGAAC
>DATGMP010000095.1:0-21823 GCA_035293565.1 Alphaproteobacteria bacterium | reverse complement strand
GAAGGCGGAGTTCGACAAATCCGTCGCGGCGGTGAAGGAGCTGATCGAAGTCACCAAGGGGCTGATGGCCAAGGGCTGATTTTCGGTCGCGGACTCAAGATGCGGCTGCTGCCGGCGGTGGCCGCCGCCCTCTGGGCGGCGTTCGTCGTTGCTCCGGCGGCGGCCCAGCTCACTGTGGGGCGGCCCTTCGACGACATTCCGCTGGGCGACCATCCCAAATTCACCGACCCCGAGGCGCATGACGCGGTTGAGCTGTTCTCGCGCTTCTGTGTCTCGACGCGAGGCGATCGCGGGCGCGTGATCAATATCATCGGCAGCGGTGATCCCACCGTCGAGAAGCTCGACGACAAGACAGTCCTGCAGCTTCAGAACGGCAAGCCCGGCGGTATTGCCTGGACCCTTCGTATGCCCCTTGGCGAGAAGCTGGTCCTAGAATTCGCGGGCTCGGGCACATGCATCGTCCGCGCACCGCGCGTCGAGGGGGCGTCGCTCGAAAGAGGACTCGACAATCTGCTGACCGAGATCGCCGCGAGCGATCGCTTCAAGATCCGCCAGACCGGCGACGACACCAAGACGATCGCTAAACGCAAATACCATTTCATCACTTACAGCATGCGCCTGCCCGACACCGGCCAGGTCGCCGAGATCGGCATCGCGACCACCGACTCCAAGGACGGCGTCATACAAGGCTCTTTGACCTACGCGATGGCTGCCGCCGGCGAGTGACCTCTTCTTCGTCGCGTGCGTCGCGACCCCCGGTGACGATGCGCATGTCGCCTTCGGCCATGATGCCTGAACCGACCACGGCGATCAGGAGAAACGCGGTGCCCAGCGCCTCACTCGCGGCCCGTGCGGCGAGGGATCGATTCATGGGCCGAGGGCGCGCGACATGCAGATCGCGCTCGCCGGGCAGAGGCTTGCGAATTCCGTGGTCGCCTTGATCGCATCGGGCGCTCTACTACGCTTCGCGTCGTTGAAGCCCAGTTTGCGGAAGAAGTCGGCGGCGGTTGTGGTCAACAGCCAGGTCCGTTCGACACCGCGGAGCTGAGCATAGCTGTTCAGAAAGGCGACGACCTGCCCGCCCAATCCGGATCCGCGTGCCTCCGGCATGATGACGATCGAGCGGAGCAGCGCGTTCGGGCCGTGGAGCTCAATTCCACCGTAGCCGATCGTTCGGCCGGAGAGATCGCGAAACCGCCAAAAGGTTCGGCCCGTCATGCCGATGTCGCCGCTCGGCAGCCCGGCGATGGCCAGCGCTTCCTTGAGTTCGACGAAATCGGTCGGACGCCGCCCGAGTGTCTCGGCGTGGAGGCTCATTGACACAGGAATCGTGTTGAGGCTCACGACGTCGATTCCCGGCCGATGTCCTCGAGCTTTGACGCGGCTCTTCGATTTCCAGGCAGCGGGCGGCGCGCATGCGACGCTGCTTCCCCCGCAGCAATTCTCGGTCAGATAGCCGACCAGCGCGTTCATCGCTTCGAAATCGGCGGCATAGATGATTTGCCGGCTCATGCGCCGCTGCGTGACGAGACCCGCGCGGTGCAGATGTTGGAGATGAAAGGTGAGCGAAGAAGGTGGCAGCCCCAGCCGCTCGGCGATCATTCCCGCCGGCAACCCTTCCGGCCCGCGTTCCACGAGCAGCCGATAAGCCGCGAGCCTGTGTTCATGCGCGAGCGCCGAGAAAGCCGCGATCGCCGGTAAAGTTTCCATACCCACGATTTCATATTTTGACGATAATCGAAATTATATCGGCGGCGCTCGGACGTCAAGGATGGTTCGAGGAAAGGCGAAAGTCCGAACTCTTCGCGGGTCGGGGACGGGAAGTGAGGGACGATTGACGATCGGATGTCCTCAGGTGGTTTTCTAAAAAATATTTCCGTGGCGCATTTTGCCTTCCTCGGTATCGTCGGGGACCGGTCTGGCGGTGTTTCCAGACAGAGGCCGTCTGGGAGGGTCGGTTGCCGAGCAGGGAACGTTCCAATCCCGCGGGCATCGTCAGCGCTTACACGGAAGCCGTTCCGCTCGTTCGCGCGATGGGCGCGCGCCTTGCGCTCGACGGCGAGGAGGTCGTCCAGGAAGCTTGTGTCCGCGTTTTGCGCGAGGACGCGCGGCTCCGGTCGATCCGCGATCCGCTCGGCTATCTGCTCCAGGTCGCGCGCAACTTGTTTGTCGACCGCAGCCGCGCGCGAAGCCGCGAGGCGGCTCGTCGCGTGGACCTCGCGCTGGGCGCAAGCTCGAGAGAGTTGCTCGACCCAGAGCATCGCCTCATCGCCAAACAGCAGCTGGATATCGTGCTCGACGCCGCAAAGGCTCTGCCGCCGCGATGCCGCGAGGCGTTCGAGCTTCATCGCTTCGGGGGGCTGAGCTATGCGATGGTCGCGCGGCGGATGGGAATCAGCCCCAGCATGGTCGAAAAGCACATCGCGGAGGCGATGCTGAGACTGAGGCGCGCGTTGCGCGACGCGAAAACCTCATATGCTGCCGATCAGGAGCGCGGAAGTTGAATATGAACGACCAAGAAATCGATCTGGATCGGCAAGCGTCGCTTTGGTTTGGGGCGTTGCGTCGCCGCCTCCTCACGCCTGAGGAGCGCGCCGCATTCGAGATATGGATCCGAGAGCCGGCTCATGCTGCGGAGCTTGCAGAGCTGCAGCGGATTTGGCTCATGTTGGGCTCCGACGACGCGCGGGACGGATACCGCGCTTCGGCGCCGGCGGAGCAACCCGTTCCGCACTCCCGCCTACTTCGATCGCGCGGCCTCCCCGCGATGCTGAGCGCGGCCTCGATCGCGGCGGCCCTGCTGTTGCGCCTAGATAGCCCTTGGTGGACGACGCTCGACTGGTGGTCCCGCTAAAGGTCGGCGAGGAAAGAGCCTTCGATCAGGTGTCCGCCCATCGCCGCAGAAGGGCATGATAGAGGTTCATCAGCTCAACGACCGAGTCATGCGCCGCCCCGTCGCGCCGAAGCTGCTGGATCGTGCCATCCAGCTTGAAGAGCAGGCCCCGCTCGCCTTCGTCCCGGACCATGCTTTGTACCCAGAAGAAGGATGCCAGCCGGGCGCCGCGCGTCACCGGCTCGACGCGATGCACGGTGTCAGCCGAATAGAGTACCATGTCGCCGGCGTCGAGCTTGATCCGATGCGTCGCCGAACCATCATCGAAAATCAGCTCGCCGCCGTCATAATCCTTGGCGGCGCTGAGAAAGAGCGTCGCCGAAAGATCAGTGCGAACTCTGTGCGGAGTTCCCTCGATCGGGCGGATAGCGCCGTCCATATGTGGGCCGTAGAACGAGCCCTCGGCATACAGGTTGAAAAGAGGCGGCACGACCTTGTGCGGCAGCGCCGCCGACATGAAGACCGGATGGCGTTCGAGGCGGGTGAGAATCAGATCCCCGAGACGCCGGGTCTCCGGGTGATCGTAACGCGCTTGCCGATTGCGCTTCGTCCCTTCCGCCAGATCGCCGGCCGTCGCCCGTCCGTCGACCCAGTCGACGGTGTCGAGTCCACGGCGGATTTCCGCGACGTCGTCGGCATCGAGGATTTGAGGAATGCGAAGGAGCATTTTGGACCTTCGATCAGTATCGGAAATTCACCGAAAATAACGCGGAACGGCCGGCCCCGGGGATGACGTGGAAGGCGTGCAGGTCGGCATAATAATATTTGTCGGTGATATTGTAGACGTTGACTTGCAGCCCGATTTGGCTAGTGAGCTCATACTTGGCCATCGCGTCGAATTCGATGTAAGCCGGGACTCTCTCGATCGGCGCCGTGTTCTGCACAATTTGCCTGGACAGGTATGTGGCGCCGCCGCCGATCTCCAACCCGAAGGGCAGTGTATATTCGGTCCAGAGCGCGATGCTGTGCTTGGGCGTGTTGTCGAGCGGGCTTCCGACCGGTGCCGCGCCTGGGGCGGATTTCAGCGTCGTGCTCTCGAGATAGGTGTAACCGGCATGGATCCGCCAAGTCTCAGTTAATCTCCCTGCCGCTTCCAGGTCGATTCCGTCCACCTGCTGCTCGCCACCCAGTATGTCGAAGCCGGGATTATTGGGATCGGGGACGCGGGCGTTCGTCTTCTCCTCGCGAAACAGCGCGGCCGTCAACGAGAGCTTGCCGGCCAGCACATCCCACTTGGTCCCCGTCTCGAAATTGCGGTTCTTTTCGGGCGCGAGCCCCTCGAAGCCGACTCCGAGCGAACGGCCGCTCGTGATCTGCGACAGCGTCTCGGCCGAAGGATCGAAGGAGGTGCCGTAATCGAAATAGATGCTGGCATTCGAGGCGGGCTTGTAGACGATCGCCGCGCGGTAGCTCGGGACCTGATCCAGCTCGTCAGCCGTGTTGATCCGCGTGATCTGGTTCAGAGCCGCGGGAGGCACCGAGTAGTAGATCCCCTTGAAGTCCGCATCGAAACGATCCCAGCGAATGCCGCCGGTAATCTCCCATTGCTCGCCGATCTTGACGGTATCCATCGCGTAGGCGGCGAAGCCGACAGCGTGGGTGTTGGCGTGAAGGCGGATATAGTTCCGGCCCGAGAAAACCTGATTCTCGTCCGGATCGAGCAGCGTATTGAGCGGCGTGCTGACTGCATTGTCGAATTCAGGCGTCGAGCTTTCCGGCCCCGCTTCGACGCCCGCCACCAGCGTATGCTCTAGACCACCGGTTGCAAGTTTGGCCGTCAAATCCGTCTGGCTCTGCAGGAATGTCTCGCGGCTGTAGCCGCTCCATTCGTTCCGCATCACAGGGATGCTGGCGAGCGGCGCCCCCGCTTGGAATGCGGAAGGGACGATCGGCTCGCTGATCCGGAAGTCCCGATAATAATCGGCGTAGCGTAGCCGGCTGCGGATGGAAAGATCGTCGCTGAAATCGTGCTCGACCGAGGCGGTCAGCACATCCGCATTGGTGTTCAGATAGTCGCTGCGAAAGCCATAGAAGTTCTGGCGCGGCACCGGGGCCGGCCTGCCGACGAACCAGGGCAGCCCATAATCCGGCGTATCGTTCTCGGTTTGATGGAAATAGCTGAGATTGAATCGCGTCGGCGTGCCGAGGCCGAGCGCCAGGCTCGGGGCAAACCCGTATCGACGGTACTCGCCGATGTCCCGGCCCGCGGCCATGGAATCATGCCCCATGAGATTGAGCCTGACAGCAGCGCCGTCTGCCAACTCGGGAAGGGGCTGGTCGAAATCGGCAGTGAGCCGGCGGGTTTCATCGCTGCCGGCGCTGAGGCTGGAAGCATAGAGCGGCTGCATTGTCGGCATCTTGCTCGTCTGGTTGACCACACCGCCAGTCGAGCCACGGCCGAACAGGATCGAAGACGGACCTTCCAGCACCTGGACCTCTTCCAGGTTGAACGGGTCGCGGTAGTAGCTGCCGAAATCCCGCATCCCGTCGAGATAGATGTCATTGCGCGCGTTAAATCCGCGCAAGGTCAGCGCGGTGCCCTGCCAGCTGAATTCCCCAGCGCCGAGGCTGATACCCGGAACGTTCCGCAGGGCGTCGCTGAGCGTGGTTATGCCTTGATCCGCGATCAGCTGTCCGGTGACCGAGTTTATGGTCTGGGGTGTATCGACCAGCGGTTCGGTTAATTTGGAAATCGCGGGCAGGTCGGCCTTGTAGTCGTTTTCGTGGCCGATGACGGTAATCGTCTGAAGTTGCTGGGCGGCAGACTCGGCGGTTGGCTCTGCGGTCGCGTTTCCGGCGGCGGACAGGATGGCAATAAGGCTCGCTCCGCGCAGAATTTCGGCTCGGCTTCGGGGCGGCATGAACCGAACGGCGATCGGCATTGAGGGGGATTCCGACTGCTGACTGGCCCGGAATTGGATGCCCGAGCGGATCATCTTTCCCTTAAGGACGACGAAAGGGCGTGCTTCCCCAGGTAGGACGATATTGCATCGCAAACACCAGGGTTGCCCTGGGCGGCGGGGGTGCTAGATTGCGGCGCGGCCGGGCACGACCTCGGCCTTCCGCCAACGATTCCGGCATTTCCATGAACGTTCACGAATATCAGGCCAAGGCGCTGCTCCAGAAGTATGGCGTCGCGGTCCCGCGCGGCGGCGTCGCCTATACGGCGCAGGAGGCGGCCGAGGTCGCGACCAAGCTCGGCGGGCCCGTCTGGGTGGTGAAGGCGCAGATCCATGCGGGCGGCCGCGGCAAGGCCGGCGGCGTGAAGGTGGTGAAGTCGCTCGAGGACGTGTTCGCACGGGCCGAGGACATGTTGGGCAAGGTGCTCGTCACGCACCAGACGGGGCCCGCCGGCCGCGAAGTCAAGCGCGTCTATATCGAGGAAGGCTGCGACATCAAGCGCGAGCTCTATGTCGGCATGCTGATCGACCGGGCGACCTCGCGGGTCACCGTGATGGCATCGACCGAGGGCGGCATGGAGATCGAGGAAGTCGCCGCCAAGACGCCGGAGAAGATCCTTCGCGTGGCGGTCGATCCGGTCATGGGCTTCCAGGCGTTCCACGCGCGCGAGATCGCCTTCGGCCTTGGGCTCGAAGGCAAGCAGGTCTCCAGCGCCACCAAATTCCTCACCGGCATGTACCAGGCCTTCACCGACCTCGACGCTTCGATCGTCGAGATCAACCCGTTGGTGGTGACCGGCGCGGGCGATGTGCTCGCGCTCGACGCCAAGATGAATTTCGACGACAACGCGCTCTTCCGGCACCGCGACGTGCAGGCGCTGCGCGATGAGGCCGAAGAAGATCCGATCGAGCTCGAGGCGGGCAAGCACGAGCTCAACTATGTCAAGCTCGACGGCAACATCGGCTGCATGGTGAACGGCGCGGGCCTAGCCATGGCGACGATGGACATCATCAAGCTTTATGGCGCCGAGCCTGCGAACTTCCTCGATGTCGGCGGCGGCGCCACGCGCGAGCGGGTGACCACCGCGTTCAAGCTCATCCTCTCCGACCCCCACGTCGAGGGCGTTCTGGTCAACATCTTCGGCGGCATCATGCGCTGCGACGTCATCGCCGAGGGCGTTGTCGCGGCGGCGCGGGAGGTGGCGCTGCATGTTCCGCTCGTTGTGAGGCTCGAAGGGACGAACGTCGAATTGGGCAAGAAGATACTCAGCGAATCCGGCCTCAAGATCATCTCGGCCGACGATCTGGCGGACGCCGCCGAAAAGATCGTCAACGCCGTCAAGGAGGCCGCGTAAAATGGCCGTTCTCGTCAATAAGGATACCAAGGTCATCTGCCAGGGCTTCACGGGTGCCCAGGGGACATTCCATTCCGAGCAGGCGATCGCCTATGGCACGAAGATGGTGGGCGGTGTGACTCCCGGCAAAGGCGGCGCCACCCATCTCGACTTGCCGGTTTTCGATACGGTGGCCGACGCGGTGCGGAAGACCGGGGCCACGGCTTCGGTGATCTATGTGCCCGCGCCGTTCGCAGCGGACGCGATCTTAGAGGCGATCGACGCGCAGATCCCACTCGCCGTCTGCATCACCGAGGGTATACCGGTACTCGACATGGTGCGGGTGAAGCGGGCGCTGACCGGCTCCAAGACCAGGCTCATCGGCCCCAACTGTCCGGGGGTCATCACGCCGGGCGAGTGCAAGATCGGCATCATGCCCGGCCACATCCATCAGCGCGGCAAGATCGGCATCGTGTCGCGTTCGGGAACGCTGACTTACGAAGCGGTGGCACAGACGACCGCGGCCGGGCTGGGGCAGACGACCTGCATCGGGATCGGCGGCGACCCGGTCAACGGCACCAATTTCGTCGAGGCCATTGATATGTTCCTCGCCGACGACGAGACGGTCGGGATCATTATGATCGGCGAGATCGGCGGCACCGCCGAGGAGGACGCGGCCGACTTCGTCAAGCGCGATAAGCGCAAGAAGCCGATGGTGGGCTTCATCGCCGGGGTCACCGCCCCGCCGGGCCGCCGGATGGGCCATGCGGGCGCCATCATCTCGGGCGGCCGGGGCACGGCGCCGGCCAAGATGGAGGCCATGCGGTCGGCCGGGATCAGGGTTGCAAATTCGCCAGCCGCTTTGGGGAGTACGATGCTGGAGGTGCTGAAGGGTTAGTCTTATTTGTTAACGCGTCGACAGTAACTTCCTTCGACCTTGAACAATTCGGGGGCACCGGCAGGGGCGGGCCGGTGTCGAAACATGGCGCAGACAGAATTTCTCTCCGGCGCGGACAGCGCCTATGTGGCCGAGCTCTATGCCCGTTACTTGCAAGACCCTGGCGCGGTCGATGCGAGCTGGGGCAAGTTTTTTTCTGAGCTCGGCGACGACGAGCGGACGCTCTTAGCGGAACTTAACGGACCCAGCTGGATCGAAGACGCACGGGCGGCGCATGCGTTGGAGCCGCTGCCGCGTCCGAGCGGCAACGGCGGTATCGCGGCCACGACCTCCAAGGAGCAGATCGAAACCGCGGTCAAGGATTCGATTCGAGCGCTGATGCTGATCCGGGCCTACCGGGTCCGCGGCCATTTGATGGCGACGCTCGATCCCCTCGGCCTCGAGAAGCCCCGGATGCATCCCGAGCTCGATCCCGCGACGTACGGCTTCGTCGAGAGCGATTGGGATCGGCCGATCTTCATCGACAAGGTGCTCGGGCTCGCGAATCCGACGCTCCGTCAGATCATGGAGCGGCTGCGCGCTACCTACTGCGGCCATATCGGCGTCGAGTTCATGCATATCCAGGAGCCGGAGCAGAAGGCCTGGATCCAGGAGCGCATCGAGAACGTCCAGAATCAGACCGAGTTCACCGAGACCGGCAAGCGCGCGATCCTGCAGCGGCTGACCGCGGCCGAGGGCTTCGAACATTTCCTGCAGCTGAAATATACGGGCACCAAACGCTTCGGGCTCGACGGCGCCGAGGCGACAGTCCCGGCGATTGAGCAGATCATCAAGCGCGGCGGGCAGCTGGGTGTGAAGGAGATCGTGCTGGGCATGGCCCATCGCGGCCGCCTCAACATGCTGACCAATGTGTTCGGCAAGCCCTTCTCGGCGATCTTCTCGGAGTTTCAGGGCAACCCCGCGGGCCCGGAGGACGTCCAGGGCTCGGGTGACGTGAAATACCATCTCGGCACGTCCTCCGATCGCGATTTCGACGGCAACGTCATTCACCTGTCGCTCACGGCGAACCCGTCGCACCTTGAGGCGGTCAATCCGGTGGTTGAAGGCAAGGTGCGCGCGAAGCAGTCCCAGCGCGGCGACATTCCCGAGCGCGACCAGGTGGTGGCGCTTCTCATCCACGGCGATGCCGCGATGGCCGGGCAGGGCCTGGTCGCCGAGACGCTGGCGCTGTCGGAGCTGCGCGGCTATCGCACCGGCGGGACCGTCCATTTCGTGATCAACAATCAGATCGGCTTCACCACCTCGCCCAGCTATTCGCGTTCAGGACCCTATCCGACTGACGTGGCTAAGGCGGTGCAAGCGCCGATCTTCCACGTGAATGGCGACGATCCGGAAGCGGTCGTGCATGTCTCGCGAATTGCCACCGAATTCCGGCAGCGGTTCAAGAAGGACGTGGTCGTCGACATGTTCTGCTACCGCCGCTTCGGCCACAATGAAGGCGACGAGCCGGCCTTCACGCAGCCCTTGATGTACAAGGCGATCGGAAATCACAAATCAGTCCGCACACTCTATGCGGAGCAGCTGGCCGCCGAGGGCATCATCACAGCCGAAGAGGCGGCGCACCTGGAGCAGGACTTCCAGGCCAGGCTGGAGTCCGAGTTCGAAGCGAGCAAAGCCTACAAGCCCAACAAGGCCGATTGGCTCGAGGGCGCTTGGGCGGGCTTCGAGGCTGCCTCGGCCGATTATGCGCGCGGCGACACCGCCGTGCCGATCGCGCGGCTGAAGCAGGTCGGCGAAGCGCTGACGCGCGTGCCGGAGGGCTTCAACCTCAATCCCAAGATCGCGCGCCAGCTGAAGGCCAAGGAGCAGATGCTGGCGACCGGCGAAGGCATCGACTGGGCAACCGGCGAGGCCTTGGCGTTCGGCTCGCTTCTGCTTGATCTGGTGCCGGTGCGACTGTCCGGTCAGGATTCGGGCCGCGGCACCTTCAGCCAGCGCCATGCGGTGCTCTACGACCAAGAGACCGAGTCGCGGCACATCCCGCTGACCAGCATCTCGCCGCGCCAGGCGACGTTCGAGGTGCATGACAGCCCGCTCTCCGAAGCGGCGGTGCTCGGCTTCGAATACGGGTATTCGCTGGCCGACCCGCATGCGCTGGTGCTGTGGGAAGCGCAGTTCGGCGACTTCGCCAACGGCGCTCAGGTCATCATCGACCAGTTCGTCGCGGCCGGCGAGGCCAAATGGCTGCGCATGTCCGGCCTGGTGCTGCTGCTGCCGCACGGCTATGAGGGGCAGGGGCCGGAACACTCCTCCGCGCGGCTCGAGCGCTATCTGCAGCTCTCGGCGGAAGACAATTGGCAGGTGGTCAACTGCACTACGCCCGCCAACTATTTCCACGTGCTTCGCCGCCAGGTGCGGCGGAACTTCCGCAAGCCGCTGGTCGTGATGACGCCGAAGTCGCTGCTGCGCCACAAGGCTGCCGTATCGAAGCTTGCCGATTTCGGGCCGGGCAGCTCGTTCCATCGCGTGCTGGCCGACGAGGGTACGAACAATCTGCCCGGCGAGAAAGTGCGCCGCGTCGTTCTCTGCAGCGGAAAGGTCTATTATGATCTCGCCGCGGCGCGCGCCGAACGCAAGATCGAGGACATTGCGATCCTGCGGCTGGAGCAGCTCTATCCTTTCCCCGACGAGCCGCTCGCCTGCGAGCTCGCGAAATATCCAAACGCCGAGGTCGTGTGGTGCCAGGAGGAGCCTGAAAACATGGGCGCCTGGTTCTTCGTCGATCGCAAAATCGAACGCGTGCTCGGGGGCTTGAAGCACAAGACCGGTCGTCCAGCTTATGTCGGACGCCCGGAGATGGCCGCGACCGCGACCGGCCTCTTGCGTTGGCACAATGAGGAACAAGCACAGCTGATCGGGGATGCTTTAGCCTGATCGGCACAAGGAGCGAGGACCGATGACGGACATCAAGGTGCCCGCGCTGGGCGAGTCGGTGACCGAGGCGACGGTCGCCCGGTGGCTCAAGCATCCGGGCGACGCGGTTGCCGTCGACGATCCGCTGGTCGAGCTGGAGACCGACAAGGTGACGCTCGAGGTCAACGCGCCGGCAGCGGGTACGCTGGGAGAGATCGCTGTCCAGGAAGGCGCGACGGTGAATGTCGGCGCGTTGCTGGGAACGATCGCCGATGGCGCAGCTCCGGCGAAGTCGGCAAAGCCGAATGGCGGACGGGCTGCGGCAGCACCCGCTGCGCCGGCGCCTAAGCCGGCTCCTGCTGCCGCGGCTCCCGCGCCTGCAAAAGGAACCGCCGAAGGTCTCGCCAAATCAGGCCCCGCTGTACGCAAGATCGCGGAGGAAAAGGGGATCGATCCCGCGGCCGTAACGCCGACCGGCAAGGACGGCCGGCTGACCAAAGG
The DNA here is from genome assembly GCA_035293565.1 of Alphaproteobacteria bacterium. GTDB lineage: Bacteria > Pseudomonadota > Alphaproteobacteria > BOG-932 > Roseiterribacteraceae > DATGMP01. The sequence continues at coordinate 10,384 of DATGMP010000095.1, read as the reverse complement.
TGATGTGCTCGCCGCCGCGCCCGTGGCGCCCGCTTTCGAACAAGCCGCGCCGCCCGCGGCCAAGGCTCCGCTCCAGGCTCCTCCGCCTGCGCCTTCGGGCCCTCGCCCGCGCACCGAGCGCGAGCAGCGCGTGCGCATGACGCGGCTTCGCCAGCGTATCGCCGAGCGCCTGAAGGAGGCGCAGAACACCGCCGCCATGCTCACCACCTTCAACGAGGTGGATATGAGCCACGTCATGGCGATGCGTTCGCACTACAAGGATACGTTCGAGAAGAAGCATGGCGTGAAGCTCGGCTTCATGTCCTTTTTCGTGAAGGCGTCAATCGCCGCGCTGCAGGATTTTCCGTCGGTCAATGCCGAGATCGACGGCAGCGATCTCGTCTACAAGAACTATTATGATATCGGCGTCGCGGTCTCGACGCCGAACGGTCTGATCGTGCCGGTGGTGCGCGACGCCGACCAAAAGAGCTTCGCGCAGATCGAGAAGGAAATCGCCGATCTCGGCGGACGCGCGCGTGAGGGCAAGCTCTCGATCGAGGAGCTGCAGGGCGGCACTTTCACCATCACCAATGGCGGCATCTTCGGTTCGCTGATGTCGACCCCGATCTTGAATCCTCCGCAATCGGCGATCCTGGGCATGCACAAGATCCAGGACCGGCCGGTCGCGGTGGATGGCAAGATCGAGATCCGCCCGATGATGTACCTCGCCGTCTCCTACGACCACCGCACCATCGACGGCCGCGAGGCGGTCTCCTTCCTCGTCCGCATCAAGGACGCGATCGAAGACCCGCAGCGGCTTCTTTTAGACTTGTGAGTTTCCCTAGTCCGTCATGCCCGCATTTATCGCGGGCATCCACGTGGCGTGTCGATCCAGCCAATTCGCGTGGATGCCCGTAACGAGTACGGGCATGACGATCCGGAAAGGACGTCATGGCAGACTACGATTTCGTCGTGATCGGCTCGGGCCCGGGCGGGTATGTGTGCGCGATCCGCGCGGCGCAGCTCGGCTTCAAGACGGCCTGCGTCGAAAAACGTGAGACGCTCGGCGGCACCTGCCTCAATATCGGCTGCATCCCGTCCAAGGCGCTGCTCGCTGCTTCCGAGAAATATGAGGAGGCGCGCGAGCATCTTGGCGCGTTCGGCGTCAAGGTTGGCGAAGTCTCGCTCGATCTCGTCGCGATGCAGGGCCACAAGGACAAGGTGGTGAAGGCGAATGTCGACGGCGTCGCCTACCTCTTCAAGAAGAACAAGATCGACTGGATCAAGGGCACGGCGTCCTTTACCGGGCCGAACATGCTGTCCGTGAGCGGACCGGACGGGACCAGCACCGTCACCGCGAAGGCGATCGTCATCGCAACCGGCTCCGACGTCATGCCGTTGCCCGGTATTACGATCGACGAGAAGAAGATCGTCTCTTCGACAGGCGCGCTCGCGCTTTCGTCGGTGCCGAAGAAGCTGGTGGTGATCGGCGGTGGCTATATCGGGCTCGAGATGGGGTCGGTATGGCAGCGCTTGGGCGCTGAAGTGCTTGTGGTGGAATTCCTCGATCGGATCTTGCCGGGCATGGATGGTGAAGTGTCCAAGCAGATGCAGCGCATCCTCCAAAAGCAGGGCATGAGCTTCCGGCTGTCGACGAAAGTCACCAGCGCCAAGCCGAGCAAGTCGGGCGTCACGCTCACAGTCGAGCCGGCGAAGGGCGGGGATGCCGAGACGCTCGAAGCGGATATCGTTCTCGTCTCGGTCGGCCGCCGTCCCTACACGGAAGGTCTTGCGCTGGACAAGGCGGGGATTGCGCTCGACGAGCGCGGGCGCATCAAGACCGACGCGCATTTCCAAACCAACGTGCCGGGCGTCTATGCGATCGGCGACGCGATCGCCGGGCCGATGCTGGCGCACAAGGCCGAGGACGAGGGCGTGGCGGTGGCGGAGATCGTCGCCGGCCAGAAGAGCCATGTCGATTACGACACTGTGCCCGGCGTGGTCTACACCTGGCCCGAAGCCGCCTCGGTCGGCAAGACTGAGGAACAGCTCAAGGAAGCCGGCATCGCCTACAAAGTCGGCAAGTTCCCCTTCACCGCGAATGGCCGAGCGCGCGCGATGAACGCGACCGACGGCTTCGTGAAGATCCTGGCGGACGCTCAGTCCGACCGCGTGCTCGGCGTCCACATCGTCGGCGCCGAGGCCGGCACGCTGATCGCCGAAGTCGTGCTCGCCATGGAGTTCGGCGCCTCCGCCGAAGATATCGGCCGCACCTGCCACGCGCATCCGACGCTCGAGGAGGCGGTCAAGGAAGCAGCCCTCGCGGTCGACGGAAGGCCGATTCACATTTAGCGGTCATGGATTTTGTCTCAGAATCAGGCGCGACCGGCGCCGGAAGGTGACGTAATCCCACAGCCAGTTGAATGCGACGGCGATCCGGCTGCGCACGCCGATCAGGAAATAGATGTGGACCACGCTCCAGAACAGCCAGCCGACGAAGCCGGTGAGCGTGAGACGTCCGAGCTTCACGATCGCGGCCTTCCGCCCGATAGTCGCAAGGTCGCCTTGATGATGATAGGCGAAGGGACCGATCTCAGTTCCGCGCAACCGCGCGGTGATGACGGCCGCTGCATATCGGCCCATCTGCTTGGCGGCCGGGGCGATGCCCGGCACCGGCTTTCCTGCGCGATCGAACACCGCCGCGGCGTCGCCCACGATGAAGAGCTCGGGATGTCCGGGCACGCTTAAATCCTGCTCGACCTGGACGCGGCCGGCGCGATCGTGTGGAACGTGCAGCCATTCGGCCGCGGCTGAAGCTTTGACGCCCGCGGCCCAAATCGTGGCGCCGGTTTCGATGCGCTCGTCACCCAGCAACACGCCTCGCTCGTCGGCTCCCGTGACAGCGACGCCCGTCCGCACCTCCACACCCATTCGCTGCAATGTCGTCTTGGCGTATGCGCTTAGCCGCTCGGGCATGGTCGGGAGAATGCGGGGACCAGCCTCGATCAGCAGGATACGGGCGCGCGCCGGGTCGACGTTGCGGAAGTCGGGCGGCAGCGCGTGCTGCGCGACCTCGGCGATGGCGCCAGCCATCTCGACACCAGTTGGACCACCGCCGACAATGACAAAGGTGGTGAACGCCGCGCGTTTCGCCGCCTCGGTTTCGAGCTCGGCGCGCTCGAAAGCCATCAGAATGCGCCGCCGGATCGCCGTCGCATCGTCGATCCCCTTAAGGCCGGGCGCCCACCGCGCCCAATCGTCGTGGCCGAAATAGGCATGAGTGGCTCCGGTCGCGACGATCAGGAAGTCATAACCGACGTCGCGGCCCGCCGCGGTTCGGACGATCCGAGCACCGGAATCGATCCCGACGACCTCTGTCATCAGCACCAGAACATTCTTCTGCGGCCCGAGAATGCCACGGATCGGCCAGGCGATGTCGGACGGCGTGAGCGCCGCTGTCGCCACTTGGTAGAGCAGAGGCTGAAAACAGTGATGATTTTCCCGGTCGATGAGAGTGATCTCGACCGGCTCGCGAGCGAGCGCTTTGGCGGCCTCGAGGCCTCCGAAGCCGCCACCGATGATGACGACACGCGGCCTGCCTGCGCTGTCCCTGGCCTGGGCCATCACGCCCTCCTCCTTACTTCTTCCCGACTCTAACGCTGATCCCATGGCAACTCGCTCCCAACTTCTCTCCATTGTCTCCAAGAGGCTTGATATGGCGCATATAGGTTGATATCAACATGTGACACACACCCGAGAAGCGGAGGATTGCATGGCTATGACACTCTACGGGTTCGGTGGCGCGCGGTCACTGCGGGCCATTTGGGGTCTCAAAGAGCTCGACGTGGATTTCGAGTTCGTGCCGGTCAATCTCCTTGCCGGAGAGCATCGGCGGCCGGATTTCCTTCGTCTCAATCCTGCGGGCAAGATTCCCGTCCTGGTCGACGGCGATCTGGTGATCCCCGAATCGGCGGCGATCGTCTTCTATCTGGCGGATAAATATCCGCAGAAAGAGCTGATGCCCACCGACTTGAATGCGCGGGCTGAGGTCTATCGGTGGGTCATGTTCGCGGTGACCGAGCTAGAGCAGCCGCTGTGGCGGATCACCAGACACACCGCGCTCGATCCCGAAGACAGGCGCTTGCCTCAGGATATTGCGCTTGCCAGCGAGGAATTTGCCGCGATGGCCGCCATCCTGGATCGCCATATGGACGGTCGCCAATTCATCGTCGGCAACCGCATCACCGTAGCCGATTGCGTGACGGCATATCTGATGGATTGGGCCAATGAGCAGCATCGCCTCGACGGCTTCTCGAATCTGCTGGCCTATCTTGAGCGGATGTATGCGCGTCCGAAGGCGCCGCAGCGAATCGCGGAAGCGTTCGCCAGCATCCGGACGGCATGACGTTGCGCCCCAAAAAAGTCATGATCGTGCCCTGATCCGGCTGAAATCCAAGGCGACCTTCCTCGCGTACTGAAGCGAGGGAGCAATCGCCATGTGGACGGAACTGGACGGCGCTTCGATACGCAACCTGGCGGTGCTCGCCGGCGGCTGGACACTCATCGCCGCCGGTTTGCTCAGCCTTCCGTTGCCGGCGCCATGCTCGGCGCCAGTCCTGGCTTTGGGCGGCGTCGTCCTCTCGCAGCGCTCCATGACTTTCCGCCGCGGCGTGGCGCGTGTGCGATCACGCGCGCCGAGACTCTCGGCAAGTCTCACGCGGCGCTGCCGGAAATGGCCTCGGCCGATGCGCTATGTCGTCCTGCGTACCGATCCGCGGCGGATCAGCGCTTAGCGATCTCCCGCGCTGAGCAGCGTGGCGCGACCGGCGCGCAGATCGGTGTGCGATCGCGTTTCGGGGTATGGCCGTCCGGGCATGAGTCCTTCCCAGAGGATACGATTGAAGGCCGGCGCATCCAGCTTGTCCTCGACGCCGAATTCCATGCCGCGAGTCTTCCGCGCCCAATAGGCAGCGTCGTGCAGCGGTCGGGTCGTCTCGGCTTTGCGCAGGCCCGGCAGCGGCAATTGCGTCGAGCGCAGAATGTCCGGGACGATCGCGTCGAAGCTCCAATCGGTCTGCTTCAGATCAAACAGATTCGCCATCGGCCTTGCATAAGAGTCGTTGAGGCTGAGATGCGCGATGCCGAGAATATCCTCGATCGTTCGCAGCAGATTCACGGTCGAATAGCGTGTCGAGACCACGGCCCCGTGCTTCACATAGGGGCCGGCTATGAGGGCGATGCTGCGATGGGCGTCGACATGGTCTGGACCATCCTGCGCGTCATCTTCGACGATGAAGACCAGCGTGTCCTTGGCATAAGGGCTGTGCGCCAGCGTTTCGACCAACAGCCCGACCGCATAGTCATTGTCGGCCTGCTGGGTTTCGGGCGTGTTCACGCCGTCCGCGGCGGTCGCGAAATTGCCCATATGATCGTGCATGAACCGCACGAACTCGAGCGCGGGTAGCTTGCCCTCCTTCACATACATAACGAACTCGCGGGCCCATTCGCGGTATCGGAACAAGTCGGCGAAATTGTTGTCGAAACCTCGGAAATAGAGATCGGTGAAGGGCGCGAGCGCCTTGTCCGATGGAAAGGCGACGCGGGTTTTCGTCGTGAACGGATCATGCAGCAGCGGAATGCGTTGGGCCTCCGCCTTCTTTGCGAGGTCGGGCAACTTGAAATCATTCTCATAGCGCATCAAGTCGAGAAAGAAGCCGTAATTGCGGATCGCCTTTCCGGAGCGAAGCGCGGCGTTCCACAGATACCCGCCATCCTCGTCGCCATCCGGGCCGTCGGGCGCGGTGACGCTATGCGCGCCGGGAAGGATGTCGGGGTCGTCCGGAGTCATGGGGTTTGCCTCGCGCCGACTTGCGAGCGTCGCTATCCCGGTGTTGACATAGCGGTTCGTTCCTTCTTCATCATAGGTGAACCCGCGCCGCGCGTACTGCACCGGAATCGTCTTCTCGGCATAATCCGTCATGCGCGCCGCCGTGCTCCAGATCCAGCCGTTGCCGCTGACGTCGCCTGCGTCGAAGAAATCGTCGAGGTCGACGAAGGTGCTCGCGAGCTTGTGCTGGTTGGGCGTGAGCGCTGCCGGGAACTGCGCCAGCGCTGGATCGCCATTGCCGATCGGTAGGTCGCCCAGGATCTGGTCGTAGGTGCGGTTCTCCTTGACGATATAAATCACGTGTTTGATGTGCGCCCGCAGCGCCAGCATCACCGCTTGATCGTCCGCTGAAACCACCTCGCCGAAATGGTTGTTCGCGGCAACTTGTGCCGTCAGCTTCTCCAGCGTCTGTCCATCGGGAATCGGGAGGGTGAGCAGCCCCGCCTTCGTCAGCTGCAGCATATATTGGTTGCCCGAGCGCTTCGGGCGGCTGACCGGGCAACCGGAGGAAGCTGGTTATCCGTTTGAGGTAGGCACGCAGTTGGCGGGGTTCGGGCCGGCCGGGCTCTTGCCATTGACGACATAGAGCGTCTTCCCGTCGGCCGAGGCGCTGACCGCGTTGGGATAGTCGCCCGTCGGGATCAATCCAGTGACGCGCGGCTTGCCGTCGAGGGCGATCACAGCCACCGCGTTGGTGCCGCCGTCCGTGACGTAGAGCCTCTTCCCATCGGGCGACAGAACGAGGCTGTTCGGAATGCTGCCAGTCATTCCGCGGTCGAGCACAAATCCGTCCGGCGCCGTTGCCGGTATTTCGGCAACGACTTGGTTCGTGCTCGTGTCGATCTCGAGCACGAGATCGCTGCCATCCGCGGCGACATAGAGCCTGGTTCCGTCGCGGGAGAGCGCCATGCGGTTGGGGGTGCCTTTCACCGGAATGCGCGCCGCGACCGAAGGCTTGCTGCCCAGTGCCAGCACCACGACTTCTCGGTCGCGTTCGCTGGAGACATAGGCCGTGCGCGAATCCTTGATCGCGATCCAATAGGGGAACTCCCCGCCGGCGACGCCGGATTTCATCGGATCGATCTTGCCAGGCCGGAGATCGAGCTCGGCTGCCTTGGCGCGCGTCGCGAGGTCGACGAGGCTTACGGAATCATTTTCGAAATTTGCGACGAGCAACGTCTTGCTGTCGGGCGTGACGGCGAGGCCGGCGGTGCTCCTTGGCGCCACTGTGAGGTCGGGCGCCAGGCCATTGCCGGTCTGATGCCCGAGCGCGATGGGCGCGCCGTGTTCCGCCCAGCTCGTTCCAGATCGCTCGAAGGTATGAACGCAATCGTCGACGCCGCCCGAGACATAGAAATGCGCGCCGTCGGGGCCGAAAGCGAGTCCGGCGAAGCTGTTCGGTACCGGCAACGCCTGAAGCTGACGCGGCAAGCCCGCGGAGATGTCGAAGACGAAGACGAACTCCGTGGACGCGGCCTGGATCATCTTGCCTTGCGCGTCGGTCAAGCGATTGAACCCACTGGTCAGCACGAGCAGCGTCTTGCCGTCGGGGCTCACCGCGCTCGTCACGGCCTGTCCGACCGTGTAGTCGGGCAACCCGGCGAGGTGCGGGTTCAGCGGCTCGAACGAGGCGCCGGGGGCCGCCGTCGGCGTGATCGCGAGGCCGTTCGGAAGCAATGTTGGCCTAATCTCGGCTGAAGCAGTCGCGCTCAACGAAATTGCGGCGAGAACCGCAAGAAGGCTTGCTCGGGCCATTGGACCCCCACCGGAAAGATTTCCAGGATCGTGGAAACGCGCTCCGGTTTTACAGCGCGCGCCAGGTGAGGGAAATCAGATTCCGACGACGACGCTCGTCATACGGTCTCGGTGACGATGGCGGGTCGCAAGCCGCCCTATGCTGCCGTGCGATCATCGAGCGCCAGCAACGCGCGATCAGCCGCGCGCTCCAGCAGGGAGGAGAGGCGATCGATGTCGCCCGAGCCGGTTCTGAGGGCGGTGAGAAGGCCGCGCGCTGCGTCCGCCAGCTCGGTGCATCCCATATTGCCGGCCAGCGAGACAAGATCGTGAGCTTCGTGCGCCATTCGGGCTTGGTCCTGCCGGGCGGCAAAAACAGGCCTCATCTGGCGGAGCCTGTCCCTCAGCATGTCGCGCAGCCGATCGACCGTCTCCTTGCCGAGAAGGCGTTCAAGGATCGCAAGGACGCCCTGGTCGAAAATCTCAATCTCCTCGTCCTCCGCATCGGCAAGCGCGGATGTTTCGCTCGCAGTACGAGACCATTTCGCCACTTTGAGGGCGAGGTCCTTGCGGTCGATCGGCTTCGACAGGAAGTCGTTCATCCCGGCCTGCGTACAGGCCGCGGCATCTTCGAGCATCGCGTTGGCGGTGAGCGCGATGATTGGAATGTCGCGTCCAGGACGTTCGAGCTGCCGGATGGCGCGCGTTGCGCTGATCCCGTCCATCTCGGGCATTTCCATATCCATCAGAATCAGGTCGAAGGCGCCGTGGCTTGCGGCAGTCACGGCCTGCGCACCGTTCTCCACCAGGACGACATCATGTCCTTCGGCCGTCAGCATGCCCTTGACGATGAGCTGGTTCATCGGCAGGTCCTCGGCGACCAAAATCCGTGCGGGAGCGGCGGTTGAAGACCGGTCGCCGGGTGCGTGCAGCTCCGCGGGCGCGGCGCATTCCGTCAGCTCGATCGTGAACCAGAATAGGCTGCCCTCGTCCGGGGTGCTAGTGACGCCGATAGTGCCGCCCATGGCTTCCGCGAGGCGCTTGCAGATCGAAAGGCCGAGCCCCGTACCGCCATAACGTCGGGTCGTCGAGCGATCGAGCTGTGTAAAATCACGGAACAGAAGGCTGCGGCGGTCTTCGGGAATACCGATTCCCGTATCGCAAACCTCGAAGCGCAGCAACGGTTTCGCGCCGTCGCGATCAACTTTGCACCCCACCACTATATGACCGGAGTGGGTAAATTTGAGCGCGTTGCTCATGAGGTTGAGCACGATCTGGCGGACTCGTGTGGGATCTCCCAGGATCCAGCCCGGCACTGTCGCATCATGCTCGACGCGCAGTTCCAAGCCTTTCGCGGCGATCTGAGCCTTCAGCATCGACGCCGCCGCATCGACGATCGAGGCGGGAGACATGGCGATGGATTCCAGGTCCAGCTTGCCAGCCTCGATCTTCGAGATGTCGAGAATGTCGTTGATGATCGCAAGCAGCGATTTGCCGGCATCGCGAATCCGCTCGACCGTCTGACGTTGTCCGTCATCGAGCTGCGTATCCAGCAACAGGTCGGCGAAGCCGATCACGCCGTTCATCGGTGTACGGATCTCGTGAGTCATGCTCGCGAGAAAGGCCGATTTCGCCTTGTTCGCGTCTTCGGCCGCGGCACGCGCCGCCTCGACCTCCTCGGTGGCTCGCTTCGCCTTGCTGATATTGGTGCTGATGCTGATCGTTCCTCCGTCGCGTGTCCTGAAATGGCGCGTGACGAACCATTCGCCTTCCTTCGTCCTTGCCTCCCAAGGATCGCCGTCGGCCCGACGGAAATGCTCGAGCCGTCTCGCGACGAGTTCATCTAGGGCCGCAGCGTCGAGCGCCACGTCCGTTCCACGCCAGAAGCCGCGAAGCAGCTCCTCACATTTCTTGCCGGGGACGAATAGATCGTCATTCCCGGGCGAGCGCAGGAGCAGGGCCTCGTTTGCCAGAATCAGCCGCTCGTCGGCATCGAACAGCGACACCGAATCTTCGATGGCTTCGATCGCGTCGATTACGAGCGCCTTGGCGTGCCGCAGCTCTTCTTCCGCTTTTTTGGCGGCGCTGATATCGCTCGTGATGACGAGCGCTCCGCCCTCATCCGTGCGATAATGGCGGGTCATGAACCATGCATCATCGACGCCGCGAATTTCGCCAGCGTCTCCGTCCGCGCGACGATGCCAGTCGAGCGCGGTCGCCACGGCGTTTTCGAGGGCTCGACGGTCCGCGCCGAGACTCGTTTTTTCGTAAAAGCCGCGCACGATCTCTTCGAACGTTCGACCGGGCGCGTACTCCTCCGGATACCGGTCGCGGATCCATCGGTTCGCCATGACCAGCCGATCCTCGGCGTCGTAGAGGCTGACGGCATCCTGTATGGAGTCGAGCGATCGTTCGAGACGAGCCTGGAGGCGCCTGACTTCACTGCGGGCCCGGTGCTGCTCGGCACGCTCTTTCGAGAGGAGCTCGGATTGCTCGATGTTGGCGAGACGGAACTGCACACCCTCGAGGAAGGCGCGGTGCGAGTTGCGCGCGAACGCCATCAGCACGAAGCAGTAGAAGCTCAGGAAAACGACCATGAACCAGTGAATCGCATCGCCGGCGATTGCCAGCCGCAGGATCAGCGGCGCAAGGCATCCGAGGACGTATCCGTTCGCGGCCGCGGGAATTGCGCCGAGACTTGCAAGGCCGCCGGCCGCCATGCCGCCGGCGACGAAGCACAGCAGGAGCTGATGGGGAAGCGAGTCAGCGGGAAAGAGCAGCGCC
>DATGMP010000094.1:0-74867 GCA_035293565.1 Alphaproteobacteria bacterium | reverse complement strand
GATCTTTTCGAAAATGACTGCGGGCTCCAGCTTCTGATCGGCCGCATACCGCCGCAGCGAGTCGTCGTACTCGTTTCCGGCCAGCGCTTTTTCAAAGATCGTGGGATTGGAGGTCAATCCCACGACGCCGTCGTTCTCGATTAGCTTCTCCAACCCTCCATCGGTAAGCATGTTGCGACGAAGATAGTCCAGCCACACGGACTGGCCGTGCGCGGCCAGCTCATTCAACGGGGTCATGATGGCGCTCTCCTCGACCGTTCGAGCACGGCCTTGGCTTCCGTGATCACGCGATCGGGCGTGAAGCCGAATTTCCTGAGAAGCTGCTTGAGCGGCGCAGAGGCGCCGAAGCTGTGCATCCCGACGATTGCGCCGGCAGAGCCGACGTAGCGTTCCCAGCCGATTGTCGCGGCCTGCTCAACGGCGACGCGCGCGGTGATCTCCGGTGGGAGAATCGATCGGCGATAGGCTTCGTCCTGCCTCTCGAACAACTCCCAAGAGGGCATCGAAACCACGCGTGGGCGGATATTGTCCTTGCGAAGATCTTCGGCGGCGGAGAGGCATAGCTGCACCTCGCTGCCTGTGCCGATCAGGATAATATCCGGCTTGCCTTCCGGCGGGTCGGACAGGATATAGGCACCCTTCGCCAAGCCGCTCGCCGACGCATAGCGGCTCCGGTCGAAGGTGGGAATCGGTTGGCGTGTCAGCACCAGACAGCAAGGCTGGTGCGTGAAGCCGAGCATGACGCGCCAAGCCTCGGCGACTTCGTTGGCATCGCAGGGGCGGATCGTCACGAGGCCCGGTACCGCACGCAATGCGGCGAGCTGCTCGATAGGTTGGTGCGTGGGCCCATCCTCTCCGACTCCGATCGAGTCATGCGTGAAGACATGGACCAGCGGGATCTCCATGATGGCCGACAGGCGGATTGCCGGCTTCATATAGTCGGAGAAGATGAGAAAGGTTGATCCAAAGGGCCGGAGCTTCGACAGCGAGAGGCCGTTGCTGACGGCGCCCATCGCATGCTCGCGGATTCCGAAATGGAGGTTGCGGCCGCCATAATTGTACGCTTCGAAGTCGCCGGCACCCTCCGCCGTGATCCGCGTCTTGGTGGAGGGCGTGAGATCGGCTGAGCCGCCGACGAGGTACGGCACCTTGGGCGCGATCGCGTTCAATACCTTGGCCGAAGCTTCGCGTGTTGCCATGCCCTTCTCGTCGGCCGGGAAGGAGGGGATGTCGGCATCCCAGCCTTCAGGCATGCGGCGTGCCTGCATTCGTTCGAACTCCTCGGCGAGTTCGGGATGCGCCTTTCGATAAGAGTCGAACTTGGCCCGCCATTCGGCATGGAGCTTGCGGCCGCGGGCCGCCAAACGCTCCTCGAACCGTTGCCGCACGCCATCCGGCACTAGGAACTGAGCGTCTTCCGGCCAGCCATAGCTTCGTTTCGCCAGCCGCACTTCATCTTCGCCCAACGGCTCGCCATGGGCGGCGCTCGTATCCTGCTTGTGCGGGGCGCCGTAGCCGATATGGCTCTCGACGATGATGAGGGTCGGGCGGTCGGTAGTCGCCTTGAAATGCTCGATCGCCTGCGTCAGCAATGCGCCGTCATTGGCGTCCGATACCCGCGTGACTTCCCATTCATACCCCATGAAGCGGGTCGCGACGTCCTCGCTAAAGGCGAGATCGGTGTGGCCTTCGATGGAGATATGATTCGAATCATAAATCCAGCAGAGCTTGGAAAGCTTGAGATGGCCTGCCAGCGATGCAGCCTCGCCGGAGATACCCTCCATCATGTCGCCGTCGCTGCACAGGACGAGGACGTCGTAGTCGATGAGATCGAAATCGGGTCGGTTGAAATGCGCGGCCAGCCATCGCTCGGCCATCGCCATGCCCACGCTGGTCGCGACGCCCTGACCCAGCGGGCCGGTAGTCGTCTCGACTCCAGAGGTCAGGCGATATTCCGGGTGTCCCGGTGCCTTGCTGCCGAGTTGACGGAAATTCCGGATATCCTCGAGAGTCACCGCCGGTTCGCCCAAACGTTCATATTGCGAGTTCACCGCCTTGACGCCGGCCAGAAACAGCAGCGCGTAGAGCAGCATCGAGGCGTGCCCGTTCGACAGAACGAAGCGGTCGCGATTGGGCCAGATCGGGTCGTCCGGATCGTAACGAAGGAAGCGCTGCCAGATCGTATAAGCGACCGGCGCCAGCGCCATGGGCGTGCCCGGATGGCCGGAATTGGCCTTCTGCACCGCGTCCATCGCCAGAGTTCGGATCGTATTGATGGCAAGCGCGTCGATATCGGATTCATTGACCGGACGGCCCATGCCGCGTCCCCGCGGTTCGCTCGGGGCTCGTCCGATGTCGATTCCTTCGGGACTCATGCCGACCTCCACGCAGCCAATTGGTCGCAAATGCCGGGTGCGGACCGCCATCGGCGGCCCCCTACGGACTGAACATTGGGTCTATCGGCCGGTTCCTGTAGTCCGGCCTCAGTGTTCTTTTAGGGCCGGGTCTTCTCCATGGCTGTGGCTGCGGCCGATTTGCTCGGCCTTGCGCATTGCTTCCGCCTCCGGGCCGTCGAGGGCTTTTGCCGCCTCGCGCGCTTTCGATTCCACCTGACCGGTTTTTTCGAATTCCCGGACGCCGCGGTCATAGTTTCTGGCGGCGCTATAGCTGCCCTCGCCTTCGACTCGCTCGTCGCCGCGCCGGCGTTCTTCCGCCTCGATCTCGCGTTCCGCCTCGAGCCAGCATTCGATGTCGACTCCGTGGGGGCGCCCCTTCCGCTCCCAGATTTCATAAGCGCGCAGGCTCACGAGATGCTGATGCGCTTCCATGATCCCCTCCTATGTATCGTCTCCCTATTCAACCCTGAAGAGCGCCGAACTGTTCAATTGAGGCGTGGCGTATCGCCGCCGTTTCAGGACCTTAACCGGCTCTTCTTTGTTGAATTTTCGGTGACCACGGGAGGCGGGCTCATGGCAAGCGACAACATCGAGAAGCGGATCGAGGATTATGGGTTGATCGGCAACACGTTCAGCGCCGCGCTGATCGACCGTTCCGGAACAATGGATTGGCTCTGTCTGCCGCGCTTCGATTCGCCGGCGCTGTTCGCGTCCCTGCTCGGCAACGACGATAACGGCGCCTGGAAGCTTTACCCCCGATCGGCAGCAACGGTCACTCGGCGATATCGCCCCGGTACGGCCATCCTTGAGACCAGCTTCGCGACCGCTGCCGGCAAGGCGACGATCATCGATTTCATGCCGGTGCCGGACGACGAGAGCAAAGTCCATGTGGTGCGCCTCGTCCGGGGCGATTCCGGAACGGTCGACATGGCGACCGAGATCCGTTTCCGCTTCGACTATGGCCATATCACCCCCTGGCTTCGCCGACGCGAAGGAGGCCTAAGCGCGATCGCCGGTCCCGATGGGGTGCTGCTCCACACGCCCGTTGAGATCGAAAATGAGAATTTCGCAACGACGGCTCGCTTTTCCGTCTCCGCGGGGGAGACAATCCCCTTCGTCCTCACATGGTTTCCATCCCATCGCCATCCGCCGCTGAACCGCCACGATCCGATCTCGATGCTCGAAGAGACCGAGAGCAAATGGCGTCAGTGGATCCAGCGGTGCGAGTATCAGGGACCGTGGCGCGAGCAGGTCGCGCGCTCGCTGATTACGCTCAAGGCACTGACCTACCATCCTACCGGCGGGATCGTCGCGGCGCCCTCCTGCTCGCTGCCGGAAAGGATCGGCGGCACCCGGAACTGGGATTATCGCTATTGCTGGGTTCGGGACGCGACCTTCACGATCTACGCATTATTGACCACCGGCTTCGTCGACGAGGCAATCCTGTGGCGCGACTGGCTGATGCGGGCGGCAGCCGGGGATCCGTCTGAACTCCAGATCATGTACGGGTTGGCGGGTGAGCGCCGCCTTCCTGAATACGAGATCAATTGGCTCTCCGGCTTCGCCGGCAGCCGCCCCGTGCGGATCGGCAATCTGGCCCACACGCAGCGCCAAATCGATATTTTCGGCGAGCTGTTCGACACGTTTCACGCAACCCGACGCTATGGCGTGGCGCATGACGAAGTCGCCTGGCCGATGCAGCGCGTGCTCATCGAATTCCTGGAGAAGATCTGGCGCGAGCCCGATGAGGGAATTTGGGAGATCCGAGGCGAGCCTCGTCATTTCGTGCATTCCAAGGTCATGGCCTGGGTGGCTTTCGATCGCGCCGTCAAAGCGGTGGAGGAGTATGGTTGCGCTGGGCCCGTCGAACGGTGGCGCAAGGTTCGGCAAGAGATCCACGACGATGTCTGCGCTCACGGCTTCGACTCAGAGCGCAACTGCTTCACCCAATATTACGGGAGCGAGGAGCTCGATGCCGCACTTTTGCTCATCGGCCAAGTCGGATTCCTGTCGCCCAACGATCCCCGCTATCACGGCACGATCCAGGCAATCGAACGGGAGCTAATGCAGGACGGGCTGGTGCGTCGCTATTCGACCGCGAGCGCCGTTGACGGAATCGCCGGCGACGAAGGGGCTTTCCTCGCCTGCAGCTTCTGGCTCTGCGATGCCTACGCGCTTTGCGGTCGATATACCGAAGCGCGCGCGCTATTCGAAAGACTGGTCGGTTTGGCGAACGATCTCGGCCTGCTTGCCGAAGAATACGATCCCGCGGAAAAGCGGCTTCTGGGCAACTTCCCGCAGGCCTTCTCGCACATCGCGCTGATCAACGCGGCCCATACTCTGACGACGGCGGAGGGCGCCGCCCATCAACGCGCCGCGCCGGACGGAGACGGCAGCTCACCGAAATCGGCCGGGACCGGCTGAGACTGCAGAGCCGGCATGCTCGCCGACCGCTCATGATCTCGAATAGGTGAATTCAGGTCCACGAGAGATGTTGTCCACCTTGGATTCCGGGCGACGCAAAGCCGGATCGCCCCTTCAAATGAAATCCCGGCCGCTCTCGCAATGATCCGGCCGCAGATTCGGCGGCGTTAGCCGGGACGAAGCACTTTTGCCCCGGTTTTTCGGGTTATGAGCCCCGGCATGAAATCCTTCTGGCGCTGGGCGTCGATTGTGATCGCGGTGCTGGTGGTGGCGGTGGGCGCGATCGTCATATTCTTCGACTGGAACTGGCTGAGGGGTCCTATCGTCCGCGTTGACGGGAAAGCCCGAAGGAGAATTGGCGTCTTCGCGCGTCCGCTTGATCGGGCCGGAGCAATATGGCGCCTTCTCGCTGCCAAGCGGCCTCGTCACGATCGAATGGTGTATCGAAGGCGAACAACTCGATCTTTCCTGGGTCGAAAGCGGCGGACCGAAGTTGGTCCGAGGGAGGAGCAACGAGGGGTTTGGATCGCTTCTTTCCCGTGCCACTGTCTAGGGCCAGTTCGGCGGCCGGATCGATCGGGATTGGCGGCCCGAAGGGCTGGCGATCCATCTGTCGCGGTGCCGACGGCGCGCCTCACGCCGAACTGAGGGCGCCACTCGGCCTTGCGGCAAGCGGCTCTTGTTGAATAGGCTGAGATTCTCGACCAAGCGGCTTGGACGCTTCGACCCGAATAGTTGATCGGCGCCCCGATGGTGATTCGCTCATCTCCAAAAGCTCCTCTCGCGGAATACAAGCGCAAGCGCGATTTTTCGAAGACCCCCGAACCCGCCGGCGGCGGGCCGCGATCGAGTGCCGACCGCCAGCTGGCCTTCGTCATCCAGAAGCATGCGGCCCGCAGGTTGCATTACGATTTCCGCCTCGAGCTGGATGGCGTGCTGATGAGCTGGGCGATTCCCAAAGGGCCCAGCTACGACCCCGAGGACAAGCGGCTCGCGGTCCATGTGGAAGATCATCCGATCGAATATGGCGGCTTCGAGGGCGTGATTCCGGCCGGGGAGTATGGCGGCGGCACCGTGATGCTCTGGGATCGGGGATGGTGGGACCCGGAAGGCGACCCGCATGAGGGGTTGGCGAAAGGCCATCTCAATTTCGGTCTTCACGGCGAGAAGCTCCACGGCTCCTGGGCGCTCGTGCGGCTCAACGACCGCGGCGACCGACGTGGTGGGAAAGACCAATGGCTTTTGATCAAGAAACGCGATGATCTCGCGACCCCCGGGCAGGGAAGCGACGCGCTGATGCACGAGGATCGCAGCGTTGCGACGGGCCGCGACATGGAGTCGATCGCCAAGGACCGCGACCGGATGTGGAGTTCGGGCAAGGGCGAGCTCGATCCGCCGCGTCAGAAGAAAACGATCGATGCCGCCAAGATCAAAGGAGCCAAGCGGGCAAAGGCAATTCCAGACATCACGCCCGAGCTCGCGAGCCCGGCGGAGCGCGCGCCCACCGGTAATGATTGGCTGCACGAGATCAAGTTCGACGGCTACCGCCTGCTGGCCAAGATCGCGGATGGCAAAGTCACGCTCAACACGCGCAACCGCCTCGATTGGACGAGCCGCTTTCCGGAAATCGCGCGCACCTTCGGCAAGCTCGGCGTGAAGGACGCGCTGATCGACGGCGAGGTCGTCCACACGCTGCCCAACGGCGTGGCCAGCTTCTCGGCTTTGCAGAACGATCTGTCCCAAGGAACGACCGGCAATCTCGTCTATATGGCCTTCGACCTGCTTCACCTCGACGGGTGGGATCTGATGGGCGCATCCCTCGAAACCCGCAAGGCGGCCTTGGGGGCGCTCCTGGAGGGGGCGGATGCGCGCATCAGGTACAGCGATCACCAGGTCGGCCACGGACCGCAATTCTTTGCCGCCGCTTGCAGAATGGCGCTCGAAGGCATCGTCTCGAAGCGCCGCGATGCGCCTTACCGGCTCGGCCGGACACAGGACTGGCTCAAGGTGAAATGCGACGTGCGGGAGGAGTTCATCATCGTCGGCTTCACCGATCCGGCTCAGGCGCGACCGGGATTTGGGGCTCTGCTCATGGGTTATCGAACGCCCAAAGGCGAGCTCGCCTATGCAGGAAGGGTCGGCACCGGCTACTCGATGAAGTTCCTCACCGATTTCCGAAAGAAGCTCGACGCGCTCGAAACCAAAACGCCGACGGTGAAGCTGCCGAAGGGCCTTACCACGCGCGGCGTGCATTGGGTAAAGCCGGAAGTCGTCGCCGATATCGCCTTCGGCGATTGGACCAATGACCACATCATCCGCCATGGGCGCTTCGTCGGCTTGAGGGAAGACAAAGAGGCGGAGGAAATCGTGATCGACCCCGGCAAACCGGCCTCGAAGCAAGGTCGAAGCGCATCGCGCGAAACACCGGAGATTGCCAAGGATGGGTCGACGGAGATCGCCGGTGTCCGCATTACCAACGCCGAGCGCGTTCTTTATCCCGACTTGGGCATCTCCAAGCTGGCCGTCGCCGAATATTACGCCGACGTCGCAAAGCTCATGATTCCCCATATCGCCGGCCGTCCCCTGTCGCTGCTGCGCTGCCCCGACGGGATCAGCGGCGAGTGCTTCTTCCAGAAACATCCCCGCGTCGGCTTTCCCAAGGAGGTGCGGCTGGTCGCGATCACCGAGAAGAACGGGACTGCGCCCTATGCCGTGGTCGAGGATCTGAAGGGTTTATTGGGGCTGCTCCAGATGAGTGTGCTCGAAATCCATCCCTGGGGCTCGACGATCGATCATCTCGAAAAGCCCGATCGCCTCATCTTCGATCTCGATCCGGACGAAGGGTTGGCGTGGGAACGCGTCGTCGCGGCCGCCTTCGAGCTGCGCGACCTCCTCGACGAGCTGGGGTTGCGGAGCTTTCCCAAGGCCACGGGCGGCAAGGGTATCCATCTGGTCGTGCCGGTCGTACCCGAGCTCGAATGGGACGACGCCAAGGCTTTCACGGCTGCCGTGGCGGCGAAATTGATGGAGATGGCGCCCGACCGCTACACGGATTCTTTGCCGAAGAAGGAGCGGAAAGGCCGGATATTCATCGACTTCCTACGGAACGGGCGTGGCGCCACGGCGATCGCGCCCTATTCGACGCGCGCCAAGCCGACGGCAAGCGTCGCCGTGCCCTTGTCGTGGGACGATGTCGAGAATGGCGTGCGCGGCGATCAGTTCACGCTCGAAACCCTCCCGGCGCGGCTGAAGTCGCTGACTGTCGATCCCTGGGCCGATCTCGCAGCAACGCGTCAGCGCATCTCGGCGAAGGCGCTCCGCAGTTTGACGGACCGGAATGAGCGCCGCCGGAAGACTCGGTAGCCCTATTGGGCGCGACGGGCCGTGCCGATAGGCACGACGTTGCCCGTCGCGCCAAGACCGAAGAGGTCACCGATCGCCGCCACTAGCTCCTCGCGCCGATAGGGCTTCGCGAGCCGCGGCAGCCCAGGGTCTTCGCCGTTGGGAAGCTCGGCATAACCACTGGCGAGAAGAATCGGCATGTTGGGCCGCAGCTTCCGGATATGCAGGGCCAGCTCCGTCCCGCGCATGCCCGGCATCGCATGGTCGGTGATCACGAAATCGATCTCAGGGTCCGATCTCAGCAATTCGAGCGCAGCGATACCGGAGGTCGCCTCGAGCACCGTGTGTCCCAAGTCTTCCAATAATGCTCCCGTGCTCGCGGCGATGATGGGATCGTCGTCGACGACGAGCACGCGGCAAGGTCTTGCCTCCGCGATCGACAATCCGGTCGCCGCGCGGCCATCCCCGGCTTCGTCACCCATGGCGGCCGGCAGCCAGAGCTCGACGGTCGTCCCCTTTCCCGGAATGCTGCTGAGACGCATCGATCCGCCGGATTGGGCGGCCAGGCCGTGAACCATCGACAGGCCGAGACCGGTGCCCTTGCCGACGCCCTTCGTCGTGAAGAAAGGCTCTGTCGCGCGTTTCAAAGTGGCGTCATCCATCCCTGATCCGGTGTCGCTCACCGACAGCCTGACGTAAGGGCCCGGCGCCAGACCCGAGCTGTCGCCGGGTCCGACGACCTCATCGCTCGACGTCATTCGCAGCGACCCGCCGAGAGGCATCGCATCTCGCGCGTTGAGCGCCAGATTGAGAATCGCGAGCTCGAATTGATTGGGATCGATCTTTACCCGCGAGAGGCGCTCGGGGAAGCTCGTCGTGATCTGTACACCCGGTCCAAGCGAGCGGCGCAGCATCTCGGTCATGCTCTCGACCAGGCTTGCGATATTGACGATCGCAGGCTTCAGCTCCTGACGGCGGGCGAAGGCCAACATCCGCTTGGTGAGGCTGGCGCCGCGCTCGGCGCCCTGGATCGCGCCGTCGATCAGCCATTGCGCCTTCGGATCATCGGTTTGGCGCCGCTTCAGCAGATCGAGATTGCTCAGGATCGCCATCAGTAGATTGTTGAAATCATGAGCGACGCCGCCGGTGAGCTGGCCGAGGCTCTCGAGCTTCTGCATCTCATGGACCTGTGCCAGCGCCGCCTCGCGTTCACGGGTGCGTTGCTCCACCCTTCGCTCGAGCTCGGCATTCGCCATCGCCAGCTCGGCAGTCCGCTCCTCGACACGGCGCTCGAGCTCCGTGTTCAAGCGCTCGAGCTGCCAAGTCTTTCGATAAAGATCGACGAATACCCGCACCTTCGCGCGAAGCAGATCGGGAACGACCGGAACTGGGACGTAGTCGACGCCGCCGGCGGCATAGCCCTTCAATAGATCGAGCTCGTTCACCTGTATCGCCGATACGAAGATGATCGCGGTTTTCTCGAAGCGCGGATGCTGCCGGATCATGGTGGCGAGCTCGAACCCGTCGAGATCCGGCATGCAGACATCGACGAGCACGACGGCCACGTCGTATTTGAGAAGCTGCTCGAGCGCCTCGCTCGCCGATCCGGCCTTCAGCAGATTCTCGCCGAGCTCGGCGAGGATGAGCTCGTAGCTGAGCAGCTTCGCGGGCTGGTCGTCGACCAGCAGGATGTTGATCTTCTCCGAGTCCTTCACCGCCGCCGCCCCCTATCGATGGAGCCACATCCGCAACGCGGACAGCAGCTGTTCGGTGTTGACCGGCTTAGCGAGGTAGTCCGACGCGCCCGCCTCGATGCACTTCTCTCGGTCGCCCTTCATCGCCTTTGCGGTCAGCGCCACGATCGGTAGACGACGAAGCGCGGGGTTGGCGCGGATGACATGCATCGTCTGATATCCGTCCATCTCCGGCATCATGATGTCCATCAGCACGATCGCGATGTCGGGCGTGTTTTCGAGAGTATCGATCGCTTCGCGCCCGGTCACGGCGCTGAGCACCTGCATCCCGCGCCGTTCCAGCACGCTGGACAGCGCGAAGATGTTGCGGGCGTCGTCGTCGACGACCAACACTTTCTTGCCGACCAGATCCTCGTCGGAACTGTGGAGCCGTTCGATCATCTTCTGCTTCTCGGGGGGCAGATCGCTGATCACGCGATGGAGGAAAAGCGCCGTCTCATCGAGGAGCCGCTCGGGGGATTCGACGCCCTTCACCACCACGCTGCGGGCCATGGTGTGGAGCTGCGCGTCTTCCTCGGGTGACAGCTCGCGGCCGGTGAAGACGACGACCGGGAGATCCGACAGCGCAGGATCGCGCTTCAGCTCCTCCAGCAGGTCGAATCCGGACATGTCTGGGAGGCGAAGATCCAGGACGACGCAATCGGTCCCCTGATCTTTGATGATCTGGAGCGCCTCCGATCCCGTGCCGACTGTGCGGATCTCGATATCGTCATGGCCCAGCAGCTCGGCCACGCTCATCTGTTCGGCCGGGTTGTCCTCGACGATCAGCAGCCGCTTGCGGCGCGGCGCGGCGTAGTCCTTGATCCGCTGCAACGCCGCCTCCAGCCCCTCGGTCGTGGTTGGTTTGGTCACGAACGAGAAGGCGCCGCGAGCAAGACCGTGCTGACGATCCTCGTCCAACGTCACGACCTGGACGGGAATGTGCCGGGTCACCGGATTCTGCTTGAGCTGGCTCAGGACTGTCCAGCCCAACATGTCAGGCAGGAAGACATCGAGTGAGACCGCCGTCACCTGGTACTGCAGCGCGAGCGCCAGCGCGTCGGCGCCGCGCATCGCGACCAGAACCTTGAGGCCGGCGTCGCGCGCCAGATCGGCGAGCACGCGCGCGTAGTGCGGATCGTCCTCGACGATCATCAGTATCGCATCGCCTTCCTGGATGTTGTCGCGATCGTCCGGAATCTGCTCGACCGGCCGCTCGGTCAATCTGACGGCGTTCAGGTTGGTGACTTGTGCCTGCGGAGCTCCTTCCGGCGCCACCACCCGGGCAGCCGTCGAAGCGCCGACATAGGTCAACGGCAGATAGAGGGTGAAGGAGCTGCCGATCAACGGCGTGCTTCTTAGCTGGATTTCGCCACCGAGCAGGTTCGAGAGCTCGCGGCTGATGGCGAGTCCAAGGCCGGTGCCGCCATATTTGCGGCTGGTGCTCGCGTCCGCCTGCTGGAAGGCCTCGAAGATGATCTTCTGCTTCTCGGGCGGAATGCCGATGCCGGTATCCGACACCTCGAACGCCACCACGCCCGGCGCATGCTTCAAAACGGGGTGGTCCGGGTTCCAGCCGCGATCGACGGCGGTGATCTTGAGCGAGACGCCGCCATGCTCGGTGAATTTGAAGGCGTTCGAGAGGAGGTTTTTCAGAACCTGCTGGAGGCGCTTGGAATCGGTGATGATGCTGCGATCAAGCTTGGGATCGATCGAGACGTCGAATGAAAGCTTGCGGCTCTCCGCCTCGTGCCGGAATGGCCGCGTGACCATGTCGGTCAGGTTGGCGAAGAAGATCTCCTCCGCATCGACCGAGACCGTGCCGGATTCGATCTTCGACAGGTCCAAGATGTCGCTGATGAGATTGAGGAGGTCGGTGCCGGCGCTGTGGATGGTACGCGCGAACTCCACCTGCTTGGCGGTGAGGTTTCCGTCCGGATTGTCGCCCAGCTGCTGGCCCAGGATCAGGATGCTGTTCAACGGCGTGCGCAGCTCGTGCGACATGTTGGCCAGGAACTCGGACTTGTATTTCGAGGTCAACGCCAGCTCGGTGGCCTTTTCCTCGAGCGCGCGCCGAGCCTGCTCGATCTCCTGATTTTTCCTTTCGACCTCGACATTACGCTCCGCGAGCTGCTGCGCCTTCTGCTCCAGCTGCTCGTTCGTCTGCTGCAACTCCCTTTGCTGGGTCTGGAGCTCAGTCGCCAGCTGCTGCGATTGGGTGAGGAGGCCTTCGGTCTGCATGGTCGCTTCGATCGAGTTCAGCACGATACCGATCGAGGCGGTAAGCTGATCAAGGAAGGAGATCTGCAGGTCGGTGAAGGCGTCGATCGAGGCGAGCTCGATCACGGCCTTGACCTGGCCTTCGAACAGCACCGGCAGCACGATGATGTTCTTCGGCATTGCCTTGAATAGACCCGAGCTGATCGGGACGACGTTCTTCGGCATATCGGTGATGAGGATGCGCTTGGCGTCGACGGCGCATTGGCCCACGAGTCCTTGGCCCAGGCGCATTTTCTCGGAATGCCCGCGCGGCGCCTCATCGGCGTAGGCCGACAGCAATCGGAGGCCCGTGTCCGGCTGAACCAGATAGATGACCCCGTTATGGGCGTTGACCAGCGGCGCCAGCTCCGCCAGCAGCATGCGGCCCACCGTCGTCAGGTCCCGCTGGCCCTGCAACATGCTGGTGAAGCGCGCCAAGTTGGTCTTCAGCCAGTCTTGCTCGGTGTTGCGGTCGGTCGTGAGCCGCAGATTGTCGATCATCGTGTTGATGTTGTCTTTGAGCTCGGCCACCTCGCCGCGAGCCTCGACCTGGATCGATCGCGTGAGGTCGCCCTTGGTCACCGCCGTTGCGACCTCGGCGATCGCGCGGACCTGAGTCGTGAGGTTGGCCGCCAGAAGGTTCACGTTGCCGGTCAGGTCCTTCCAAGTACCGGCCGCGCCCGGCACGTTCGCCTGGCCGCCCAGACGGCCTTCGACACCGACCTCACGGGCGACTGTCGTCACCTGGTCGGCAAAGGTCGCGAGCGTGTTCGTCATGTTGTTGATGGTCTCGGCCAAGGCCGCGACCTCGCCCATCGATTTGACGGTGAGGTTCTGCTTCAAGTCGCCGTTGGCGACTGCGGTCACGACTTTGACGATGCCGCGTACCTGCTCCGTCAGATTGGCCGCCATGACGTTGACGGTGTCGGTGAGATCCTTCCAGGTGCCGGCGACGCCCGGCACCATCGCCTGGCCGCCGAGCTTGCCTTCGGTGCCGACCTCGCGGGCCACGCGGGTGACCTCCGACGCGAAGGCGTTCAGCTGGTCGACCATCGTGTTGATGGTGTTCTTCAGTTCCAGGATTTCGCCTTTGACGTCGACCGTGATCTTGCGGGAAAGGTCGCCGCGCGCGACGGCCGTCGTGACCTCGGCGATGTTGCGCACCTGGGTCGTGAGGTTGGCCGCCAGCAGGTTGACGTTGTCGGTCAGGTCCTTCCACGTGCCGGCGACGCCCGGCACGACCGCCTGACCGCCTAGACGCCCTTCGGTGCCGACCTCGCGGGCCACGCGCGTCACTTCGGCGGCGAAGGAGCGGAGCTGCTCGACCATCGTGTTGAGCGTTTCTTTCAGCAGCAGGATTTCACCGCGAACGTCGACCGTGATCTTCTTCGACAAGTCGCCATTGGCGATGGCGGTCGCGACCTCGGCGATGTTTCGCACCTGGCCGGTCAGGTTCGAGGCCATGAAGTTGACGTTGTCGGTCAGGTCCTTCCAGGTGCCGGCGACGCCCGGCACCACGGCCTGACCGCCGAGCTTGCCTTCGGTGCCGACCTCGCGGGCGACGCGGGTGACTTCCGAGGCGAAGGAGTTCAACTGGTCCACCATCGTGTTGATGGTGTTCTTCAGTTCCAGAATTTCGCCTTTGACGTCGACCGTGATCTTGCGCGAAAGGTCGCCGCGCGCGACGGCCGTTGTGACCTCGGCGATGTTGCGCACCTGGGCGGTCAGATTGCCGGCCATGGAGTTGACGCTGTCGGTCAGGTCCTTCCAGGTGCCGGCGACGCCCGGCACGTTAGCCTGGCCGCCAAGGCGTCCTTCCGTGCCGACCTCGCGGGCCACGCGCGTCACCTCGCCGGCGAAGCGGTTGAGCTGGTCGACCATCGTGTTCAGCGTTTCCTTGAGCTGCAAGATCTCGCCCCGCACGTCGACGGTGATCTTGCGCGACAGGTCGCCACCCGCGATGGCCGTCGCGACCTCGGCGATGTTTCGCACCTGACCGGTCAGATTTCCGGCCATGGAATTCACGCTGTCGGTCAGGTCCTTCCAGGTGCCGGCCACACCTTTCACCTCGGCCTGGCCGCCGAGCTTGCCTTCGGTGCCGACCTCACGGGCGACGCGGGTCACCTCGCCGGCGAAGGCGTTCAGCTGGTCGACCATCGTGTTGATGGTCTCCTTAAGCTGCAGGATTTCGCCGGACACGTTCACGGTGATCTTCTTCGACAGGTCGCCCTGGGCCACCGCCGTCGCCACTTCGGCGATGTTGCGCACCTGGCCGGTCAGATTTCCGGCCATGGAGTTCACGCTGTCGGTCAGGTCCTTCCAGGTGCCGGCCACACCTTTCACCTGAGCCTGACCGCCGAGCTTGCCTTCGGTGCCGACCTCACGGGCGACGCGGGTCACCTCGCCGGCGAAGGCGTTCAGCTGGTCCACCATCGTATTGATCGTGTCCTTGAGCTGCAGGATCTCGCCGGAGACGTTGACGGTGATCTTCTTCGACAAGTCGCCGTTCGCGATGGCGGTCGACACCTCGGCGATATTGCGGACCTGAGCGGTCAGGTTCGACGCCATCGAATTCACGGATTCCGTGAGGTCCTTCCAGGTCCCGGCGACGCCCAGGACGTTGGCCTGACCGCCCAGCCGCCCATCGGTGCCGACTTCGCGGGCGACGCGCGTGACCTCGCCGGCGAAGGCGTTCAGCTGGTCGACCATCGTGTTGATGGTCTCCTTGAGCTGCAGGATTTCGCCGGAGACATTGACCGTGATCTTCTTCGATAAATCGCCGCCGGCGATGGCGGTCGCGACCTCGGCGATATTGCGCACCTGGGCCGTCAGGTTCGAAGCCATCGAATTGACGTTGTCGGTTAGGTCCTTCCAAGTTCCGGCAACGCCCGGAACCTGAGCTTGGCCGCCGAGCCGCCCTTCGGTGCCGACTTCGCGGGCGACGCGCGTGACCTCCGACGCAAAGGCGTTGAGCTGGTCGACCATGGTGTTCATGGTGTCCTTGAGCTCGAGGATTTCACCGCGCACATCAACGGTGATCTTGCGGGACAGGTCGCCGCGCGCCACCGCCGTCGTCACCTGCGCGATATTGCGGACCTGGTCCGTCAGGTTTCCGCACATCGCGTTGACCGAGTCCGTCAGGTCCTTCCAGGTGCCGGCGACGCCAGGGACGAGCGCCTGACCGCCGAGCTTGCCCTCGGTGCCGACCTCGCGGGCGACGCGCGTCACTTCCGAAGCAAAAGACCGGAGCTGATCCACCATCGTGTTGATGGCTTCCTTGAGCTGCAGGATTTCGCCCCGGACGTCGACCGTGATCTTCTTCAAGAGGTCGCCGTTAGCCACCGCAATCGTCACTTCCGCGATATTGCGGACCTGGGCGGTCAGATTGGACGCCATCGAGTTGACGCTCTCGGTCAGGTCCTTCCAGACGCCGGTCACCTCGCGGACCTGCGCCTGGCCGCCGAGCTTGCCGTCGGTCCCGACCTCGCGCGCCACACGTGTCACTTCCGACGTGAAGACGCTGAGCTGCTTGATCATCGTGTTGACGATCGTTGCGGAGCGCAGGAACTCGCCCTTCAGCGGGCGGCCGTCGACATCGAGGCGCACGGTTTGCAGGAGGTCGCCCTGGGCCACCGCGGCGATGGCCCGCGTCACGGCGTTGGTCGGCCAGAGCAGATCGTCGATCAGCGTGTTGATCGAGCCTTCCATCTCGCCCCAGGACCCGTGCGTCAGGCCGAACTTCACGCGCTGGCGGGTCTTTCCTTCCCGTCCGACCGCCTGGCCGACATGCTCCAGCTGCTGCGCCATGCGCTCGTTGGCGGCGACGATCTCGTTGAAAGCGTCGGAGATCTTGCCCATCAGGCCGATCTGGTCAGCCGGAAGCCTGACCGAGAAATCGCCGACCCGCATCGCCTGTAGGGCCGACAGAAGCCCGTGCAGGTCTATGGGCGATTCCTCCGTTGGCGCCGGCGCATGACCATTCGCCTCGAGGACCGCCTTCGCATCCGGAGGAGGCAGCTGCGCGTCGCTGGATTTGGGGCTTTTCTGGACCTGACCGTTGCGCATGGGATCCCTTTCATCGACGGGCTAGGGGCGACCGATCGGCGAGGGCCGATCCGCGGCGACAAAATATACGCAAAGATGCCCTCTCGCGACTTGCGAGATGGTTAAGAAAAAGGAAACGACCGAGGACGTAACAGCAGGCGGAAAGTGTTCTTTATCGGAGGAAGCTACCCGCAATTCATGTCCCCGCCGGCGGGCGCGTTGCGACATCCCTTTCTCCCCCGAGCGTCGCCATCGAATGGTTCAGGCGGACGCCCGGCCATTTTTGAACACGGTTCTGGAGATTTGGTTCCGGGATTTATTGCCCTAAACCAGGATCATATGCGGCTCTTTACGCGGACCCCGGGGAGAGGCTGATCGGCGGGTCGCCGAAGCGGGGCTGTCGGGCGCGTCTCGGGCATGGCGAACAGGCCCAAAAGCATCGCCAGCAGGCCGACCGTCGACATCCCGATGAATGCGACTGAGGGGCCGAAACGGTCGGCGACGATCCCTGCGATTGCGGTACTGGGGGTTCCTCCCACCCCGATCATGAAAGAGATCG
Organism: Alphaproteobacteria bacterium; assembly: GCA_035293565.1. Taxonomy (GTDB): domain Bacteria; phylum Pseudomonadota; class Alphaproteobacteria; order BOG-932; family Roseiterribacteraceae; genus DATGMP01. The sequence continues at coordinate 58,110 of DATGMP010000094.1, read as the reverse complement.
CGCCCAGACAAAGATTGTAGCGCCCGGTCAACGCCGCCACGTCGCTGGTGATCAGCGGCACGAGGATCCCGAAACACGCGCCGGCCACGCCATCCAGCGCTTGCGCCAGCACCATCAGCGTCGGGTCGTTCACGAACGCCAGGATGATGCCTCGCAGGGGGAGCATCGCAAATCCGAGCAGCAGCACCGGACGCCTGCCGCGCTGGTCGGCCAGGCGTCCGATTTTCGGGGATATGATCGCGACGATCGCCTGTGGCAGCACGATCGCGGCCGCGATCAGCAGGCTCGACGGCGCTCCGGCGCGAATCGTCATAAGGCTAGCGGCCAGCGGAAGCATCGCCGAGTTGGCCAGCGTGAACAGAGCGGCGCAGACGGCGAACACAGCCAGTCGCCGATCGAGGAGCAGCTTCACCAAATCCCACCCCGTGGGCTTGGGCATGTTCTCGCGCCTTACAGGTCCCTGGGCCGAATCGAGGGCGGACAACGGCAGCAGCGTGAGAAGGGCGGGCAGCGTGATCGCCGCAGTCAGATAGAACACGGCGCGGCTGGATATGTAATATCCGCAGGCCCCCATCAAGGCCGCCCCGATCCCGTTTCCGATGGATGCGAAGCGGGCATTGCGCCCGAACCGCGGGCCCAGCACCGCCGGACCGACGAGCGCCAGGGTCATGGCCGCGATCGCGGGACCGAGCGTGCAGCTGCTGAAGCCGTGGAGAATTTCGGCCAGGTAGACGAAGAGTGGTGTCGGCGAGATCGCGAGGAACAATGCCGATAGGGTGAAGGCAATCAGCGAAAGGCCGGCGACAACGCTCTTCCGCCGTGTGGCGTCGACGATCGCGCCGGCTGGAATCTGGCTTGCCATCGACGTTACCGTCCCAAGGCTGAGGGCAAGCCCGATCGCGCTCTGGGTCCATCCCTGGCTGGTTAGATAGGACGCGATGAACGGGCCGAAGCCGGTCTGAATATTGGCTACCGTCAGGTTGAGGACCGTGCGACAGATGACTGGGGAGCGACACAGAGGGTCCGATCGCAGCGGGATTAATTGCTGCAACGGCTCGGCCGTGCGTTCGACACTGCGACGAATTGATCCAGAATATCTAGCGTAGAACTCTTTCGGGCGGCAACCCTAGATCGATCACACCCTAGATCGTCACACCAACTTCCACATCACCTTTCCGTTGGACGACATGGAAGGAAGCATCCTCGCCGTTCCTGCGAAGCAGGAGATCGACGGACGAACCCGCAATCCCCAGATTGGTGATCCGGCACTCCTCGATCCACGACGGAAGTGTAGGCTTGGTGAAAAGGATGCGCCGTTTTGGAACGTCGAAGGAGATTCCGAGCATCGCGCCAAGCGCGCCGAACACGGCCGCCGAAGACCATGCTTGCGGGGAGCAAGCGACCGGGTACGCAGTGGGTCCACTGCCAGGCCGTCGGTCAAAGCCGCAGAACAGTTCGGGCAAGCGGCGGAGGTGGCTGAACATCGAAGCCTCGAAGAGCGCAGTCATAACCTGAACGAGAGGCTGCTTCAGGCCGTAGCGCCCCATGCCCATCGCGATGACCGCATTGTCATGAGGCCAGATCGACCCGTTGTGATAGGAGAGCGGACTATAGCGTTCCTGATTGGCCGCAACGGTCCGGATGCCCCAGCCCGAGAATGAGCCGCCGCTAGTCAGTGATTCCGCTACGCGCTCGGCGCGGTCTGGAGAGGCCAATCCGCTCAGCAGAACGTGGCCTGCGTTCGATGTTCGAATGCGGCACGGCGCTTTGTTGCGGTCGAGCGCGAGCGCGTAAGTGCCGAGGTCGTCCAACCAGAAGCTTGCCTCGAATCGTTGCCGCAGCCGTTCTGCCGCGGCGTCCAGCATCTCGGCTCGGCCCGGCAGCGCGAGGGCGCGCGCCAGCTCTGCTGATCCGCGATAGGCCTCATAAGCATAGGCCTGAACTTCGACCAAGGCGATCGGGGCTTCGGCCAAGGATCCATCAGCGTGGAAGATTGCGTCCGAGCTGTCCTTCCAACCCTGGTTGACTAGGCCGTTCACCGACTGACGGTCGTATTCAATGAACCCGTCTCGGTCCGGGTCGCCGAATTTCGACATCCATCCGAGGGCAGCCTCGATGTTGGGCCAAATCTCGCGGATCAGGTCGATGTCGCCCGTGCGGGCATGGTATGACGCGGCGAGCACCACGAAGAGCGGCGTCGCGTCCACGCTGCCGTAGTAGCGCCCGAACGGCACCTCTCCCAATGCTGCCATCTCGCCTTTGCGAGTCTCGTGCAAGATCTTGCCGGGCTCGGCATCGACGGCAGGATCGACTTCGGTCGCTTGGCGTGCCGCAAGATATCTCAATGTGCCTGCAGCCAACTCTGGATCGAACCAGAGGCATTGCAGCGCCGTGATGATGCCGTCGCGCCCGAACGCCGTGGAGAACCAGGGAATACCGGCATAGGCATAAAGACCTTCCGGCGTCCGAGTGATGAGCATGTCCAGATCGGCGCGTGACCGGCTCATCCAGTCGTTGAAGCTCTCATTGTCGGTGACCACGTCTGCCGCGCGTCTCCTGCGGTCCTCCTCGTTCAACGGCAGCCTGGACGCGCGCTTCGATGCGTCGCGCCTCTCGCATCGTGCGGAGATCGCAATCCGCAGCTTCCCGCGGGGCGGAAGGCAAACGTCCCAGCGGGCGAGGCCGGGCCGAAGGTCCGAGGGAGCGGGATCAAAGGCAATCGCCGTCGTCCTGCGAACTCCGTCGAGCCCATTATAGGGCAACCGCGCGGCCCCGTCGGATAAGCTATCGGCTTCGCGCGTGCCGCGTTTCGCGCGAGGCGTGCCGCGGACTTCGAAGATATCCGCGAAATCGGCATCGAAGAAGATTTCGATCGGCAGCGTGACGTTTCGCAGACCGAAATTTTCGAGCTCCAAATGCTGGATCAGCTCGGCTTCCGACAGCATAGTCTTGCTGAGCACATGCACCGTGTTTTTGGCTAGCGCGACCTTCCCATCCCGCATGAGATCGGGATTCGTCAGATCGGCTATCACGAAGACGTTGTCCTCGCTGAGCGTCGAGGACAGCAACAGCGGGCGCCTCCCCGCAACCTTCAGGAGGAGGCGAGAAAGGTAGCGCGTGTCTTCATAGAACAGACCTTCGCTCTCGGCGCTGTCCGCTTGGATATTCCCGAACGTGTCGAGGATTGCGAATTCCTCGTCGAACTTCAGGACATGCGGCCGCTCCGTCGCGACCGTCTCCTCGGCCGGGATGTAGAAGGGCGTGACAAGCTCGAGCGGCTCGGCCTCGTGTTGCGCGCTCGTCATCAGACCGCTGCGAGTTTGGGACGACTGGCGCCGATCAACTCTCCATAGATCTTGAGATAATCCTTTGCCATGCGGCGTGCGGTGAAGCGCTCCTCGAAGCGCTGGCGAATGCGCGTCCGGTCGAGGCGGGGCAGCTTAGCGACGGCGGCAGCCGCCTCCTCCTCGTTGCCGACGATGAATCCGGTCAGGCCCTCATCGATGACTTCCGGCACCGAACCGCAGCGCATTGCGATCACCGGCGTACCACAGGCCATGGCTTCGATCATCGCAAGGCCAAAGGGCTCGCGCCAGGCGATCGGGAACAGGAGGGCGGCGGCGTCACCCAGGAACTCCGCCTTTTGGTCCTCGGCGATCTCACCGATGAACTCGACATGAGGTTGCGAGAGGAGGGGCTCGATATGTTCCTGGAAATATTCGAGATCGACTTTGTCGACCTTGGCCGCGATCTTGATCTTGCGCCCGGCGCGCCGGGCGATCCGGATCGCCGCGTCCGGGGCCTTCTCGGGCGAGATCCGGCCGAGGAAAGCAAGGTACTTGCCGGCGCCGAAGCCAGGAAGCAGAGAGCGTTCGGGGACGCCGTGGTGTACGGTGCTGATATAGTTGGCTTGGGGTAGCGGCGCGCGCTGAGCATCGGAGATCGAAACGACCGGCACGTCGTCGAAGAGGTCGTAAAGCGGTTGAAGCACGGGAAGATCGAGGCGGCCATGGAGCGTCGTGATCGACGGCGTGCTGAGCCTGCTTTGCAGCGGATAACCGAGATAATCGATGTGGAAATGGATGACATCGAACTCGTGGGCGCGTCGCGCCACCTGTTCCAGCATTATCACATGCGGCGCCAGGTAATCCCCGATCGTGTCGTCGAGGCGCATGGCCCGCGGCCAGACTGGCTCCAGCCGCGCCGTAGTTCTGCTGTCGCCGGAGGCGAACAGGGTTACGTCATGTCCAAGTGCAACGAGCTCGTCGGTCAGATAGGCGACAATTCTTTCGGTCCCGCCATAGAGTCGGGGAGGAACCGCTTCCATCAACGGAGAGATTTGCGCGATTTTCACTTTTACGGACCCTCCGACGCGATTGCACTCGGACTAATGGACATCAATTCGAACAAAAAGTTCCGTTCGAAGATCGGCTCGGACCCGAGGGCGAGGTGAAAGAATGCGGGCGATGATCATGAAGCGTTCCCGGCAGCCGCTCGTTGCATCCGTGGTCGACGATCGGATACCAGGTCCCGCCCAGATTCTGCTCCGGGTCCATGCGTGCGCCGTATGCCGGACCGATCTTCATATCGTCGATGGCGAGTTAACCCGACCGAAGCCGCATCTCGTTCCAGGGCACGAGATCGTGGGACGCGTCGTCGCCGTCGGGGATCAGGTTGCCGGGTTCCGGCCCGGCGATCGTCTGGGCGTGCCGTGGCTCGGCTGGACCTGCGGCGAATGCCGTTTTTGCAGGTCGGGCCGCGAGAATCTGTGTGAGCGGGCGAAATTTACGGGCTATGATATCGATGGCGGCTATGCCGAACTCGCGGTCGCAGACCAGCATTTCTGCTTCCGGATCCCGGATCGCTATGACGATGCGGCCGCGGCGCCGCTGCTATGCGCGGGATTGATCGGCTATCGCGCATTGAAGCTGGCCGGTCCCGGCGAGCGGATTGGCATATACGGCTTCGGCGCGGCGGCGCATCTGATTGCTCAGGTCGCGATCGCGGAGGGCCGACGAATTTTCGCACTGACCCGCCCAGGCGATGCGGCGGCGCAAGATTTCGCGCGCGGCTTGGGCGCGGCGTGGGCCGGCGGCTCGGACGAATTGCCGCCGGAGCCGCTCGAAGCCGCGCTGATCTTTGCGCCGGTCGGCGCTCTGGTTCCGGCTGCTCTGCGCGCCACCGAGGCGGGCGGCGTGGTGGTTTGCGCAGGGATCCATATGAGCGACATCCCGAGCTTTAGCTATGACCTCCTGTGGCGCGAGCGGATCGTCCGGTCGGTGGCCAACCTGACCCGCAAAGATGGCGAAGAGTTCTTTGAGATTGCGGCCCGCGTACCGCTTCGCGTCGAGACGATTCCGTTTCGCCTCGATCAGGCGAATGAGGCGCTGGACGGGCTTAGGGCCGGCCGCTTCCAGGGTGCGGCCGTGCTCACGCCGTGATCCGCTCGCGATACTGCTCCGAGTCGTGGCACGATATATCAGCGGATCGGATCATTTTACGAGGCCCGGCAATCTCGCCGCCGGCGTCGCGGCTTTCGGTCACGGAGGCGAGGCGTCGCTTTCGGCCTACAGCTCGGCTCCATGACTGACAGACTCGCTGGTAAGGTTGCGCTCGTAACGGGTGGCGGACGCGGCATCGGGGCGGCCATCGCCCGAAGGCTGTCGCGAGACGGCGCGACCGTCGCCATTACCTATTCCGCCTCCGCCGAAGCCGCGGAGCGGGTCGTCTCCGACATCGCAGCCAAAGGCGGACAGGCGCTCGCGATCCGCGCCGATGCGGCCGATCCCGCTGCGGTGACGGCCGCGATCGATCAGACTGCGATCCGGTTCGGCCACCTCGACATCCTGGTCAACAATGCCGGAATGGGTGTGGCGGCTTCGATCGCGGAGATGCGGATCGAGGATTACGATCGTTGTTTTGCAGTCAACGTGCGCGCAGTTTTCGTCGCGATCCAGGCCGCCGCGCGGCATATGGAGCGTGGCGGACGCATCATTACGATCGGCAGTGTCAATGCTGACAGAATTCCCTTCGCCGGGGGCTCGGTTTATGCGGCTACGAAGGCGGCGGTCGCGGGGCTTACGCGCGGCGCCGCGCGCGATCTGGGCCACCGCGGGATTACGGTGAATGTCGTGCAGCCCGGGCCTATCGATACCGACATGAATCCGGCCGATGGCCCCTATGCGGGGGCATCGAAGGCGGCGCTGGCTTTGGATGATTACGGACGGCCGGAGGATGTCGCCAATCTCGTCGCTTTCCTCGCCGGCCCGGAATCCGACTACATCACCGGCGCGACGCTGAACATCGACGGCGGCTACTGCGCCTAGCCGTTTTTGTGCAGTAGCTGCCAGACGCGAAGCGGCGACATCGGCATGTCCACATGACGGATGCCGCGGTCCCAGACGGCGTCGAGAATGGCATTCATTACCGCCGGCGCTGCGCCGATCGTTCCGGCCTCACCGCACCCCTTGATGCCAAGCGGGTTGGTCGTGCACAGCACCTCGTTATGGGCGAAGCCCATCGACGGCACGTCGTCGGCGCGCGGCATGCAGTAATCGAGGAATGAGCCGGTGAGGAGCTGCGCCGTGCCAGGCTCGTACTGGCAATGCTCCATCAGCGCCTGGCCCAGCCCTTGGACGACGCCGCCATGCACTTGGCCACGGACGATCATCGGATTGAGCACGAAACCGAAATCATCGACGACATTGTAGTCGACCAGCGTGATCCGGCCGGTGTCGGGATCGATCTCGACCTCTGCGATGTGGCAGCCATTGGGATAAGTCGAGTTGTCGCCCGTATGGGTCTCCTGCGAGTCCAGACCTTCCGGCAGCTTCTCTCGGGCGGTTTTGGCGACTTCCAGCAACGGTACGAACTGGTTTGTGCCGTTGCGCCGGAAGGCGCCGTCATCGAACGAGATCTCGTCTGGACGCGCGTTCATCATGTCGGCCGCCACCTCCTTGCCCTTCTCGACGATCGCCGCGCAGGTCTTCAGGATTCCGTTGCCGCTCGACCAGAGGGAGCGTGAGCCGCCCGTCACATCGCCGCCGACGCCGCGATCGGTGTCGCCTTGCACGTAGACGATCGATTCGATCGGGATCCCGAGCTGATCGGCCAGCAGCTGCGAAAAGGTCGTCTCGTGGCTTTGGCCGTGAGATAAAGTTCCGACCGCAAGCCGCACGCGTCCGTCTGGCTCGAAGCCGATCGCGATTGTGCCGGGAGAGTTCGCGGTGACCTCGATGTAATAGGCCATGCCGATGCCGCGCAGCATGCCACGCGACGCCGCCTCGCTCTTGCGCGCGGCGAATTCCGACCAACGCGAGAGCCGCATGCAGTCGGCGAGGTTCTTCGGAAAATCGCCGGAGTCGAATACGGTTCCGACCGCGTTCCGGAACGGCATGTCCTCAGGTTGCGCAAAATTGCGCAGCCGGATTTCGTCCTGCGTCATGCCAAGCTCGCGGGCGGCGCGATCCACCAGCCTTTCGATGATGTAGGCGGCCTCGGGCCGTCCGGCGCCACGATAGGCGTCGACCGGCACCGTGTTGGTGTAATAGGCCTTCGAGCGGTGATAGACCGCCGGAATCTTGTACACGCCGCCCAGGATACGCGCCGACGCGAATGTCTGGATGGCCGGCCCATAGCCATGCGCGTAGGCGCCGATATTGAATTCCGTGTCGATCCGGAGCGCCAGCATTCGGCCTTGCGCGTCGAGCGCCAGCTCGGCATGACTCTTGAGGTCTCTTCCGTGCGTGTCGCTCTGAAATGCCTCCATGCGCTCGGAGGCCCATTTCACTGGTCGACCGACCGCGTGCGCCGCGAACAGTGTCAGGACATATTCCGGATAGACGGAGCCCTTCATGCCGAAACCACCGCCGACATCGGGGCTGACGACGCGGAGGTTTCCCGATGGAATCCAGGGTGCGTATCCGGCGATGGAAGCCAAGATCGCATGGGCGCCCTGGCTCGTCGCATAGAGGTCGTAACGGCCGGTCGCCGGATCGCGACGTGCGAGGGCGGCGCGCGGCTCCATCGAATTGACGACGATCCGATTATTCACGAGGTCGAGGCGGATGACATGCGCCGCCTTTGTGATCGCGGCCTCGGCGGCCGCAGCGTCGCCGACCTCCCAATCGATGCAGATATTGCTCTTTGCCTCCGGCCAGATGAGCGATGCGCCTTCGGCCTTTGCTTCTTCCACCGTGGCGAGTGCGGGCAGCTCCTCATAATCGACCGCGATCAGCTCGGCGGCGTCTTTGGCCTGGTCGCGGGTTTCGGCGACGACGAGAGCCACGGCATCGCCGACGAAGCGGACGCGGTCGAGCGCCAGAACGCTCCGTTCGCCGTCGAATCGATCCGTGCCGTCGCGGTTCTTGAGATAGGCCTTGGGGAGGGCGCATTTGAACGTGCCGACGCCCTGGTCGGCGAGGTCCTTGCCGGTGAACACGCCCAGCACGCCGGGTGCCTTCTTCGCCTCCGCCGTGTCGATCGCGCGGATGAGCGCGTGGGCGTACGGCGAGCGCAGCACCCAGGCGACGGCGGCGCCGTCGAACTGGATATCGTCGACATAACGTCCCCGACCGGTGATGAGGCGAAAATCCTCGATTCTCCGAACGGGTCGCGAAAATACCCCCATCGCAATGCTCCGCTGTCGGCCAGATTGGCAAGGATTGCTCTTAGCACTCTTGGCGCGGTCCGGGCCATGGCTTTGTGTCCGCCGCGACGGCTCACTTGACGAGGAGCGCCGCCGCGAGTTTGAGGTCTCGGACGAAATGAGCGATCTCCACATCCCGCTGCTCGGGTTGGGCGCGGAGGAGGGAGGACGGGTGAACTGTCGCAATGACGAACTGGGCGAGGGGCGAGGCGATCGGCTTGCCGCGCGATTGCGTGACGCGGAAATTGGAGCCCAAAAGGGCTTGGGCCGCCGTGGCACCCAAGCAGACGAGAATCTTGGGTTTCACGAGCTGAATTTCTGTCTCGAGCCAAGGCGCGCAGGCCCGGATCTCCATGGAATTGGGCTTCGAATGGATCCGCCGCTTGCCGCGAGGTACCCATTTGAAGTGCTTGACCGTGTTGGTGACATAGGTGTCGGCGCGGCTGATCCCTGCCTCCTTCAAGCAGCGGTCGAGCAATCGTCCCGCCGGACCGACGAAGGGCCGACCTTGCAGGTCCTCCTGGTCGCCCGGCTGCTCGCCGACAAGCATCACAGCGGCGCTCTCGCGTCCTTCGCCGAAGACCGTCTGGGTTGCACGGGCGTAAAGGGGACAGGCGGTGCAGGCGAGCGCTGCTGCGTGCACCCTTTCGAGGGCCGGTTCGGCCGGGATCAGCTTTCCGGCATCGCCGCCGGCCTCGGCTGGGACGACACGCCTACGCTGATGTCGGAGCGGTCGCGTTAAGAATCTCCGCCGCTATCAGGCGATCGCTCGGCGGTGTGGAGACGCGGTCGGGCGGCCGAATCAGGAGGGGGCGGCCGACGTGGTCCAACGCGGCTCTGCTCCTGGCTGAGTGCGTCGGGGATGGTCAAGACCGCGGCCAAGCCCGTCGCAATTCCCCCGACGACCAGCCGTCTGGACGTGACGATGTCTTCGGCCACGGCGCCTCCCTTTCTCTTTAGGCAAACCACGGGGCATGGCGGGAGTTCCTGATCATGGAGTTACAAAGAACCGGAGGAATACCCACGTTTGATTTGAATCAGGGCTCGTCCACGCGCTGACCTATAGGACGACCCGGTTCGAGGGAGATCGATATGGGATTGCAACCGCACATCACCTTTCGCCATCTGGAAACTTCGGAAGCCGTCAAGGGCGCGATCGAGCGCCATGTGGATGAGCTCGAGCAGCTTTACGACCGGATGACCAGCTGCCGGGTCGTGGTCGAAGCCCGGCATTACCACCGCCGCGGCCGACTTTACCATGTATCGGTCACTCTTTTCGTGCCCGGGAGCGAAATCGTCGTGAACCGGGATCCTACCGAGAAGCAGTCCCATGAGGACGTCCTGGTCGCGGTCCGCGATTCCATGGATTCCGCGCGGCGGCAGCTGGAGGATCATGTGCGACGCATGCGAGCCTGAAGGGCTTTTCTTCGAGCGCCATTTTTCGAAAGTCGGCCAAAAATCACAAACCGCGGGCTCTGGTCCCTGGATGTGAAATGACCCATGCTCCTTCCGTGCGCGCTGTCCGGGAGCGCGCTGAAGGCCCGTCGGCTTTGGGGCAGCGACCGGATGAGAGGGGAAGGGCCGATGCCGAAGAATTCTGCTCCGTATCGCGTGATTCAATGGGGAACCGGCGCGGTCGGTAAATATTGCATCCAGACGACGATCGACCGATCGGATCTGGTCCAGGCCGGCGCCAAGGTCTTCAGCGACGCCAAGGTCGGGGAAGACGTCGGCGTGATCGCCCATCGCGACCCGATCGGGGTCAGGGCGGTCAAGGAGAAGCAGGCAGTTCTCAACGCCGACGCGGATATCGTCCTCTACACGCCGTTGGTCGTCGATCTGGACGACATTTGCGACATCCTGGCATCCGGCAAGAACCTGATCACGCCGTCGGGCTTCTTCTTCCTCAAGGATATGGAGACGCTGAACCGGATCAACGCGGCCTGCAGCAAGGGCAATTCGACCATGTTCGCGACCGGGATTCATCCCGGCTTCGCCGGCGACAGGATGGCGCTCGTCCTTTCGGCGCTCTGTCGTAAGATCACCAAGGTGACGATCTACGAGCTCGTCTCGATGGCCGACATGACGGAAAGCGCCGATATGGTCTTCGGGTTGCTCGGCTTCAACATGGACGCGGAGACCGCCGCCAAGACCGAGCCCCCGTTGCTCAAGACCATGAGCACCATCTTCATCCAGTGCATGCAGACGGTCGCTGCCGGGCTCGGCGTTGAAATCGATCGGTTCCGCACCAGCCACGAATACGCGCTGACCACCGAGGACAGCATGACGACACCCGGCCTAATCCCGAAAGGCCATGTCGGCGGGCAGCACTTCAATTACGAAGCGATCGTCGGTGACCGCACGGTCATCGAGTGCAAGACGTATTGGCGGATGGCGGACAAGCTCGACAAGGATTGGAGATATCCGATGACCGGCCTCAACTATATTGTCGAGATCGAGGGGGATCCGGGCGTCCGCAATGAGATGCGCCCGCTAGGGCCGCGTCCCGCGGAGGACGGGCTGGTCTGGACTGCGTCGCTCGTCATGAACGCCATCCCGGAGGTCTGCAAAGCGCCGGCCGGGTTCAAGACGACGATCGACATGCCGCTGATCGCCGCCAAATTCGCAACGGATTTCTGAGCGACGTTTCGCATGCTCGGAGCCGGCGAGAAGCGCTTCAAGATCATCCAGTGGGGCATGGGCGGCGTGGGAGAGCTCACGCTCCGCGAGCTGCTCAAATTAGCCGCCGAGGTTCGAGATGACCGATTTCAAGGATCTCTTCTGGTTCGCCGGCAAGACCGTGATCGTGACCGGCGGCAACGGTGCGATCGGGCAGGGGCTCGTCCACGCCTTTTCCGAGCGTGACGCGAACGTCGCCATTCTCGATTTCGCTCCGGCCGTCACGCCTCTCGAAACACGCGGCAAAGGCGTGTTGCTCGACATCCGCACGGACATCACCGACCGCGCTTCAGTCGACGCGGCGGTGAAGCAGGTGATCGACACTTTCGGCAAGATCGATGTCCTTGTGCACAATGCCGGCGGTGGGAAAGGCATGGCGCAGCTTCCGGCGGTGACTAAGGAGATTCTCGACTGGACGGTCCGCCTCAATGTCGAGGGCACGGTCAACGTCGTGCAAGCGGTCGGGCTCGGCATGATCGAACGCAAAGCGGGTTCGATTGTAAATATCTCGTCGAGCGCGGCGGTGTCGGGCACCGCCGGGCGCTACGATCCGATCTATGCGGGCTGCAAGGGCTTCGTGCTTTCGTTCGGCAAGGCGCTGGCCGCGGATCTCGGCGAGCATGGAATCCGGGTCAACACCATCTGCCCGGGCTGGACGGTGCCGGAGACGTCCGACCAGATTTCCACGGGGAGCTTCTGGACCAAGCTCGGCGAGCTCTTCGGCACACCCGAGAGCTTCAATGCCGAATTCGAGCGCACCGGACAATTGCACGGCATCGTCTACCAGCCGCTGAAACAGCTCGGGCGCCCGAGCGATATCGCCAATGCGGCGATTTATTTCGCCTCCGACGCGGCGCGCCACATCACCGGGCAGATCATGAGCGTCGGAGGCGGCGATTACATGCCATCCTGACGTCGGACCAGGCAGCCGCCCTCGATATCGAGGATCTGGTCGGTCGTGAAGGCGGCGTGCGTTGACGCGAAGAAGACCGCCGCTGCGCCGATTTCTAACGGCTTGGCGGTGTTTCGCTCCATATAGCGCCTGCGCTGTAGCGTCATCAGTTGATCCGTGCGGGTCCGAGCCGCGCGGGTGATGAGACACTTGCGCGAATGGTGGCGACTGCCTGTGCTTGTCTCCCGCGCCGGGCGTCGCCGGCAGCGAGCGGTTCGGCGATTGTCGGTCGCGATTTGACCCGGCGTCCGACACTTGCTAATTGGTCAGCAAGGAAAGGCTTCGGATGGGAGGAGCCGTCATGCCGATGCCCAAGGATGTCCGCGTCATCGATCTGCACGTCAATGTGCCGACGAGCGAGCACAACAAAGAGGGCTACGATCAATTCCGCATGCTGATGCGGGATCGGGAGAGCCTCGAGAGCTACCGCATGCCGGCGCAGCATCTGTTCAAGAATCCGCCGTCTCTGGGCACGGATAAATCCCGCTATGTCGAGGCGATCATCCATGAGATGGACAAGCACAATATCGGCACCGCGCTGATCGGCGTCACCGATTCGTTCGAACATTTCCGGGTGATCGACGAGCGCTACGCCGACCGCTTTATATTCTCGACGCCAGTCGATCCGAACAAGGGCGTGGCCGAGGTTCGGCGGATCAGACGGCTCAAGAAGGAGCGCGGCATCAAGGCGGTATCCTTTTTCCCCGCCGGCTCGTTCCCGCAAGTCGCGATCAACGGCAAGGAGCTCTACCCAATTTATGCGACCTGCTGCGAGCTCGATCTGCCGATCCTCATCAATGTCGGCGTGCCTGGGCCACGCATTCCGATGGCGACGCAACGGGTGGAATTCATCGACGAGGTCTGCTGGTTCTTCCCGGAGCTCAAATTTATCATGCGGCACGGTGCGGAGCCTTGGGCCGATCTCGCGGTCAAGCTCATGCTCAAATGGCCGAATCTCTATTACAGCACGAGCGCTTTTGCGCCCAAGCACTACCCCAAGGAGATCATCGAATATGCGAATAAGCGCGGTGCGGAAAAGATTATGTACGCCGGGTACTTTCCCGCCGGTTTAACCTTGGACCGGATTTTTACGGAGCTCGAATCGGTGCCATTCACCGACGCCGTGTGGCCGAAGTTCCTGCGCGAGAATGCCGCGCGGGTGTTCGGCGTCTAGATTTCGGTTTTCCGCGTCAAGGAAAAACCCTATTTGAAAAGTGTAAGATCGGCGGAGACATGGATCGATGAAGGCCAAGGGCGCAGAAAAGCGGGAGCCGAAATCGGCCACAGCGGCGCGCCGGCAAACCCAGGCCGAAAGACGGCATAATTCCGAGACGCGTATTCTCAACGCGGCGCTCCGCGTCATCGCCCAGCGCGGGGTCACGCGCATGACTTTGGCCGAGGTGGGCGAACGGGCGGGCTATAGCCGCGGATTGCCTGCCCATCTCTTTGGCACAAAGGCCAATCTGCTTTGCAGGTGCGCGAAGCTGATCACCGGCGACTTTTGGATGCCGCGCTTGCCCGATGCGGGAGCGGAGGGAGGATTCGCTGCCCTCAAAGCCGCGATCCGAGATTGGCTTCACCTGGTCGAGACCAGGGCCGACTTCGCGCGCGCCTACTACCTCATCATCCAGGAAACCTACTGCAGCGATTCCGACGAGGCGTGGCCGGAGCTGCGCAGTGTCGTCCAGGGGCTGGTCAGCGGCGCCCAGGGCCGGTTCGCCGAATATCTGAAATATGCGCGGGACCATGGAGAAATCCGCGCCGACGCCGATCCGCAGGAGATCGCCTGGCTCGTCCACGCCACATTGCGCGGCTTTGGCCTCCAGTGGCTGGTGAAGCCGGAAGCAGCCGACCTTCGCAGGTTTGGCGAGATCCTGATCAAGGACCTGGAACGGCGGCTGCTGCCCCGGGGCTAATCCGCGTAATACTGCCGATACTGCCGGCGGTAGGCCAAGATTGGACCGTCGGCTTTGCAGAGGACCGGCTCTGGCTGATAGCGCTTATGCTCCCAGATTGGCGTGTCCTGCTCGAGTTGATGGATGATGTTGCGCGCCAGCGCCCGGGCAGCGCGCTCGGGCGAGCCTGCAATCTCGGGTGGATGATAGAAGTCGAATCGAACATGCGTCCGCTCGCGATCGATGGGCGTGGGCGAGTTCAGAAGCAGCACTTCCGAAATGCCGGTGAAGCGGACGAAGGATTGGCCGGGGCCGGTTGCGCGCGATTCGATCTGACCATCGACGATGCCGCGCGGCGTCTCCATCTTGGCCGCCGCGACGCTGACTCGCCGTACGCCGTCGATCTTCCAGTTCGGCTTCGGCAGGGATTTTGTCCCGTGAACGAACTGGAAATGCGGATAATCGACGCCGTTCTCGGTGATTTCCTGAATGTGCACAGCGATCTCGCGATCATAGCGCTCGAAAAGCTTCCACTCGCCGGTCGTCACTTCCGCGGCGGCGTCAGGCTGCCACAGAGGCGCCCCGCCTTGCGGATGGTACCAGGCGAGCGCCAAACCGTTCAGTTCGACCATAGGCCACGAGCGGAGGAAGGAAGGCTCCCGCACCTTCTTGGGAATGGGCTTGCAATAGGGAATATCTGTGACGGCGCCGCTGCCGTCATAGCGCCAATGGTGGAAAGGGCATTCGATGTCGTTTCCAGCGACCGTTCCGCCATGGCCGAGATGGGCGCCCAGATGCCGACAATAGGGGTCGGTCGCCCGCAATTTCATATCGGCGCCGCGCCAGAGAACGAGCTCGCTTCCAAAGTAATGGAGGCTCTTCACCGTCCCCACGGCGATCTCATCGGCACGCGCTACCGCGAACCAGCCTAGAGGTACGGAAAGCGGACATCGGAGGTTTCGCTGTAGCGTCATCGTGTTAGGCTTCATCCCTGTGTCGGGCTCAGGTCGACAGCGATTGCAGGAAACTTGTTAACTGTACAGCAAGTGATATTGTCACTCAGGCCGTCCGTCAACATGGCGCGGGTCAAGCAAAGGGGGGGACGCTGAGAGCGAATGATTTATGTTTCGGATGATCCGGTCGCTGCGCGCCTGACCGGGGCCGGAGGTGCCTACGAGCTCACTTCGGAAGGTCCCGAGCGAAAGGTGGTGAAGGGGTTCCCCAGAACCCTCACCGAGCTTTATCGACATGCGGCGCGTCATGGTCGTTCGGTCATGACGATCTGCGGCGGCGCTCCGGTCACGTTCGACACGATGTTTGGCCGCGCCGCATCGCTATCGCAAACCTTGGGCCGGCGGTACGGCGTGACGCGCGGTAGCTTTGTCGCCGTCGCGATGGCCAATGGTCCCGAATGGATGATGTCCTTCATCGCGATCACCGCGTTGGGCGGCATCGTCGTCGGCGTAAACAGTCGCGGTGCCCCTGAGGAGCTGCTGAGCGCGATCGAAAGGACGGGGTGCTCGCTTGCGATCCTCGACGTCGAGCGCGCGACGCTCCTCGCTCAAGCCACGAGCGTGCCCTCTTTCGCGCGGATCGTCGTCGGTGAAGGAGATGCGCTGATCCGGCAAGGGCGCGACATGGGCTTTGCCGAAGCGAGCGATGGTGTCTCTGAGCTTTCGTTGGCGACCGTCGAGCCGGACGATTCGGCGCTCGTGCTCTTCACATCCGGAACGACGGGCTACCCCAAGGGTGCGCTTCAGAGCCATGGCGCCCTGGCGCATGCCGTGGCGCTCGCCGGGCTGGCCGGGACCATGACCGACCTTCGCTACGAAAGCGAGTTCGGCCGTTCGATCGAACGGCAACGCCGATCGAATCATTCGCCGACCATTGTTGCCGGCCCCTTGTTCCATCTGGGTGGAATCATCCCGTTCCTGCGCTGCATGTATTTCGGCGCAAGGACGCTCTTCTCCGGTAAATGGAATCCGGAGAACGTCTTCCGGATAATCGAAGGCGAAGGCGTGGCGCGGCTGGGATTCGTACCGACCATGATTTGGGACCTGCTCCGTTCGCCGGCGGCGGGTCCGGCCAATATTGGCCAGGTGCTTTTCATCTCTAGCGGCGCCGCGGCCATCTCCCCGGCGCTGACCCGCGAGATCGCCGAGCGCATGCCGCAATGCATGCTCGGCAATACCTATGGCAGCACCGAAACCGCAGGTTACGTCTCCATGATCTGCGGCCGCGAGTTCCTCGCCAATCCGATGTCCTGCGGACGGATCGTGCCGTCGGTCGCGGTGCGTCTGCTGGACGAAAATGGTCGAGATGTGCCGCCAAGTGAGCCGGGAGAGATCGCCGTCCGCAGTCCATGCGTGATGAAAGGCTATGTCGGTGATCCCGAGGCCACCGCGGCCTCGTTCCATGAAGGCTGGTTCCGGACCGGCGACATCGGGCGGATGAACGCGGACAATCTTCTGCACATCGTCGACCGCAAGAAGAACATGGTGATCTCGGGCGGCGAGAATATCTATTGCGCCGAGGTCGAGCGGGTTCTTTCCGAGCAGGACGGCGTCCTTGAAGTGCTTGCCTATGGCGTGCCGGACGATCGTCTCGGCGAAAAGCTCGCGGTCACGATCCTGCCTGCGCCCGGTGCGCGGCTGACAGACGAGGCGGTCAAGTCCTACGTTGCCGCGCGGCTCGCCATATACAAAGTTCCGCGAATCGTCGAGTTTCGAGACACGCCCTTCGCGCGGACTCCAAGCGGTAAGCTGGACCGAGCGAGTTTTCTCCGCTCGCGTTCGCTCGGCTGATCGCCGATGGAATTCGCCTTCACGGCCGAACAGAAGCTGTTACAGGAGACCGCGCGCGACCTGTTCGCCGCGAAGGGCGTGTCGACCGAAGTGCGCCGTCTGATCGAAACCGACGCCGGCTTTCCACCCTCGGCCGGGCCGTGAGGCGGAGATCGCCGAGGGCGAGACCTATGCCTTCTCCGCGCCCGGTCGGATGTATCTCTATTTCCGGGCCGACACGATCTATGCCGGGACGCATCAAATCCAGCGCAATATCATTGCCGAGCGAATATTGGGTCTTCCACGCGACCCGGGGTAGCTGTTAGATTGCGTCCTGAGGTGTACTTGCTAATCGCGTAGCAAGCTAGTTGCCAAATCGGGGCTTAAACCCGACTGCCGAGGGAGGGGAGCATGCGCTCGTCTTGGGGCATCTTATTGTCCGGCGTCGCCGTCCTGCTTGTTCCTATCGCTTTCCATCCTGCCGCCGCTCAACCGGCCCAACAAGCGGCCGCGGGTGCAACGGACCTGGAAGAGATCGTCGTGACCGCACGGCGCCGGGCGGAAAATCTGCAGCAAGTTCCCGTCTCGGTCACCGCCATCAGCGGCGCGACGCTGCAGGAGCAGCATGTTCAGACGCTGCAAGAAATCCAATATATGGTGCCGTCGCTGAACATCGATTCGAACAACACGCGCGATGCCGATAATTTCAATCTGCGCGGCCAAGGCACGACCTATCAGGCCGACCCTGCCGTGGTGGTCTATTTCGCGGAGGTGCCGCTTCCCTTCAACGGCGGCGGTCCCGGATTCTATTACGACATGGATAGCGTCCAGGTGCTGAAGGGGCCACAAGGCACGCTGTTCGGCCGCAATGCCGATGGCGGTGCCGTGCTGTTCACGCCCAAGAAGCCCGACGATGATTTCGGCGGCTATATCTCGCTCGGCTTCGGCAATTATAGCAATGTCGAGCTGCAGGGCGCGATCAACGTGCCCGTTGTCCCCGAGAAACTGGATATCCGAGTCGCAGCCGATCGCCGCACGCGGGACGGCTTCACCAAAGATATCTACACCGGCAAGGATTACGACAACGTCGATTATTGGGCCGAGCGCGTCTCTGTGCTGATGAAACCCTGGGACGGTGTGCAGAATTATCTGATATTCAATTCGGTCTATGATCACAATAACGGCACCAGCGCGCTGCTGACCGGGGTCAATCCCAATCCGGCCGCTGGTGGAATTGCCTATGCCATTTTCGGTGCTCCGCTTCTGCGAGCCCTCGCGTTGCAGCAGTCGCTGGGACCGCGCGAGACCTTCATGACGCCCGATTCGATCTACAAGATCTGGAACTGGGGCATCGTCGACATAGCGACGCTGGATATCGCCGACAATCTCACGCTCAAGAACATCTTCGGCTATCAGGAATACAAGCAGGTGAGCCGCCTCGATGTCGGCGGCACGACATTGCCGGTCCTCTATTACGGCGATACGGGGCAATGGGGCGGCGTCCTGGATCGTAACTCGCCGGCCTTCTCCTCCTATACGGAAGAGCTGCAATTCTCGGGCAAGGCGCTCGCCGAAAAACTGCAATGGGTGGCGGGCGGCTATCTCGAGTTCGATCATCCGACGGGTCACAACCTGACGGACCAGATCGTCTTCGGGACGCCGATTTTCACTGATGTCGGCAAGGATGTTCGGAGTCAGGCCGTCTACGCTCAGGGCGACTACGACTTGTCGGCGCTGTCCCCCGCTCTGGATGGATTCACATTCACGGCCGGCTACCGGTACACTTGGGACTATCGAAACGCCTATCAGAATGCCTACATTCCGGTCGCTCCCGGCGTGGCGGTCTGCCAATATTTTCCGGGCAGTTTCGCGCCGAATTGCACGGCGACATTCTCCAAGCACTTCAACGCCGGCACCTATACCCTCGCGCTCAAGTACCAGATCACGCCGGACCTTCAGGTCTATGCGACCGGGCGCACCGGCTTTAAGAGCGGCGGCTTCAACGTTTCCGCGCCGCCCAATTCGTCCTTGGCTTCCTTCGGACCGGAGAAATCGACAGACGTCGAGATTGGAATGAAGTCGGACTGGAATTTGGGTGGCGTGAAAGCGCGCGCCAATGTCGCGGCGTTCCATACGGACTATTCGCAGATCGACCGCGCGCTCGTATTCGACATCAACGGCACCGTCGGCGCTTTCGTCGTCAATGCGACAAGCGCGGAAATCGAAGGCGTAGAGTTCGAGGGCACGCTCATCCCGACCGAAGGGCTCGAGCTCAACGGGTTTTACTCCTATCTATACACCAAATATGGCTCCTATGTGACGAGCCAGGGCGACTTCAGCGGGCAGGTCCTGCCCTATGTATCGAAGCACAAATTCGGCGTCAGCGGGCGCTACTATCTGCCCATCCCGCCGGAACTCGGCGATCTCAGCTTCGCCGCGTCCTTCACCTACCAGACGCGATACAAGAATCTCGACAACAATGACCCGGACATCTTCATCCCGTCATACGGGCTGCTGAACCTGAACTTGGATTGGAAGAACATTGCCGGTTGGCCTGTGGATCTCGGGCTTTATGCGACCAACACGTTGGACAGGCTCTTCAAGATCGGGCAGGGCTCCTACTATTCGAGCCTTGGCGTCATCACGACCACTTATGGCGAGCCCAGAATGTATGGCGTAACGCTGCGATACCGGTTCGGCGGCGGCTCCTGAACGGTGCTTTTGCAACGAGTTGACTCGTCCGAACGTACTTGTTAATCGATAAGCAAGACAGCGCCGAGCGGTTGCAATAGAACCGCCGGTAGAAGAAGTGCTTTGATTGTGCAATCGCCATTTTCGACGCGGCGATCCATCACGAAGCAAATAAGGGAGGTGCATATGGGGCGTTCCTATCTGGCCACGACGGTCGCTTTTGCCGCACTGCTTTCGGGCCTCCCCAGCGCGGCGCAGGCCCAATCAGATCAGCCGGCTGCTGCTGAAGGCCCGTCGGGCCTCGAAGAGATCGTCGTCACAGCGCGTCGTAAGGATGAGAGGCTGCAAACCGTGCCTCTATCCGTCTCCGCGGTGAGCGGCAAGGAGCTCGACGAGCGGCAGATCGTGACCGCCCAGGACCTGGAGCGCCTCGTTCCCTCTCTCAATGTGAACAGCGGCAATTCGCGCGACGTCGACCGCTTCTCAATTCGCGGCCAGGGCACGACGCTGTTCGGCGATCCGGGCGTCATCGCCTATTTTGCCGAAGTGCCGCTGGCGGCGAATGGCGCCGGTCCGGGCTTTTTCTTCGATCTTTCCAACGTTCAAGTGCTGAACGGCCCCCAGGGCACGCTGTTCGGCCGCAACACGACCGGCGGCGCCGTCCTCTTTGAGCCGCAGCATCCGACGAACAATTTCGAGGGCTGGGTCGAGGGCGATTTCGGCAACTACGCCAATGTCGAGCTCAAGGGTGCGGTCAACGTGCCAATCGTCGGCGACAAGCTGATGGTGCGCGTCGCCTTCGACCGGCACACGCAGGACGGCTTCACAACCAACATCAAGAATGGGGAGGATCTCGACAATACGGATTATTGGGCCGGGCGCGTCGGCGTAACCTTCCGACCGGTCGATAATGTCGAGAACTACCTGCTCTATTTCGGTGAGTACTCCCATACGAACGGCACGGGTGTGAAGCTGATCGCCGCGAATCCCGCCGGGTTCGCGTCACTCTTCTTCCCCAAATATTTTCCGGCGCAGGCCTTGGCCGACTCGCGGGCCGAAGGCATTCGCCAGGTCAATGACGACGCACTGACGCTGTTCAAGACGTACAATTGGGGAATCATCGACACACTGACCTGGGACGTCACCGACTGGCTCACCTTCAAGAACATCGCCGCATATCAGGAGACGAAGAGCGAGAACCTCTACGACCTGGACGGTACGCCGTTCCCCGTTCTGCAAGGCCTGAACAGCGGCACTTGGGCCAACACGAGCGGCATCGCCGATGCTGCGAACTATACCGAAGAAGCGCAGATCAGCGGCAAGCTGCTGGACGATAAGCTGTCCTATCAATTGGGCGGCTTCCTCGAATACGATCACCCGGTTGCGACGGCGTTCTACGCCGTCAACGTGCTCGGGTCGGCGGGCTCTTCGAGCATCGTCGATTTCGGCAACGACGTTCAATCTCACGCGGTCTATACGCAGGAGACCTACGACCTGTCCGGCATCTCGCCGATCCTCGAAGGCTTTCACCTGACCGCGGGTTTCCGCTACACCTGGGACTATAAGAGCGGATTCAACGACGCCTACCACCCCAAGAGCCTGGCCAACATTTATGCGGGCGGCAGCTGCTCCGACGGCCGGCCGACTTGGCCCAACTGTTTCGAGTATCAATCGTCGCCGTTCCGCGCGGGCACATACACGGTGCAGCTCGATTACCAGCTGAACCAGAACATCTATCTCTATTTCACCGCCCGGTCAGGCTTCAAGAGCGGCGGGTTCAATTTCGGTTTGCCGGCCGGGTTCACTGCGCCGCCCTTCGGGCCTGAGAAGGTCCATGACGAAGAGCTGGGCATCAAGACCAACTTCGATATCAACGGCGTCAAGACGCGCTTCAACCTCGATTTCTTCGACACCGACTATTCCGGCGCCCAGCGCCAGATCTTCTTCATCGGGCCGAGCAGCTCGCTGCTGACCAAAATTGTCAATGGCGGCAACGCCACGATCCAAGGCATCGATATGCAATCCGAGATCATCCCGATCGAAGGATTGGAGTTGCGGGCGAACTACACCTATCAGAAAGCGATCTACGATTATTTCGATCTCGGCGGCGGTTTCAGCGCCAAGGGGCAATTCATGCCCAATTCGCCGCGCCACAATCTGAATCTCTCCGGCACCTATCATCTGCCGATGATCCCGGAGGATGTCGGCGACATCGCCCTCACGGCCGCTTTCCAGTTCCAGACCACCAACTACCAAAGCGATGTCAGGATGCCCGGCGTGGCGATCCCGACCTACGGGATCATGGACCTTCGGGTGGATTGGAGCCATGTCTGGGGCTATCCGGTCGACCTGGCCTTCTACATGAACAACGCGCTCGACCGGGACTATGAGGTGCTGATCGCGCCCTACTACTATCAGGTCGGCTCGCGTCCCTCGATCGGCGTCACGGGCGCAGCCTTCGGTCCGCCGCGCGAATGGGGTTTCACGGTGCGGTACACGTTCGGCGGCGGAGAAGAGCATCCGTCCGCTCCGGTCGAGCCTGCCGCGGCAATGCCCCCGCCCGCCCCGGCGCAGAAAGCGCCGAAGAGCTATCTCGTATTCTTCAACTTCGATAAGTCGGGGCTGACGCCGGAGGGTAAAGCGGTCGTGGATGAGGCCGCCGCCAATGCCGGACCGACCAAGGTGACGCAGATCGTCGTGACCGGGCATACCGACACCGTTGGGTCCGATGCCTATAATATGCGGCTCTCCAAGCGCCGGGCGGAATCAGTTGCGACCGAGCTCGAAGCCAAGGGCATTCCCTCCAGCGAGATCACGCTGGTGGCCAAGGGCAAGCGGGATCTTCTGGTGCCGACCGGCGACGGCGTGCGCGAGCCGCAGAATCGGCGGGTCGAGATCGTCTATGGCGGAGGCCCGACCTCGTAGGCGATTGCGCTTTCTCCGCGTACGCTCTCCCGCTGACCTGGGCGAGAGGTCGTTGCCGCGACCGTCTCTCCAAAGATCAGCAGCGTTGGCCCGTCGGCGGTTGCGTCGGCGACCAGCGGAGCGATCGTTGCGACGGTGCCCGCGATCCTGCGCTCGGTAGCCATCGTCGCGCTCTCGATGGCAAGGGCGGGGAGGGTCGACGGGACGCCGGCGGCGAGCATGCGTGCCGTGATCGCCGCCAATCGCCTCGCGCCCATATAGAGCACCAGCGTCGCGCCTGGACGTGCGAGCGTCGCCCAATCGTGATCGAGATCGGCCGATTCGGACCCGTGGCCGGAGACCAGATGCAGCGCGCTCGACAGACCGCGTCGGGTCAGCGGGAGTGAAAGGCTCGCCGCGGCGGCGCAGGCCGCGGTAATACCCGGGATGATCTCGCAAGGGATGCCCACCGCGCGTGCCGCTTCGAGCTCTTCGCCGCCGCGGCCGAAGATGAGAGGGTCGCCGCCTTTCAGCCGCACGACATAGGCGCCGGCGCGCGCATGCCCGACGATGAGCGCGTTGATCTCCGCTTGCGGCATCGAGTGCCGCCCACAGCGCTTGCCGACATCGACGAGCTGGGTGGTCTTGCCTGCGAGCAATAGAATGTCGGGACCGATCAGGCGATCATGCAAGATGACGTCGGCCTCGGCGATTGCGCGCGCGGCTTTGAGTGTCAGAAGCTCGGGATCGCCGGGACCGGCGCCGACCAGGGCGATGCGGCCCATGCGGCCGGACGGTTCGGATTCAGGCTGCGACGCGCGCATCGCGCAGGATCTCCTCGAGCTCCGGGATACAGGATCCGCAACTAGTGCCGCAGCGAAGCGTCGCTCCGATTTCGGCGACTGTCGAAAGACGTCCGGCAGCGATCGCCTTCTCGATCTCCGCGACCGAAACCGAAAAGCACGAGCAAACTGTCCGCGACCGCTTGGGCGGCGCCATGCAGGCGCTTTCGTCGACCGCAAACAGCGTATCCCGAGTTTCTTCGTCGAGAATTTTTCCGATCAGCGGCGCGATCGATGCGCGATCCGGTAGCGGCCAATTGGCGCGCTGAGTCACGAACAGGCAGGATTGCAATCGGCCGCCCACGAAACGGGCAAAACGGTAGATGCCGCGCCGCGCATCCAGCAGATCGGCGTCCGGTGCTCCGCCAAGCCGATCGCGGGCCCAGGCCGACAAGGCGCCGGCATCGGGCAAGGGCGACCAACCGCGCATCTCGAACGCGTGGCTCGTCCCGACAGGAATGCGACTGCAATAGAAGTCGTCTCGCGGAATCTCGTCCGTCTGGCTCAGCAGCAAGCCACGCCAGAGCGTCGGCACGGGCGCGAGACGGGCGGGCGTCGCCTTGAGCTCTGGTTGACCGGATACCGGATCGACAGCAGCGGTGACCAGCCGATCAACCGGGCCGGACGAGCCGAACCGGTCGGTCCAATGCATCGGCGCGAAGACTTCGCCGGGCTTCTGGCCTTCGTTCGGCCGGGCGCGGAGGACCGCCGTGCCGTGCGCGGTCTCGATGCGGACCAGATCGCCCGGTGCCAGCCCTAGGCGCACCGCATCGCGCGGATGGAGATCGAGGTAAGGCTCGTCCTGATGCGACATCAGTCGCGGCACGCGCCCGGTGCGGGTCATCGTATGCCATTGGTCGCGGACTCTTCCGGTGTTGAGCACGAAAGGCCGTTTGCGATCGGGCGCAGCGACGGGGGGGCGGTAGCGGGTCGGCACGAAGCGCGCTCGTCCGTCTTCGGTCGGGAAGATGCCGTCGCCGAACAAGCGCCCGTTGGCAGGGTCGTTATCGCCCGCTGGCAATGGCCAACGCACAGGCTCAAGCGTCCGGTAGGCTTCGTCCGTGATGTCGGCCAGCGCGCCAATGTCGAACACGCGGCGGCCATCATTCTCGAAGGCCGAAAGCGCGGCGTGCTCGCGGAATATGTCGGCGGGACTCCGGTAAGGGAATGCGTCGGACCAGCCCATCCGGCGCGCAACTTCGGTCAGCATCCACCAATCCGCGCGTGCCTCGCCGGGCGGATCGCGGAAGGGGCGTTGGCGCGAGATTCGTCGTTCGGAATTGGTAACGGTACCTTCCTTCTCGCCCCAGGACGCGGCTGGCAGCACGACATGCGCCCGCGCTGTCGTATCCGTGTCCCAACAATCCGATACAACGACGAACGGACAGCGTTCGAGCGCCTGCCGGACGCGGTCCGTGCGCGGCATGCTGGCGGCAGGGTTGGTCGCCATGATCCAGATCGCCTTGATCCCGCCGTCGAGCATGGCGTCGAACATCTCCACCGCCTTCAGCCCCGGCCGCTGAGCGATTGAAAGAGCGTTCCAAAAGCGACCAACGCGATCGATGTCCGCCGGCCTGTCGAAACTCATATGCGCGGCCAGTTGATTGGCGAGTCCGCCGACCTCGCGGCCGCCCATGGCGTTCGGTTGGCCGGTGATCGAGAAAGGGCCCATTCCCGGTCGGCCGATTCGCCCCGTGGCGAGGTGACAATTGATGATCGCGTTCACCTTGTCGGTGCCGGCCGAAGATTGGTTCACGCCTTGCGAGAAGATCGTCGTCGTTCGCTCGGTGCCAAGAAACCAATCATAGAAGGTCGCGATGTCCGCCTGGGCGAGCCGCGTGATGGAAGCGACTCTTTCGATATCGCCGGCGGAGCATCCCGCGGCTTCCAGCGCACCGGCGATTCCGCTCGTATGTCGATCGACGAACCCCATATCGAAGCCGCCGCGTTCGGCCATATTGACCAGAAGGCCGTCGAACAGAGCGACATCGGTGCCCGCGGCGAGCGGCAGATGGAGGTCGGCGATCTCGCAGGTCGCGGTCCGCCGCGGGTCGATGACCACGACGCGGGTGCCGCGCCGGGCCCGCGCGGCGACGAGCCGCTGATAGAGGACGGGATGACACCAGGCGGTGTTGCCGCCGACCAGAACCACCAAGTCGGCTTCGTCCCAATCCTCATAAATGCCCGGCACCACATCCTCGCCGAAAGCGCGGACGTGGCCCGCGACGCTC
Organism: Alphaproteobacteria bacterium; assembly: GCA_035293565.1. Taxonomy (GTDB): domain Bacteria; phylum Pseudomonadota; class Alphaproteobacteria; order BOG-932; family Roseiterribacteraceae; genus DATGMP01. The sequence goes on along the minus strand of DATGMP010000094.1, from coordinate 32,486 downwards.
GATGCCATGCACAGGCGCGAGTTGGTGTCGATGTTGGCCGAGCCGATAAAGCCCTTCATCAGCTTGTTGGCGACGTAGTAGTCCTCGGTCAGAAATTGACCCGACGCATAGAAGGCTATCGATTCCGGCCCGTGCTCGGCGATGATTCGACGAAAACGCTCCGCGATCAGGTCGAGCGCTTCGTCCCAATCCGCATCGCGGCCGGCGACAGACGGCTTGAGCAGGCGGCCGTCATGACCGAGCGTATCGGCGATCGCCGATCCTTTGGAGCAGAGTCTGCCGGCATTGGCGGGGTGTGCGGGATCTCCGCGCACGATTCCCTCGGGCGACGCGATGACTCCGCAGCCGACTCCGCAATAAGGGCAGGTCGTCCTGATGTCGTTCATGCGTCCGCTGCGACCGCCAGCAGGATTCGTCCGTCTTCGACCCTAACCGGAATGGTCTTCGCGCAGCCGCTATCGGGCGCGACCGCCTCGCCGGTGGCGAGCTCGATCGCCCAATTGTGCAGCGGACAGGTCACGCGATCGCCGTGAACGATGCCTTGCGACAGTGGCCCGGCCTTGTGTGGGCAGCGGTCGTCGAGCGCGAAGACGCGATCGTCGCCGGTGCGAAACACCGCGATATTGCCGCTGGAACGCGCCACCACGCGCGCACCCTTGCGCGGAATGTCATCGAGCGCACCGACATCGTGCCAAACAGAAGCGCTCATCGATCCGTCCATGGCCGTCACTCCACTTCCGCCAGCAGCCGGAATTCGCGAGCCGGCGCTGCTTCCGGCGCGCGTTCGGCCCACGGGTCGTGCTGGAAGAATTGTTGCGCATAGAGGAAGCGCGCTTCGAGGACCTTGCGGTTCTCCGGGTCGTCGAGGAGGCGTTTCTTCACGTAATCGAGGCCGACGCGCTCGATCCAAGGCGCCGTGCGCTCGAGGTAATGCGCCTCTTCGCGATAAAGCTGGAGGAAGGCTGCGCAATATTCGAGCACCTCTGCTTCCGTCGTGACCTTGCAGAGGAGGTCCGTGGCACGGACCTTGATGCCGCCGTTGCCGCCGACATGCAGCTCCCAGCCGCTCTCGACCGCGACAACGCCGAAATCCTTGATCGTCGCTTCGGCGCAATTACGCGGGCAGCCCGAGACCGCGAGCTTCACCTTGTGCGGATGCCATGAGCCCCAGGTCATCTTCTCGAGCGCGATTCCCATCGCGGTCGAGTCCTGGGTCCCGAAGCGGCACCATTCGGAGCCGACGCAGGTCTTCACGGTGCGGAGCGCCTTGCCATAGGCGTGGCCCGACACGAGCCCGGCCTCGTTGAGATCGGCCCACACGGCGGGAAGCTGATCCTTGCGTACGCCCAGCATGTCGAGGCGCTGGCCGCCGGTTACCTTGACGGCCGGGATCTTGTACTTCTCGACGACGTCGGCGATGGCTCTGAGCTCGCGCGGGTTCGTGACGCCGCCCCACATGCGCGGAACGACCGAGAAGGTGCCGTCCTTCTGGATGTTGGCGTGGGCGCGTTCGTTGATGAAACGCGACTGCGGATCATCGACATATTCGCCCGGCCAGGCGACGAGCAGATAGAAATTGAGCGCCGGCCGGCAGGAATGGCAGCCCTCCGGCCGCTCCCAGCCCAGCTTCTCCATCACTTCGGGAACCGACTTCAGCTCCTCCTCGCGGATACGCCGGCGAACCTCGTCATGGCCGAGCTTGGTGCAGCGGCACATGCCGGCCACGGCGGGCGTGGCGAATTCCGCGCCTGCGGTTGCGGCAAGCAACGATTCGACGAGACCGGTGCAGGAGCCGCAAGAAGCCGAGGCTTTCGTGTGCTGCCGCACTTCGTAAAGAGACGTCAGACCCTTCTCCTTGATGGCATCGGCGATCGTGCCCTTGCAGACCCCATTGCAGCCGCAGATCTGATAGTCTGCCGGCAGGTCCTCGACTGAGGGCGGCTTGGTCTTGCCCAGCGCCGCGACCACGGCCTGGCCGAACAGCATCGCATCCTTGAAGGGCGTGACGTCCTCGCCTTTGCGGAGGAGATCGAGATACCAGGGCGCATCGGCGACCTCGCCATAGAGCACGAGGCCTTCGATCTTGCCGTCGCGGAGCACAATCTTTTTGTAGGTCTGCTTCGAGGTGTCGTGGAAGGTGAGTTCGCTCGAATCCTCGCTCGCGATGAAATTGCCCGCTGAGAAGAGGTCGACGCCGGTGACCTTGAGTTTGGTCGCCGTGATCGAGCCCGTATAGAACGACTTGCTTTCCTCCTGCGTCAGATGATCGGCCAGAATCTTCGCCATCTCATAGAGCGGCGCCACCAGGCCATATGTCTTGCCGCGATGCTCGACGCACTCGCCGACCGCAAAGATCGCGGGGTCGGAGGTGCTCATGTCATCATTCACGACGACGCCGCGGTTGATCTCCAGATCCGCTTTCTTCGCGAGGTCGATATTGGGTCTGATGCCGATCGCCATCACCACGAGATCGCCCGGCACCTCACGGCCGTCTGCCAGCCGCACACCCTGGACGCGACCGTCGCCGAAGATTTCCTCGGTTTGACCGTTCATGAAGAAATTGAGGCCGCGCTCATCGAGCTCGCGCTGCAGCAGCTTGCCGGCGACGGGATCGAGCTGCCGCTCCATCAGCGTATCCATCAGGTGGACAACGGCCACCGCCATGCCTCGCTTCAGCAGCCCGTTCGCGGCCTCCAAGCCCAAGAGGCCGCCGCCGATCACGATGGCGCGCTTGTGGCGGGTCGAGGCCTGGATCATCTGCTCGACATCGGCGATGTCGCGGAACGCGCACACGCCCTCGAGCTCGAGGCCGGGAATCGGCGGCACGATCGGTCGCGACCCGGTGGCGAGCAGGAGCTTGTCGTATGGCTCCACGACACCGCCTTCCGACGTAACGGTCCGCGCCTTGCGATCGATCGACACCACCGCATCGCCGGCGATGAGACGGATCCCATTCTCGCCGTACCATTCCAGCGAATTGATGATGATCTGATCCATCTCCTTCTCGCCCGCCAACACGGACGACAGCATGATGCGGTCATAATTGACGTGCGGCTCGGCACCGAAGACGGTGATGCGATAGCGGAGCGGATCGCGCTTCAGGATCTCGTCGACGGCACGCATACCCGCCATGCCGTTGCCGATGACGACGAGCCGTTCCTTGGGGCTGATCATGTTCACGTGCGTGTCTCCTTAGATCCGGACCGCGCCAGGGATGGCCGCACCCCAAGTGGTGCGCCAGCGCTTCTTGATGCTTGTCAGTCCGATGAGCGCAATGAGACCGAGAGCAGCGAAAACCAGGAAACCGCTCTGATAGCTGCCCGTGAGCTGCTTGGAGTAACCGAGGCTGGAGGCGAGATAGAAGCCGCCGATGCCCCCCATCATGCCGACGAGCCCCGTCATGACACCCATCTCGCGTCGGAAACGCTGCGGCACCAGCTGGAAGATCGCGCCGTTGCCCATGCCGAGCGCGCCCATGCCGACAATGAAGCTCGCGATCGCCATCCGCAGCTGTGGCAACCCGAAGCTGATGACGATCAGGGCGGCCGCGGCGACGACATACATGATTGTCAGAGTGCGAATGCCGCCGATGCGGTCGGCGAGGGCGCCACCGACCGGCCGCAGCAGCGATCCCGCAAAGACGCAGGCCGAGGTTGCGTAACCCGCCATGACCGGCGGCAGTCCGTACTGGTCGTTGTAGTAGATCGAAAGCGAGGAGGAGAGCCCGACGAACCCGCCGAAGGTGACGCTGTAGAAGAACATGAACCACCAGGCGTCGCCGTGCTTGAGCACTTTGAGATAGTCGACGAACGCCTTGGCCGCCGGCTGGTCGGGGCTGTCCTTGGCGAAAATCGAATAGAAGAAGAAGACGGCGATGAGCGGGAGCACGGCCAGCCCCAGCACGTTGTTCCAGCCATAGGCGGCCGCCAGCATCGGAGCGAAGAGCGACGCGAGCACCGTGCCCGAATTGCCAGCGCCGGCGATGCCGAGGGCCACACCTTGATACTCGGGCGGATACCAGCGCGAGGCGAGCGGCAACGCCACGGCAAAGGATGCGCCCGCCATGCCCAGTACCACGCCAACCGCGAGCACTTGCGCGAAGCTGTGGACGCCATGGACCCAGGCGAAGGCTAGGCCGCCGATGACGATGAGCTGGGCGATCTGGCCGGTGCGTTTGGGGCCGAGATGGTCGACCAGCACGCCGTTGACGATCCTGAGCAAGGCGCCGGCCAGCACCGGGATCGCGACCATCAGACCCTTATGGGCCGGATCCAATCCGAAGGTCTTGGCGATCTGGACGCCGAGCGGCCCGAGGATCACCCAGACCATGAAGCTCAAATCGAAATAGAGGAAGGCGGAGACCAGCGTCGGCAAATGTCCGGCCTTGAGAAATCCCTTGGTCATGCGCGATCCGATAGCTGCCGGGCGGTGCCCGAGGGTGATCGCCATTGATCCACCCGATATCGAGCGGGACGTCCTTGGTCGAGGATCCCGATGTGAGACGCCATCTTCGTTGAAGGCGCCCCGCCAGCGTGACGCGAGGAGCGCGCCGGCATGATGCTGCAGTGCAAATCCCGTGCCAGATCGTTTTCTGGGGAGATTTCAGGTCTTTCAATGGCCTACCGTGCGTCACCTGCACAAAACGATTGCACTGCAGCGAGCTATTGCCGCCTTTCTGAGCAGCATCGGCGCGGTATGACGTGGAGCGCAGTGATCAGTAGCGCATGAGCACGAAGGCCCAGCCTGCCTCGGTGTTGGCGGAAAATCCGTGGGCTTGGTAGTTCGCGTATTCGATTCCGAACTGCCAATGAGATGAGAGCGAATAGATTGCCGACAGGTCCCATTCATCGCCGTAGGACAGATCCTTGTAGTCGGATCGGAACTGGTAATATTTGGCGATGAGGTTCAGGTCGAAGAGCTTGGCGCCAGCATAGATGTCAAGGCTGTCCAACCCTTTCGACGGAGTGGTCAGGAATATCTCGGCCCAGCCGTTGAAGGCATGCTTGGTCGCGAGCGGCGTTTGAAAGGCGTAGGTGCCTTTGGCGTTGCTGCCCATCACCATGTACTCGGCGCCGACAAAATAGTTTTGCCAGATCAGCTTCCCGTTGATCTGACCGAAATCGGCGTCGATCAGGCTGCTGCCCCCATCATAAGGCGATTGGTGGGCGTAAACGCCTTTGTAGTCGATCGCTAGATCGAACGGCAGCGGTATAGTGCCGTGGACGCGCCCGCCATAGGTGACGTTGTTGCAGGCGGCCGGTCCGCTGAGTCCGCAGCCCGCCGCGCCCAGAATGACGCTGCTGGCCTCGTTGCCATACCAATATGCGAAGACCTCGCCCTGGATCTCCTTCATCGGCGTCCAATAGGCTTCGGCGAAGAAATTCCGCGTCGGGACATAGCGATTGACAATATCCTTCAGGCCCCAGGAATAGGTACCGATGAGCTTGACCTCCGGCGCTGGCGTGACCGTGATGTTCACGGCATCGAAGGTCTGCATGTTCTGCCGGAAATCGACATTGCCGACGAAACGCACATCGTCGAGGCTGATGATCTGGCGCCCGGCTGTGACGATGGTGTCGGGAATGCCGGTGTATTTGGCGTTCGCCTGATTGAAATTGGTCGCGCTCGGATCGGGGATCGAGGCGTAGCGCGTCTTACCATTCGCCAGATTGTTGAAAGCGCCAGCAATGTCGGCGACGTTGATCAGCTGCAGCGTGGCGCTGAGATCGTAGATGGGCTTTGTCGTGAAGCCCAAGAGCGTACGCATAGTAAATGCGTCGGATCCTGCCTTGCCCTTCTGATCATAGATCTCATAGCGGGGCCGGAGCTCGATGCTGGGGGTGCCGCCGGTGATCGCATCGCTAATCGTGTCGCTGAAGGAGTCGGCCATGGCAGGCGCGCCGACGCCGAACGCGGTTGCGATGAAGGCCGGTAATGCCAGACGGACCAAAGCCCCATCAGGCATCCGTAAGGTCATATTCGCTGACGTCATTATTTTGTCTCCTGGATCTTATATTTCGGCGTCTGTTTGCGGACGAGGCGACACGCAGTCGACGTGCATCCGGGACGAGTCGCCATTGACCCATCGATGTCGTGGCGGACAAGCGTTCGAGACGCTGGGGACAGCCTCGCCGTTGAGGCCATCTCGCCGACAGCAATAGGCGGCGTCGGCGAATGATGCGATGCAACATCCGTGCCATATCGCGTTTCCCCACCATTTCGGCGGATAGGGCGAGACCGTACTTTCGCCTCGAGCCCGAATTTGCTGCATTGCACAGCAAGGTGGCGATTTTCTGTGCAGCGGTGCGTTTGGCTCGCGACCAATAAATCTGAGAAAAGACGAGCCATGCCAGGTCAACTCGAAGTCGGCGTCGGTTTTCACTCTTCCCAGGGCAAGCGTCCGCGCAATGAGGACTATGCTGGCGTCTATCTCGGTACTCCGGGACAGCGTGCGCGCTTCGGAGTTGTCGGCGCGCTGGCCGATGGCGTCGGCGGCGCCAAAGGCGGGCGCATCGCCGCCGAGACCGCGGTACGTGGCTTCATCGATGCCTATCTCGCTCTGCCGGAGACGATCGGCGTTCGGCGCGCGGCAGCGCGGAGCCTGGAATCCGTCAATCGCTGGATCTTCGAGCAGGGCCGCGCCGACCCCTTGCTCGAGGGCATGGCGACGACATTCACCGGCCTCATTCTTCGGGCACGCCGGGCGCATATCGTCCATGTGGGCGATACGCGCCTCTATCGGCTGCGCGGCGGGCAGCTCCGGTCTCTGACGCGTGATCATGTGGTCGACCGCCCGGACATGTCGCATATCCTGACGCGGGCCGTCGGCACGGAGGAAAGCATTCGGGCGGACTATGCTGTAGAGGTCGTGCAGATCGATGATCGCTATCTGCTATGCAGCGACGGTACCCATGGCGTGCTGCGCGATCGCCAAATCGTCGAAATCCTGATCGCATCCGGAGGACCCGATGAGGCAGCGCGGCGTCTGGTCGACGCGGCGCTTGCCGCGGGCACGCAAGACAATGCAACGGCGTTGATCGTCGATATCATAGGTCTGCCGGCGACGGAGCATGCCGAGCTCGAGGAAGCGCTGGCGAATCTTCCAATCCTGGCGCCGCCCAAATCCGGTCAGATCATAGACGATTACCTTTTGTGCGAAACGCTTGCCGACGGCAATTACACGCGGGTGTTCCGTGCGGTCGACCAGGCCGACGGGCGCGTGGTCGTTCTCAAATTTCCGAAACCGGGCATGGCCGAGGAACCGAGCTTGCGTTCGGCCTTCCTCCGCGAGCTCTGGATTCCTTCGCGGGTCCGCAGCCCCTGGATCGGGGAGACGATCGATCCCGTGCCCGACCGCAGAACGCGACTTTATTCGATCATGCCCTTCTATGCCGGCGAGACTCTGGCGCAAAGGATCGGACGTTCGCCCAAACCGTCTTTCACGGAAGGCTCGTCGATTGCAATCAAGCTCGCCAAGGCCGTCGCCAGCCTTCATCGCGCGGGAATCATCCATCGCGATCTCAAGCCCGAAAACGTGATCCTGCAGTCCGACGGCGGCGTGAAGCTCATCGATTTGGGTGTAGCCCATTTGCCGCATCTCGCTGACTTTCCTTCCGGCGAGCGCCCTGGAACGCCGAGCTACATGGCCCCGGAGCTGTTCGATGGACATGCGAGCGACGAACGGACGGATCTGTTCGCGCTCGGCGTCACGATCTATCGAATCTTCTCCGGCGGCGCCTATCCTTACGGCGAGATTGAACCGTTTTCGCGGCCGCGTTTCGGTCGCCCGGTGTCGTTGGCGCGATTGCGACCCGACCTGCCGGTGTGGCTCGAGCCGGTGCTGTTCAGGGCGATCGCAACCACGCCAGACGAACGCTTCGCCGATGTGGTCGAGCTCGCCTTCGAGCTCGAAAACGGCCTGACGCGAAGTCCGGCTATCGGACGGCGGCGGCGTTCTCTCTATGATCGCAACCCGCTGCTCTTCTGGCAGGCGGCGACGTTGATTCTCGCCGCCCTTCTGATTGCAATCCTGGCGCTCCGCTAACCCGCGAACACCGTCCTGTCGCAGAACAGATCCGGCCCCATCTCGAGATCCGAAGGTAGACCGGGAGCCCGCCAGGCGAGCGCGTGCGCGCCTTCGGTTTTTGAATCCAGCGCGGGTGCCGAAAGGCCCGTGCGCGCCGCTGCCGCGCGACCTGGGCGGCATCGGTCAATCGCAGAAGGCCGATCCTCACGACTCGTCCGATGGCCCCGGCTAAGCCCGCTGTCATTTCTCCGGTTCCTTTTCCGCAGCGATCACGTCGCGCGCGACATCAACCATGCGTCTCCCTTTATTCATGGCGCGCTGCCTTAGCCACCGGTGCGCCCGCGGCTCGTCGAGCTTTCTCTGCCGCATTAAGATGCTCTTTGCCTGCTGAATGAGCGAGCGCTCGCCAAGGCTCGTCTCGGCCCGGCTCAAATCATTCGCCACCTTCTGATAGCGCCGGAAGATCGCAACCGCCGCCTGGACGATGGGTTTCACGTCCGGGACGGCGCTGCCCAGCAGATTGTACGAGCTGACCCCGGCCGCGATTGCGGCTTCCATGAAACCGGGATCGTCATGGTCGACAAACATTACGATCGGGCGAGGATGATGTTCTGTCACCTCGCGAATGCCGTCCAGGCTGTCGCGATCGGACCGCGACATGTCCACGATCAGCACATCGGGGCTTTCCGCTTTCACCACGTCGACCAGGCGCTGTCCCGGGGCCAAGCGTACGATCTGGACGATGCCGGCACTCTCCAAGCTGCGGGATACGGTCTCCGCACGGGCCTGATTGTCGTCGGCAAGCAAGATTTTCAAAGGTCGGCCGCCCTGGCATCGGAATCGACAGTAATTTTAGAAGCAAAAATCGTGCCAAAAGGGAGGAGGAAATGCGGTTAAAACGTGTATCGGGCCCCTCTATAGCGTCGAACAGTTGTTGACCTCCGATGGGGAGTTGGCGTCCTTGATTTGATCCCATAGTTCTCGCGTGAATTTTTGTCACACAATATTAGCACGGAATCTGGGACCGGCACGGGACTGGTTTGCCACGGTCGTAGACTTGCGCAACCTAACCCTTGCCAACGCGCGCGGGAGCCGCTTACGTCGCCGAATCGTTCGAAGTCGGGTTTTCGCGGCAACCGAGCCGAAGATCAATTTCCAAAGGATGACCTGAATGTCCGAGACGATCAGCCCGCTGGCAGGGAAGCCGCTCGATTCGAGTTTGCTGGTCAATATCCCCCGGCTGATCACAGCTTATTTCGTGGATCGGCCCGATCCTTCCGTGGTGGCCGAGCGCGTCGTGTTCGGCACCTCGGGCCATCGCGGCTCGGCCTTCACGAGCAGCTTCAACGAGGCGCATATTTTAGCGATGACCGAGGCGATCTGCCGGTATCGGCGAGGCCGGGGGATCGACGGTCCGCTTTTTCTCGGGATTGATACGCACGCGCTGTCTGAGCCTGCTTTCGCCAGTGCGCTCGAAGTGCTGGCCGCGCACGATGTCGAGACAATGATCGACGCCGAGCATCGTTATACGCCGACGCCCGTCATATCGCACGCGATCCTGACACATAACCGCAACCGCGACAGCGGCCTCGCTGATGGAATCGTGATCACCCCGTCGCATAATCCGCCGGAGGATGGCGGCTTCAAATACAATCCGCCGCAAGGCGGGCCGGCCGATACGGATGCGACTCAATGGATCGCGCGGACGGCGAACACTTTGCTGACCAATGATCTCCGCGAGGTCCGACGCATTCCTTTCGGCCGTGCGCTGAAGTCGCCTTCCATCCATCGGTACGATTACGTGACTCCCTATGTGGATGATCTGATCAACGTGGTCGATCTGGAGAGGGTGCGGGCATCCGGCCTCCGGATCGGGATCGATCCGCTGGGCGGTGCCGCAATTCATTTCTGGGCGCCGATCATCGATCGCTACGGTCTATCGGCCACGATTGTGAACGAAAAGGTGGATCCCACCTTCGCCTTCATGCCGGCCGATTGGGACGGAAAGATCCGCATGGATTGCTCATCGCCCTATGCCATGGCGCGCCTCGTGACGCTTCGCGATACATTCGACATTGCGTTCGCCAACGATACCGATGCCGACCGCCACGGCATCGTCACACCATCGACCGGTCTTATGAACCCCAACCATTATCTCGCGGCGTCTATCTTCTACCTCTACCGAAACCGGCCCGCTTGGCGGCCGGGCAGCGCGGTGGGCAAGACTCTCGTCAGCAGCGGGATGATCGACCGCGTCGCGACGAAGCTTGGGCGAAAGCTGCTCGAAGTGCCGGTCGGATTCAAATGGTTCGTCGACGGGCTGCTGGACGGGACTATCGCGTTTGGCGGCGAGGAGAGCGCAGGCGCCTCGTTTCTCAGACGCGATGGATCGATTTGGACGACCGACAAGGACGGTATCATCCTAGGCTTGCTCGCCGCCGAGATGACCGCGCATGAGGGGCGCGACCCAGGCGCGATCTATCGTGATCTCGTCAACGAACTCGGCGTATCCCACTATGCGCGGATCGACGCGCCGGCGAACACCGACCAGAAACGGGCGCTGTCCAACGTGACACAGGATGAGGTCGACGTGCGCGAGCTCGGTGGTGAAGCGGTGCGCGCGGTGCTGACCAAAGCCCCGGGCAACGGGCAGCCCATCGGGGGGATCAAGGTGGTAACCGACCAGGGCTGGTTCGCGGCGCGACCCTCGGGGACCGAGGAGGTCTATAAGATTTATGCCGAGAGCTTTGTCAGCGAAACCCACCTTCGTCGGATCCAGGAAGAGGCGCAGGCCATTATCGAGCGGCTCTTCCGGGCAAGATCGCCGTAGGCGCTCAAGCGCGAAGAGTCTCGCCGAACGCGTCGCGCAGCCGGTCGGCTTGCTCCGGGACGCCCGCATCCTCGTCGGCGCCGCCGACATAGACCTTGGCTTTGGTCTCGGGCGCTAGCAAGTGCGGACTGTCGGGCGCGTCGGTCGCGAGTCGCGCACCGTGGAAAGTGATTCCACTTCATTCCCGTTTAGGTTGCAGCGCGACATGGCGCTTCTTCAGAGAGCCTGTTTGAGGCATTTTGCCAGGACGGAGTAACCCACCGCCGGGCGGAGCGACGCCCCGGATTCGGCGTGAGCGGCATTCGCATTTCGCTTCGCGTCGCCGCGGATCGAGGTCCAGCCGATCAACCGGTCCGCCGCCCAGGATTCAGCCGGTTACGCAGGGGGCTGTGAGTTGCTCCGCGCGCGCCGGCGGTCCAGCATGCGCCGACAAGCGTCATTCCGAATCGGAATTAGCCGCGTCTCGCGAGATCTGCGAAACCCCCGGGGGGCGGTGCCTGTTGCTCAAGTGAGGAGCAAGGAACGGGCCTGTCGAGAAGTTGACTTGCGTCAATGCGCAGCGGCCCCGCAGAGCTTCCACAGGAATTAAGTCGTCACTTTGGGGAACAGATATGGCCGAAAGACCCATACCGGGCTCGCACGCTTCGCCGCGACGGTGGGGACGCGGGCAACTCCCGGAGATCAGCGATCCTTATCAGCTGCGCGGCAAAATTCCGGAACCGGCCCTTTGCCCGCAATGCGGGGCGATCTTCCAGGCTGGCCGTTGGAAATGGCCCGAAGCCCGCATCGATGCGGAGAAGATGCTGTGCCAGGCCTGTCGTCGGATCAATGACAACTATCCGGCCGGGATCGTGACGCTGAGCGGCGCTTTCCTGGGGCCGCACAAGGACGAAATTCTGAATCTCGTCCGCCATCAGGAGCAGACGGAAAAATCGTACCATCCGATGAATCGCATCATCAATGTCGAGCAGTCGGCGAATCGCATTGTCATCAATACGACGGACATTCATCTTCCGCGTCGGATCGGTGAGGCCTGCGAACGCGCCTTCAAGGGGAGGCTTAAAGTCAGCTACGATGAAGGGGCGTATTTCGTCCGCGTCGATTGGCACCGTGATTCAGCGCATCTGGGCGCCAACTGACGGTCCCTGGAAAATCTGATCTCTTTAGCTCGAATACGAGACATGCGCATCTTGTCTCTCCGCAGTTCCACCCGATCTCAGTAGCTACGCCAATGGTCCATTGAGCGAGGGGACGCTGCTGAATTCAATTCCACGGTTCCATTATGGGAGGCGATCATGGCAACCGCGTTCGACGGCTTTCAGTATCTGGGCCAGGACAATGTTCAGACCGCGATGAACAGCCTTGGTGCTTTCACCAAAGGCTTTCAAAGGGTGGCCACCGAAATCGTCGATTACAACAAGACGGCTTTCGAGCGGAGCACCGCATTTCTGCAGAATTTGGCCCAAGCCAGAGATGTAGGCCAAGCAGTTCAGATCCAGACCAACTATCTGAGATCGTCCTATGACGACCTCGCCTCCGAAATGGAGAAACTCAGCGGAATTTGGAAGGAGGTCGCGCTCGAAGCCACCAAGGCGCCGGCGCGTCCGGCACCGAAGCAGAAAGTCCAATAGGCCGCTGCCGGCCCACCACTACCAGCGGCGCACGCGGCCTACATCGACATGGACGAAATCCGACGCCGGATAATAACCGACGCCGCCTTGCCTGAGAGCAAGCGCGGCATTGCGTAGACTCGGCAACGACCGACCGGGAACACGGATATCGATCGCCATGCCTTCCATATGAAGGCTGTGCGCCGCGACGCCATTGCTCACCTCTCTCAGCATGGCGTTCGTCTTGGGCGAACGATAACCGGAAATGACTTCGAAGGGTTCGACGGTGTCCAGTCCGCCATGGAGCGCCGTTAGCAGATCGAGCAAACGGCAGTCGATATCGTGCTCGTCGCCGGTGCGGAAATCCCTGAGCAGGGTGCGAATCTCGGCGAGCGCGTCAGGCATATAGCTACCATTTGCCCAGTAGGCGCCGTTAAATCCTTCGCCGGTATGGAGATTGCGAAAGCTTAAGGTCCGTGCGGCGGGACGGGCGAATACGATTGCCGGTGCCAGAGCAAATGCGGAGCAGGTCACAGCGCCCATCCGCAACGCGCGCCTGCGCGAAACGATCTTTGCCAAAACGGACTATCCCTCGAATCATAGGTCCGAGAGCGTTATGGCAAAGGCCTATCCTGCATTGCAACAGATTTCGGCTTGGGCGGACTTGATCGGCGCGGTGGGCCGGCCGCGCAGCGCGTCCATGAGTCGCGCGTCGCGGCCGTAGAGATCGTCGCGAAATTCGAGCGCGCCATCGTCATCCACGAACACCGTCCAATAGACGAACGCGACCGGCACCGGGGTCGGCAGACGTACCCTCGTGGTCTTTCCTTCATCGATCTTCGAGACCAGCTTGTCGTGGGACCAGTTGGTATCGGCCTTCAGCAGCTCGAGCGCCAGATCGAGCGGGCGCTCCAGGCGAACGCACCCATGGCTCCTGGCGCGCATGTCTTGCGCGAACAGCGCGCGGGTCGACGTGTCGTGCATGTAGACCGAGAACCGATTCGGCAGTTCGAACTTGATCTGGCCCAGAGAATTCCTGGGCCCCGGCGCCTGGACGAGCTGATCGCCGATCCATCGCATCCGATTGTGCTCCAAATACTGCGGATCGCGGCGCAATGCCGGTTCTATTTCGTGCCGAATGATGGAACGGGGAATGATCCAGGGTGGATTGATCACTATCGTATCGATCGTGCTCACCAACATCGGGGTCGGATGCTGCCAATCGCCCACGATCGCGCGCATCGAGAGAATCGGTTGGCCATCCTCGGTCAGCGTCGCGGTCGCGGCCGGGGCGTTCACGGTCACGCCGGACGTCGGAAGTGCGCGATCGAGAATGCGCCGCCGCTCCAGATTGGCCTCGATCTGATTCAGCCGCTCATCCAAGGGCACGTTGAGCGCCGCAATCGTGCGTCCTCCGAGCCGGCCGTCCGCGACGAGCCCGTGACGTCGCTGGAAGGATTGCAGCGCCGCTTTCGTTGCCTGATCGAAGAGGTGCCCAGAAATCCTTGCGGGAAGGTAACCTTCGGCACTGAGCCGCCGTTTCAGCGAGCTCACGCGCGGATCCGATTGCCCGATATCGAGTGTCGGTCCGGGCGCGATCGGCGCCCAGCCGCCGCGGCCAGCGACTTCGCGGTAGAAGGCGAGGGCGGTGACGAGCTTGCGATAAGCAGGATCGGAGGGTTCGAGCCGAGCCAGCCAATTGTCTAAGGTTCCATGCTCCATGGCGTCGGCGAGACTTGCTGCCGGATCGATCGACGGCACCGGGATCGCGGTGTCATCGTCGACCGAGGTCAGATCGATCCGGCCCATTGTCATGTCGTACGCATAGCGCAGCGCCATGGCCGTGGCGGTCAGGTCCCGGGACGTGGCGTCCTGTGTGTCGCGGGCCCGAATGGCGTCGGCATGATACCGGTCGGGATCGAGGCCTTGCTCCGATGCTCGCGCGAGGACAGCCTTCAGCGTCGTTGCGGATTGCAGGTTCCAGGCGCATCGATTGTCGCGCGCGACGTAGAAGCGGCCGATGGCGGCGGTTTCCTCGGCGGTCAGATCGAGGTCCGGCATGGCGGTTGCGGCCAGCGCTAACGGATTCGCGCAATCTTCAGCTTCGGCTCGTGCAGCAGCGAGCGGCAATAGGAGCATGGCCGCAACAAATGCGGTTCGTAGGTTCGCCAGATAGCCACTGCCAGTCTTCATCATCGGATTACGCTCTCGACGTTACCGATTCATATAATTAAGCGAATCCGGCTCCGGGTTGATCCACGTCAAGCTTTCGGCGCGGATCAGTATTGTTCGTATTCGATGGCGCGCGGCCTATATTGGGAGCGATGCGTGCGATGGTGACCCTTTGCTCCTGACAAGCTGCGGCGTGATCGTGACGGACGGACCGACAGTGCTGCTCGGTCATGCGACTCGCTCGCCGCGTTGGGATATCCCCAAGGGCCTAGTCGAGCCCGGCGAGAGTTTCGCGCAAGCCGCAGTCCGCGAGCTGAAGGAGGAAACCGGACTGAGCGTGTCACCGACCGAATTAATCACCCTCGGCGTGCAGGGTTACATGAAGGGTAAGGATCTCGCCCTCTTCGCCTGGATGCCGCAACGAATGCCCGACCCGTCGATTCTGATCTGCGCCTCGACTTTTGCAATCGGCAATTCCCTTGTGCCGGAGTTCGATCGTTTCGGGATCTTTTCCTGGACTGAAGCGCTCGAGCGAGTCGGCAAGAACATGGCGCGCGTGCTGGCGTCGATACAGGCGAGATTGGATCGGGCTTCACCCTGAAGGCCCGATGCCAAGGCGACGTTGCAGCGCTTCCGCATCGACGGGCGCACGCACCTTGGCGTCATTGTCGAAGAAGACGAAGACATCCCGACCAAGTCCCGTCGCCTTCGCTGGGCCGTTTATACGATCGGCGTCTCTCGGCTCGCGACCCTGAACCCAAGCGCGCACGCGGCGCGCCCACTCATCGAGCGCCGTGTCGTCATAACCGCTAACGTAAAGCTCCTGTGATCCGTGCAGGCGGCAATAGACGAAATCGGCCGTTAGATCCATGAGGCGCGGCCAGTACACCGTGTCGGCGCAGACGAGCGCCGTGTCGTATTCACGAAGCAAGTTGATGAAAGCTTCCGAACGGAAGCTGTCATGGCGTATCTCTATCGCGTGCCACATCGGCCGCTCGACGTCGCATTCGAGCCAGGCGCGGCCGTTCAATCGTGCATCATGTCGGCGCGCCACGGCTTCGGCTTCCTTCGTCGTGCGCGGCAACCCGATGCGGATTGACCCTGCTTCATTGCGCCTGTGCCGGCGCGCGGACGAGCCGATCAGGCCATCAGCTCTTTTTGCGGCTCGTCGATCGGCTGCTCCTGCGGCGCGCGGATGTGCTGCTCTTCGTGCGGCTTGATCCGGTGCTCTTCTTCTTGCTGCTCGAACTGCTGCTTTTCTTGCGCCGCGATTGCCCGGATTCGGACATCGCGATCGCGATCGCCTGTTTGCGGCTTTTCACCTTCCTGCCGGACCCGCTCTTGAGTTCGCCATGCTTGTATTCGTGCATCACCCTGCCGGTTTTGCGCTTCTGCTGGGTGGTGGCCATGTTCGCCTCCCATGATTTAGTCCTGGGAACAAAACCCCTGGGCGCGCCCGTGCGTTCCGGACTCTAAGTCCGCCGCTGTCGCACGAAGCCGCCGTCAACAAGGCCCTCGACGCTGTCGAGATCGATGATGATCGCGACGCCCTTCCGCTCCTTATCGCGCTCTTGCTCGGCCGGATGAGAGCTCTCGAAGACCTTCCGGCGCACCGCTTCGTCATTGTCGATATGCCCGCGGCCGCGGAAGGTCAGCAATACGCGGTTCTCGGGATTGAGATCGCCGTAGAGGAGAACCATGGCGGGATTCGCAGCGATCGCGCTCGCCATTCCGTTTTTGGGATCGCGGGTCCAGAGCGCCAGCTGCGTGTCGCTGTAGGCCTGAACCGTCCCGCGATAGCTGAGATGCGGCTGGCCGCTTTCATCGACGTAAGATACCGCCACGGGCTTGCCTCGGCCGAGCGCCCCGTTGACGGCCTCTTTCATCGTATCGGTCAGCTTGAGCGGGGCGGGAGCGGGCGGTGTCGTCATTCAGGATCTCCGAAGGAGGGCCGATCTTGGCCGAGTACAAATCTGTATCGATTGCTGACTCCGGCAAGGGGCCGGCGTTTTCGAGAGATGGCGGCTAATCGTGACAGGGGAGGCGCAAAATGAAGCGGGGATTCGCAGTCGGTCTGGCGGCAAGTGCTCTCCTATTGGCGACGGCGGCGCACGGCGCCACCAATGAGCTCAAAGCGGCGATCAAGGAATTTGCGCTGCCGACACCGGACTCGCATCCGCACGACCCGGCGATCGGCGCCGACGGCGCGCTTTGGTATACCGCCCAGCATGCGAACAAGATCGGGCGGGTCGATCCGACCTCCGGAGAGATCAAGGAATTTGCCTTGAGGACACCCAATTCCGGTCCACACGGCCTGGTGGCGGACAAGAAGGGCGATATCTGGTTCACCGCCAATTCGGCAGGCTATATCGGCGAGCTCGATCCGAAGACGGGCCGGGTGACCGAATATAAGATGCCTGATCCCCGGGCACGGGACCCGCATACCGGTATCTTCGACCAGAAAGGGATCTATTGGTTCACCGTGCAAGGCGGCAACATGGTGGGCAGGCTTGATCCCAAGACCGGCGACATCAAGCTGGAGATGGTGCCGACCGCGGGGGCATTGCCCTACGGCATCGTGATCAGCTCCAGTGGCGTGCCGTTTTTCTGCGAATTCGGTACGAACAAAATCGGCAGCATCGATCCCGAGACGCTGGCGATCAAGGAATATACCCTGCCGGAGAAGAATGCGCGTCCGCGGCGCCTCGCGATCACACGAGACGATGTGCTCTATTACACCGACTATGCCCGCGGCTATCTCGGACGCTTCGATCCTAAGACGGGCAAGGCCGATGAATGGGCTTCGCCCGCGAAGGCGGAGGCGGCGCCCTACGGCATTGCGATCGCGCCCGATCAGACGCTCTGGTATGTCGAAACGGGTGTCGAGCCGAACATGCTCATTCGTTTCGACCCCAAGACCCAATCCTTCGCGGAGGAAAAGATTCCCGGCGGCGGAGGCGTCGTGCGTAACATGGTGGCAACATCGGATGGCCGCCTTTATCTGGCGGAAAGCGGCGTCAACAAAGTCGCCGTCGTCGATACCCGGCACGCGACCGATTAACCGGATGCCGTCGCCAACTCGGCCAGCCTGTCGGCAAGGCGGTTGAGTTCCCAATCTCGCGCGAGCGCGGCAGCCTCGGCCCAGGTCGGTGTCTGATCGGCGAGATCGGGTAGCGGCGCGGCGCGATCCATGGTCGCGATCTTCCGGTAGAGGCGCAGCTCGTCCGCCTGGGTGGGGAATCGACCCTCGGCCAGTGCGCCTTCGAGCGTTCCATGCTTCCTGAGGAGCATGGCGGCGCCCTTTTCGCCGATCCCCTTCGCCCCGGGAATCTTGTCGGAAGGATCGCCTCTCAGCGCGATGAAATCGGGCACCTGATAGGGCTCGACTCCGTATCGCGCCTTCACTTCCGCCGGACCGATACGCGCCATTTCGCCGGCGCGAACCGGCTGAAGGATCGTGATGGTTTGGGAAGCAAGCTGGAAGGCGTCGCGGTCACCGGTGGCGACGAGAGCCGTCCCGCCATTCTTTTCCTCTGCGGTGGCCGCCGCGGCGAGAAAATCGTCCGCCTCGTAGCCGTCGGCTTTCGCGTAGGCGAAACCGCAGGCCGCCACGAACTCCGGAAGCACTTCGAGCTGATCGATCAGCTCGGCATCGAAGTGGCGGCCGCTTTGATAGGCGGGCAACGCCTGGTGCCGATAGGTTGGGGCAGTGAGCGTATCCCAAGCGACGAGCACGGCTCTGGGCTGCTCGGTCTCGTAGAGGCGCAGCAAAAAGTTGGCAAAGCCGACGACTGCACCGCCGCCTTTGCCACCCTTTCGCCGGATCGTTTTCGGGACCGCGTGATAAGCGCGATGCGTAAAAGAATCGCCGTCGACCGCCAAGAGCGGCCGCGCCACGCCCCCTGCTCCGAGATTGCTTACTTCTTCTTGGCCTTCCGCTTCGGCGAGTTCAGCGCGTCCTTGACCGCCTTGGCCGCGGTGAAGGAGAGCTTCTTCGACGCGGCGATCTTGATCGTCGCGCCCGTCGCAGGATTGCGGCCGGTGCGCGCCGCGCGGCTCTGAACCTTGAATTTGCCGAAGCCGCTCAGGGACACTTCGTCACCCGATGATGCGGCGTCGATGATCGCGGCAAGCGTATCGTCGACAATCTGCTTTGCGGAGCTCTTGGTCAGTCCATGTTGCTCGGCGATCTGATCGGCGAGTTCGGCTGTATTCATAAAGGATCTCCCTGTCCTGATGAGGTAGCGGTCTGCGTGGTCCGAGGGCAATGAGCCTGTGATCCATCGCTCATATTCGATTCGCGCCGCTTTGTCAGGATCATTCCGCACAAAAAACGCCTATTACCAACAGTTTTTTGCGATTCGTGGTTAAGGAAGCCTCGCGCGCTGCATGAATCGGGCTTCAAAGACGTATGTCCGTCGCCTATTTCTCCCATCTGAGATGTCCGATATTCGGCGCAGTGTTTCGCTGGCGGCCTTGGCGCTCGCGCTTTTCTCGTCGGGCTGCTCTACGGAATCAGCCGCCATAGCACCAGGGGTGATCCTTGCAGACGTAGGTGGGCTGGCCGGTCTTCTCGTCGATCGCGGCGATACCGGCATCCGCTAAACCGTGGAATAAGGTTTCCAAGCCGAATTCCATACAATAATGTCTACCCTGAACGGGTGCCTGGCAAAGGCCCCAAAGGGGAGGACCGAAATGGGGTTTGCTGTTGGTGGCTTGCGAGGGCGTTCGGCGATGATTGGCGGACTGCTCGCGTCGCTCGCTCTTTTGTCTGCGGCCGCGGCTGAGCAGCCCAAGGAGGATTATCGCCATCCGGCGGCGAAGGAATGGCCCCTGGTCGGCGGCGACTGGGGCAACTCGCGTTATTCGAGCCTCGATCAGATCAACACGCAGACGATCAAGACCCTCGGTGCTGCGTGGACGAAGAAGCTCGACGAGCTGGGGTCGCGCGCCACGCCGGTCGTTCATGACGGGCTGATGTTCCTCACCGCGGGGGCCCATGTCTATGCGCTGAATCCGAAGACCGGCGACACGGTCTGGAGCTACGCGCCGAACCCCGCGCCCAACAACCTCTATAAGGGCGTCGCGGTCGGCGACGGGCTCGTCTATGTCGGTCTGTCGGATTCAGGCGTCATTGCGCTCGAGGAGAAGACCGGCAAGCTGATCTGGAAGGGAATGATCGCGGACTCGGCCGTGGTTCGTCCGGAGCTGGAAAAGCTCAACTTCTATGTCGGCTCGCCCGTCACCGGAAAATATGTGTCCGGTTCACCGACCTATGCGAACGGTATCGTGGTCGTCGGCATGGCAAATGGCGATTACGGAATCCGCGGTCGCGTCGCGGGCTTCGACGCCAAGACCGGCAAGCGCCTCTGGACCTTCGACACGATCCCCGCTCCCGGCGAGACAGGGCACGACAGCTGGCCGCAAGACAATAATTCCTGGGAGAAGGGCGGAGCGGGGGTCTGGATGACGCCGACCGTCGATCCCGAGCTCGGCCTCGTCTATTTCGGCACCGGGAATCCGCTGCCATACTATGCGGGCGAGGGACGCGGCGGCGACAATCTGTTCAGCGACACGCTGGTCGCGCTCGATCTCAAGACCGGGAAGCTCCGCTGGTATTTCCAGCCGGTGCATCACGATCTTTGGGAATTCGACATCGCGATGCCGGTCATGTTCTACGACGTGACGGTCGACGGCAAGCCGCGCGACGGCATCGCCGTGATGCGCGACGACGGCTACATGTTCTTGCTCGACCGCAAGACCGGCAGGCCGATCATCCCGGTGGAGGAAAGATCGGTCAAGCAAAGCGCTCACAACAAGACATCACCCACTCAGCCCTATCCGGTGGGCGCGGATCAGATCGTGCCGAACTGCATCGGCAAGGATATGGGTGCGCCGGCCGGATTCGATCTCTCCTGCTATTTCGATCCGGTCGATCTCGATCGGCCGAATGTCATCATGCCAACTTCGGCCGTCCGGGTTGCGCCCGGTGCCTGGGACCCGCAGACAGGCTATTTCTATATACCGGGCAGCGTCGCGGGCGGATGGCACCGCCGGTTCGAGAATCCTTATTTTCTCGGCGGCGGCGGTCCGGTGCCGGGACTGAAGCGCTGGGGCGTAATGACCGCGCTCGATGCCAAGACCGACAAGATCGTCTGGCAGAAGCGCTTTCCCAACCCGATCTCCGGCGGCAGCGGCATTATGGCCACCGCCGGCGGGCTGATCTTCCATGGAGAAGGCGACGGCAACCTGTTCGCCTATGATGCCAAAACCGGCGACGAGCTCTGGCGATTCCAGACCGGCTATTCCGAGGATGGCCCGCCTTCGACCTACGAGATCGACGGAGAGCAATATCTGACCATCGTCGAGACCAATGCCACCCTCTGGACATTCAAGCTCGGCGGCAAGGTTCCGGCGGTAACCGTCGCTTCGGTGACCCCGGGCAATCCGACCATGGCCGGCATCGATCCGGCGAAAGTCGTCGTGGCTGGCACCGAGTTCCGCGGCCGCATCGCCAAGTCCGATCAGGTCATGATCGGCGTCATGGTCACCGATACGGGTATCAGCGGGCAGGCCGCCACCGAGCTCGATGAGTATCAGTTCCGTCCCAGTCGCACCAAGGTGCCGCCCGGCACCAAGGTCACCTGGACCAACAGCGGCAAGATCCCGCACAACGCGACTGCGCAGGACGGTTCCTGGAGCACAGGCGAAATCGCGCCCGGCCAGAGCGCCAGCGTTACCTTCGCGAAGCCTGGGACCTACACCTACATCGATAAGGACAACCCGTTCGTCTATGCAGAGCTGATCGTCGAATAGGGAGGCAGTCAAGAATGAGCTTTGGTACGCGTATCGTTGCGGGAATTTTTATCAATGTAGCCATTGCGGCTGTCGCGTTTGCTCAATCGACTCCGAAAGGGGGCGATCCGGAAGCGGCGAAGATTCAGAACCCGGTCCCCGCATCGCCGGACTCCATCGCCAAAGGGAAGGCGACTTTCCTCAGCAAATGCGCGCCTTGCCATGGACCGAATGCCGACGGCACACCGACGATCATGCTCGAGGGTGGCATCAGGCCGGCCAATCTGACTCACGCTAAATACATATATGGTACGAGCGACGGCGAGGTGTTCACGAACATCAAGAACGGCATCCTGCCGGACCTGAACATGCCGACCTGGGACGGACAGATCTCGGATAACGACATCTGGAACGTCGTCAATTTCCTGAAGACGGTGCGGAGTAATTAGTCGGCCGTCTCGCGCTGCAAGATGATTGCCGGTTGCCCCAGCGATCTCACTCTAGAATGACGAGCGGGATCTCGCGTGTCGTGAGCTTCTGATAATCGGCATAGGTCGGGACCAGCTGGATCAGCTTGTCCCAGAGCGCCTGCCGCTCCTCGCCCGCCGCGATGCGGGCGCGGACTCGACGCGGCTTGCGCGCGATATAGATCGTGGCGCCGGGATCCGCGCGGAGATTGGTCACCCATTGCGGGTCGACCGGCCCGCCGCCGCGCGAGCCGACGACGAACAGTCGCCCGTCAATCTCGAAATAAGGGAGAACCGAAGCGCGAATCTTGCCGCTCTTGCGACCCTTGACCTCGAGCAGAAGGGGTGTGCGAGCCTCGAAGCCGCCCATCTTTGCGAATTTCTTGCAGAGCGGCGACTCTCCGGTCCAGCGCATCATCTGCCGGTCCCAGGCGAGCCCGATCGGGCTCATCATCAGCTTCAGCAGCATGCTGACCTCCTATTCCCGATAGCTCGCATCGATGCGGTCGAGCTTGCGAAGCAGCGCGGGCCATTCGAGCGCGCCCGCGCGGGGGATGACATATTGCCGGTACATTGCCCTCGTGTCCTCGATCACGTGGTCCGGGATACGGCTCATCTTGGCGTTAGACGAGAGCACCGCGATCTGGACCTTACAGACCAGCTCCAGCCGATAGATAGCGTCGAAAGCGGCGCCGATCGTCTCTCCCATCGCCAGCAGCCCGTGATTGCGCAGGATCATCGCGTCGGCGTCGCCGAGGTCGCGGATCAATCCTTCTTGTTCGGCGACATCGAGCGAAAGGCCGGTGAAGTCGTGATAGGCTATCTGGCCGAAGAAGCGCATCGAATTCTGCACGACCGGCAGCAACCCGCATTCGAGCGCCGATACGGCCATGCCCGCCGGTGTGTGCGTATGAATTACGCAGCTGATATTCTCGCGCGCCCGATGCATTGCGCCGTGGATCACGAAGCCGGCCTGATTGACGCGATACTCGCCCGGGCTGCCGGGCACGACGTTGCCGTCCATATCGATCTTGACGACGCTCGAGGCCGTAACCTCCTCGTACAAGAGCCCCAGCGGGTTGATGAGGAGATGGCCTTCCTCGTCCGGCGCTCGTGCCGTCACATTGTTTCCCAGCATGTCCGTCATGCCGTATAGCTCGATCAACCGGCAGCAGGCGGCGAGATCGACGCGCGCCCGCCATTCGGCCGCGCTGACGCTCGCCTTGATCGAGCGCCCCACCATCAGCGACCGGCTTTGAGCTTGGCGGTGATCGCCGTCGCGATCAGCCCCTTGGTCTCTGGCGCAAGCGCGTCGCTGCGGGGAATCGCGCCGGCGGCGATCCGCCGTCGAATCTCGGCCATCAGCGCGTCGGGATCGTCGGTATCGAGTTCGTAAAAGGCGAGGTAGCTCCAGCCGGGATCGCCCTGACCGGTCGCGTCGCTCAAGAGGAAACGCTGTGCGGTGACGACCCCCGGCACCGCAAGCATGTCGGGGACGTGGTGCTCGTCATACCAGCGCTCGAACTCGGCCTCGCGTCCGGGGACCGGGTTCGTGAAGGCAAGAAGATGATGCCGCGCCATGATTGTCCTCCCCGAGCGCTGCTTTGCCCCCAGCGTAGAATCGGGAAGAGGACGAGGCAATCGGTCAGTTGCTTGGCGGGCGTTCAAATCGGGCGGCCGAAGTGCCATCATCAGGTCAGGCGCCAGAAGACGCCGGGGAGGATTGATCATGCAGCGGAACATTGCCGTCGGGCTCATGAAGCGGGCACTCGACATCGTTGAACGCCAATGGCCGGAGACGGCCGAGCGGCATATGCGGGTGCCGCTTGAGTATTATTCGAGCGAGGCCCTGGCCGCGAAGGAGCGGGAGCTGTTCGAGACTTCGCCGTTGGCGCTGGCAGCATCGTCGGAGCTTGCTCGGCCGCACGATTATCTTGTGCGCAACGCGCTGGGCCGCTCAGTGCTGCTGACCCGCGACGAGGATGGTGTCGCCCACGCCTTCCTGAATTACTGCCGCCACCGCGGCGCCGAGCCGGCGCGGGGCTGCGGCAATGCGCGACGCTTCTCCTGTCCTTATCACGCCTGGACATACGATACGAAAGGCTGCCTCGTCGGCATGCCGCTGGCAGACCGCCATACGCGGCTCGACCGGGCGCAGCATGGGCTCATCGAGCTGCCGTCCGAGGAGCGGCACGGCTTCCTCTGGGTCGTGATGCGGCCGGGCCACGCGATCGATGTTGCCGCTCATCTGGGCGATCTCGACGCCGAGATCGGCTCGCTCGGCTGCGCGAACATGAACTATTATCCGTCGTTGCCTGAAGCGCCGCTCGAGGTGAATTGGAAATCGGTCGCTGAAGGGCTGCTCGAGGGCATCCATGTGCCGCATGTCCATCCCGGCACCTTCAATCTCAACCCGCAGGCCTCCAATGTCGACCTCGCCTTCTATGATCTCATCGGGCCGCATGTACGCTGGGGCATGGGGATGTTCGGCAAGGATGACGTGCGGCGTTTGCGCGCCACGCCGGAATCCGACTGGAAACCGATGGAGCATGTCGGCTGCATTTATCTGATCGCACCCGGGCTTCTCTTGGCGCATGAGCTCTACGGCATGATCTATGCCGACCTCACGCCCGGCGAGGCCGTGCAAAAATCCTATCTGCGCTATGGCTGGCTATCGCCGGTCGAGGAGCCGCCGCCCGGCATGCCGTCCCCCGCCGACATGGCCGCTCGTGCCGCGCGCGCCATCGGCCAGGATCAGCTGGTATGGGAAGGCTGCGGTCGAGGACTCACGCGCGGCGCGCATGACTACGCCCTGATCGGCCCCAACGAGAAGGGCCTGCAGCTCTTTCACCAGCAGCTCGCCGCGCGGATAGGATACGAAGGGCTAAGTTATCTGTAACGACTCATTTGCCGCGATCGTCATTCCCGCGAAGACGGATCCAGCGCTTTACGCGCGGCAGCGCGACCGTCGGATCTGGATTTCCCGCCTTCGCGGGAATGACACAGAAAAGAGTCACCGCGCCCGGATCGTCATCGTATCCAGCGTGAAGCTGCCATCGGCGCCGATCTCCATATGCGCGGCGACTTCCTCGGGCGCATGGGCAAGGAGCGCGCGGATGCCTTGGACAAGCGGCTCCGGCGTGCGCATGCGGGCGATCCAGGAGGCGAAGTCGAGCCTCAAGCGTCGTAGCGTGACACCACCGGGCTCGAACCCGGCTTGGCGCAGAAGCGTGCGCCACTCAGCGACCGAATAGTCACGGACATGAGACGGATCGCGCAGGAGCTCGATCGATTGCAGCCAGGTATCGACGAGAGGGGAATCCGGCGCTACCGCATCCATGAAGATCGCCTGCCCGTCAGACTTCAGTATGCGCCGTGCCTCGCGTAGCGCGGCCGGCACATCGCGCCAATGATGGGCGCTGTACCGGCTGAACACGAAATCGAAACTCGCATCGGGAAATGGCAAGTGTTCCACCAGGCCGTGCTGGGTTCGAATGTTCGACAAGCCGCGCTCGTTCGCTTCCTTCGCGACGGCGGCCAGCATGTCGGGCGAAAGATCGTACGCGACGATTTCGCTGAGATGCGGCGCCGCGTGGAAGGCGACATGGCCGCCGCCCGAGCCCAGATCGATCGCGCGCGCATCGCCATGGCCGGACACGATGCCGACCAGCTGCTCGAGGTCGGGGCCCTGGGCGTGGACCGGACTTGCCACATAGTTGGCGCTCACGGTCCCGAATTGGCTGTCGACGAGGGTGCGATGCTCGCGGCGAGTCATGGCGGTTCTCCTGGACGTGTGAGCGCAGGATAATTCTCCTT
Source organism: Alphaproteobacteria bacterium (assembly GCA_035293565.1). Classification (GTDB taxonomy): domain Bacteria; phylum Pseudomonadota; class Alphaproteobacteria; order BOG-932; family Roseiterribacteraceae; genus DATGMP01. Next base: position 6,770 of record DATGMP010000094.1, on the reverse strand, counting down.
TATCCTGGTACAAGAAGTGCATTTATCCTGGTATAAATGGCACCATGCAGCCTGACATCCTATCGCGACGACGCGAGCTCGCCGAATTCCTGCGCGCCCGTCGTGCCCGGCTGACGCCGGAATCGGTCGGTATCGCGACGGGACCGCGAAGGCGCGTGGCCGGCCTCAGACGCGAGGAGGTGGCGCAGCTCTCGGGCATCAGCCCTACCTGGTACAGCTGGGTAGAGCAGGGACGGGACGTCTCGCTTTCGCTCGCGGCCCTCGGCCGGCTTGCGACAGCGCTTCGCCTGGGTACCGCCGAGCGGGCTTACCTCTTCGGCCTGGCCGGAAAGAGCTTGCAGGAGGAGGGTGCTCAGGAGCAGGCGGAGATCCCTGAGGCACTGGCGCGTGCGGTCGATGCGATCGCCAGCCCAGCCTATGTGCTCGATCGCTTTTGGAACGCGCGCGCTTGGAATGAGGCGGGGGCGCGCCTGTTCATCGGCTGGCTCGATCCCGGCGCCCGCTCCCGCAACCTGTTGCGCTACGTGTTTCTGGAATCAGCGGCGCGGTCTCTGATCGACGGGTGGAAGGATCGCGCCCGCCGTATCGCAGCGGAGTTCCGGGCCGATGTCGGGACACATCTAACCGACCCCGAGGCCGAAGCGCTGATCGAGCAGCTGAAGAAGCGGAGCGTGTTCTTTGCCGAGGCCTGGGAAGAGCGCGGCGTAATCGGCCGCGAAGGCGGCGAACGACGTTTCAACCATCCCAAGGATGGTCAGCTTACCTATCAGCAGGTCGGATTCGATTATGCCGGCCAGCCGGGGCTGAAGCTCGTCATTCTGACGCCCGTCTGAATCAGACCGCGACGATCGACGCCAGCGGCTTTGCCTCGGCGCTGTCCGGGAAGACGATCGTGTCGAGCTTTCCGCCCGGCAGCCGCAGATGATCGCGGAGGACTGCCTTGATCACCGACCTCAGATCCGTTGTCGGCATCAAATCGCGGCTTTGATAGAGATTGCCGTCGGAGAGGCCTGGCCACCGGCCATGCACCTTCCCGCCGGTGATGCCGCCGCCCGCAAGGAGCGCGACCGTGCCCGTGCCGTGGTCGGTGCCGCCGGTGCCGTTCACATGCGCGGTGCGGCCGAACTCGGTCGCGGTCATGATCACCGTATCTTTCCAAGCGGGACCCAGCGCCGTGCGAAGAGCCACCAGCCCGTCGCTCAGCGCGCCGAGCGCGTTCGCAAGCCGGCCCTTCGCCGCGCCCTGGCCGGCATGCGTATCCCAACCGCCGATATCGAACACTGCGATCCTGGGACCGTTCGGATCCGCCAGCATCTTGCCGGTCGCGTCGGCGAGCACGGTCAACGCCTTGCGGCCGCCGTCGCCCATGCCGGCGCCCATGCCGTCTTTGCTCGTTCCCAGAACCTGGTCCGCGCTTTCGGTCGCTTTGATGCCATCGGCCAGCGCCTGCGACAGGAGCTTGTCGCCCTGATAGACGGTCTGAACGAGCGACAGAAAACCTTCGTCCGCCTCGGGCAGCCTGGAAGGTGCCCAGGATGCCACCGCCACATCGCCCCGCAGCGCGAGCGGCACCGTCTGGCCGACCGCGAGCCCCAACCGCCGGTCGCTCGCGCCCATGAGGGCGAGCGTGCGGTTGAGGAATCCGCTTCGCGTGTCGCGCGGATTCGTCGTGCCGTTCTCGAGCAGGTCCTGCCCGTCGAAATGAGACCGATCGCGATAGGGCGAGGCCACCGAATGGACCGGCAGCAACGCGCCTTCCTTGAACCAGGGCGCGACCGGCGCCAGCACTGGATGCAGCCCGAAGAAGCCGTCGAGGTCGACCGCGCCATCCTCCTCGCCGGGCTTGGCGATCGCGATGCCGCCGCGCAGCCTCGCGTAATCGCGATCGCCGTAGGGAATGACGACATTGAGCCCGTCCATCGCGCCGCGTAGGATGATGAACACGAATCGCTTGTCGGTTTCGGCGGCGGCGAGCGAGACCCGCGGGAGAATCGTCCCGAGGCCGGCCGCGCCCATTCCGGCCAATATCGCGCGACGGGATAAGAGATCGGACATGGAGGCTATCTCCGCTGAAATTCCGGCGACGCGATCAGGAGCGCCAGCCCTTCGGCCGGGCTCGGGGCGTTGTCGATATGGAACATCGTCCGGTCGGATGCCACCGGCTGAATCGCGCTTCGTGCGATATCGCGCGGATCAGCATGACCGTCGAGCTTCTTTCCGGCGGCCATCGCCCATTCGATCCGTGTCATCATCGATTCCGGCGCGACCCACGCCTGCGCCGTGTCGGGCCAACCAGCCGGCGAGGGCGCGTTGAAGGGCACCTGCCCCATGAGGTAGAGCCCGGCGAGGGCGCCCTCGCCCATTTTGCCGTCTTCCGCCTTCTGATCTGCGAGGCTGAAGGTGCGATAGACCGAGGTCACCAGATCGTTGGGTGTTTTCACCTTGGTGAGCGGTTGGCTCCAGATCGGCTCGAGGTCGACAAGCGCCAGCGATGTTTCCCTGAGATCCCCACCGCTCTCGCGAAAGACCGCAGCCAACTTGCTGACCGCGTGGTCGGGCGGCTGGTCGGCGACGAAATGGCGCGCGAGCTTGGTTGCGATGTGGCGCGCGGTCTCGGGCCGAGCGGCCAGATCATCGAGGGCCGCCAATCCCTCCTCCATGCCGCCCTGGTTATAGCGCTTGCCGAGCAGGCTCTTTTCGCCCGGTTCATGGATCATGGGGCGCCAACGGAAGGTGCCGGGTTCGCCTTCGCCGGCGCGATTGATCGACCAGCCGGTCAGGATCTTCGCGAACTCGGTGACGTCGCCTTGGGTATAGCCGCCATCCACGCCCACCGTGTGCAGCTCCAGGAGCTCGCGTGCCAAGTTCTCGTTGAGACCCTTGTCTTTGATACGACCGGCCAGTGAATCCGGGCCGACTGAAACGGCGTTGTCGAGATAGAGCAGCATGGCCGGATGCTGGGCCACCGCACGGAGCATATCGCGGAAGCGGCCCATCACATGCGGCCGGACGGCCTCGTTCTCGAAGCCGATCGCGACGGGGATGACGACCGGCCGTTGGATCGAGACGGTGAAATGGTTGGACCAGAATTGCGTCAGCCGTTCGAGAAACGGCGTGGGGGAAGCCGCGGCGGCAATCGTGCGCTGCGCCGCTTCCGCTTTGAAGTCCTCGCGCAGCTGCTGCTTGAACATCTTCGCGAGCTCGATGTCGGTCTTTTTCTCCTTCTGGGCTTGGAAGAAGGCGGCAAGCTTTGACGGCGAACGCATCTCGACCGCGCGCTGCGTAGGTCGCGCGAGCTGGGCTTTCAGCCAGCTCCGCGGATCGGGAGCGATATCGCCCAGCTCTCCAGGTTTGGCACCGAAGCCGAAGCGGTTGGCCGCAATCGCGGCCGCTTTGAGATCGACCATAAGAGTCGTCGCGTTTCAGGAATGACCACTCTGTACACGGATGTTCTACGGAATACCTGCGGGGCGTACCGCTGATACTTAATCAACCTACCTTGGAATTATTTTCGATTTTCTTGCCGCAAATTTTCGGTAGGGCTCCGGCGATGCCGATCGCTGGAGACTTTGAACCTGTGTATGGCTAGGGTGCTCGCGCAGCAGCAGGAGATGTCGCGCCATGTTGGATCGGAATTTCTTTCTCCGCTATTATGAGACATACGCGAGCGAGGATGCAGCGGCCTTGGGCGCCTTCTATGCGGAGGACGTCAAGCTCATCTCCGGGCAGGGGGTGATCCAGGGCAGGGATCAGCTCCTCGAAACCTATCGCTCCATCACGTCGCTCTTTCGCGACCGGATGACGCCCGATTCGATCCTGATCGACGGGGACCGGGCGGCGGTCGAGATCACGGACCGGTTCGAGGCCAAGCAGGCGGTTCCGGAGTTTCTAGGGCGTCCTTTCGCCAAGGGTGAGGCGTTCACCATGCGGATCTGCGGTCTGTACCGCGTCCAGGACGGCAAGATTCGAGAGATTGCGATCTATTCGCTGGGGTGATCTACCCGGCGATCCGGTTTCTCCCGGCGCGACGGAGCATGAATCGTACATCTACCGGGAACACGATTCCATCACAAACCGTACTAACTTTGTCGGTCCCCGCGGAAAGCCACGAAATCCGCTGGATCGACGGCGCTCTGTTCGTTGACCTCTCAACCTCGCGGAAAGTGTACATGGCTGGACGGTGTCACGGATTTGTCACGGTTCAACGGTCAAAAAGTGGGTATTTAAAGTCTCAAACCTATAGGCTGGACCCGAGGAACCGAAGGATGACCGAGCTCTATGATGCTGTCTTGGACGTTGTTCCCCGGCTCAGACGTTATGCGAGGCTGCTGACCGGCTCGTCGGAGGTCGCCGACGACTATGTCCAGGTGGGGCTGGAGCGGCTTCTCGAGACCCCGCGCGCGCTCGAGCGCTCGACCATCACCTTCGACATGTTCCACACGCTTCATCGAGTCATTTCCGATAACGAGATCCGGCTCGACACGACGATCTCCTCCAAGTTGTCTCGGCTCGAGCAGGAGTTGCTCGCGCTTCCCGTCGCGCAGCGTCGGGCCGTGCAGCTCGTCACGATCGAGAAGTTCAGCCACGCGGAGGCCGCGCGGATCTCCGGGCAGCCGATCGAGGCGTTCATGGAATGCCTGACCGCCGGCCGCGCTCAGCTTCGGCGCAACCTCACCGCCTCTGTCTTCATCATCGAGGACGAGCTGCTGGTCGCGCTCGACATATCTCAGTTGGTTGAGGAGTTCGGTCACAACGTCTGTGGCACGGCCTCGCGGAGCGGCGACGCGATACGTGGCATCGAAAGCTGCCGGCCGTCGCTCGTGCTGGCCGATGTGCAGCTTGGGGATTCCGAAGCCGCTGGCATCGATGCGTGCGAGCGTTTCCGCGATCGCTATGACATGGAGGTCATCTACGTGACCGGCCATCCCGATCGCGTGCAGCGCGCGCTGAAGCGAGAGGATGTGCTGATCGTCCCCAAGCCGGTCGAGCGCGAGACGCTTCGCTTGGTCATGGGACGCGCATTGGGGCTCGCAGCCGCGTAGGTCTGCGCTCCCTCTTGTCGTCCGTGGCGCCCGGGTGCGATCCTCGCGCCCATGCTGGACGTTGTTTCCTCGGATAGGCCGGTCGCGCTCAGATTGTGCCGCGGCGTACGCCGGATGCTCTGGAGCCTGGGCTATGCGACCCTCGCGGAGTTTCCGTTAGCAAACGGGCGCCGCGCCGACATATTGGGCATCACGCGCGGCTCGGAGATCGTGATCGTCGAGATCAAGAGCTCGATCGCCGATTTCCGGTCCGATCAAAAATGGCCCGAATACCGCGAGTTCTGCGACAGCTTCTTCTTCGCGGTCGATGACGCTTTTCCGGTCGAGCTGATCCCTGACGATTGCGGCCTGATCCTGGCCGACGCCTTCGGTGCGGAGATCGTCCGCGGTTCGTCGGTCGAGCGGCTCGCCGGCGCGCGACGCAAGGCGCTGATCTCCGCGTTCGGCCAGCTCGCCGCCGGCCGCCTTCACCGCATCGAGGATCCGATGCTGGGATCGAGTTGATCCTTATCGCGCAGGCATCGCGCCCGGAAAACGCTCGGCCAGAATGAGCGCCTCATTGTCCGCCACCGCGAATTCGAATCTGTGACCACGCGCATCTTGGCGCAGGCCATAGACGTTGAGGAACCTGAAGGGTTCAGCGCCGTCGCGCGGATGGATCTCCCAGGTCGGGCGGCAGAGACGAAAATCGGGCGAGATGCGCGTGACGCCGAGATCGATCAGGCGGACATCGTCGAGTCCGAAATCGCGCAGGCGCTTCAGGTGCGGCGCGACGGCCGCGATCGCATCCCGGTGGGTGGCGAAGGTCGAGACGTGTCCGAGCGTAAACGATGTGTAGGGCTCGGCATAATGAGCCACCAGCCGCTCGGCGTCGCAAGCCCGCGTCGCGGCGAGGTAGCTGGCGAAGAATTCGGCGGCGTCCTTATCGTCCATCTCGGCTTCCCCCTTACCGTCTCTCTACCAGATCGGGGTGGCGCCGAGCGAGGCGGAATGCGGATAGATGAAGCCGTAGGCCGGATAGACCTTTCCAAACGCCTTGGCCTTGACGTTCCAGAACCGCAGTTCGCTCCAGTCATTGGCCGGGGACACGTCGACGACGGGCATCGAATCAAAAACCAGGCGGCGGGTCGGATCGTCATTGCCCCAATCTGCGTGAGTCACGGTGATTTCGCGCGGGCCAACGATCCGGCGGACGATCGCCACGTGGCCATAGGGAAGCTGCTCGGTCGCGCGGAGCACGAGGATGGAGCTTACCCGGGGGGTGTCGCCGCGGTCGAACCGGCCGGCGGCCTGATCCCACCATGTCCAGGCGTCGCCCCTGAGCGGAATACCGGAGATCTCACGCACAAAGATGGCGCACTGGGTCGGGGGTGGCAGAGCACCGCGCGCTACAACTTCCTGTCTTCCAGGAGATTTTGGGCCGCCGGTCGAACAGGCTGCGAGGACCAGGGCCGCCGCCAAGCTGAGACAGGGTCTCCACATAAAGCCGAATGTAGCTGATATTTCAGGAAAAGTGTAGGGAGGTGTTCATTGGCAGGTATTTCCAGGCGGCGTGAGCCGGTCGCCCGTTCGTTTGAATGGGCCCCGATCTGTCGCTAGCTTGTAAAGATGTCCGGTTTTTGTAGCTCATGATCTGTCCGCTTCGTTTTTGCTTCTTTCTCCGGGGGGCATGCCCCCCGGAGAAAGAATTGCCGGCGTGGAGGCGTGTCACGCGGCTTGCCCGATTGT
>DATGMP010000093.1:0-11295 GCA_035293565.1 Alphaproteobacteria bacterium | reverse complement strand
CAGCCGATCGCGCCATTGCTCGGAGGTCTCGCCGGGCAGGCGCTCGCGCGGGGTCTCGGCGATCGGGGCCGGCTCGGGCGCGGGTGAGAGCGGCGCCAGCATGGCGGCCGGCGCCTCGGCCAGGCGGCGGGCCACCAGGGCCGCGCCGGGCATGGCGTCGAGATCGGCCCGCACCTCGGCCATGATCGCCTCGGCCGGGCCGCTGCGGTAATCGTCGCAATCCCGGGTGTCGTCGCGGTCGATAAGATCGTCGGCCTCGCGATCGGCGTCAGCCTCCAGCCCGGCGGCGACCGCGCGCGCGGCGGCTTCCTGCGCGGCCGCCCGTCGGGCGCGCGGGGCGGTGCGCTCGGCGACGTCGTGCGGCACGCGCATCGCCCGTATCCCGGCGGTCTCCTGCTCCAGCACGATGATCTGGCGCACCGATTTGGCGATGCGCGAAAAGGCGAGCGCCACGTCGACCTCGTGGAAGGGCTCCTGCAGCATCTGCGACAGCAGCAATCCGCGGGCGTAGCGATCCAGCCTTTCGGCGATCCCCATGCCGTAGCGCCTGAGCCAGCCCAGGCTTTCCAGCTGATCGGCCCGCATGCCCTCCTCGATGCCGTCGAGCGGGCCCTTGCGCTCCCGTGCGGGCGCAGCTTCGCCGGCGGGCTTGTCCAGGGGGACTTGTCCGTCGGGGCTGGGGTTTTGAACGAGCGGGTTCATGCCTCGCCACCATGAACGAAACAAGAACAAAAGTCAAGGGCCGCGCTGTTCCCTCGCTTTCACGCCACCGCGCTGGCGTTGATCGCCCGAATCTTCGCGAAGAGCTGTGTCACCTTCGCCTCTCCAAAAACCTGCTCCGGGCCGGTCGGCGCGATATCCGTAAAGGGCGGCTCATAGAGCAGCGCGGGATCCATGACGCCTTGGTCGGTCAGATGCTCGATGATCATGTTGATGAACTCGATCTGGGCCGCCGTCGCGGTTCCGGCCGACAGGAACTCCTCGAACACGGCGCTGACCGCCGCGCGGTCGAGGCCGACCAATGAGCGGACGAAGCGGCCGAAGCCATGGCTGGTTTCGCGGGCGCGCTCGATGTCGCCGGCCTCGCCGATGCCGGCGTCGAGCAGCATCTTCTCCAATTCGACCAGATCGGATGGTGTCAGCGGTCTGCCTTGGCGCAGCTTGTGCAGGACGATGTGATCCTCATGCGCCTTCAGAAAGTGCCGGGCCTTGCGCTTGAACTGGGCGAATTCGGTCGCGCCGATCTGCGGCAGCTCATGCTCGACGCCGGCGCCCATCTCGTCGCTGAAATTCGAATAGACCAGCCCCTTCTTCGACCGTTCGATATGCTGCACCAGATCGCGCAGGCGCAGCCGCACCAATTCGAGCAAGGGCACCGTAATCCCTTCCCACCATTGGTCGGTCTGAATTTCCTCGATCAGCGCGGCCTGATGCGCGATCGCCGGAATACCGGTCTGGTCTTCCAGCGCGGAGGCGATCTCGACCAGCTGCTTGCGCAGCCTGGCGAATTGTTTCGATCCGTTCAGCAGCGCCAGTTCGAGCGAGAACATCAGCAGGTCGAACCGCTTCGCGTCTTCGTTGCCAAGCGACAGCGCGGTGGGCAGCGGTGCGATCTCGTCGACCAGCTCGTCGCGCTGCTCGGCGCCCAACGCCTCCCAGGCTTCGGGTTTCAGATATTTCTCGACCGTGCGGCGGCGCTGCCGGACGATGAAATTCTCCAAATTCAGGCCCGCGACCGTGTCCTGAAGAATCTTCAGCGCGGCGGCCCTGATCTCCGTTTCGCTCAGGATCGCGGCATGCGCGTCATAGGGCGCGAGCTTGACCTGGTCGCCTTCGGAAAGGCCCTTCGGTTCCACGCCAGCCTTCTTGTCCAACGCGCGCACCAGATCGAGCCGCGCGGCGAACAGCCGTGCCGACAGCGATTTCGCGGCGCCCGCCTCCCGGATTTCGGGATTGGCGCCGAAGAACTCCAAATTCTGGCAATAATCGAAGACGCGGAAGAATTCCTTGTCGTCACCCGGGCCGAACAGGTCGGGGCAGAGCCGCGTTCCGCGGCCCATCATCTGCCAGAATTTGGTCTTCGATCGGACCTGCTTGAAAAAGACGAGATTCACGACTTCCGGCACATCGATGCCGGTATCGAGCATGTCGACCGAGATCGCGATATGCGGCGCGGCGTTCCTCTTCGAGAAATCGTCGATCAGCGTCTGGGCGTAAGGCCCGCTCTGATGGGTGATCACGCGGGCAAAGTGTCCCGCGAGGTTGGGATAGGCCGCGTTGAACCTTTTTTCGATGAACAGCGCGTGCGCCTGGCTCTTGGCGAAAATGATCGTCTTGCCGAGGCGATCGCCGCCTTCGACCTTCAGCCCGTTCTGCATCAGATGCGCGATGACCAGGTCGACCGTTTCCAGGTTGAACAGCCGCTTGTTGACTTCCGCCGCTTCGACGCTGTCGGGGATTTCCTCCTCGCCCCATTCCAGGCTGTCCCAATGGTCCTTTTCCTCCTCGCTCAGCTCGTCGTAGCGCAATCCCGCGCGGACGATCTTCAGCGGGACCGAGATCGCCTTGGGCGGCACCAGATAGCCGTCGCTCACCGCCTCATCCAACGAATAGGCGTCGGTCGGAACGCCGTCCTCGAGGTCGAACAGCGCGTAGGTGTTCTTGTCGATCTCGTCCTTGGGCGTCGCCGTCAGCCCGACGAGGAAGCCGTCGAAATATTCGAAGATGGCGCGGAAGCGCTGATAGACCGAGCGGTGCGCCTCATCGATCACGATCATGTCGAAATGGCCGGGACCGAATTTCACCGTTCCGTCCTGCCGGCCGTCGATCAAATTCATCATCGTCGGATAGGTCGACAGGAAGACGCGGCCGTCGCTGGTGCGTTCGGTGACCAGATTGACCGGCGCGGAATCCGGCAGATGCGCCTTGAACGCGCCGGCGGCCTGGTTCACCAGCGCAACGCGATCGGCCAGGAACAGCACCCGCTTCACCCAGCCGGCGCGCATCAGCAGATCGACCAGCGCGATGACGGTGCGCGTCTTGCCCGACCCGGTCGCCATGACCAGCAGCGCCTTGCGGTCGCCGTCCTGTTCGAAGCTGCGCGCGATGCTGCGGATCGCCCGCTGCTGATAGGGACGTTCGACGATCCTGCGGTTGATCGGCTCTGAGATCAGCGGCTTGCGGCCGGTGCGCCGCTGGATCAGCAGCTCCAGCTCGTCCTGCTTATAGAAGCCGCCGATCTGGCGCGGCGGATAGCGCGTGTCGTCCCAGATCCAATGTTCATAGCCGTTGGAATAGAAGATCACCGGCCGCTGGCCGAATCGCGCCTCCAGCCGATCGGCATAGAGCTTCGCCTGCTGCTGGCCCTGGCGCGCGTCCTTGCGCGTGCGCTTGGCCTCGACGAGCCCGAGAGGCTTTCCGTCCGCACCCCACAGAACGTAATCGACGAAGCCGACGCCTTGCTCGTTCGGCATGCCCTCGACCCGAAACTCGATATCCTCCGGCTTGTCGAGCGCCCATCCGGCCTCGCGCAGCAGCAGATCGATATAGCGGTCGCGGGTCTCCGCCTCGTTGTAGTCGTGGCTGTCGGCGGTCGCTTCGGATGCCCTGCGCGCGGCGGCGACTTCGGCGCGCAGCGCCGTCAGCGCATCGTCCAGATTCTGCTTGTCGGCGAGCAGCTTCGTCAGCTCGCCATTCTTGGCGTCGAGATCCGCCTGCTGCTTCTTGATGTAGGCGAAGGCGCGCTTCAGCCTGTCGTCGCGATTCTGCAGCGGCGCCGGATTGAAGATCAGACCATCCGGCGGCTTGCTCTTTCGCCCGTAGGTGCGGGCGAGCCAGAAGCAGACATGGAACAGCTCCTTGACCGCGCCGGCCGCGTCCTCCGGCCGGATATTGCGCTCCTCGTGAACCGCGCGGTTGCGCAGGCTGTTGATCAGCTTCGCCTTGGCGAACACGGCCTCGCCGGCGGCGCGGCGAAAGCTCGGCTCGTGCAGCAGCGCCGCGATATTGTCCTGGTACGGCAGCCTGAGATTGGGATCGGCGCGGAACGCCCATTTCACCGCCACCTCGACCGCCTTGCCGGCGAAGAACGCGGCCGCCGTCGGCGACACCCCCGCCTGACGCTCCGCCTCCACGGCCGCCTCATGCACGGCAGGAAACTCGGCGGCGAGGAAGGCGAAGTTGGACATGCGACTCTAGCCGGCGATTCCGGTGTAAAGATCAGCCCAAATCGGATTGGCGTCTTCGATGAGCGCGATTTTCCAGGCGCGTTTCCATTCCTTGAGCCGTCGCTCCCGTGTTATCGCGGCTTCGGCGTTGTCGAACATTTCGAAATAAACCAGCTTGTCGCAGCCGTAGGTAGCCGTGAATCCCGGCACGACTTTCTCCTTATGCTGCCAGATCCGCTGAGCAAGATTACTGGTCATCCCGATATAAATCGTGCCGTTTCGATCGCTCGCCACGATATAGACAGCAAATTGTTTCACAACCCTTCGGCCCAATCCATACCCGTCATCCCGACGAAAGTCGGGATCCAATTTTTCAGCCTTCTCGGCGGCGGAGAGATGGATCCCGACTTTCGTCGGGATGACGGTGAATGTCGGGATGGCGAAAAAATCGACATGCGGCTCGGGCGCTTCGCGTCAGGCCGCGTCGGCGACGGCGCGGACTTCGAGATGGACGCCGGTTTCCTTCTGCAGGACGCCGATGACGCCCAGCAGATTTTCCGCCGTCGGGTTGCCGCCCGGCCCGAACATGCGCATCAGGCTCTTCGGCGACCGGCCGAGCGCCGCTCCCAATTTCTCGAAGCCGAGCGTGGCGTTGATGTAATCGCGAATCGCGGCCCTGCCGGCATCGACATCGCCCTGCAGCAAGGCGCGCATCGATTCCTGGAACAGCGCCTCGCGAAAGGCCGGGTCGCGCGCTGCGCGCGCCTGCACGGTCTCGCGAAAATCCCTGGTAAGGGGCATGCTCATTTCCTCCTGCTCGCCGCTTTCCGCGCCTCGAAATCGCGCCACTGACCGAGCGCCGCCGTCGGCGACACCCCCGCCTGACGCTCCGCCTCCACCGCCGCCCCATGCACGGCAGGGAATTCGGCGGCGAGGAAGGCGAAGTTGGACATCGCGCGCGCTAAAGCTGACCGGCGAAGGCGCGGTGTTGGAGAGAACCGAAGAAATTATCGAGTACGGCAATTTCGGATCTAAGTTTCACTCTTACATCGTCGGCGACTCTTTTCTTGACCACGTAATCTCGCTGCAATTGAACGGGTGGGACTAGGATCGACAAGGAGCGGATATTATCAAAGTTTAATCCCGCCTTCACACCGTGTCGGTTCAAAGCTTCAAACTGTTTCTGGCCGCCGCGGCCAGCCAAAAACATTGATAGATAGGTGGGATCAATGCCTTTCGGGCGAACGAGTGCGATGTGCTGATTAATATGTGCTCGCCCATCGAGACTTTTTGGAACGACCGCTGTACGCCCTAAATCGGCAGTGATGCTTATAAGAACATCGCCAGCTTGAACCTTCGTACGTCGTGCTTCGGCATCATCGGGTGGATCAACATAAATCAGATCTTCAGTTGACAACGCTCCACCTCGGAGATTTTGGATTCTGATGAACGCGCGCCCCGAAAGTGAGTAGTATTTTGCCCATCCCCTTGAGCCACTAGTTAAAAATGATTCATAGTCAGAGAGAGGCTTTTCGGGCCATCTCATTGGGTTTGCCAAAGGATCGCCAAACATCTCCAGGAAGATCGACTGCGTGAGGCCGTCGAGCAGGTCGAGGGCGCGTTTGCGCTTGCGGCGCAGCGCATCCGCCTTGTCCAGGATCGCCGCGAGCCGCCGCTGCTCGTCGAGCGTAGGCAGCGGGACCTCGATCCTCTCCACAACGGCCTTCGAGATTTCCTTGAATGTCGCCCCGTTGCCGAGACTCTGGAGATAGTGAGTTTTTGATCGCAACCAATAAAATAAAAACTTGCTATCGATCCTCTTGGCGTTTGGTACGAGGCTCTTGTACCCCTGATTTGTCGCCATTGGGACGGAGTTAATCGCGACCAAGCCAATGGGTGCGCGGGAGCTTAGCAATACGGAATTAGGTGGAAGAATTGTCGCCGCGCAGCTTTTTAAACCTTCTTCGGTAATCGTTCGCGTGGTTTGTGTCAGATACGGTCCATCTATGTCACTGATGTCTTTTGGTGTGGTCCAGAGCACACCTCCATCCCAAAATCGCTTTTCACTTGTGCGAGGTGTTGCGCCCGACACCACGTCGCAGACTTCTCCAAGCGCCGCCGTCGACCAACTCACAGCATCGCCTCCAGTTCGGCGAGCCCGTCCGTGATCTCCTTCTCCAGCGCCTTCAGCTCGGCGATGATCTCCTTGGGCGGGCGGTGCTCGGCAGCTTCGTGCACGACCTCCTTATAGCGGTTGATCGAAAGGTCGTAGCCGGCGGCGGCGATCTCGGATTTGGGGACGCAGAAGCTTTGCGCGGTGCGGGGACGAGTGCGCTCGGCGCCGCCCCGCTCCCGCCAGCGGGCGGCGATGTCGGGCAGGTTGTTCTTGGCGTGCTCGTCGGCGTTCAGCTGGGCGCGCGGGCCGATCTTCTCGGCCGGCAGCAACGGCGCGCGCTTGTCGTCGAGCGAATAGCCGTCGGCCTGGCAATCATAAAACCAGACATGATCGGTGTCGCCGCTGGAATTGGTCTTGGTGAAGAGCACGATCGCGGTCGACACGCCGGCATAGGGTCGGAAGACGCCCGAGGGCAGCTTCACGATTCCGTCGAGTCGGTGATCCTCGACCAGCATCTTGCGGATCGCCTTGTGGGCGGTGGACGAGCCGAACAGCACGCCGTCCGGCACGATCACCGCCGCGCGGCCGCCCGGCCTCAAGAGCTTCAGGAACAGCGCCATGAACAGCAGCTCGGTCTTCTTGGTCTTCACGACCGCGAGCAAATCCTTGGCGGTCGTTTCGTAATCCAGCGAGCCGGCGAAGGGCGGATTGGCCAGCACCAGCGAGTAGCGGTCTTCGTCGCCGGCATGCTCCTGCGACAGCGAATCCTTGTAGCGGATGTCCGGGTTTTCGACGCCGTGCAGCGTCATGTTCATCGAGCCGATGCGCAGCATCGTGCCGTCGAAATCGAAGCCGTGGAACATTTCCTCGTTGAAATGCCGGCGGCTGTCGGTGTCGTGGAACAGCTTCGGATGGTTGTCGCGCAGATACTCGCCGGCCGCGACCAGGAAGCCGCAGGTGCCGCAGGCCGGGTCGCAGATCACGTCCTTCGGAGTGGGCACCGTCATCTCGACCATCAGCGCGATGATGTGGCGGGGCGTGCGGAACTGTCCATTCTGGCCGGCGGTCGCGATCTTCGCCAGCATGTATTCGTAGAGATCGCCCTTGGTGTCGCGATCCTCCATCGGGATGTCGGCCAAGAGGTCCACCACCTTGGCCAGCAGCGCCGGGGTCGGGATGGTGAAGCGCGCGCCCTTCATGTGCGTGGCGTGCGCGGTGCCGTCCTCCGCCATCGTGCGCAGGAAGGGGAACACGTGGTCAGCGACGATTTCGAACATCGTCGCGGGATCGCGATTCTTGAGCCGCGACCAGCGCATATCCGCGTATGCGACGCCGCCATCCTTGCCGATGCCGTCCTGGCCGTCCGGGAAGATGCGGCGCTCCATCGGCTTGCCCAGCCGGTTGGCCCGGTTCTCCTCGCGCGTATGGGCCTCGTCGAGGCCGCGGATGAACAGCAGATAGGTGATCTGCTCGATCACCTCGATCGGGTTGGCGATGCCGCCCGCCCAGAACGCATTCCACACGCCATCGATCTTCGAGCGAAGCTCGCCGGTCAGCATATCCCCTCCCAAGGTCCTGGCGATAAGCTAGCCAAGAGCCCGGGCAGTGGGAAGGTGCGATCCCGTGCTCAACAGGAGGTTGAGACGCTAGCTTCGCTCCCTCTCCGCACGGAGTGGGGAGAGAGAGGGGCCCGTCCCGATAGGGATGGGAGGGTGAGGTGTCTCGCCGTTCGCGCGAACGTCAAAATCCGCGAGTCTTCTTGTCCGCGCGGACGCGCGGCCCACCTCACCGTACCTCTCCCCCCGAAGGGCGGAGAGGATCAGCAGTGTAACATCATCGTTGACATCTGTCGCGTTGTACGTTACATGCACCAATGATCTCCAGCTTCACGAGCCGATCGCTGAAGCGGTTCTGGACCAGAAATGATCGCGGCGCGGTTTCCGCCGATTGGGCGGAGAAGATCTTTCGGCTTCTTTCCGCGCTCGATCGTGCGACGAAGCCGCAGGACATGGCGTTTCCGGGATCGGGGTTTCATGCCCTGACAGGCGACAGGGCCGGTCGATATGCGCTTACGGTTTCGCGGAACTGGCGCATTACCTTTGCCTGGAAGGACGGCGACGCGGTCGACGTCGATCTGGAGGATTATCATGGGACGTGACACGCTGCGCCATCCTGACATGGAGCCGACGCATCCCGGCGCCTTGTTGCGCGAGGATGTGCTTCCGGCCATCGGCCTCAGCATCAGCACAGTCGCCAAGAGGATCGGCATCACGCGTCAGACGCTTCATCGAATCCTGTCGGAGGAGGCCGGCATCAGCCCCGAGATGGCTCTGCGCCTGGGCAAGTTCTGCGGCAACGGTCCCGACCTCTGGCTCAGGATGCAGGAAGCCCATGACCTCTGGCATGCCGAACGCAGGCTGCGCGACCAGCTGGACCAAATCGAAACCGTCCGGGCGGCGTAGGCTTCCCAACGCGGCCGGCGGATTCTATTTCCGCATGTATTTCCCTGGATCATGGCTCCAGGTTTTACCATCCTTCGCCATCGACCAGGTGTCGCTTACGTCTCGAAGTTCCGGTAGGACGCCTTCGGGATCGATACTCATGGCCGAGCGCAACGCTGCGCGAGCGCGACGGTTCGCCTTCCGTTTGTCGAGCTTCTCGCTTACGGAGGTTGTGATACTGAGAATCGGAGTTTTGCGTCGTGAGCGAGACATCCACCATATATGGCAGGGATCTCGCCGTTAGCGAATATCGAAGCTGCGAGTCTTCGTGTCCGCGCGGACGCGCGGCCCACTCACCCCCGGACCAAGTCTGGGGCGGGCTCTAACTCCTCCCCCTGAAGGGCGGAGAGGGATCTGAGGCGAGTGCTCAGCGGCCGATTTGCCCGGACACGGTCAGCTCGATCGCCTGTTGAAGCTCGGGAATGAGCTTGCCATAGGGATAGACGACCTGATCGATCTTCTCGGCGACGAGCTCGGGCGCGTCTCCGGAATTATCGAACAGCTGCGCCGAATCTGCGTGGTACAGGAACCATGGCAGCTCGGCAAAGGAGCGGAGCCGTCGTGAGCGGATTTTCTCGGCCGGCACGTCGTGCCCACCTTGCCTCACCCTTTGGCGGACACGTCGGATGTTCAGGTCGGCAGAGCGGAGCGAGACGTAAACGAGGTGTATCAGAAAGCCTTTGCGCTTGGCGGCGCGAACCAGCTTGCGGTACTTGCCCGTCGATAAGACCGTTTCGACTCCGACGGTCTGATGCGTCGCGATCGAAGCATGCAGCCAGCGCTCGATGCGTTTCACCGCTTCGAGATTGGCTTCGTTACGGAAGAGCCCTTCTTGCGTCATGATGCGCAGAGTCAAAAGATCGGGATTGATGATCCAAACAGCGCCCGACGCATCCTTCACGAGGACGTTCTGAAAACAGGTGCTCTTGCCCGATCCGTTCGCTCCCGCGACGATCCACAGGATGGGGCGCTTAGGCTCTATCTGCGGCACGCTTGGTGCGAGCGGCAGGAGCCGGGTTCGTCTTTCGGGCCTGCCGAACGTTTTTCTTGAAAACGGTCAACAGGTCGTGCCCCAAGGAGGGGCTATTCGCTTGGATCGTTCGAACCGTGACGATCCGACCGTCGGAATCCCGCAACTTGTCGATGGATACGGATTTTGCGGAGCCTTTTTTTAGTTTCGCGCCAGTGCGAATCTGAAGCTTGGCCATGATGGTCGTTCCCGTGTTCCAAGCTTAATATCGCCTTCGATTCCGCTCTTAGCAATCCTGGCGCGCCGAACGCAGCCTGCGCGGCCAGCCGGCGGAAATCGAAACCGTCCGGGCGGCATAGGTCACAGCATCCGGGCGGCGCGCGGCCCGGAAAGGGGCGCCGGGATCGGCGCCCCTCCTCGGTTCTCAGTTCGCCTGGCGCCGCAGGAAGGCCGGGATCTCCAGGAGGTCGTCCTCGGGCGAGGAGGCCCTGGGACGCGCCGGGCTGTCGATGCCGAGGCGCGGCTGGCCCGCTCCCGGTTCCGGCTGGGCCGGGCGGGTCGCGAAGGCGGGCGGGGTGGAGAAGGTCGGCACCGCGCGGGTCAGCGCGGCCTGCTCCTCCTGTTGCTCGGCCCGGCGGGCAGCGCCGGTGACGCGCTCGAACAGGCTTCGTGCCCGCTTCTTCTCGACAGGCGGCTGGGCCGGCTGGGGCGGGGTCGAGACGGTCATGCGGGCACCCGATTCCATCGGGCGCGGCGGAATGAAGGCCTCGGGCTTCGCGTCGATCTCGGCCTTGGGCGGCAGGGGCGGCGGCGCCACGACCGGCTCCGCGATCGCGGCCTCGGCGGGCGCGGGCTCGGCTTGCGCCTCCATCGCGGGCTCCGCCGCCATCGGCGCGGCTTCGGGCGCCATCGGCTCGAGCTGCTCGGCCGTCGCCGTCATCGTCACCGGCTGCGCGGTCAGGCCGCCGGCGACCCCCGACGGGCGGAAGCTCGCGCCGATCGCCGTCATCGCGGCGCTCAAGCCCCCGGTCTGCGGCTTGCGGCCCATGTCATAGCCGCCGCGGATGACGTCGAGCGTCGGCTGGCGGGCCGGCTGCGGCTGGATCATCGACTGCGCGTCGATGCCGGTCGCGACCACCGACACGCGAAGCCTCCCCTCCATGCTGGGATCGAAGGTCGAGCCGAAGATGACGTTGGCGTCGGGATCGACTTCGGCGCGCACGCGATTGACCGCCTCGTCGACCTCGAACAGCGCGATGTCCATGCCGGCGGTGATGTTGATCAGCATCGCCCGCGCGCCCTTCAGCGACACCTCGTCGAGCAGCGGATTGGAGATCGCGGCCTCCGCCGCGTCGATGGCGCGGCGTTGGCCCTCGGCCTCGCCGGTGCCCATCATCGCCTTGCCCATCTCGCTCATCACCGTGCGGATGTCGGCGAAGTCGAGATTGATCAGGCCCGGCTTCACCATCAGGTCGGTGACGCCGCGTACGCCGCAGTCCAGCACCTGGTCCGCCATGTTGAAGGCGTCGGCGAAGGTGGTCT
>DATGMP010000092.1:0-97995 GCA_035293565.1 Alphaproteobacteria bacterium | reverse complement strand
CCGCCTTCTCCGTCGCGGAGAGCTGAATTTCCACGATCCGCTCGACGCCCTTGGAACCGATCACCACCGGGACGCCGACATAGATGTCCTTGACGCCGTACTGGCCGGTCAGCATGGCGGCGCAGGGAAGCACGCGCTTCTTGTCCTTCAGATAGCTCTCGGCCATCGCGATCGCCGAGGCGGCAGGGGCATAGAAGGCCGAGCCGGTCTTGAGCAGCTTCACGATCTCGGCCCCGCCGTCGCGGGTACGCTGAACGATCCGGTCGAGCTTCTCCTGGGTGGTCCAGCCCATTTTCACGAGATCCGGCAACGGGATGCCGGCCACGGTCGAATAGCGCACCGAGGGCACCATCGTGTCGCCATGGCCGCCCAGCACGAAGGCCGTCACATCCTCGACCGAGACGTTGAACTCCTCGGAGAGGAAATAACGGAAGCGCGCGCTGTCGAGTACGCCTGCCATGCCGACAACGCGCTCTGCCGGAAGGCCCGAGATCTCGCGCATCACCCAGACCATCACGTCTAACGGGTTGGTGATGACGATGACGAAGGCATTCGGACAGTTGGCCTTGATACCCTCCGCAACCTGCCGAACGATGCCGGTGTTGACCCCGATCAGATCGTCGCGGCTCATCCCGGGCTTACGCGGCAGGCCGGCGGTCACGATCACGACGTCGGCGCCCTTCAGCGCGGAATAATCATTCGACCCGGAGTAGGCCGCGTCGAAACCCTCGACCGGCGAGGCCTCGGCGATATCGAGTGCTTTGCCCTGTGGAACGCCCTCGACGACATCGATAAGGACGATGTCGCCCAGTTCCTTCTGCCCCGCGAGGAGGGCGAGCGTGCCGCCGATCTGGCCGGCACCGACGAGGGCAATCTTCTTGCGCGCCATGGCTTCTGATCCGTTTTCTTGCCTGTGGAAAGCAGGCTCATTAGCGCGATTGCGGCAGTGCGGCAAGCCGGACACCCGCTCGGACGTCGCGACCGAATCGACACGAAGGCGTCGTAATAAGGACCCCAGCCCCCGCCGAGTGTGTTCAAGAGGCCGGGAGAGCCGATGATCAGCGCGATCGCGGGGCTAAAGGGCCCTTACATTCTGTCGTGGGAGGAGATCGGCCGGACAGTCCAACGGGCCTCGCCGGGCGTCTTTGTCCTCGGCACCTTCGAGACTGCGCTGTCGCGGCCGTCGATCGTCGGCAGATCCGATACGGACATCGCCAAGCGGCTGCTCTCCTACACCGGCTTCGATACCCATTTCGGCTTCAGCTTGTGCCCTTCCGCCGAAGTGGCCTTTCTTGCGGAATGCGAGCTGTTCCACGATCTGCAGCCGGCTTTCAACCTGCTTCACCCGGAATTGCCGGAGGGCTACGAGCTCCAATGCCCCCGCTGCGCAAGGCTCCGTTACTGAGCCGCCTTGCGCGGGCGATCGGGTAGTATGCTCAGAATATCCGACACCGCGGTCAGATAGCCGCAATGCCAATATTCGCGTTCCGCCGAGCCGCGGACCAGGTGCCGCTGCTCGGTCAGGCATCGGCTGCCGCTGGTCTTCAGCCACTTCTTGAGGAACCCGAGTTGTTCCTACGGTCGCGATACGTGAAACCGCCCAGCGGCATCAGCCGCGCGCGTGGCTCACCTTCTGAGCCCGCTTGGCGCGGATCTCGGAGGCCTTCTGGATCATCGGCATCCACGGCCGAATATCGGGCTTGCGCGGCGGCAAACGAGGCTCTGCGATGGCCGGGACGCGACGCACGACGCCGCGCCGGGCGAGCGCGTCCTGCATCTCACGCTTGATCTGAGTTTGACTGGAATCGGCTGGCATATGGTTGATCTCCGCCGCGATTCCGATCAGCAGATCGCGCGGAAAGAAGGGAACGGTCTCGCCCAGCATCGATAGGATGCGCGGACGCAGCACCGGCGACGCGAACAGCGCCGTCAGCATGCTCTTCAGCGTGTCGCGGCGGAGATCGGCCGCAAAGCCCAAGCGAAGCACGGCGCAGATGAAATTGCCGGGAACTTCCTCGCCCTCGCCCAATCGCCGCAGCAGCTCGACCAGCGAACGGAAGGAGCGCGAACGCTCGTCGTCGACCTTCTCCAGCGCCATCCGGCCGATCCGATCGGCGATGGTGGGCGCGAAATCGTGCTTTTGAGCGATGTCGATGCCGGTCCGTACGTCGCTGTGGCAGGTGAGCTGGCCGGCAAGCCGCGCAAGCGCCGCCACCACCTTCTCCTCGCGCGCCGAGGCAACGAGCCGCGACGAGGCGGCGAGCGCGGTGGCGTTCAGGGGATCCTTGCTAGCAATCAGCGTGAGCACGACCGGATGCTGATAGGCCCCGAGATCGAGATCGCGGTTGACCACTTCCTCGGGCCGCAAAGGGCGCTCGTCGGAGGTCGGCGCCATCACGGGCAGCCCCATGCGGTAGCGCGCCTTCAGCTGATTGACGAGGAGGACGGTTTCGTCGTCGAGAACGGACGTGGCCAAGGCAAATAACTCCGTTGTTGGGCCATGCGGCCCGGACGCGGGAGGGCCTACTGCCCCCATTCAACGGGGCCTACTGCCCCTGGTTCATGCATTTCTCTGATAACCGCCTTAACGATTCGTTACGCGCGCGACGGATTCCTTACGTGCGGAGGACCTCATGTCGGCTGTCCGACTGGGCAATCCAGGATTCGGACTGCATCTCCATGAGCCGACTTGCGGTACGACGGAATTCCTCCGCGTGAAGACCCTCGGCATAAAGATCGGCGGGCGCGCAGTCGGCGGTCGCAACGAGCTGGG
This sequence comes from Alphaproteobacteria bacterium, assembly GCA_035293565.1. Taxonomy (GTDB): domain Bacteria; phylum Pseudomonadota; class Alphaproteobacteria; order BOG-932; family Roseiterribacteraceae; genus DATGMP01. The sequence goes on along the minus strand of DATGMP010000092.1, from coordinate 95,222 downwards.
CGCCATTGTCGTAGAGCACGTCGACCAGGGTGATTAGCCGCCGCGCCTCGTTGCGCTGGTCGGCAGATAGCCGCGGGATGTGCGAGAGAATGAGTGTGCGGTAGTGCGAGACCAGCGCCAGATAATCGGCGGCGCTCCGCGCCTCTGAAATCAGCTCACGCGCCTCGAACCAGGCGACCCCCGGACCGGCGCGCGGGACCTCGAGATAGCGGCCGGCGCCCACGGGGATGGTCGCGGGATGCGGTGCGGCACCGGCGGCAAGCTCCGTGAACAGCCTGGAAAGCTCTGCCTCCGCCCCCTCGTCGGCCGGCACCAGATAGACCCGCCGGCCGGTCAGCCTGCCGAGGCGGTGGTCGTTGGGACCGTCGACCTCGATCACCGAGACACGCTCCTCCAAGAGCCGGATGAAGGGGAGAAAAAGATCGCGCTGCAGGCCTCCGGCGTACAGATCCTTGGGGGCAGTGTTGGAAGTCGCGACCACGACGAGACCCGCCGCGAACAGGCCGGTGAAGAGGCGGCCGAGGATCATCGCGTCGGCGATGTCCGTCACCTGGAACTCGTCGAAGCAAAGCAGCCGGACGTTATGCGCAATCTCCCGCGCCAGTGCGTCGACCGCGTCACCGCCCCTTCCCTCGTTCCGCAGCACATGCAGTCGGCCGTGCACCTCCAGCATGAAGGCCGCGAAATGCACCCGGCGCTTCTTGGGCTCCGCGGCAGCACCGAAGAACAGATCCATAAGCATGGTCTTGCCGCGGCCGACCGGCCCCCAGAGATAGAGGCCGCGCGGCGCGCGCGCCTTCGGAGAGATCAGGCGGCCGAGCAGACCCGTGGGCCGCGGCTGGCCGGCGAGCTCAGCCCATAGACGGTCGAGCGCCCTCGCCGCCGCCTCTTGGTCGGCGTCGAAAGCGAGCGATCCCGAGGCCGCCCGAGCGCGGTAGGCGGCTAACGGCCCGTCCGAAAGACTCATGAATTTCGCGAGTGCAGCAAGAGAATGCGTCTCCCTAGCCCAATCCGCATGGCAGCGGAAGCCTACCGAAATCAGATTGTTTTAGGGCTGATTAACGAGACTGGTGGCAGGCTACTCTCATGTTCCGCGTCTACGCCTGCATCGCAGACCGACATGATCCGAGGCTGGTCGTTCTGGCTGCCTTGATCTGCCTGATGTCTTGCGCCACCGCCCTCAGCCTCGCCTCGCGGGCGCGCCGGAACTCCAACCTTGGGCGGAACCCCTGGCTCTGGGCCGCCGCGACGGTCGCCGGCGCCGGCGTTTGGGCCACACATTTTGTGGCCATGCTCGCATTTCGGCCGGGTCTCCCAATGGGTTTCGATCCGGCGCTCACTATCGCGTCGATTATCGTCGCGATTCTCGGAGCCAGGATCGCCTTCGCCATTCGTGCCGCTCATTTTCCGGTCCTGGGCGGCATCGTTGCCGGGCTGTCGATCGTCGGGATGCATTACACCGGCATGGCAGCATTGGAAGTCCAAGCCGTCCGCCACTGGGATGCTGCGTACGTCCTATCCTCGATCGTGATCAGCTGCACCTTCGGCGCAGCCGGCTTCGCGGCCCTCGGCTCATTCAAATGGGGCGACAGCGCGATCGCCCTCGGGCTTCTGGTCCTCGCGATCGTCGGCCTGCATTTCACGGCGATGGCGGCGGTGAGCCTTACCCCCGACCCCACCATCGCTCCACCTGCCTACGCGATCGACACCGGCTGGCTCGCAGTGTCGGTCGCAGCAGTGACCGTCTTGATCATCGGGCTCGGCATCATCGGCTCGATCGTCGACCACCATCTCGCGCTTCGTGCCAGCCAAGAAGCCGAGCGGCTTCGTGAATATATCCAGGAGCTCGAAGCCACGCGCAGCGATTTGCAGGAATCCACGCGAAACCTGCAATCGGCCCTGATCGCGACCGAAGCAGCCAATCAGGCCAAGTCGCGCTTTCTCGCCGCGATGAGCCACGAGCTCAGGACTCCGCTCAACGGGATCATCGGCTTTGCGAACCTGATGCGCACCGGGGCATTCGGGCCGTTGGGCAACGAGCAATATCAGGAATACGCAGTCGCTATCGAGGATAGCGGGACCAATCTGCTCCGCATCATCAACGACATTCTCGAGCTCACGAAAATGGATGCGGGCTCGCTGGAAGCCGTCGACGGTCCCATCTCGGTCGAAGAAGCCGTCGAGTCCGCCTGCCGCAGCGCCTCGGCGCGCGCCAGGGACGCGGAAATCACGCTCGACAGGCGGATCGAGCACAACCTGCCGAACCTCTATGCTGATCCCTACTGGCTCGCGCGGATGTTGGGGCATCTGCTGTCGAATGCGGTCAAATTCTCGCCAGCGGGCAACACGGTGCGTCTCGACGCCTATCAGCGGAACGGCGAGATTCGCTTCACCGTCATCGATCAGGGAATCGGGATCGCGCCGGAGGATCTGGCGACTGTGTTCGAGCGTTTTACGCAAGTGGATTCGCGCCTGGCCCGCCAGTTCGACGGCGCGGGGCTCGGGCTGCCCGTAACCCGGCACATGATCGAACTCCAGGGCGGCAGGCTCGAATTCGAAAGCACGCTCGGCGTCGGCACGACCGCCACGATCATATATCCGCGGGAACGCTCGATCGCTCAGCGCGACGCGGCTTAGTTCACGGCACCGAGATCCCGCCGTTGGCGCTCACCACCTGTCCAGTGATGTGCGAGGCCAGCGGACTCGCAAGAAACGCGATCAGCGGCGCGATATTCTCCGGCACCGGCACGCCGAGCCGCGCGCGAGCTTCGGCTTTTTCGAACAGCTTACGGCTGAACTCGCCGGCCATCACCGACTGATAGGTCTTCGTATTGCGCGTGATTGACGGCGTGACGACATTGGCGCGGATCTTGTAGCGGCCGAGCTCCACCGCCAGCACTTTCATGAACATCGCCTGAGCCGCAAAGGCGCCGCCGATTACGGACTCGCCCGGCGTGGCGAGCTTCGCCGCATCGGATCCAACCGCTACGATCGCGCCGCCGCCCTTGGCGATCATGCCGGGAATGGCACGGCGGCAACAGCGCATCAGGCTCACCCATTTGCCGGCGATCGTACGCTCCCAATCGGCGGGATCGATCTTCATGAAGAGATCGGGCGGGCTGCCGCCGGTCGCCGTGTGGATCAGAATGTCGAGCCCGCCCGCGGCATCGGCCGGAGCGAACAGCCGCTCGATGTCGGCGCTCTTCGTATAATCGGCGGCAATGAATTCGATGCGCGCGGTGGGCGCGGCGGATCGCACGCGCTCGACCGCGTTCCGCCCAGCCGTTTCATCACGCCCGTTCACAATCACGGCGCTCGCGCCGGATTGCGCGAGGAGCTCAGCAGTTGCCAGTCCGATGCCGGAGGTCGAGCCGGTGACGAGCGCGACCTTGCCCGCGAAGAGCGAAGGATCGAAGGCGTTCAAAAGGACTCGTCGGCGAAGGCGCGGATCGAGCGGTGCGCGGCCGTGATCGGCTGCATCAACCCCTCGGTCTTGGGCAGGATCGCCTCGACATAGAAGCGCGCCGTGAGAAGTTTCGATTCGAGGAAAGCCGTATCGGCGCCGCGCTGCGACAGACCGTCGACCGCAGCTCGCGCCATCTTCGCCATCACATAGCCACCGCCCACGAGACCGAACAGCTCGAGATAGGGGACCGAGGCGGACGCGACGGCATATTGGTCCGACTTGCCGGTTTCGAGCAGCCATTCGGTCGCCTTCTCCAGCACGCCGACCGCGGCCGCGAGGCCGTAGCCGATCCCGGCGATGTCATCGCCCGGCAGATCGGCGATCTGCTTCAGGAAGATGCGAATTTCGTCGATGAATATTCGCGCGGACTCGCCGCCGTCGCGCAGCACCTTGCGGAAGGCAAGGTCATTGGCCTGGATGCCGTTCGTCCCCTCATAGATCGGCAGGATTCGCGCGTCGCGGAAATGCTGCGCGGCACCTGTCTCCTCGATGAAGCCCATGCCGCCATGGATCTGGACGCCGAGCGATGCGACCTCGTTGCCGATATCGGTCGACCAGCCTTTCACGACGGGGGTCAGCAGATCGACGCGGGCCTGTGCCGCTTTGCGGGCTTCCGCGGTCGGCGCGTGCTTGGCTTCGTCGAGGGCCAGATAAGCGAGATAAGCCAACGCGCGGGACGCCTCGGTTAGCGCCCGCATCGTGAGGAGCATGCGGCGCACGTCGGGATGGATGATGATCGTGCCGGTCTTGCCGTCCACCGCCCGGCCCTGGACCCGCGTGCGGGCATAGTCGCGAGCCTGCTGATAAGCGCGTTCCGCAATCGCGACGCCCTGCAGCCCAACCGCGAGCCGAGCGTTGTTCATCATCGTGAACATGCATTCGAGGCCGCGATTCTCTTCGCCCACCAGGTAGGCGATCGCGCCATCATTGTCGCCGAAGGACATGACGCAGGTGGGCGAAGCATGAATGCCGAGCTTGTGTTCGAGCGATACCGGCCTGAGGTCGTTGCGCTCACCGAGGCTCCCGTCCGGCTTCACGAGAAATTTCGGCGCGAGGAAAAGCGAGATGCCCTTCACACCCGGCGGCGCGTCGGGTGTGCGGGCGAGCACGAGATGCACCACATTGTCGGCCACATCATTGTCGCCCCAGGTAATGAAGATCTTCTGCCCGAACAAGCGATAGTGCCCGTCCTTGCGCTCGGCCCGCGTACGGACCTGAGCCAGGTCCGAGCCGGCCTGCGGCTCCGTCAGATTCATGGTGCCGGTCCATTCGCCGGACAGCAGCTTGTCGAGATAGATCGCGCGCTGCGCGTCCGAGCCATGCGCCAGCAGCGCCTCGATCGCGCCCTGGGTCAGCATCGGGCAGAGGCCGAAGGACAGGTTGGACGCCTGCACCATCTCCATGACGGCGGCATGAAGCGGCCAGGGCAGCCCCTGCCCGCCAAAGGCCTGCTCGACCGGCAGCCCGTTCCAGCCTCCGGCCGCATAAGTCTTGTAGGCGTCACGGAAGCCGCGCGGCGTGCGGACGGTGCCGTTTTCGAGCCGCGAGGGCTCACGGTCGCCGACGTCATTCAGGGGCGCCAGCACGTCGGCACATAGCTTCCCGGCCTCATCCAGCACCGCCCCGATCAACTCCTCCGACGCTGTCTCGCGTCCTTCGAGCGCGGCCAGACGGTCGAGCCCGACGACGGTTTGAAGCGCGAAGCTCATGTCGCGGGCGGGCGGTGCGAACGGAACCATGGCGAACTCTCTTGAGGCTGGATTTAGCGCCGGGACCTTAGCCAATCGCCCGAGCGGTGTCGAATTGGAGGCGATGTCCTTAAACCGCCCTTAACCAAACCTGCGGCGTAGTCCGCCAGCCGGCCGCGCAGTTGGCATGGTCCTTGCGTGTGTCGGTTTGAAAAGGATTCGGGGTACGGCCATGCAGGATATGGGAATCTTCAATGCGATCACGCTACGCCAGGCGCGCCATGCCTCCGCGCCGGCCGATGTGGTCTCTGCGGTCCGCAAGGCTAGCGCCTCGACCGGGGTCGATTTTTCCTACCTCATGGAAAAAGCTGCCGTCGAAAGCGGCATGAACCCGAACGCCAAGGCCTCGGCCTCGAGCGCGACGGGCCTCTACCAGTTCACCGATTCCACTTGGCTCGACGTGCTGCAGGCGCATGGCGCGCAGCATGGGCTCGGCGCTGTCGCCTCCGAAATCACGACCGACGCCAGCGGGAACCCGACTGTCAGCAACGCGACCGATCTGCAGAAGATCCTGGCGCTCCGTACCGATCCCAATGTGGCGGCGGCCATGGCGGCCGAGTTCGCCAAAGACAACAAGGCGGCGCTGCAATCCTCCGTCGGCGGCCAGATCGGCGGCACTGAGCTCTATCTCGCCCATTTCCTCGGCGCGGGGGGTGCCGCCAAGTTCATCCAGGCTTACCGGGACAATCCCAACCAGTCGGCCTCCGACCTGCTCCCCGACGCGGCAGCGGCCAACCCCTCGGTCTTTACCGATCCGAACACCGGCAAATCGGCCACGCTGGCCCAGATCTACGACCGGTTCGCGGCCCATTTCGGCGGCTCGACCTTCCTTGCCGGAGCCAATCCCGACACAACCAACATCGCCACCAGCGGCGGCACCGCCGGCAGCTTCGTGTCGAGCCAGGATCTGGCCGATCGCGTAATCCCGGGCGTCGGGGGACATACGCTATCGCTATATGCCATTCTGGCTTTGGCTTCGCTCAATGTGCCGACCCATAGCGGCGAGGACGCGATCAAGGGCAAGCACGATCCGGGCCAGATCGGCAATGTATTGAGCGGGCTGTAGACAGGCTATTCCGCCTCCCCCGGCAAAACGGGGGATGATTCCGCCGGTCCGGCGTACAACATGATTGGCACGGAAAAGAGCCGTCTCCCCGACGGCCCATAAAATTCGGGCGGAAACCTCATGACTATCTATAGCGGCCCCGTCTTCGCGATGGCCAAAGAGCAATTCGGCAAGATCGCCGACCATCTCGGCATTCCCCAGGAGGAGCGCGACCGGCTGCTCTATCCCAAGCGCGCGATCGCCGTTTCTATCCCCGTCAATATGGATAACGGCAAGACCCTAGTCTTCGAGGGCTATCGGGTGCAGCATCATTTGACGCTCGGGCCGACTAAAGGCGGCGTGCGCTTCTCGCCGCAGGTCGATATCGGCGAGGTTGGGGCGCTCTCGATCTGGATGAGCTGGAAATGCGCGTTGGCGGGCCTGCCCTATGGCGGCGCCAAGGGCGGGGTCAATTGCGATCCGCCCAATCTCTCCCGACGCGAGCTCGAGGCAATCTCGCGCCGTTACATGCAGGAGATGATCCCCTTCGTCGGCCCCCATACCGACATCATGGCGCCCGATATGGGCACCAACGAGCAGGTCATGGCCTGGTTCATGGATACCTACTCGATGCATGCCGGTCATGCCGTGATGGAGATCGTGACCGGCAAGCCGGTCGAGGTCGGCGGCACCGCCGGTCGGCGCGAAGCCACGGGACGTGGCGTCGCGTATCTGGTGGAACGCGCGCTCGAGCAGCTCAAGATCAAGCCCGAAGGCACCGGCGCCATCGTCCAGGGCTTCGGCAATGTCGGCAGCGTCGCGGCGGCGACGCTGGTTCGCCGCATGGGCTCGAAGCTGCTCGGCATCAGCGACCATACGGCCGCCTATTACGATCCCAAGGGACTCGATCTGGAGTCGATCGAGAAGCATGCGCGCGCGCATGGCGGCGTGCTGGCCGGCTGGTCGAACGCGGCCGCGATCGATTCCGACAAGCTCATCGAGCAGAAATGCGACATCCTGGTCCCGGCGGCGGTCGAGCAGGTGATCACCGGCAAAAACGCGGCAAAGATCCAATGCCGCGTTCTGGCGGAAGGCGCGAATGGTCCGACGACGCCCGACGCCGACAAAATCCTGGATGAACGGCGCGACGAGATCTTCGTCATCCCCGACATTCTCTGCAACTCCGGCGGTGTCGTGGTCTCCTATTTCGAATGGGTCCAAGATCTGCAACAGCTCTTCTGGACGGAGACCGAGGTCAACGACAAGCTCTATCGACTACTGCAGAACGCGTTCTCTCAAGTCACGCGGCGCGCGGCCGCCGAACGCGTCTCCAATCGCACCGCTGCGATGGCCATCGGCGTCGAGAAGGTCCGCGCCGGAAAACGGCTGCGGGGGCTGTTCCCTTAGCCCGGATTTCTCCGGCCGGCCGCAGGCGTGCATCTCGAAACGACCAAAATGACCGCCATGTCGGCCGACCGCGTGACGCTCGCGCCGGACTCGCGGCGTGCGTTTACGGAGGCCGCGGTGGAATTTTAGCCGGGCAGCATGCCCGCGAGGGCGGCGCTGGCGAGCGCCTCCTCGTATCCGGCGTCGGCGTGGCGGGCGATTCCGAGCCCGCTGTCGCCGTCAAGCACCGAAGCAAGCCTCTTGGCCGTATCGGGCGTACCGTCGGCGACGATGGTGACGCCGGTCGAGACGCCGAAGCCCGCATGATCGTGGACCGCCACCAGATCGGCGCCGGACGCGGCGTTCAGGAGCGCATTCAGCAAGGGCCAGTCGGCAACCGCGTCCGAGCCGTCGGCCATGCGCTCGTTTTCGCGGAAGGGGATGGCGGTCGAGCCCGAATCCAGATGATCGCGCGAAAAGGCGACCGGCGCCTTGAGCCGTCCCTCGGCCACCGCCTGGTTGATCAGCAGCGCCACCTGGCTGCGCTCGCCATGCGCGAGCCAGGCGATGCGGGCCGGTAGTCCGGGAAAGGCGAGATCCTGCGACGCTCGAATCCAGGCTGCCGCGGGGTGATCGGCGGAAAACTCCGCCAGCACGATGTCGTCGATCGTTTCGATGTCCGCCGCATCGCCCGACAGCGCGATCCAGCGGCACGGTCCCATGCCCACGCAGAACATCGGTCGGATCAGCAGCTCGATATAGGAGGGGAGATCCATCGCCTGGAGCAACCCGGCCTGGCGCGCCATCCCGCGCAGTCCATTGCCGAACTCGAAAGCGACCGCGCCCCGACGCCGCAGCTCGAGCAACGCCCCCACCTGGTGCTTTACGGAATCGAGCCCCCGCATTTCGACCTCCTCGGGCCGACGCCGCAGCATCGCCGCGGCCGCCGCAGGCGTGATGCCGGCCGGGACATAGCCGCGGCGAGAGTCGGGCGTCGTCTGGTCGGTCGCGATGTCGGGTGTGAGGTGTCGGCGCACGAGTTCGGGCAGCACCGACGCGGCATTGCCCTCGAGCGCGATCGCAAGCGGTCGATGGGCCTGCCTGGCCTCCTGTGACCATTCGACCGCCTGGTCGAGGTCGTCGGTTGCGAGATCAGCGATGCCGGCATCTTTTGCTTCCACGATGCGTGCCGGGTCGACCTCGATGACCATGATCGCCGCACCTGCCATTTTACCCGCAGCGGCCTGAGCACGGCTCGTCTTGCCGAGCCCGGCCGTGACGATCCAGCGGCCGCCCAGCGCGCCGCCGAAATGCTGCCGTCCGGCGGCGGCAAAGGTCTCGTAGATCGTCTGAAGGTTCGCCTGCCCGCCGATATATTGCCAGGAGCCCGCCGTCATGCCCGGCGACATGATGAGTCCGCGCTCGAGCAGATCGCGATAATGATCGAGGTCCGATTGGGCGCCCACCACATTGCCGCTCGCCATGATGACCAGCGGTCCGCCGCGCCCGGTCCTGAAGCGCGCCACCGGCTTGCCTGACTGGATGACAAGGGTCTCGTTCTCGTCGAGCGCCTTCAGCGCCGCGACGATCCGGTCGTAACTCTTCCAATCGCGGGCCGCGCGCGCGTTGCCCATATAAACGACGAGCTCTTCCGGCTTCTCCGCGGTCTCGAGCGCGTTCTCGAGCATGCGCAGCAACGCCTCCTGGCGCCAACCGCGACACCGCAGCTCTGTCCCGCGCCCAGCCCGGATCTTCATCCCTTTGCGCCGCGCCTCGAGCATCCACCCTCCTGCTGCCTGTTTTAACGCATGGAGGACCGGGATGCATTAGGGGCGAGATTCTGCTTGAAATAGGGGAATTTTCCGGCCGGCCTCCGCGGATGCGCCAGGCGGCGCTCCCGCGAAAGCCAAAGGGGGCATCGCGCTAAAGATTCTCCTTCAGCACAATCTCCCCCGTCTCCAGCAACGATTTGAGGTTCGAGAGGATCTTCGGCCAGCCGCCCGAGACGGCCTGGATGATCTTGGAGTCAGGCAAGTTGCTCGCATGCGTGATGGTGAGCTTGACGACACCGCCAGCGGGCTCGAGCTCGATCGTGCAGCGGGCGGGTCCTTCGGCTTTCAGCTCGGGCCGGAACTCGTTCCGCCATTTGATGACAAGGCGGCGCGGCGGGTCGGCCTCGATCACTTCACCAGTGTCGGCGATGCGGCCATCGAGAAACAGCAGCTTCCACGGCGCGCCAGCCCTCCATTCGGCTGCCATATGCATGCCGAACCAGTATTGCTTCATGAAGTCGGGTTCGGTGAGTGCCTCCCATAGGCGTTCGGGCGTGGCGCGGATGAAGGTGACGTAGACGAAAGTGCTTCCGGCGGTGCTGGTCATGAATTCTCTCCCTCCAGTTTCCGTTTGAGATCCGAGAGCGCGCCCAGGCGAGGGCGCTCGAATTTGGCAATCCAGCGATCGGCGATCTCGTTGATCGGGACCGGATTGATGAAGTGAAGCTTTTCGCGGCCGCGGCGCTGGATGGAGACGAGGTTCGCCTCCTCCAGGATCGCAAGGTGCTTCATCACCGCCTGTCGGCTCATCTCATGTCCCCGGCACAACTCCCCCAAGCTTTGGCCGTTCCGCGCGTGCAGCGCGTCCAGGAGCTGTCTGCGGCTCGCATCCGCCCAGGCTCGAAAAACGAGATCGTCGTTCACGGGGCTAAATATGTAACCTTTTAGTTACATGTCAAGAGGAGGCTTGTTTAGGGTTGTGAGGGAACGCAAAGTGCGGCGGCCGAGCGAGCAAACGACAATTGACCAGGAGGAGACCTCGATGCCGCGCATTCCCTATCCGGATCCGGCCAAGCTGCCGGACAATATTCGCAAGCAGTTCGAGGCGGCGCCGATCAATGTGGTGAAGATGATGGCCGGAGCATCACCAGCAGTATTCGAAGGCTTCGGAAAGTTCTCGGGCGCCTTCTATGGTCCCTCGAAGCTGCCGGCCAATCTTCGCGAGATCGCGATCCTGCGCGTGGGCTATCTCTCAAAGTCGCGCTACGAGACCTACCAACATGAGGCGCTGGCGCGGCAGGTGGGCCACGGCGACGCGCAGATCGAGGCGATCAAGCATGGCGGCCAGCATCCTGGCGTGCTGTCCGATGTGCAGCAGGCCGTGCTCGACTTCACCGACGACGTGGTGTTGAACGTTCGCGCAAGCGACGCGACGCTCGGCGCCGTGCGCAAGCACCTTCCGGACGAGGAGGTGCTCGACCTGATCATGGTGATCGGCCTCTACATGGCGGTGAGCCGCTTCCTCGAGACCTGCGGCGTCGAGCTCGACGGCGCGCCGCTCGACTGGAAGAACGTCGTCAACCGCAGCACGCAGTAAGCGCGCTCAGCCAGCCTTCTCGTTTGCGATGGCCATCGCCTTCTTGTAGGCGGGACGGTTTTCGACGCGATCGATCCAGTGGGCGAGTGTCGGATAAAGGCTCATGTCGGTTTGCAAATAGCCGCGGACGATGCGGAAGCAGTAGATCATCATGATGTCGGCGGCGCTGAAGGCGCTGCCGGCGAAATAATCCTTTCCCGCAAGCGAATCGTCGAGGAACCGCAGCAGTTTTGCGGTCGCGTCCTTGGTGCTCTGCACGAAGGGCGAGGATTGGTCGAAACCCGGTATGAAGCCGCCGACGAACAGATTCATCACGAACTGCATCATCGCCGAGCCTTCGGCGAAATGCATCCATTGCAGATAGGCAGCATAGTCAGGCGAGGAAGCCGGAACGCCGAACCGTCCGCCGCCATGGCGATTGACGATGTATTCGAGGATGGCGCCGGATTCGATGAGCAGCGTGTCGCCGTCGCGAATGATGGGCGACTTGCCGAGCGGATGGATCTGGCGCAGCGCGTCGGTCGCGCGCATGTCGGGCCCGCGCGGGAAGCGCTTCAGCTCGTAGGGAAGACCCAGCTCCTCCATCAGCCAGATTACCCGTTCCGAGCGCGAATTCTCCAGATGGTAGATCGTGATCACGGGTGCCCCCTCCCCCTCTTCGTCATTAATTTAGCGTCAGCGGAGTCTGGCCGTTGCCGGCCTCCACCTCGATCTTGCCCGTCATGCCGAATAGGCTGTGTAGGAACTCGGTGCATTCGAGGTCGTAGGTGCCGCCGGCGATCGGCAGTATGTCGAACGACTTGGTCTGACCTTCCGGCACGACAATGTCGCCGTCGGGCGCGACGATGCTTCCCGGCCGGTACATCACGGCGGAGAAGAAAGCGGGCGCGCTGAAATCATGCTCGCCGCTGCCGGTGTTCACCAGCACGAGGTGAATCGGCTGCCGCACCTTGAGCTCGAGCGTCTCGGGTTGATACTCGAAATCGGCGAGCTTCACCGTCACCGTTTCCGCCTGGCTCCAATCCGTGTCCGGTGGCGCGGGCGGCCTGAGCGCCTTGGTCCCGGCGCAAGAGGCGAGCAGCAAAGCCGCCAGCGAGCAGCAGCCAAGCCGAACAATCATCGATCGCATCAATTGATTTCTCCCTCGATCCTGTCTCGTCTGTTCAGCCGGGGCCGAAAGGCTGCAGCAGGTGATGGCTGAGATCGCCGATCAAGTCCATCACCTCACGCCGCTCGGAGAAACGCCACTTGCCATCGACCTTCTCGAACCGATCGATATAGGTGCCGGCGATGACCGGCTGCAGCTTGAAGGCCGGCGTCTGCTGGAAGACGACGACATAGCATTGACCACGCGCCTTGTTGGGACCGTCGGGTTCGATGATGAGGTTGGTCGTGACATGTCGGGTCCGCGGATTGCCGGTCTCGGGATAACGGCGCGTCCATTCATGCATCATCCGCCCCATGATGTTCTTGCCCTTTTTGGAGGTCGGCTCCTTGTCGCCCGGAAACCAGACATCGGCATGCTCGAACATGGCGCCAACGGCGTCGAAATCGCCGGCATCGATCTTGGCGGCGTAGGTATAGACCAGATTTTGGATGGCGAAATAGTCGACCGGTTCCATATTCTCCTCCCCAAGAGATGGATTTGCCCGAAAGGCTAGTCCGCGAGGGCCGGCGACGCTAGCCCGCGCAGCCGCATTCCGTCCCACGCTTGCGCCCCAAGCCGGCCTCCGCCAATGTCCGCGCGCGAATCAGCGGGAGCGCGCCATGGCCAAAGCGGCCCATTCCGAAACCCATTTTCTGGCCTCAGAGACGGTGCGCGACGTCGTCATCGGCACGTCCGACGGGCTGACCGTGCCGTTCGCGCTCGCCGCCGGCCTGACCGGCGCCATCGCGGCGAACGGGCTGATCGTGACGGCGGGGCTGGCCGAAGTGGCGGCTGGCGCAATCGCCATGGGGCTCGGCGGCTTTCTTGCGGCGCGGACCGACGCCGAGCATTACCGCTCCGAATATCGTCGCGAGATGCGCGAAACCTACGAGATGCCCGACGAGGAGCGGCGCGAGGTGAAGGTGATCTTGACCGAGCAAGGGCTCGACGACCATCTCGCCGAGACGGTCGTCGCCGCACTCTCGCGCGACCGCAACCGCTGGGTCGATTTCATGATGCGTTTCGAACTCGGCCTGGAGAAGCCGCCCGCCGGACGCGCATCGACCAGCGCTCTCACCATCGGCGCGTCGTATGTCCTGGGCGGACTGATCCCGCTCGCGCCCTACATGCTGATACCGGAAGTCCGCCCGGCGCTCCGCGCGTCGATCGCGATCACGCTGGCTGCGCTGGCGCTGTTCGGCGCCGTAAAAGGCTGGCTCACCGGCGTGAAGCCGATCGCCTCGGCCGTGCAGACCCTGCTCATCGGCGGCCTTGCGGCTGCCGCAGCCTTCCTGATCGCGCGCGCCGTGTCCGGCTAGATCAGAAAAACTCGTCGAGCAGCCCGGGGCCAGAGAAGATGGCGCGGGACATCTGATCGATCATGGCGCGGAAGGCGGGATCGTCGGCGCCGTTCGGCGCATCCACCTGACCGTCGGCGGTCGCGACGACATTGTCACCCTGGAAGAGGGCGACTTTGGCGGTAACGCGGTTCGGACCCGGCTCGTAGCTCCCGATCCAGCCGGGATAGAAATGGAAGGCAGCCGGATAATTCCACGATGAGCGCGCCGAAGGCGGGCCGAAGGTCCAGACGACATGATCGCCCGGACATTCCTGATAGGGCTCGCACGCAACGTAGTGGACCGCCGTGCCTGCGACCTCGGTGGGCATCGCGCCCGTGACAGATTCGGCGAGCGCCGCGCCGCGCGCGCTGCCGACAGGGCCGTCGACCTGCACTGGGATGCCCGCACCTGTGCCCTGCGCAGCGAGCGCCTCGCCGGAAAAACCCTCATCGACCTCGGCACGTTGAACCGCGCAGCCGCCAAGCGCCAATGCCGCAATGGCAATCGCCAAGACACCCGTGCCGCGGCGCGCGCGATCGATCGAAATCATGCGATGCATCTCCGAAGTGACGGCCGGCTCTTTTTGAGATGACCCGAGGCGGGCGTCAATGCCAGGGCGCGTGCCAGCGATGCGCTTCGCGCTCCATTGCGTCGACGAGCTTCGAGCGCCCCTCCGGAGAGAGCGCGGCCGCCTCCTCTGCGAAGATCTTCTGGAAGGAAATCTGCTGGTCGTCGCGGATGAAGGCCATCTGGTCCAGCACCTTCTGACATGCGGCGGCATCGAAAGGCTGAGCGCGAAGCGCTGTCTTCAGCGACTCGTATTGCTCGGCCAGCATCTTGTCGGTGCGGTCCTGTACCTGCTCCAGCCGATCGGCGGTCTTGCTCGCGATCGCTGCGTCGGCTGGTGAAAGCTCGCTGATCAGCTCGCGCTGCCAGCCGAAGAGCGGCTGATGCGCGCGCATGCCGAGCGCCCAGGAGAGCGTCAAGCCGATGAAAATCAGATTGACCGCGACCGAAGCGGCTAACCAAGGAAAGCGTCTGGGCTCGCGGGTCCGGCGCGTCGCGATGCTAAAAGAGGACATCGTCCGCGCTCGCGATCACCGGCAGGCCATGTGGCCCTGCCGTGAGATCGGCTCCAGGAATACCGAGCCAGAGACCGACAGCGAATCCGATGGCGGTCGCCAGGGCGGCAAAGGCGAGCCTCGGCGCCGGAATGGCGAGAACCGGCGTCAAGCGGTCGAAGAGGCTGCGCTTTGGCGGCAGGTCGCGGATGTCGCGAAGGGCGCGTGAAACGACCCGCGTGGCACAAATCGAATCCACCGATGGCCGGGTCGATTCCAGCCAGGCTTCTACACGGCGGCAGGCGCCGAAGGACCGTCGCGACTCCTGGCAGCGGGCGAGCAGTTGACGCGCCTCGCGCGCCGCCTCGTCCGGCCAGTTCTCCAGCTTGCCGCCATGACGGTCGAGATATTTGAGCAGCTTCTTCCTATCCATCTCTCAACGCTCCCCGAGCTCGCCCTCGAGGGGCCCCAGCCATTCCCGAAGGCTCCGGCGAGCCCGAAACAAAAGACTTTCCATCGTGCCGATCGACACCCCCATGGCTTCCGCGGCCTCGGCGCAGGAAAGGCCCTGGTCATAACAGAGTGCGATCGCCGCCCGCTGCCGCGGCGGCAGCCGGCCGATCGCCTCGGCGATCGCCTTCCCGATCTCATGTCCGGCCACCTGATCGTGCGGGCTCGGGCTCTCGTCGGAGGGCTCGTCGACCGCATCCAGCGGCTCGCCGGTTCGGCGGCGCAACCTGCTGATCGCCTGGTTAGTGACGATCCGGTAAAACCAGCTCGAGAAGCGCGCGCCCGAGGGGTTCCACCGGTCGGCGAACACCCAGAGCCGGGTCAGGCTCTCCTGGACCACGTCCTCCGCATCGGCGACACTACGCACGATCCGCTGCGCCAGACCCAGCGCGGTCGGCGCGTGGCGCTCCGCCAGCACGGCAAAGGCATACTGGTCGCGCTGAACGACGCGGGCCATCAGCACGCGGTCAAACTCGTCCCCATCGGCAGCCTCACCGGCTCCGGACGTGCGCAGCCGCCGAACCGATGCTTCACCAGGCGTTTTGACGTCCTTCAGCAAGAGCGTGCTCCGGTCGGCGGACGCCGTGGCGTTGCCCAACCATGATCGTCGTTCGGTCCGCACCGTAGCACAGCGATGCCTGAGCATCACCTCGTCTCCTCTTGGCCCCCATTAAAGCGGGTACGCGCGAGAGCAACGGTTCCCGCGCGGACGGCCGCGCGACAAGCTGTCCGGGACGATCGGGATTAGAGCCAGCTCGGGACCGGCAGGCCCTTTGATTTCAGGAATTCCGGGTTGAACAGCTTGGACTGATAGCGGGCGCCCCCGTCGGCCAGGATCGTCACGATCCGGTGGCCCGGCCCCATCTGGCGCGCCACCTGGATCGCGCCAGCGACATTGATCCCGGAGGAGCCGCCCAGGACCAAGCCCTCCTCCTTCACCAGATCGAAGATCACCGGCAGCGCCTCGTCGTCGGGAACCTGGACCGCATCGTCGATCGGCGCCCCGTTCAGATTGGCCGTGATCCGGCTGGTGCCGATACCCTCGGTGATCGAGGTGCCCTGCGCGGCCAGCTGGCCGGTCTTGTAATAGCTGTAAAGCGAGGCGCCCATCGGGTCCGCAACCACGATCCGGATATTGGGATTACGTTCCTTGAGCGCCATGCCGACCCCGGCGATCGTGCCGCCGGTGCCGACCGCGCAAGTGAATGCGTCGATCCGGCCGCCAGTATCCTCCCAGATCTCGGGCCCCGTCGTGCGGCGATGGCCTTCCCGGTTGGCCGTATTGTCGAACTGGTTGGCCCAGATCGCGCCATTCGGCTCGGTCTCATTGAGCTCCTGGGCGAGGCGATTGGAAACGTGAACGTAATTGCCGGGATCGGCATAGGGCGCGGCGGGCACCAGCTTCAGCTCGGCGCCGATCAGGCGGATGAAGTCCTTCTTCTCCTGGCTCTGCGTCTCCGGCATCACGATCACAGTCCGATATCCGCGCGCATTGCCCACCAGCGCCAGCCCGATCCCGGTATTGCCCGCCGTCCCTTCGACGATCGTGCCGCCCGGCCGGATCAACCCTTTTGCCTCGGCATCCTCGATGATGGCGAGCGCCGCCCGGTCCTTGACCGATCCGCCTGGATTGACGAACTCGGCCTTGCCCAGAATGTCGCACCCTGTAATCTCCGAGGCCTTGCGAAGCCGGATCATCGGCGTGTGGCCGATGCTGTCGAGGAATCCCTGGCGGATCGTGGTCATTGCGAAAAGCTCGTTGCGTCGAAAGCGGGCGTTTTGTGCCACCTATCGGTCGGCATTGCCAGCCATGTGGTGTGGTTGGTCCGTCAACTCCAGCCGCGATTGGAATTTCGTTCCGCGCGCCTACATGGTCGGGTAAGGTAAACGCGGGCCGCCGACCATCATTGAGGAGAGATCCCTATGGCTATCCAGTTGGGACAGATCGCACCGGATTTCACGCAGGATTCGACGCAGGGCCCGATCCATTTCCATTCCTGGTTGGGGTCGAGCTGGGGCGTTCTCTTCAGCCATCCCAAGGATTACACGCCGGTCTGCACGACCGAGCTTGCCGAGGTGGCGCGGATCAAGCCGGAATTCGACAAGCGCAATGCCAAGGTGATCGGCCTCTCGGTCGACCCGGCCGACTCCCATAAGGGCTGGGAGAAGGACATCGAGGAGACCCAGGGCCAGAAGCTGAATTTCCCGGTCATCGCCGACTCCGACCAGAAGGTCTCGAAGCTCTACGACATGATCCATCCCGAGGCTGACCCGAAAGTGACGGTCCGCTCGGTGTTCGTCATCGATCCCGAGAAGAAGGTACGGTTGACGATCACCTATCCGCCTTCCACCGGCCGCAACTTCGACGAGATCCTGCGGGTCATCGATAGCCTGCAGCTGACCGATCAGCACAAGGTGGCCACGCCGGTGAACTGGAAGGATGGTCAGGACGTGATCATCGTCCCCTCGCTCTCCGACGAGGACGCCAAGAAGCGCTTCCCGGAAGGCTGGAAAACGCTGAAGCCTTATCTGCGCGTCGTGAAGCAGCCGCAGATCAAGCGGTGACGTTTCATTTCCCCTCCCTTCGGGTAGGGGGATTCGAATCCAGCTGCTCCCACCGCGACTCCGAATGCTGCGGCGGCCGGTCGGCTGGAATGGCATCGGAGCGCCAATGGGCGCCGATGCTCTCCGGACGTCGTGCCGCGGCGCGTGCGATCAAGAGCGCGACCGACAGAGCATCGTCGGCGTTTGTGCCCGCGGCGTCGCGGCGCAGATCGTCCAAGGTTTCGAGCGCGGTCGCCAGTCCGCTCGCATTGCGGACGACGCCGACATAGAGGTCCATGACCGCGCGCGCCGCTGCGAGCGCCTGCCGGCCGCCATGCTCCGGAACATCGATACCGCGCGCCGCATCCGGCTGGACATGAGGCAGATCGGTCCCCAGCATATCTTCAGCGGCCCACTTGCCGCAGACCGCGGCTTCAAGCAGCGAATTGGATGCGAGCCGATTGGCGCCGTGGAGCCCGGTGCAAGCAACCTCGCCTGCCGCCCATAGACCGTCGATTCCAGTACGGCCCGTCGGGCCCACCTTGATTCCGCCCATATGATAATGCGCCGCCGGGCGCACGGGGATCGGATCGCGCGCGGGATCAAGTCCGAAAGAAGCGAGCACCCGGTGGATATTCGGAAAGCGCCCGGCGAACTTGCCTTCCGGCCAGTGCCGCACATCGAGCGCAGCTTTTCCACCTTTGGCCCATTGCGCGAACACCGCGCGCGCAAGAACATCGCGGGGCGCGAGATCGCGACCGGGAAGATCGGCCATGAAGCGAATCCCCTCGGCATCCACCAGCACCGCGCCTTCGCCGCGAACCGCCTCGCTGATGAGCGGCATGGGATCGGCGCCAACCGCGAGCGCGGTCGGATGGAACTGCATGAATTCGAGATCGGCGAGCGCCGCACCGGCGCGCGCGGCCAACGCCAATCCGAGGCCGCGAGCTCCGGCGGGATTGGTCGTCGATTGCCAGAGACCGCCAATACCGCCCGTCGCGAGCAGCACGGCCGACGTCGGCAGGAAGCAGACGCGATCGTCGAGCCTCGCGATCAGCCCGGCGACGCGGCCGTCGGTGGCGACGATTCTGAGCGCCGTTCCGGTGAGCTGCCTGATCGTGGGCGCGCGAGCGATCGCGCCGCCGATCGCTTGCATCAGCGCGCTGCCGGTCGCATCGCGCACATGGAGGATGCGGCGATGCGCGTGGGCCGCCTCCAGACCGAGCGCGATCGCGCCGTTCGCGTCGCGGTCGAAGCGCACGCCATAATGCTCGAGCGTCTCGACGATCGCCGGCCCCGCCGCCGTGATCCTTGTCGCCGCCGCCGCGTCGCACAAGCCGGCGCCTGCGGCAACGGTGTCCTTGGCGTGCTGCTCGGGCGAATCCTCCGCGCCGATCGCAGCCGCCAGCCCTCCTTGCGCCCAGCGGCTCGCGGCCTCTCCGCCGACCGGCGCCGGATCGAGCAGGATCACGGGTCGGGCCGAAAGTGTCAGCGCGGCGACACCGCCCGCGACGCCGCCGCCAACGACGACCGGGCGACCCCACCATTCGCGGGGCGCAATATCGATCATGATTTATCCCGTTTCGCGGAGCCTAGCTGTAGCGCACGACCGAGCGGATCGATTCGCCGTGATGCATGAGATCGAAAGCATCGTTGATCCGCTCGAGCGGCAAAGTATGGGTAATCAGATCGTCGATATTGATCTTCCCATCCATGTACCAGTCGACGATCTTCGGGACATCGGTCCGCCCTTTGGCGCCGCCGAAAGCCGAGCCCTTCCATACCCTGCCGGTGACGAGCTGGAAGGGCCGCGTCCTGATCTCCTGTCCTGCGCCCGCCACGCCGATGATCACGCTCTGCCCCCACCCCTTGTGGCAGCATTCGAGCGCATTCCGCATCACATCGACGTTGCCGATGCATTCGAAGGAATAATCCACGCCCCCATCAGTCAGGTCGGCAATCGCTTGGACGATGTTCGGCACGTCCTTGGGATTGAGGAAATGGGTCATGCCGAACTTGCGCGCCAGAGCTTCGCGAGCGGGGTTGAGGTCGATCCCGATGATCTTGTCCGCGCCGACCATCCGCGCGCCCTGGACCACATTCAGGCCGATGCCGCCGAGGCCGAATACGGCGACGGTCGAGCCAGGCGTCACCTTGGCCGTATTGATGACCGCGCCGACGCCGGTCGTCACGCCGCAGCCGATATAGCAGACCTTGTCGAAGGGCGCGTCCGGCCGGATCTTGGCGACCGCGATCTCGGGCAGCACCGTGTGATTGGCGAAGGTCGAGGTGCCCATATAGTGGAGCACCGTCTTGCCATTGTGCGAGAAGCGCGAGGTGCCGTCGGGCATCAGCCCCTGGCCCTGCGTGGCGCGGATCGCTTGGCAGAGATTGGTCCTGCCGGAGAGACAAAATTTGCACTGGCGGCATTCTGGCGTGTAAAGCGGGATCACATGATCGCCCGGTTTGACCGAGGTTACGCCTGCGCCAACCTCAAGCACTATCCCGGCGCCCTCATGGCCCAGAATCGCTGGGAACAGACCTTCGGGATCGGCGCCTGAGAGGGTGAAGGAGTCGGTGTGGCAGACGCCCGTCGCATGGATCTCGACCAGCACCTCGCCGACCTTAGGCCCCTCGAGATCGACGGTCTCGACTCGCAGAGGCTTGCCTGCTTCGAATGCAACGGCCGCCCGGGTCTTCATACGCCAGCTCCCTCATCGCTCGGAGCGGCGAGACTATCGCGGCGATCGCCGGTTCGCTAGCGGGGCTGCGCCTCTGGCCCGGATTTGCCTTGCCCCTGCTCGCCGCCATTCATTTCGGGAACGGCCGGAGCCTGCGGCTTGGGCGGCTGCGCCATCTTCGGATCGACGTTCGGCGTCCGCTTGGACATGTCCGGATCGACGTCCGGCGGGCGGATCACGCCCGTCTTGGTCTCGCCGGGCGCAGGCGCCTTGGGCTGTGCCTCGGGCGGAAGATTTTGCGCCGGGGGGTTCTCCGCCTGCCCCTTCGGATCCGGCCCCTTCTGATCCGGGATGTCCTTTGCCCAGCCAAAAGCCGGAAATATCAGGAAAGCGGCGGAAAGGACGAATGCGGTCCGGGTGGCGCTATGGTGGTTCAAAGCAGCCATGCGATCATTCCTATTGACAATGAAACCGCGGATGCGGCCCCTCGTTCCGGCGCCGAGCATTCGGACGCCATGGTTTTGCGCGAAAAGATGGTTTTCCCGCCGAGAACGGCTCGAATGCGTATTTGGAGAGCGGTCTGATGTCGCTCTCCGATTGCAGAAGACCCGGGCTTTGTGCGAAATTCGAATCAAGGACAAAAAGGGAGTAGATCGCTCAGGAGAGGATTGGAAAGGTGGCCGAGGCCAATGCCCCGAGCCGACGAGATCGACGCCGCGATGCCAATCGGCATATACGCCGCAAAAATCTGTCGGAGCGACTACAGCGCCCTATATTTGACGTGTGGACGAATGTAGCCAACGCCCTGGACTCAGAAGCCGGCTTTCGGAAGCGGATATGATCCGCCGTCCGAACCCGCCGCTGGGAGGCGTTTGCCGACCCGAGCCGATCCGATCCCGCCCCCGACGAACGCAGCTTTCGACCGCCAAGGGCATATCGCCCGCCGAGGAATCTAAGCAGTGAGACCGACAGACATCGCCAACCCCGACTATTTTCACAAGGTCGTCGACTGCCAATGGGCCTGCCCGGCCCATACGCCGGTCCCGGAATACATCCGGCTGATCGCCGAGGAGCGGTACAGCGACGCCTATATGATCAATTGGCGGTCGAACGTCTTCCCTGGAATTCTCGGCCGCACCTGCGACCGCCCCTGCGAGCCCGCCTGCCGGCGTGGACGCGTCGAGGAAGAGCCGGTGGCGATCTGTCGGCTGAAGCGCGTCGCCGCGGACTTCAAGGACGACGTCACGCCGCGCATGCCCAAAAAGCCGGCCAAGAAGAACGGCAAGCGTATCGCGCTGGTAGGGGCGGGTCCCGCCTCGCTCGCTGTCGCGCGCGACCTGTTGCCCATGGGCTATGAATGCGTGCTGTTCGACGGCGACACCGAGTCCGGCGGCATGATGCGCAGCCAGATTCCGAAATTCCGTCTGCCTCGCAGCGTCATCAACGAAGAGGTCGGGTACATCGTCGACATGGGCGCGGAGCTGCGGCTCGGTCAGCGTGTCGACAGCATGAAGACCCTGATGGCCGAGGGCTGGGACGCGATCTTCGTCGGCTGCGGCGCGCCGCGCGGTCGCGATCTCGACATCCCCGGCCGCAAGGAGGCCGCGGCCAATATCCATATCGGCATCGACTGGCTGTCCAGCGTCTCGTTCGGTCACATAGACAAGATCGGCAAGCGGGTCCTGATCCTGGGCGGTGGCAACACCGCGATGGATTGCTGCCGCTCCTCGCGCCGGTTAGGCGGCGAGGATGTCCGCGTCGTGGTGCGCTCCGGCTTCGAGGAGATGAAGGCGTCTCCCTGGGAGAAGGAAGATGCCATGCACGAGGACATTCCGATCATCAACTTCCACGTGCCCAAGAGCTTCGAGCACGAGAACGGCAAGCTCAAGGGCATGTATTTCGAGAAGGTTCACGCGGTCTATGACGAGAAAGGCCGTCGCAACCTGATCCCGACAGGCGAGCCCGACGTCTATATGGAGTGCGACGACGTGCTGATCGCGGTCGGCCAGGAGAATGCCTTCCCGTGGATCGAGCGTGATTGCGGCATCGAGTTCGATCGCTGGGGCTTGCCGGTCTTGAATGAAGCCAGCCTGCAATGCTCCGTCCCGAATGTCTTCTTCGGCGGCGATTCGGCGTTCGGTCCGAAGAATATCATCTGGGCTGTGGCCCATGCGCACCAGGCCGCGATCTCGATCCACAAGCTCTGCCAGGGCGAGGACGTCAATGATCGTCCGCCGCCAATGGTCACGCTGACCAGCCAGAAGATGGGCATCCACGAGTGGAGCTATGATAACGAGATCTCGAACGATCTCCGCTACCGGGTGCCGCTGCGCGACAAGAAAGTCGCGCTTGCCGACATCAAGCTCGAGGTCGAGCTCGGCTTCGACCCGAAGCTCGGCTACAAAGAGGCCCAGAGGTGTCTCAATTGCGACATCCAGACGGTCTTCGCGCCGAAGCTTTGCATCGAGTGCGACGCGTGTGTCGACATCTGCCCGATGGATTGCATCAGCTTCACGCCCGATGGTGACGAAGCCGATCTCCGCACGCGGCTGAATGCACCGGCGCCCAATCGCGCCCAGGATCTCTACGTCGCCGACGGACTCAAGACCGGCCGCGTCATGGTCAAGGACGAGGACGTCTGCCTCCATTGCGGTCTCTGCGCCGAGCGTTGCCCGACCGGCGCGTGGGACATGCAGAAATTCCTTCTCGATACCGCCCAAGTAGGGGACGCATGCCTCAGCCGATAACCCGCACCAACGACTTCGTCGTCAAATTCGCCAATGTGAACGGGTCGGGTTCGGCCAGCGCCAACCAGCTCTTCGCCAAGTCGATCCTGCGCATGGGCGTGCCGGTGGCACCCCGCAACATCTTCCCCTCCAACATCCAGGGCCTGCCGACCTGGTACGAGGTGCGGGTGTCCGAAGCCGGGCATCTGGGTGCCCGCGGCGGCGTCGACCTGATGGTCGCGATGAACCCGCAGACCTGGAGCCAGGACGTCGCGTCGATCGAGCCCGGCGGATATCTGTTCTATGATTCCTCCAAGCCGCTGCCGAAGTCGAAATTCCGCGACGATGTGACCACGATCGGCATGCCGCTCACCGCGATCTGCAATCGCGAATACACGGATGCGCGGCAGCGGCAGCTGTTCAAGAACATCATTTATGTCGGCGCGCTCTCGGCGCTGCTCGACATCGAGCCGGAAGTCATCGAGACGCTGATCGGCGAGCAGTTCAAGGGCAAGGACAAGCTGATCGAGCCGAACATCCACGCCTTCCATATGGGCCGCGATTATGCGCTCGAGCACCTGGTCAGCTCGTTCGGGCTCAAGGTCAAGCGAGCGAATGCGGTCGGCGATCGGATCTCGATCGAGGGCAATGCCGCAGCCGGCCTGGGCGCGGTCTATGGAGGCGCCACCGTCTGCGCCTGGTATCCGATCACGCCCTCGACCTCGCTCGCCGAGGCCTTCACCAAATATTGCCAGCGCTACCGCGTCGACCCGGAGAAGGGCAACAAGTTCGCCATCGTCCAGGCCGAGGACGAGCTCGCCTCGATCGGCATGGTGATCGGCGCAGCCTGGAACGGCGCCCGCGCATTCACCGCGACATCCGGCCCCGGCATCTCCCTGATGCAGGAATTCCTGGGCCTCGCCTATTTCGCCGAAGTTCCGGCAGTGTTGTTCGACGTGCAGCGCGGCGGACCTTCGACCGGCATGCCGACACGCACGCAGCAGGGCGACGTCCTCTCGTGCGCCTATGCGAGCCACGGCGACACCAAGCATGTGCTCCTCTTCCCCGAGGATCCGCATGAATGCTTCACCATGGGCGCCCAAGCCTTCGATCTGGCCGATCGGCTCCAGACTCCGATCTTCGTGCTGCTGGATCTCGATATCGGCATGAATGAGCGACTCTGTGCGCCGTTGAAGTGGGACGATGCCCGCCGGTACGATCGCGGCAAGGTGATGACCCATGCCGATCTCGAGGCGGGCCGAGAGTTCGGCCGTTACCTCGACGTGGATGGCGACGGCATTCCCTACCGAACCTATCCTGGCACCCATCCGAGCAAGGGCGCGTTCTTCACCCGCGGCTCATCGAAGGACCGTTTCGCCAAATATTCCGAGCAAGGCGACGTCTATCGCGACAATGTCGATCGGCTGCTCAGAAAGTTCGAGACGGCAAAGCAGCTCGTGCCGCGTCCGATCAAGCATAATGCGGCGGCCGCGACGCGCTACGGCGCGATCTATTACGGATCGACAAGCGCCTCCATGTCGGAAGCGGCCGAGCTCCTGGCCGGCCAAGGGCTAATGGTCGACACGTTGCGCGTGCGCGGGTTCCCCTTCCATGACGATGTCGTCGATTTCATCAATGCCCATGATGAGGTCTTCGTCGTGGAGCAGAATCGCGACGCCCAGCTGCGCGCGCTCATCGTCAACGAGTGCGAAATCGATCCTGCCAAGCTGATCCCGGTCCTCCACTACGACGGTTCGCCGATCACCGCGCGATTCATTTCGCGCAGCATTGCCGAACGGCTGCAACCTGTTCAGAAACGCCTGAAAGAGGCCGTCTGATGACCTATCTCGCCAAGCCCAAGCTCCATCACCCTCAGCTTCAGCCGAACAAGCTCGGCTACACGCGGCGCGATTACGAAGGCAACATATCGACGCTCTGCGCCGGGTGCGGGCATGATTCGATCAGCGCGGCGATTATCCAGGCAGTCTATCAGCTGGAGCTGCCGCCGCACCGGATCGCCAAGCTGTCCGGCATCGGCTGCTCGTCGAAGACGCCGACCTACTTCCTTGGCAACAGCCACGGTTTCAACTCGGTCCACGGCCGCATGCCGTCGGTCCTCACCGGCGCGAACCTCGCCAACCGCGACCTGATTTATCTGGGGGTCTCCGGCGACGGCGATTCCGCCTCGATCGGGCTTGGCCAGTTCGCCCATTGCATGCGCCGCGGCATCAACATGGTCTACATCGTCGAGAACAACGGCGTGTATGGCCTGACCAAGGGCCAGTTCTCGGCCACTTCCGACCGCGGTTCGAAGAGCAAGAAGGGCGTCGTCAACACCGACGAGGCGATCGACATGGCCGAGCTCGCGCTGCAGCTCGGCGCCACCTTCGTCGCGCGCAGCTTCTCCGGCGATAAGACCCAGCTGGTGCCGTTGATCGAGGCCGCGATCATGCACAAGGGCGCCGCCTTCATCGATTGCTTGAGCCCTTGCGTGGCATTCAACAACCATGCCGGCTCGACCAAGAGCTTCGATTATGTGCGCGAGCACAATGAGGCGGTGAACTATCTCGACGTGATGACGCCCCGCGAGGAGATCACCGCAGAGTATGAGCCAGGTACGGTGCAGGAGGTGACCCAGCACGACGGTTCAGTGCTCCGGCTCCGCAAGCTCGCCGGCGACTATGACGTCAACGACCGCCTGGCCGCGCAGCGCTTCCTGCAGGAGCACAAGGCCGACGGCGAGATCGTGACCGGCCTGCTCTATGTCGATCCGGACCCGGAGGACATGCACGCTCATATCGGCACGGTGGAAACGCCGCTGACGGACTTGGACGAGGCCGCCCTCTGCCCCGGCAGCGCAGCGCTCGAAAAGCTGAACGCCTCGCTGAGATAATCTTAGATCCGCGATGCTCCGGCTCGACGGCGAAGCGCTCAAGCGAGAAGCCGCCGCGCGGGCCGGACTAGCCGCCTTCGGCGACGATCCCTTCGCCGAAAATTTCGCGCACTTCGTCGACGCGCTGAATGAAGACGGGCGCCTGAGCAATCAGGGAGTGGAGCTCACGCGAGCCGAGATTCTGTCTCTATTGCGCAACCGGCTCGAAGTACGGCGCTGGCACGACGAGCGACCGGAGATCGCGGCCGAGGCGATCGAACGCCCCATCTTCCTCATGGGCCTGCCGCGCTCCGGTACGACCTTTCTGCATCATCTGTTCGACCATGATCCCGATCTCAGGCTGCTTCGCGCCTGGGAGACGCTGCGCCCCTGCCCGCCCCCTTCCTTCGATCCCGGATCAGTGCCCGCCCGGATCGAGGCCGCCTATCAGTTCGTCGGCCAGTGGAAGGAGGAGGTCGTGAATTTCGACGCCATCCATCTGATGGACGCCGAAGGACCCGACGAGTGCAGCTTGATCCTGAATCAAGCTTTCTCGCAGGCCGGCTTTCAGAATTACCTACGCGTGCCGAGCTTCTTCGAATGGATGCTGCGGTCGCTCGATTACGTGCGCGCCTACGCCTATCACAAATCGGTACTGCAACTGCTCCAATGGCGCGCGGCGCCCAAACGCTGGGTGGTCAAATATCCGAACCACATTCTAGCGATGCCGGAGATCCGACGCGTCTATCCCGATGCGGTGTTCGTGGTATCGCACCGTGACCCTGTGCAGACGCTGGCCTCGATTTGCGACCTCACGCATCAGTACCGCGCGCCGCGCACGATCGAAAACGATCGAGGCGACATCGGCCACGAAATGTGGCGCTTCGTCGATAAGCATATCGAGCGGCTGATGGCGTTCGATGATCGAAGCGTCCGAGTGCTGAATGTCGACTATTACCGCCTCGTCGCTGACCCGGTGCGCGAAGTGGCCGCAATCTATGAACAGCTCGGCATGGCGATGCCGGCCGCCGTGCGCGCGAAGCTCGGCGACTGGACCGAGCGCAACCCGAAAGGCAAGCGCGGCCAGCATCGCTACAGGCTCGAAGATTACGGAGTCGATCTGGCCGACGTGAACGCGGGCTTCGCGGATTATCGCGCGCGCTATGCGATCCCAATGGAATATGAGTGATTCCTTGGAAGACGCGTGGCGGCAATTTTGCGCGACGCTGGAACAGATCGGCGCCGAGCTGCTGCCCGCCGCACCCGACGATGCGACATGCGCCGAGGGCGTCGGCTACCTTGCGCGATTAGCCGCTTATGGCGTTGAGCGCTTTCTGTCCGGCTCGGAACGCCTTGCCAACGGGCTCTCCTTCGATGTGCCGCGGATCGGCGGCTACAATCCCGACTACATCATCGGTAGCGCCAACCTCGCGAGCGAGCGGCGTTACCGGCTGACGGGCAAGATCAACGACGCGTATCGAATCGGCGTCGGGGCTTATTCCGTGCGGCCAGACGGGCAGATCTCGACGGACGGCTACCAGGTGCTGACGACGACGGATTTTCCGCGCGGGCCGGATGGGTCGTTCGAACTCGCAATCGACGCGAAAGCCGATCCGGCGGTCGGCATCAGGCTCAAACCGACAAGCAATCTGTTCCTGATCCGCGAGATCGTCTTGCGGCCGGGCGACAGGCCTGCGGAATTTGCGCTGACCTGCGAGCAGGAACCGGAAAGAGCCCTTACGGCAGCCGATGTCGTGCGCAGAATGACCGGCATTCGCCACTTCGTCACCGGCAGCCTCAAGCAGTTTCTTCTCTGGAGCCGCACTTTCGCGGAGCGCCCCAACGAGATCACGCCGCTGCCGTCCGAGCTCGACAGGACCGTGCAAGGCGATCCGGGCACTCGCTATTATTCGGGCTATTTCGACCTCGGCGACGACCAGGCGCTGATCGTCGAGATCCCGCGCGTCGAATGCGCTTACTGGCAAATCCAGGTGACGAACCACTGGCTGGAGCCGCTGCCCGCAAGCCACCTCAATCACGTCACGGCCAAGCCAGATGCCGACGGCATCGTCCGTGTGACGATCGCCAAGCGCAATCCGGGCCGCGCGAACTGGCTCGACACGGGCGGGCGCTCGAAGGGAGCGATCTTCCATCGCACGATCGATGCCGACCGGGCGGCTACGCCGGCTTGTTACATCAAGATGTTGCTGTAACGTTTCCCAGCCTATCGCGAGGAAGCCGAAGCCGTTACGCGGCGACCTTCGTCTTCCCCGAGACGATGTCTTCCTGGACGTTCCGCGGCACCTGCTCGTAATGCGAGAACTCCATGGTGTAGGAGGCGCGGCCGCTGGTCATGCCGCGGAGCTGGCCGATATAGCCGAACATCTCCGAGAGCGGGACCGAGGCTTCGACCGCGATG
The DNA here is from genome assembly GCA_035293565.1 of Alphaproteobacteria bacterium. Lineage (GTDB taxonomy): Bacteria > Pseudomonadota > Alphaproteobacteria > BOG-932 > Roseiterribacteraceae > DATGMP01. The sequence goes on along the minus strand of DATGMP010000092.1, from coordinate 66,908 downwards.
AAGTTGCCGCGCTCAAGCTGGCCCACGACCTGGCCGCGACGGCGATTGATATCGCCGATGATGTCGCCGAGATATTCCTCGGGCGAGACCACCTCGACTTTCATCACGGGCTCGAGCAGGACCGGACCCGCCTGCTTGATCGCTTCGCGGAAGCAGGCGCGCGCCGCGATCTCGAAGGTGAGCGCGTTGGAGTCGACGTCGTGATACTTGCCGTCCACCAGCGTGGCGCTGAAGTCGACCGTCGGATAGCCGGCCAGCACGCCCTCTTCCTTCTGGAGCTTCAAGCCCTTCTCGACCGAGGGGATATATTCGCGCGGCACCGAGCCGCCCACCACCTTGTCGATGAACTCGAACCCGGCGCCTCGCTCGCGCGGCTCGAAGACGATCTTCACCTCGGCATACTGGCCCGAGCCGCCGGTCTGCTTCTTGTGGGTGTAGGTGTATTCGACCGGCTTGGTCAGCGCTTCGCGATAGGCGACCTGAGGACGGCCCATATTGCCTTCGACGCCGAACTCCGTACGCATCCGGTCGAGCGTCACTTCGAGATGCAGCTCGCCCATGCCGCGCAGAATGGTCTGCCCGGTCTCGCGGTCGGTCTCCAGCCGGAGCGACGGATCGGCGCGGACCATCTTGCCGAGCGCGATGGAGAATTTCTCCTGCTCCTGCTTCGACTTGGCCTCGACCGACACCGAGATGACCGGATCGGGGAAACGCATGCGCTCCAGAATCACCGGCGCGTTGGCGTCGCAGAGCGTGTCGCCGGTCTCGGTCTCCGACAGGCTCACGAAGGCGATGATGTCGCCGGCGCGGGCCTCTTCGATCGGGTTGGCTTCCTTGGCGAACATCTCGACCATGCGGCCGATCTTCTCGCGCTTGCCGCGGGTCGAATTGACGACCGACATGCCCTTCGAGACCACGCCCGAATAGACGCGCGCGAAGGTGAGCGCCCCGTAGACGTCGTTGATCACCTTGAAGGCCAGGGCTGCGAAGGGCTCGTCGTCGCTGCAGATCCGCTCGCCGTTGGGATTGCCGTCGGCATCGACGGTCTTGATCGCCTCGACGTCGGTCGGGGCCGGCAGGAAGTCGACGACGGCGTCCAGGAGCTGCTGCACGCCCTTGTTCTTGTAGCTGGAGCCGCAGAGCACCGGAAAGAAAGCACCGGACACCGTTCCCTTGCGAATGCAGGCGCGGAGCACGTCAGGCGAAGGCTCCTCGGCGGTCTCGAGATACGCCTCCATCGCCGCATCATCCTGCTCGAGCGCGGTGTCGACCAGCTCGCTGCGGTACTGCGCGATATTGGCAAGAATTTCGCGATCCTCGACCACCTCGATGTTCAGCTTGTCGGCGAGATCGTCGGTGAGGTCCCAGACCTCCCACTTGGCGTCCTTGTCGTCGGAGAACCAGACATAGGCCTTCTGTTCGACCAGATCGACCATGCCGCGGAAATTATCCTCGGAGCCGAGCGGCAGCTGTAGCACCAGCGGCCGGGCGCCCAGCCGCTTCCGGATCATGTCGACGCAGCGGGTGAAGTTCGCCCCGCTGCGGTCCATCTTGTTGACGTAGCAGAAGCGGGGGACGTTGTAATTGTCGGCCAGACGCCAGTTGGTCTCGGACTGCGGCTCGACGCCGGCCACGCCGTCGAACACGACGACCGCGCCGTCGAGCACGCGCAGGCTGCGATTGACCTCGATCGTGAAATCGACGTGGCCCGGTGTGTCGATGATGTTGATCTTCTTGTCCCGCCAGAAGGTCGAGACCGCGGCGCTCTGAATGGTGATGCCGCGCTTCTGCTCCTGCTCGAGATAGTCAGTCGTCGTCGACGTCTTCAGATCCTTGGTGTCATGGATGTCGATGATCGTGTGCTTGCGCCCCGTGTAGTACAGGATGCGCTCGGTCGTCGTGGTCTTGCCGGCGTCGACGTGCGCAATGATCCCGATGTTGCGGATATCCGACAGGGGGACGGTACGGGGCATCGAATTAACCTCTCACAAGGCGGCCCAACAGGCCGGGTACAACAAAAGGCGCGTCGAAACTCGACGCGCCGAGCACGGATCGATTCGCTCGAGGGACCTACCCTCGCCGAAGGCGAGCCTTATAGCCGTTAATGCTTAAGAAAGCATGCACAAAATGTGGACGCTGCATTGCAGCGTCAAGGGATCGCAGGGGGAGATTTTTGGGGAAAAAGGTCGACTAGGCCACGCGCGAACGGCGTCTTGCCCATACTTGTCGCGGGCATGCCGATCTGTCAGTAAAATCAATAGTCTAATGCCCCTCCCCTCGCAACTCCCCATCAGCCAGCTTCCCGGCCTCGTAGTCGGCGAACATCGCGCCGACCCGGGCCATCTCGTCGGCGGTCAGCAGGTTCGGCTCCCCGACCGACAGGGCGCTTATGTACATCGCGGCCAGCGTCTCGACCTCGATGGCCAGCGTCACGGCGCCCTCGATCGTGGCGTGCAGCGCCAAGATGCCGTGGTTCGCCAAAAGACAGACGCGGCGGCCTTCTAGAGCCGCGAGGGCAACGTCGGACAGGGCCTGGGTGCCGAAGGTGCGGTAGGGAGCGCAGCGGACCGAATCGCCCCCGGCAACGGCGACCATATAGTGGAAGGCCGGAATCTCGCGCCCAAGGCAGGCGAGCGCGGCGGCGTGGCGGGGATGGGCATGGACCACGGCCCCGACCTCCGGCCGCGCGCTCAGAATGTCGCGATGGATCCGCCACTCGCTCGACGGCCGGCGAGGGCCGGTCCAGCGCCCGTCGAAGCGGGTGAGCGGGATGTCCTCGGGAACCAATGAAGCGCTACCAATGCCGCTGGGCGACACGAGAAACCGATCTGCTCCCAGGCGAACGCTCAGATTGCCGGAAGTCCCCTGGTTGACCCCCGACGCGTCGAGCCGCCGATAGGCCGCGACAAGACGCGCCCGCAGATCCGCATCTTTCTTCATCGGCCGGACCGTTCCGGGAAGAGTTCGATGAGACCCTCCCGCGAAGCTTCGGCGATACCCCGCTCCGTCACGATGCCGGAGACCAGCCGCGCGGGCGTGACGTCGAACGCATAATTGGCGACAGGCGTACCTTCCGGTGTGACCCGGACGGCCCGGATCTGCCCGTCTTCGCCGAGGCCGGTTACTTCGCCCACTTCGCGTCCGTCCCGCTCCTCGATCGGGATTCCGCGCACGCCGTCGGTGATACTCCAATCGATCGTCGAGGCCGGCAGCGCGGCATAGAAGGGCACGCCATTGTCGTGCGCCGCCAGGGCTTTCAGATAAGTCCCGATCTTGTTGCAGACATCGCCGGCGGCGGTCGTGCGATCGCTGCCGACGATGCAGAGATCGACTTTCCCATGCTGCATCAGATGGCCGCCGGCATTGTCCGCGATCACCGTGTGCGGCACGCCGTGCCGCCCAAGCTCCCAGGCGGTGAGCGCCGCGCCCTGATTGCGCGGCCTGGTCTCGTCCACCCAGACATGCACCGCCGCGCCGTCATCGTGGGCACGGTAGATGGGCGCGAGCGCCGTGCCCCAATCGACAGTCGCCAACCAACCCGCATTGCAATGGGTCAGCACGTTCACAGGCCCCTTCCGACCCGCGCCCGCATCGGCGATCAACCGCGCGCCATGCGTCCCGATCGCGGCGCAGGCGGCCACATCCTCTTCGGCAATTCGCGCGGCTGCCAGATAGGCGGCCTCGGCGCGGCCGGCGGGGTCAAGGCGCTGAACCACCTTGCGGACCTCGCCGACCGCCCAGGCGAGATTGACCGCCGTAGGCCGTGCAGCCACAAGCAGCTCGCTCGCGCGAGCGAGAGCGGCGTCCGACGGATCGCCGCGAAGCGCCAATGCCAGCCCGTAGGCCGCCGTGACTCCGATCAGAGGCGCGCCTCGCACGACCATCGTGCGGATCGCGTGCGCGGCGTCCTCAACCGAGGTGAGCCGCGCGGTCTCGAAAGCGTGCGGCAGCCTGGTCTGGTCAATCACCTCGACGGACCAGCCGTCGGCGGCCAGCCAGATCGTCCGCCAATGCTTGTCGCCGACGCGCATCAGGCCTCGCCCGCGATCCGCCGCACGACGCCACGAACGTCGGCAAATCCACGAAGCTCCGCGCGCCGCAGGATCAGCGCCCGGCCCAGCGCGAGAACCTGCCGCTCGGCGGCGGCGCGGCGGTCAGGGTCGGCGATGGCCTCCAGATCCTCGACATGGGCAAGGCCCAGCACGCGCCGGATCATCTTGCATCCGGCAAAACCCAGCGTGTCGGCGAACAGACTCGACATGTAGCTGTCGCGTGCGGCTTCGAGCGCGGCTCCGCCTTCAGCATCGCGGAACAGCTCAGCCGTAAAGGCATCGCCCTTTCCTTCCGAGACCCAGAGCGCGCGGAAGCGCTGATCGAAGCCGGTCCAGACCCGGTCCGCCTGATCGAGGATCCAAGCCCGATACTGCGATGCCGCGACGGCATCCGGCGCGTGCGCCGGATATGCGACATAGGCGATCAGCAGATTGCCGATCAGCGCGCCGACATCGAATCCCATCGGGCCGAAGAAGCCGAACTCCGGATCGATTGCACGTGTGTCATCTTCCGTCACCATGATCGATCCGGTGTGTAGATCGCCATGGATCAGCGCTTCGGCGCTGGAGAGGAATTTGAGCTTCAACGCCTGAACCGCCGCCTTGAGCGGTGCGTCGGCGCGAAAAGCGGCGGCGGTTTCGTCGAGCTGCGGCGTGGTCCAGCGATTCGCCGGCGCCAGCCGGTAGGGATCGGTGAAGACCAGATCCTCGGTGATCTTGCAGAGCTCGGTGTTGGCGCAGAAGGCAGCCATCAGCGCCTTCTTGCGGCGTGCCGGCAGATACAGGTCGGACGTCTTGAACAGCGATTGGGCGAGGAACTCGGCCATGTGACCCGCCATCAACGGCAAGCGACGGCCGGCGATCAGCGCCTTTCGGAGGATCACATGGGGCGTCAGATACTCCATGGTGATCGCGGCGCCGGTCTTGTCGGCGGCGTAAATGCGCGGCACGCGCCCCGGCGCGGCGCGTGCCTCCTCGCCGAGCGCCATCGATTCGAACCAGGAGCGCTCGAGCGGCAGAGGCCAGCTCTCGCCAACGAGCCGAAGGTAGGGCAATGCCTGTTTCACGACCACCCCGCCCGAGGGTCCCTCGACGATGAAGACGAGATTCAGATTGCCGTCCCCTACTTCGCGCACCCGCCAGGCGGCAGGCTCGCCGCCGAGCGTGGCCCGCGCCGATGGGATTGCGGCGACATACGGAGCGACGCTCTGTTCGTCGAGTGGCTTGTAGCTTTGGCTGTCGATCCGGTCCGCGCCGTCCATCCTCGTTCCTCCCGTCGCTAAGGTTTGACCGCGATCGGCGCGCCGGGTCAACGAGAGAGCGATTGACGATCCGCTATCGGTGGCCGAACTTGCCGGCCATGAGTTATCCCGATCCGCCGGTTACTCCCCGCCCCGCAGCCACTGTTCTCCTCGTCCGCGACGGCTCGAATGGTCTCGAAGTCTTCATGGCGACCCGTCACCAGGAGGCGAGCTTCATGCCGGGTCTGCTGGTGTTTCCCGGCGGTCGTGTGGACGAGACCGACGGCGACGCGCGGCTTCTGGCCGACCTCACAGCCGAAGAGCGCGCGCTGGACGATCTGCCGTCGCGAATCGGCGGCATCCGCGAGGCGTTCGAGGAAGCCGATTTCCTGTTCGCGCGCGACCGCGGCGGGCCTTCGCTCATCACAGCCGCGCGGCTCGACTCGCTGTCCGACTGGCGACGGCGAATCCACCATCGCGATGCGACGCTCGCGGAGATGACGGAGGCAGAGGGCTTGGTCCTTGCGCCGAGCCGGCTGGTACCCTTCGCTCATTGGGTCACGCCGCGAATCCGCCATAAGCGCTTTGATACTCGCTTCTACCTGGCCGAAGCGCCGCATGGGCAGGAAGGGGCCCATGATCAGCGCGAGCTGGTCGATTCGCGCTGGGTTCGCCCGCTCGACGCGGTGGCGCAGGCGGATCGGGGCGAGGTCAGGCTCGCCTTCGTCACGCGGTCGAACCTGAAGCTGCTGGCGCGGAGCGCGACCGTCGCCGACGCGCTCCGCGCCGCGGCCGAGCGGCGAATCGTCACCGTGAGCCCCGAGCCCTTTGACAGTCCCGACGGACCGGCGCTGCGCATTCCCGCCGATGCCGGCTACGACATCACCGAGGTGCTGGTGAAGGATACCGGTGCTGGTTAGGATCTTTCCTTTCATGTCATTCCCGCGAAAGCGGGAATCCATCCATGAGCCTGTACCGACGTCGACATGGATTCTCGCCTTCGTGGGAATGACGGTTTATTTTTGCGCTCACCCCTCCGCCGTCGCCCGCCCCTCATCGCTGGTGGGCGCCTGGCATCTCGATCTCACGCGGTCGGAGCTGCTGCCGGGCGAAGGGAAGCCGGCGGACCTCACGATGGCGGTGACCAAGGAGGATGCATCGGGCTTCCAATGGACAGTCACCGTCCGGATGCCGGACGGCGCGACCGGCTCGACGGGCTTCGTGGGCGCGATCGACGGCAAGCCCTACCCCATCAAAGGACGCGCCGGCAGCACGTCGGCCTTCAGCTGGACTCCGGAAGGGGCGCTGAAGCAAGTATCGCAAGGTCCGGGTGGGATTGCGGTCGAGATCTGCACCTTCACGCCCGACGCGCGAACCATGGATTGCGAGGTGAAGCAGACCGACATGCGGGGGCGCGTCACCGTTTATGAGGAGGTCTATCACCGCCTCTGACGATGCCTCATCGTGCCTATTGTGCAATGCACAAAAACCGGCACCGAAGGGACCTCCTTCCGCGACGACGCCTGGTCGGTCGGCCCGTCGCGCAGGATCAGTAGCCGGTCAGCAAGCGCGCCGCCGTGCCAAACCTAGAGCCGCGAGCACACCGCCCAAGACCACGAAGGAGGACGGCTCCGGAACCGGCGGATCATCGGCAGGATCGGTAAAGTTGAGGAGCAGCTGACCCGAATAGCTCTTATCGTCATCGCCGCCGGCATTGCCGAGCGTAACCGTGCCCAACGAGGTCACAGTGTATGTCTTGCCTTGGAATTTTAGAGTTCCGAGGACCACGTTCGGATCGAACCCGAAAGTATCGCCGGCAAATCCGAAGTTGATGGTGTAGGGGAGCTCGAACAAGTACGCATCGTTCGGGCTGTTGCCAAGCTGGATCGACTCGCAGAACGCGTTGGTCGGACAGGTCGCGCTCGACGCCAAGATGGCTCCGGTTCCGTAGTCCCCGCTGACGCCACCATTGGTGTCTTCGACGTGGAACACGAAATTGTTCATCACGTAGTTCGTTCCGTTGGGCGCGGGCCCCCCGCTGAACGCCTGATTCGAGACACCCGTCACCTTGAGCAAATCCCCGCAAGCGGCTACGCCGGCATCGGAGTCGCAGCCGGTGTCCGACCCTCCCAACGGAGCGTCGACCTGCTGACCAAAGCCGGCGTCGAAATTGACGCTGCCCGTCGAGTAGCTCACCGCCGCCCTCGCATAAGGCGAAAAGCCGGACCACAACGCCGCCAGAACCGCGACCGACAATGTAGGAGTATGGATTTTCATCTTATGGGCCATCGCATCTTGTCCGTGCAGGGGTTGATGCAATTCCCGTACCACGCATTGAATATGCTGTATTTTCCAGTTCTTCGAATGAAAATCGCGATGAATTGTAAAGTTTTCCGACAGTTGCGTTCGCTTCACCCCGACGGCGGATTCAGAACGAGCGCGTAGGTCGACAGCACCCGCTTCACGCCGGCCGCGATCTGGCCGGAGGAGAGGGTCGAGCCGGTGATGATTTCGATATCGTCGAAGCGCGAGCCGCGGCGTTTGCCGATGAACTGACCGCGCCATTGCGGGTCGGTGATGCCGTCATATTTCTCCAGGCATTCCAGGATCTGGATCGTCTTCACCGCGCCCGAGGGGTCTATCCCGACCGCATAGGTGATCCAATCGTCCCGGCCGCGCACCTGATCGAGGATGAACCAGCCGCCGGTCGAGGCCTTCCAGGCCTTGATGTCTCGGCTCCAGACATTGACGTCCGAATCCTTGATGATCGCGTTGAATTGGTCCTGATCGAGCGTCACGAAGTTGGGTGTGAAGGTCGCGCCCGGAAACAGCGCCTGCTGGGCCTGCTCGACCGTCATATAAGTGGTCGCGATCGCCGGCGCGCTGGCGAAAACACCGATCGGAACGAGTAGCAATCGTGATCGCATCGAACGCCCGTCTCGCGCCGCCGCGGGTGAAAGCGACGATCGCCAAATCCCATATAACACAAGCCTGGTGCCGCACCAGCGGCATGGATTCATGTCGGAAGCCGAGCCGTTTACCAGTTGCCGATGGCTGCCGGGCCACAATCGCCCGACCTTTCTCGATCCGGCAGTGTCGCTTTGACCATCGACCATGCTCTCGAGGGCGTCGCAGCGACGTGCGACAGCCAACCCGATAATCCCGCGGCCCGCCGCAAGCGGTGGACGGCCCTCGGAATCGTCAAGAGACCAGCCACTCCGGATTGCGAGCCTTGATCATGCGGCGGATGCCCTCCTTCCAGTGCATCTGCAAGGGCCCGGCAATGGATTGCAGCTTGGTATTGTCGACGATGACGCTCTCTAGGCAGGTCTCGGTATATTCGAGCTTGGGCGCGGTGCCGGTGAGCTCGCCGATATAGGCGGTCCATTCCTCGATCGAGACCCGTTCGGCGCCGCCCCAATTGACGATATTGGCCGGAACCGACGCGGTGCCGAGCAGTGCTGGGATGGTGCGGATGATGTCGTCCTCGTGGATCAGCGAATAAATCGAGGGCTTGTCGGTGTGCACCTGGATCGCCGCGCCGTGCTTCATGGCGAGCAGGTGGTAGTAGGGCCAGCCGCCATTGTCCCCATACGGCACGCATAGGCGGCAGATGACGGTCGGCAGGTTGAACTCGCGCGCCGCGAAGCGCACCACCGCTTCGGTTGCGATCTTGGTGATGCTGTAGGTGGTCATCATCACCCGATGATTGTCGCCGAGCGGGTCCGTCTCCTTGAGCGCGGCATGGCCGGCCGATTCGTAAACGGCGGTCGAGGACACATGAAGGAAGCCCTTGGCCCCCCGGCAATGACTCATCAGGAGCCCGGTGCCTTCGGCATTGTTGCGGAAATCGAGGTCGAAATCGTCGCCCGCCGCGCGGAACACGCCGAAATGCAGCACATACTCGATGTCCTTCGGCACGGCCGAGAAATCGCCCTTCTCGAAATCGGCGGTGACGCAGCGGACACCGGCTTCTTCGAGAGCCTTCTTTTTCGCCTCGTCGGAAAAGCGCGCCGCTCCCCAGACCTCGTTGCTTTTGGCGAGTGCCCTGGCAACGGGAAATCCGACCTGGCCGGTCGGTCCGGTGATTAGAATCTTGCGCCCGGTGAACTCCATTTCATCCTCCCCTACACGACCTCGAGGAGACGCATACGCGGGCAAGCGATGCCTCGGCAAGCCGGTCGGATCTCGACGAATGAAATGATGCGCTGCAATACCATCTTAACCATATACCTAGTCGGTCATGGCAGCTCGAACGCAAGGGGTGGTGATTGCCAGAAAGAGGCATCGCGCCTATGATCCGCGGCGGTTCGACGCGATACGGCGCGCCGCAGGGGAAGGCGGGGAGCGAGCAATGACCAAGACATCGAGTCTGCTGTTCATGGCTGTGAAGTATCGCAGGCTGGCTGAGGTGGCCCCCTCCAGCTCAGCACGTGATCAGCGCCTCGCGCTGGCCCGTTATTTCGAACGCAAAGCCGCCCGGAAATCGGCCGTAACGGCGATCATCGCACGCTAAAGCCGGCGGCTGTCCCAAGACAGTCAAAACCCATCGGAAATTGGTTCTAGCCGCCAAGCGCGGACATGTCCGCGCTTGCTGTCGCGCTGACGATCGTTCAGACTCCACCGGCCGATGCGCCAGTGCGGATGCGGTCCACAGATCCGCCATATTTGATCCCCAGCATGGCGCCGACGCGACCTCATGACCCGTGTGCTCAGGACCCATGCGCCATGCTTCCTGCGTCTTTGCTTTCACTGTTTGAATCGGCTGCCCTAGGCGCCCCTCGGCGCGTCGCGGCACTTGCCCTTCCCTGCGTGCTTGCCGCCTGCGGGCCGGATTATTCGCCCAACACCTATTCGAGCGCGGCCGTCCAACACGCCGAGAAGGTCGATCAAGGCGTGGTGGTCGGCGTACGGGTGGTTTCGATCACCGCCGATTCCACGATCGGGACGGCGACCGGCGGCGCGGCCGGCGGCATAGCGGGATCGCAGATCGGTCAAGGACCGATCTCGGCCCTCGGCGCCGTCGGCGGCACAGTGGCCGGCGGGCTGGTGGGCAACGCCATCGCGCACAGCACCGACGACACGTTCGGCTATGAATACATCGTCCGTAAGCCTAACGGCGACCTTCTGTCAGTGACGCAGAAGGACCTGCATCCGCTGGATATCGGCCAGCATGTGCTGATCATCGAAGGCCCGCAGGCCAGGATCGTGCCCGACTATACCGTCCAGGTGGCCGGCACGTCGCAGGCGGGCGATGCACAGAAATCGTCCGAGGCTCGGAAATCTCCTGAAGAGAAACCCGCCACGACCGGAAAACCCGACCAGCCGGGAACGACCGCCGCGCCCGCCCAAGCCTCCCAGACTCCCGCCAAACCGCAGGAATCGACCTCCGTCGCGGCGGCACCGATCGCGCCGGCGCAGATTGCGCCGTCGAGCCAACCTGAGAGCCAGCCCTCCCCGGCGCCGCAGGCGCCGAAGGCCGACTCGCCGCAGACGCCGTCATCCTCGCAGGCCGCGACAGGGCCGGTCTCATCACCTTCCCCTTCGCCCGGCGGCTGAGACCAACTCAGTTTGAGGCGGAGCCGGATCGCGGATATCATGGCGGTCCCGGACTCCCACGATGCCGCGCGCGATGAATCGTTATGAAAGACAGAAGGAGGCCAGCCGGCGTCAGATCCTGGACTCGGCGCTCGCCACCTTTCACGAACTCGGCTACCACGCCGCCAACGTCGAAGACATCATTACCCGTGCCAAGGTGAGCCGGGCGACGTTCTATAAGCATTTCAAAAGCAAGCTCGCGGTTGCCGAGGCTCTGATGGCGCAATTGGGCAGCCGTCAGGCGGAAGCCTATGACCGGTTGAGCATGGCCGAGGAACCGGACCGCGCGGCGATCGTCGCTTGGCTCGACGAAATCATCGAGATCAACGAGCAGAATAAGCGGCTCCTGGCCGTCGTCGCAGAATCCTTCAGGAGCGAGCCGCGGCTCCGCGAGGCCGCAGCGATCGCCGACACCAACCGAATCCGAAAGCTGTCAAAGAGCATCCCCGCTTTCCGCGGCGCGCTCGCGACGACGATCGATGCGCCCGGAGCACGCGAACGGGTGCAAATTCTCTTGTTCGAGATCGATACGGCCCTGTTCCACCTGAGCGCGCGGGATTGGAGGGTCGACCGCCGGATCGTCGCCGATTTCCTCGCCGGGCAGATCGAGAATTTCATTGCCGAAGCCTCCGAGCGATCACGGACATCGCTCGCCTCGTCTCGGCGCCGGGGAGGCCAACGTCTCTGACTGCCCTGATCCGAGAGTGAACACAATTGTATAGGCCGAATTTGGTGCTATCATAGGCGCGAAGACGGCTCTCGCCGGCTCGAGAGGAAACGCGTCCGAAGGGGAGTGAATCATGGCGCCAGACTTGGATTTCGGCCGTGTCGGACCGATCGCGGCAGCTCTTGCCGTCGTTGCCCTTTCGATTCCCGCCGCTTCGGCTGGAGAGACTCGCGGCTTCGCGGTCTCCTGGTTCCAACCCGCCTATCATGTCGGCGACGATGATTGCCCGAAAGGCGTCAGCCAAGAGCTCGATTGGACGGCGATCTTCACGAAGGAAGGGAAGACGCCGGAGCAGATCAAGGCGCTTTTCGAGCATCCGCTGTCGCCCGAATTCCGTCAGGCTGCGCTCCATCGCGGGCCGCATGGCGAAGATGTCTGCGCCTATCCCGAGTCGGTGCCGCCGGACACGAGTTGGCCGACGGTTCAGGGCAAGGTCGCCTATGGCGCCAATCTGGACGGCACCGCCGACGGCTCGGCGACAAAGCTCAGCTGCAAGCACCAGAAGTTCGTCGGCGCGGACGGTACGCCGGCGGTCGACAACCAGATGTATCGCGTTATGGGCTGCTCGAAGATCCATCGCGGCTCGGCGGCCAAGGACGGCCGCGACGCGTTCGGCATCGAATACATCAACGAGCGCATGCGCGAAGGCATGGTGACCTATCTGATCGAGATCACCGGGATCACCGATCCCAAGAACAGCGACAATGTCGAGGTCTCCTTCTATCAGGGACTCGATGGGCTGATGCAGGACGGGGCCGGCGGCGTGCAGGCCGACCAGACGCTGCGGATCGACGCCGATACGCGCTGGCAGGGCCATACGCACGGCCGGATCAAGGACGGCGTGCTGACGACCGAGCCCTTCGACTTCAATGTGAAGAACGATCCGGTCTGGATGCCGGAGATGCATTTCAAGCGGGCGCGGCTCGAGCTGGCCTTCCAGCCCGACGGCTCGCTGAAGGGGCATCTCAACGGCTATCAGGATTGGGACACCGTCTTCTGGGGACTGCGCAAGACAGGTTTCCTGTTGGAGAAGTTCAGCGCCGGCAATTGCCCGGCCATGTATTACGCCTTCAAGACTTTGGCCGACGGCGATCCGGATCCGAAGACCGGCGAATGCACGACGATCTCGACCTCCTACGCGGTCGACGCGGTGCCGGCCTTCCTCGTCCATCCGCAAGAGGAGAAGGGCAACAAGACCGCGGCGGCGGACGGCACGGCCGAGAAGACCGCGGCGCGCTGACGCGGAACGGCCTCGAGCAGAAAGACGAATGACGATGGTGGGAAGAACGCTGGCCCTTCTGGCTTGCACGGGCCTTGCGCTGATCGGGCTTTCGAGCTGCGGCGACGACGGTCCGGCGTCGTCAGGCGGTCCGGCGACGGTGCGCCGCCTGACGCAGGAGCAGTACACCGCCATCATCGCCGACATCTTTGGCGCCGACATCAAGGTGCAGGGCCGCTTCGACCCGGACGTGCGCGAAAACGGCCTGCTCGCCGTCGGCACCAGCCATGTGTCGGTAACGCCGAGCAGCCTCGAGCAATATGACGGTCTGGCCCGCAGCATCGCGGCCCAAGTGGTCGACGAGCACCACAGGGACCAGCTCGTCGGCTGCAAGCCGGCCTCGGTCTCTCAGCCGGACGATAACTGCGCCGCCCAGTTCCTGGGCGAGGTCGGCCTCCAGCTCTATCGCCGGCCGATGAAGCCAGAGGAGTTGAAGTCGCAGGTGGCGGTGGCGTCGGACGCGACCAAGACCCTCGGCAATTTCTATGCCGGACTCGAGACCAGCCTGGCGATCATGCTCGAATCGCCTCGCTTCCTTTTCCGCGAGGAGATCGCCGAGCCAGACGGCGCTGGTCATCTCAAGCTCGACGGCTATTCCAAGGCAACGCGACTCAGCTTCTTCCTGTGGAACACCTCGCCGGACGACGAGCTCTTGAAGGCCGCCGAAAAGGGCGATCTCGACAGCGAGCGCGGCCTCGCCCGCCAAGTCGACCGGATGCTGGCCTCGCCGCGCGTCGAAGCGGGTGTGCGGGCATTCTTCTCGGACATGCTGGGCTTCGACCAGCTGCCGGGGCTCGCCAAGGACCCGGAGGTCTATCCGAAATTCACGCCGGTCGTGATGGTGGACGCGCAGGAGCAGACGCTTCGCACGCTCGTGGATCATCTGCTCGTGCAGAAAGGCGACTATCGCGACATCTTCACCACGCGGAAGACTTTCCTCACGCGGCTTCTGGGTTCGATCTACCGCGTGCCGGTCCAGTCACCCACCGGCTGGCAGCCCTTCGAGTTCCCGCCCGGCGATCCCCATGCCGGGATCGTCGCCGAGGTGAGCTTCCTGGCGCTTCATTCGCACCCGGGCCGCAGCTCCTCGACGCTGCGCGGCAAGGCCGTGCGCGAGATCCTGCTGTGCCAGCAGGTGCCGACTCCGCCCGCCAACGTGAATTTCGCAATCGTCCAGGACACGAAGAACACGACCTATCGCACCGCTCGCGAGCGACTGACGGCGCACCGTACCGAGCCGACCTGCGCCGGCTGCCACAAGATCATCGATCCGATCGGACTCTCGCTCGAGAATTTCGATGGGCTCGGCGCCTATCGAACGGCCGAGAACGGCGCGCCGATCGATCCGGCGGGCGAACTCGACGCGGCGCATTTCGAGGGCGCCGCGGGCCTGGGTCAGACGCTGCACGATGACCCGGCCGCGACCGCTTGCCTGGTCAACCGCGTCTATGCCTATGGGTCGGGTCACGCTCCATCCAAGGGCGAAGCCGATTGGATCAAATATCTGCAGGGGCGCTTCGCGGCCGAAGGGTACAGGCTGCCCGACCTCCTGCGGACGATCGCGACCAGCAAGGCTTTCTACAAAGTCTCGGAGCCGGCCCGGACGGAAGGTCCGAACCAGGCCGACGCAACTTCTCGAGCCTCGGCGAAGGAGGACAGATCATGAGATTCAATCGGCGCGCCGCGCTTCGCGGCCTGTTGGGAGGCGGAGCGGTTTCCGTCGCCCTGCCCTTCCTCGACTGTTTCCTCGACGCCAACGGCACGGCGCTTGCGGCAACGGGTCAGCCTCTGCCGGTCCGCTTCGGCACCTGGTTCTGGGGCTGCGGGCTGACGCCCGGCCGCTGGATCCCGCAGAAGACAGGCCCCGGCTATGATATTCCGCCGGAGCTGAAGCCGCTCGCGGCTTTCCGCGATCGGCTCACGATCTTCAGCGGCTTCAAGGCCAATACCGACGGCAAAGGCGCCGTGCCGCACTACACCGGCAATATGGCGATCCTGACCGGCAGCGCGCCGAAGGGCCAGGGGCTGGTCGACGGTCCCACTTTCGACACGGCGGTTGCCGACACGATCGGCCAGCGCTCACGGTTCCGCTCGCTGGAGATCACGGCGACCGGCAATCCGCGCGACAGCAACAGCAAGCGCAGCTCGGCCGTGATCAACGCAGCCGAGCCCTCGCCGCTCGCCTTTTATCAGCGTCTGTTCGGGCCGGACTTCAAGGACCCGAACGCGGCCGACTTCAAGCCCGATCCGAAGGTCATGGTGCGCAAGAGCGCGCTCTCCGCGATCAAAGATCAGCGCGACGCGCTGCTGAAGGAGGTGGGCGCCGCTGACCGGGTGCGGCTCGACGAGTATTTCACCTCGATCCGCCAGCTTGAGCAGCAGCTCGAGATCCAGCTTCAGAAGCCGGCGCCGCTCGAAGCGTGCAAGGTGCCGAGTGCCGCCAAGGACACCAAGGTCGGCACCGAGATCGACGACGTGATCAGCAACCATAAGCTCCTGGTCGATCTGATGGCGCATGCGCTGGCCTGCGATCAGACCCGCGTATTCAACGTCGTCTTCGCCGACGCCGGCTCGTCGCTGCGCAAGGCCGGCAGCACCGTCACGCACCATCAGCTCACCCACGAGGAGCCGATCGACGAGAAGACCGGCTGCCAGCCGCAAGCGACTTTCTTCGTGGAGCGGATCGTCGACGGTCTCCAGACGATGCTGACGACGATGGATAGCGTCAAGGAAGGCGACGGAACGCTGCTGGACCACATGATGCTCTTCGCCTTCAGCGAATGCAGCTATGCCAAGATCCATTCGCTGGAGACGATCCCGATGATGGTGGCGGGACGGGCCGGCGGGAAGCTGAAGGCAGGACAGCACATCGCCGGCAACGGCGACCCGGTGACGCGGGTCGGGCTGACGTTGCAGCAGGCGATGGGCGTTCCGATCAGCAACTGGGGCGCGGGATCGATGCAGACCTCGAAGAACATCCCTGAGGTCCTGGCCTGATGTTGCGTGCTCTTCTGCTTGCCGCCGCGTTGGCCGCATCCGCCGCCGCTGCTTCGCGGGCGGATACGCCGGCGGCCCAACCGGCCGCCGCGCCGCAGCCGCTCCTCATTGCCGGCGTGGTCTCGCAAAAGACCATCTATGGCGATGGATTCGCGGATTCGCGCGGCATGACGCTCTATACGTCGGACCAGGATTCGAACGGCAAATCGGCCTGCAATGCCGCCTGCGCCCGGACCTGGATCCCCTTTGCCGCGGCCCGCATCGCCAAGCCGGTCGGCGACTGGTCGATCGTCCATCGCGACGATGGCAGCCTACAATGGGCGCTGAAGGGCAAGCCGCTCTACACCTTCACCGGAGACCGCACGCCCGGCGAGGCCAAGGGTGAGGGGATGAGCGGCGGCTGGCACGCGGTCGTCGACCGCGTCTTCGTGCCGCCCGGCATCGTGATCCGTCACACCGAGTACGGGCCAACCTTCACGACCGCCGACGGCCGCACGCTCTATATGGAGATCAAGTTCTGGTATAATGCGGGCTCGAACGGAACGGTGCGCCATCAGCCGAGCCCGCCGCCCTCGGCCTGCTCGGGCGATTGTGAGAAGAGCTGGGCGCCGCTCGTGGCGCCCAAGGACGCGAAAGCAGCCGACGACTGGACTTTGGTCGCGCGCGACGACGGCAGCATGCAATGGGCCTGGAAAGGCCACCCGCTCTACACCTATCTCGTGAATCAGACGCCAGGCGACATCTCCGGCGAGGGCCACTGGGTTTATATCGGCAATGAAGGCACCCACTGGGAAGTGGCGAATATCGTTTTGTAGCGAGGCTACCGCCCCACCCACCCGTTCATGAACAGCGCAACGACACGCTCTACATAGCGTGCAATCTGCCTGCGCGTCGCCAAATCGCGGCGGCCATGCAGCGCATAGATGTGCGGGCCGTAGGCCACGCACGCGACGAACTGCTCCGCCGCAAAATCGAGCTCGGCCGAGGCGCGAACGCCATCTTTCCGTAGACGCTCCAGAACCGCGCGTGCAAAAGCGATGGCATGCTCGTTGGCGCGCGCGATGCAGATGGCGGCGATTTCCGGAAAGCGCTCGGCTTCGGCAATAACGAGGCGCTGCAGCGCAGTTGTCTCCGGCCGGAGCGCCGCTTCGACCAAAGTGGTCGCGAGATGGCGGAGGATGGCAGTCGGGTCCTCCCCCGTGATGATCGTCTCGATCGGCGGCAGCACGATCTCCATCTCGCGATCGACCACCGCCTGAAATAGATCGGGCTTCGTCGAATAGCGACGATAGATCGTGTTCTTGCCGACCTGCGCCTCTTGCGCCACCGCCTCGATCGACGTGCCGGCATAGCCGCCGCGGATGAACAGGGCCGCCGCGGTGGCGACGATGTGCTGCGTGAGCTCCTCCGCCTCGTCGCGTGGCGGGCGGCCGAGCTTGCGCGGCTGGGAGGATGCGACGGCTTTCATCGATGTCACTTGCCCATATCGGAGCGGAACCGTATCGTTCTTTTTTCTCGACCGCAACGAAGCTCGAGATGACGGCCATCGACACGCCCGACAGCGCAGCACCCAGTTCGGCACGCTTCAAATCGCGCCCCGCGCGGTTCGGCATCACCGTCCTGATTGGGCTCGGCGTGATCGCGGCCATCGCGTTCGGCGCCCATTGGCTGATGGTCGGGCGTTTCCTGGAATCCACCAACGACGCCTACCTGAAGGCCGACCCGATGGTCGTCGCGCCCCGCATCTCGGGCTACGTTTCAGAAGTGGCCGTCGTCTCGAATCAGGATGTCGAGGCGGGTCAGGTGCTGGTCCGGATCGAGGACGGTCCGTACAAGGCGGAGCTCGCCAAAGCGAAGGCTCAGGTCGACTCCGCCGCGGCCGATGTAAAGCAGCTCCAGGCACAGATCGCGCGCCAGAAGGCTATCCTCGACCAGGCGAACAGCGCCGCCGCCGTCGCCGCGGCCCAGGAAGCCTATGCCGGGCGCGAAGCGGATCGCTTCGGCCAATTGTCCGAAAGCGGCGCGGTTTCCCGCCAGCAAGTCGACCAGGCCCACACGCTCCTGACTCAGCGCCAGGCCGACCTCGCCAACGCCCGCGCCGCGGTGATAAGCGCACAACGCCAGATCGACGTGCTCGACGCGCAGGTCGGCCAGGCCGAAAGCGCGCGTGAAGCGGCTGAGGCAACAGCGCAAGCGGCTCAGATCGATTACGACGCGACGGTGCTGAAGAGCCGCATCAAGGGGCGCGTCGGCGATAAGACGGTTTCGATCGGCCAGTATGTTCAGGCCGGAACGCGGCTGATGTCGGTGATGCCGCTGCAGGACATCTATCTGGAGGCCAATTACAAGGAGACCCAGATCGGGCGCATGCGGATCGGCCAGCCGGTCGAGATCCGCGTGGACGCACTGCCCGATCTCCAAATCGGCGGTCATGTCGAGAGCCTCTCACCCGGCACCGGCGCCGAATTCGCGCTGCTGCCGCCCGAAAATGCGACCGGCAACTTCACCAAGATCGTCCAGCGCGTGCCGGTGCGCATCCGCGTCGATGCCGATGCCGCGCAGCGCGCGCTGCTTCTACCCGGACTGTCGGTTACGGCGACAGTCGATACGCGCTCGGCGGACCACTAACCGCATGGCCGCGGTCGAGACTGTAACCATCGCTGAAGAAACCGCCGACCTCCGCGCCTGGATTGCGGTGCTTGCCGGAACGATCGGCGCGGCGATGGTGACGCTCGACACCTCGATCGTCCTCTCCTCGATGCCCCAGATCCAGGGCGAGATCGGCGCCACCGTTTCGGAAGGCACCTGGATCGTCACAGGCTATCTGGCGGCCGAGATCGTCGTGATCCCGATGAGCGCCTGGCTGACGCGGCTTGTCGGTTTGCGCACGCTGCTGGTCGCGGCCGTGTCGCTCTTCGTCGGTTTCTCCTTCCTGTGCGCGCTCTCGACCAATCTGATCGAGATGATCGCCTTTCGCGTCGGCCAGGGTCTCACCGGCGCGGCGCTCATACCATCGGCGCAGACCATCATCATGACGGTGCTGCCGCGGTCCAAGCAACTCACCGGTTTCGCACTCTTCTCCACCGGCGCGATGATCACCCCTGCGCTCGGCCCCATGCTCGGCGGCTGGATCACCGATCATCTCGGCTGGCCGGTCCTGTTTCTCTTGAACCTGCCGATCGGCGCTGTGCTGGTCGCGCTCCTACTCGCGACCCTGCCTTATATGCGGCCCGATAGGGCGGAGCTGCGCTCGACGGACTGGATCGGACTGATGCTGCTCGCGATCTGGCTCGCCTGCCTCATGATCGTGGTCGAGGAAGGCCAGCGCGAATCCTGGTTCGATTCCGAACTCATCACGCGCCTGTCGATCGTTAGCGCAATTGCTTTCGTGACCCTCATCGCGATCGAGCTGAGGCACCGCAACCCGGTGATCCGGCTGAACTTGATGCGCGACCGGAATTTCTCGGCGAGCCTCCTCATCAGCTTCATTTTCGGCGCGATCCTCTATCTGGGAGTCTTCATCGCGCCTGCTTTCCTCGGCACGATCGCGCACTACACGTCCCAGCAGATCGGCTATGCCATGGTGTCGCTGAACGGCGCCTCGATGCTGACGATGCTGGTGGCGCCGCCACTGCAGAATCGGATGGGCACGCGCAGCACCATTGCGCTCGGCTTCGCGTTGCTGGGGATCGGGTGCTTCATGAACACCGACCTCACGGCAGACAGCGTCGCCGACGAGCTGTTCTGGCCGCAGGTGATCCGAGGCGCGGGCCTCTCCTTCGTCTTCATTCCGCTGACTCAAGCGATGACGGCGGGCCTGAAGCCCGAGAATGCCGCCGACGCGTCGGGCCTGTTCAATGTCGTCCGCAATCTCGGCGCCTCGGTCGGACTCGCCGTCACCGCGGCGATTCTCGACCGGCGATCGATCTTCCATTTCCAGATGATCTCCGAACGTGTCACCGGGAACTCCCGCCTGCTTCAGGAGCGCGTCGTCGCCATGGGACCGATGCTGGGCAGCGGCGCGGACACGGCCCACGGACAGATGGAAGCTTTGTCGGTCATCCACGCCGAGATCGCCCGGCAGAGCCTGGTCATGGCCTACACCGACGTCCTTTACCTCTTCGGCATCGGCCTGTTCCTCACGATCGGCGCGGTTTTCCTCCTGAAGAAGGTCGAGCCGCAGAGCGTTTCCGTCGCCGTCCATTGATCCCGGCCAGGCCGGGGGTCCATGATCGCCTTTGCAAGAAGTGAAGAGGTAGGATCATGGATTCGACCGAGGGGATGCGTGTTTTCACACGCGTGGTCCGGGCCGGCAGCCTGTCAGCGGCCGGTCGCGCGATGGGGCTTTCCTCCGCCTCGGTCTCGCGCAAGATCGCGGCGCTGGAAGAGAGCGTCGGCGCGCGCCTGTTGAACCGGACCAGCCGCAGGCTGGCGCTCACCCAGGTCGGCGAGATGTATTTCGAGAAAGCCCGCGCGATCCTGGATGAGATCGACACGCTTGCGAACGCGGTCTCGGCCTATCAGGGCAAGCCGAGCGGGCTTCTGGCCGTCCATACGCGCCTCTCGATCGCGAGCGAGTTCCTGACCGACGCCCTCCCGCATTTCCTCAAGCTTTATCCAGACATCAATCTCAGGCTTTGGTTGACCGAGGAGCCTCGCGACGTGCTGGACGACCGGATCGACGTCTCCATCCGCATAGGCCAGCCGGCCGAGCCCGATCTCGTCATCCGCCGCCTGTCCTCGGGCACCGCGCGCGTACTGTTCGCCTCCGAGAGCTACCTTGCCGCCCACCCGCCGATCCGGCACCCGCGCGATCTTCTGGAGCACAATTGCCTGTCGATCCCGCAGGAGGGCGTGCTCGAGGTCGGGCAATCGAGCTGGTTCTGGCGCGACGAGGCCGGCATTCATGAGCTTCGCGTGAGCGGCAGCCTGCAGGTGAATGACGTGCCCACCATCCGGCGGGCCGCCCTGGAAGGCGTCGGCATGGCCCTCCTGCCGGTCTGGCTGATCGCCGATCAGCTGAAATCCGGCGAAATCCGTCCGCTGCTCCCGGAATACGAGATGACGCCGACCGGCTTCGACCCGGCGATCTATGCAGTCTTCCCCAAGACGCCTTACATGGCGCCGAAGGTGCGGGTCTTTTTGGATTTTCTGGTCGACACCTTCGGTCGCCGGGAGGCGGAGCTGAAGCGGATGGCAAAAGCAGCGCAAACCCTCTCCGGCCCCACTCTAGGCGGCGGAGAGGGTTAAGCTTTGCGTAATCTGCAAAGATGCTCCTTGCACACAGCCGCTTATCGAACCCGCGCAAGTGGCATAAAGCTAGGGCCGAGCGTCAGGAAGGATTCGCGGCATGAAATTCGGTCTGTTTTACGAGCATCAGTGCCCCACTCCCTGGGAGGAGGGCGCGGAGCTTCGCGTCTATCAGGAGGCGCTGGACCAGGTGGAGCTGGCCGACAAGCTCGGCATCGACTGCGTCTGGGAGGTCGAGCACCATTTCCTTGAGGAATATTCGCACTCTCCTGCCCCTGAAGTCTTCCTCGCCGCGTGCTCGCAGAGGACCAAACGCATCCGGCTGGGCCACGGCGTCATGCTGATGTCGCCCAACTACAATCACCCGGCTCGCTCTGCCGAGCGCATCGCAGCGCTCGACCTCGTGTCGAACGGCCGCGTCGAATGGGGCACCGGCGAGTCCGCGACGGCGCTCGAGATGGAGGGCTTCAACCAGAATCCGCCCGACAAGACCGACCTGTGGCGCGAGGGCGCCGAGCAGGCGGCCAATATGCTGGCGATGACCCCCTACCCCGGCTACAAGGGCCGCTTCTTCTCGATGCCCGCCCGCAACATCGTGCCGAAGCCGGTGCAGAAGCCGCACCCGCCAATGTGGCTCGCCTGCTCGCGGCGTGAATCGATCCATCGCGCGGCACGGATGGGGCTGGGCGCGCTGGCTTTCGCCTTCGTCGAGCCTGAGCAGGCCGCGCATTGGGTCAAGGAATATTACGACATCATCAAGTCGGACGAGTGCGTGCCGATCGCGCACACGGTCAATCCCAACATCGCGATCGTCAGCGCCATGTCGGTGCATCACGACGAGGCGGAGGCCGAGGCGCGGGGCAAAGAGGGCTTCAAGTTCTTCGGCTATTCGCTGGGCTATGTCGCGTCTTACGGCCAGCACAAGCCCGGCCGCTCGGAGATGTGGCGAAAATTCAAGGAGGTCGAGCACACGATCGAAGAGAATTCCGGCCATGGCGGCATCGGCACGCCCGACCAGGTACGCGAGCAGTTCGAGCGCTATGAGAAGATCGGCATGGACCAGATCATCTTCGTGCAGCAAGTCGGCCGCAACAAGCACCAGCATATCTGCGAGTCATTGGAACTGTTCGCCCGCGAGCTGTTGCCTGCCTTCAAGGCCCGCGAGGAGGTCCGCGCGCGCGAGAAGGCCATCGAGCTCGCGCCCTATATCGAGGCGGCGTTCGCCCGCAAGAAGCGCATGGCGCCGATTGCCACCGCGGATATTCCGATCGTCGAATCCTACGGCCGCCGCAAGGACATCGAGATCAGCGTGTCCAAGTCGGAAGTGCTGGGCGAGCGCGGCGGCGGCTTCTCGATCCCGTCCCACGACCCGCATGCCGGCAAGAAGCAGATCGAGCTCGGCGGCAAGGTCGTGGTCGACCCGCACGAGAAGGTGTAGGCACGGGCATTTGACGACCCGGTTCTTCCGCGCCTAGCCTCATAGTCGAAGCCCTGGGAAGGAGGGCGGGGATGGCGATTCGAGCGCGAAAGCTGCATCCGGCGATTGGCGCGGAGGTGACGGGCGTCGACCTCTCGCAAGATCTCGACGCCGCGACGATCGGCGAGATCGGCGCGCTGTGGTCAGAACATCTCGTGCTCGTCTTTCCCGGCCAGTCGCTGACCGAAGCGCGGCAGATCGCCTTCACGAAAAATTTCGGCGAGCTGGACGTCACGGTCGAGGACGACAAGAAGTCTTCGAAGAATCCGGAAGTACTGCGCATCGGCAATGTCGACGAGCAAGGACGAAGGCTTGCGGCCGATCATCCGATCCCACGTTATTTCTCCACGCTCACCAGCCTCTGGCATACCGACGGCTCATATCGGGCGGTGCCCAGCCATGCCTCGATGCTGCACGCGCTGGAGGTGACGCCCGAGGGCGGGGAGACCTGCTTCGCCAACGCGATCGCCGCCTATGAGGCGCTACCGCAAGACATGAAGCAGCGGATCGCGGGCAAGCACATGGTGCATTCCTACGAGTTCACACGCCATCTCACGCCGGATCTGCCGCCTTTGTCGGAAGAGGAACGCAGCAACTTTCCGCCGGCCACCCACCCGCTGGTGCGCATCCATGCGGACGGGCGTAAGTCGCTCTATGTCAGCGGTAATGTCGCTTACTATGTCGGAGGCATGCCGCTCGAGGAGGGTAGGAAGCTGCACGCCTGGCTGCTCGACTGGGTGACCCAGCCGCGCTTCGTCTATGAGCATCACTGGACGGTCGGCGATGTCGTTCTGTGGGACAACCGGCCGACCCTGCACCGCGTGTTGCCTTACGATCCTCGACATCGTCGCGTCTTGCAGCGCACCGAGATCAAGGGCACCGAAATCCCCGTCGGCTGATCTACGCCGCGGACGCTCGCCGCGCCGGCCGCATGCCCCAGAGCATGGTGAGCAATCCAGCCGCGAGAGCAATCGCGCCGACCCACACGAAGGTCTGGTTGATGCCGAGCGCGGCGCGGACCGGCGCCAGGATCAGCGGTTGCAGGAACTGGGCCAGGAAGATCAGGCCGAAGGAAATTCCCAGGGCCTGCGTCCGTGCTTCGGCGGAAACAGTGTTCACGATCGCGGACTGAACAAGCGGCGTGACGAAGCCCGCGGCGATTCCGCCGAGAAAGGCCATCGGCGCAAAGCCCGTGAGGTTGCCGGCAATACCGAATCCCAGAGTACTGACTCCGAATGCCGCCCAGATCACGACCAGCATCGCCACAAACCCGAGCCGCGCGCGAAACCACGCGAAGGTGAAGGCCGTGATCATCGAGCCCACAGTGCTGCAATTGACGACCAGCGCGTGAATCTTCGGATCGGTCAGCCCGCTGTCCGATAACAGGAACGGGCCTTGGACCGAGATCATGTAGATCATCATCGACAGCACGAAGATGAGAACGAAGGGACCATAGGCTGGGCGCAGCGATCCGCTGTGCGCCGCCGCGCCGGCCGCGACTTCCTGCTTCGATTCCCGCATACAGACGAAGGCGAGCGCAAACAGCGCGAGGCCGACGAAATAGAGCGAGAAAGGCACGCGCCAGTCGATCGAGGCCAGCCAGCCCGCGACCGCGAGCTCTACCAGCGCGCCGGCGCTGCCGAAGAAGACATACAGGCCAAGCAACTTGTCGCGCCGCGCCCCCGCGTAATCGCTGCCGATGAAAGCCATCGTCGCCGTTCCGAATCCGGCGGCTGCAAGCCCAAGCAACAGGCGCGTCGCGAACATAGTCCAAAGGTCGGGTGCCGCGGCGCCACCGGCGCCGGCGGCGGCGTAGAGCAGCAGTGAGGCCAAAAGAACGGTGCGTTTGCTCGATCGCCCGATTAGCCAGCTCGCGAGCGGGGCGCCAAGCGCCATTGTCGGCGCGGCAATGGTCATCACGGTCTGCGCAATGGTCGCGCTGTCGAACGCGCCAGTGCTCTGACTCGAGAAATAGGCGGCCATCTGGGTCAGCGACGGCAAAATCGCCAGCTGCACCATGGCGGCAAGCGCCGCACCGGACAGGAGCACGATCAAGCGCAAAGCGCCGGTCAGCCGGCCTCTTTCCACCGTCGCTTCCATCGGCCTTCCTTCCCTGCCCCCGCGAGCTTTGCGCTCTCTTCAAAACATTGCTATCATAATGTAACCTGACGGGCCAGCACCGACTTGAGCATCTGGTCGGCCACCGGATCGAAGCGTTTGTCGATCATCGCGATGCGTTGCTTCCAATCTGCCGGATCGAGCGGCCGGTCTGGCGCCTCTGGTTTGACGCCTCTGGTTTGGCGGCGGCGAGCATGGCCTCCATCCGCAGGGTGCTCTCCGCCATAAATCGCTGCGCGAACGCACTGATCGTCGGAGGCATCGGAATGCGCCGAGGGCCGAGATGGAGCGTGCCGGGTGCCTCTTCCATGTCCTTGCTCATGACGACCTCCTTTGGTCCGGACCCTATCGCCCGCTGCCGTGGTTGATATGATATCGTTCTATTCCGCGCGCCATGACTTCATCCAACGAAAAACTCGCGATCGTGCTAATGGGCGTAAGCGGCAGCGGCAAGTCGACCGTCGGCGCGCTGCTTGCCCGACGGCTCGGGGCAACCTTCGTCGAAGGCGACACGCTGCACTCGCCCGAAAGCATCTCCAAGATGCGCTCAGGCATTCCCCTCGAGGATGAGGATCGATGGCCATGGTTGGACCGTGTCGGCCATGCGCTCGCTGACTCGCTCCAAAACGGCCACCGCATCATCATCGCCTGTTCGGCACTGAAACGCGCCTATCGAGACCGACTGAGAAGCATCGCCGGGCCCACAATCCGCTTCGTGTTCCTCGAGGCGGAAAGAAAGGAGCTCGCCAAAAGGCTTGCGCAGCGTCGCGGCCACTACATGCCCGCAAGCCTGCTCGACAGCCAGCTTGCCACACTCGAGCCGCCAGGCGAGGACGAGCAGGCGATCGTCGTGCGCTGCGGCAGCGTACCGCCCGACGATATCGCGCAAGAAATCGTGAAGAAGCTCGCTCGTCCTCACGAGGCTTCGCCGCCAAACCGGTAACGCAGACGGAATCCGAACATGCGCGGCTCACTCGGCCAGCGGAATGAAATGGCCTGCGATCGAGCCGCCATCGACCACCATGGCGGTTCCGGTGACATAGGACGCGTCGTCCGAGCACAGGAAGAGCGCAGCGCGCGCAAGCTCCTCCGGCATCGCGACGCGGCCTTGCGGGACATTCTCAGCGGACCATCTCGCCAACCTCTCAAGCAAGGCAGGCGACATGTGCTTGAGCGCCTCCTTCGAGATATTCGTCTGGACGCCACCGGGGCAGAGGCAATTGGCGCGGATATTGTACCGCGCGTAATCCATGGCGACATTCCTGATCATGTTGATCAGCCCGGCCTTGCTGGCGCCGTAAGCGGCATGCGCAGTACGGCCTTCGAGTCCCGCGACCGAGGCCGTGCAGAGGATTACGCCGCCATGCTTCATCAGCTCCGGCAACGCGTATTTGCAGATCAGAAAGCCGGCCGTGAGATTGATCGCAATCACACGGTGCCATTCCTCCTCGGCCATTTGATGCAAAAGGCTGGAGGACATGATGCCGGCATTGCTGAAGACGATGTCGAGTCGACCGAAGCTTTCGACCGTGGTTGCTATCATGTGCTGAATTTCAGCGCTCTTGGACACATCCGTCCCAATCGCGATCGCCTTGCCGCCCGCGTTCGTGATCTCCTCGACCGTCGCGTTGGCGCCCTGCAGATCGCGATCCACGACCGCAACCTCAGCCCCCTCTTGCGCGAACAGAATCGCCGAAGCTTTGCCGATCCCCGATGCCGCGCCAGTGACGAGCGCGATCTTACCGCCCAATTTGCCCATGATCATCTCCGCTATTTGGAGCCCGGCCAAAACGCGCCCATCACGCCCATGCCCTCGAGCATCAGGCCGTAGCCAAGATCATCGAGCATGCGACGCTTGATGTTCTGAGTCACGGCGGTGCGCGTATAGCGCAGAACGAGCGGTGGCTGCTTCAGCAGCTGCTGCGCCAACGCGCGTGCGCGCGCGAGCAGTTCGTTCCGCGGCACGACCTCGCTCACGATGCCCAAAGCGAGCGCTTCTTTGGCTGGAATTTGCTGCCCGGTCATCAGGAAATACCGCGACCTGTTCACACCGAGCAGCATCTCCCACCAGACATGGACGCCATCGCCCGGCACCGTGCCGCCCGGGAAATGGGCGAGATCGGCGAACGCTGCGTTCTCCGAAGCGATCACGATGTCCGACATGGTGACCAGCTCGGCATGGATGAAAGCCGGTCCGTTCACCGCGCCGATCACCGGTACCGGAATGTCGAGCAAGTTCATCAGCAGATCCTTGCCCTCGACATAGATGCGGTCCCAGTACTCGGCGATGGAGCCCCCACCCATCCCGATCTCTTCCATGTCGAACTCGGCAAGAAACGTATCGCCGGTACCGGTCAGGATGACCACGCGGTTCTCGGGGTCCCGACCGATATTGTAGAAGGCTTCGCCCAGCTGCGCGTGCGCGCTGGTCTCCAGCGCGCCCCATTTCAGCGGGCCACCGTTTGAATGAACGCGGACTTCCAGAATCCCGTCACGCCGATCCAATATAATATTCTTATACTTGTTGGCGTAGCTCTCGAATTTTGGCATGACCTTCCCCGCTCTCCACCGATGCGCCAATCGACATCCGCGCCGCTGTATGTCGGCTGCTTCGGATGCACCTTAACAGAAAAACATTCTGACAAAATTGTTTTTTAAGATCGCATCGCTCGACATCATGGACATGGCGTAGCATATGTCGGCTACACGCAATCGGCGCGGATCCTAGGCTTCCCTATCGGATAGTTTGGCCGGACGCCTCCGGACCGGGCGTAGCGAGCCGACCGGAGCGGCGGGCGACGAAACGCGCCAGCGGCGGACCCACAATCATCACAATCAGGAATCGTGCCGTCTGTAGCGCCATCACGAACGACAGATCGACGCGCGCCGAAGCCGCGATCACAGCGATCGAATCCATGCCGCCCGGACTCGTCGCGAGATAGGCGGTCAACAGGTCCATGCCGAGGAATCTCGCCAGCAGCAGAGCGAGTATCCCGGAGAACGTGATCGCGGCGAAGATCGATGCCAATATCACCGGCAGCACGCGCGCGGCGTGAATGAGAATCGGCCGCGTGAAGCCGAGGCCGATCCGCCAGCCGATCAGCGCATAGCTCGCGGCAATCAGCGGACGCGGCAGCTCGATCGCGATCCAGCCCGCCGCGTGAAGGGCAATCCCCGCCCCCATCGGCACGAGCAGCGTTCCGGCCGGAATGCGCGATCGGCTGCCAATGAAGCCGCCGACCGCCACCAGCGCCAGCGTTTCGGCGACGGCGCGCCAGTCCTTGGGCGCGGAAAACATCTCGTGGGCAGGCGATAGCACGCCGCCGTGACCCGATAGCCCGGCGATCACCGAAGCCACGACGGCGATGAGCGCGACGCGCAGATATTGCATGAAGGCGACCAGCTGAATGTCGGCCCCGAATGCCTCCGCCATGATGATCATCGTCGCCGCCGCGCCCGGCGATGTGCCCCAAACGGCGGTCGTCGCGGGCAGCAACCGCCAGCGGCTCATCAGCCAGCCGGCCAGGCTGGTGACGACTACCATCGACATCACCAGCCCCACGAAGAGCGGCCAGTCGCTGCCGATGACCGATAGAATCGTCGGCTGCACGGCGCCCGCGACAAACCCGCCGACCGCGGCCTGAGCCGCGAGGTAGAGCAGAGGCGGCACCCGAACCGCACCACCACCTGCTTCGATGATGATGCCGGCCAGCATGGGCCCGAGCAGCAACGCAGCCGGCACGCCCACCAAGTCGAGAAACCCCCAGAGGATCGCCGAGATCAACAGCAGCGCGAGCCAACGCGCCGTGCGCGGGAGATCTTCGGGTCTAAGCGGTTTGGCGAATGCCTGCTTGAAAATCATGGAGCCGCGGCGACTGGAGAGGACCGCGAAGACTCGCGGTCGCCGGCTCAGCTTAGCCGACCCTGTCGGTTAGGTCCCGCGTCGCAGCAGCTGGAGAATCGGCGGCAGGGTTTCGGGTTGCAGGGCGAAATTCACCGACATGCGGTCGAAGGCGCCGTCGAACCTCCGACGAAGCTCGCGAGCCGCCTCCTCGGGCCGTCCGATCACGGCGAACGCTTCGAGGATCCGATCGTCGATGAGCCGCCCCATCTCTTCCCAACGGCCCTGCTTCGAAAGCGCATTCAGGTCGGTCTGGAGATCGCCCCATCCATGGAGCTCGAGCACGCCGCGATAGGCGGGCGTCGAGCCGTAGAACGCGATCTGCCGGCGCGTGTCGGCAATCGATTTTTCGAGAGCTTCGTCGTTCCACCCGGTCGCCACGAACGGGAAACCCGTCAGCTCGAAATCCCCGCGCTGCCGGCCCGTTTGCGTGAGGCCTGCCTCGATGGCAGGCATCGTGACCTCGCGCACATAGCGCTCGGTCGTAAACGGATGGCAGATCATACCGTCCGCAACCTCGGCCGCCACGTTCGTCATGTGCGTTCCAACCGCGGCCAAATGAATCTTCGCCCGGCCGGACCGCGTGTCCGTCGGCGTGAAGTAGGGCGTCATCAGCGTATGACTGTAGAAGCGACCGCGAAAATCGAGCGGCTTGCCGTCATACCAGCAATCCCAGATCGCATGGACCGCCTGAATCATCTCGCGCATGCGCTCCGCCGGTTCCGACCAGGGCATGGCGAAGCGCTTGGTGATATGGGCTTTCACCTGTGATCCCAAGCCCAGAATGAATCGGCCGCCCGATAAGGCGTTCAGATCATGCGCCGCATAGGCCAGAAGCATCGGGGTCCGCGCGAAGGCCACGACAATGCCGGTCATGATCTCGATGCGCTCAGTATGCTCGATCGCCACGGCCGCGCGAATGAACGGATCGTGTCCGGTCTCGGTGACGGCCAGCGTGTCGAAGCCCAAAGGCGCGATCGCTTTGACCTGCTCGCGGAATGGAACCTCGTCCTTGAACCCTGCCCAGCTCAGCTTCATCGCAGCCTCATGTCGGATCGTTGAAGCGCTTCCCCTCGCGCGCCAGGCGCGCCAGCAACGGCGATGGGCGCCAATGATCGCCGAAGGTGTTGCGGAACTGCTCGATCTCCCGATGCACTGCGTCGAGGCCGATCAGGTCGGCTGCGAACATCGGTCCGCCGCGATAGGCGGGGAAGCCGTAGCCATTCACATAAATCACGTCAATGTCGCCCGCCCTGGCGGCGATCCGCTCTTCGAGAATATCCGCGCCTTCGTTGATCAACGCATAGAGACAGCGCTTCACGATCTCCTCAGGCCCGACCTCATGCCGCTTCACGCCCTGGCGTTCGGATTCGGCCTGGAAGACAGCGTCGAGCGCCGGGTCCGGAATCGGCGCGCGACTTCCGGGCTCATAGCGATAAAAGCCGGCCCCGGTCTTCTGTCCGAACCGGCCCATGCGTCCCAGAGCGCCAACGAGATCGGAGTAGCGCTTTCCGCCGGCGCCCGGGTCGCCGTTGCGTTTCGCTACCTCCCAGCGCACATCGACACCCGCCATGTCCGACATGGCGAAGGGTCCCATCGCAAGACCGTAATCGGTGAGCGCCTTGTCGACCTGCGCCGGGCTTGCGCCCTCCGCGACGAGGAACTCGGCCTCGCGGAAATATTGCTCGACCATCCGGTTGCCGACGAAACCGTCGCAGACGCCGACCGCGACCGGAATCTTGCCGATCTTGCGGGCCACCGACATCACGGTCGCCAGCACATCCTTCGCAGTCTTCTCGCCGCGCACGACCTCCAGCAGCTTCATCACGTTCGCCGGGCTGAAGAAATGCGTCCCCAGGACGTCTTGCGGGCGCTTCGTCTCGGCGGCGATCCGGTCGACGTCGAGCATCGATGTATTCGTGGCCAGGATCGCTCCCGGCTTGGCGAGCCGGTCAAGCTTGCGGAAGATGTCGAGTTTGATATCGATGCGCTCGAACACCGCCTCGATGACGATGTCCGCGTCAGCAACCGCAGCGATGTCGGTTGTAGACCGCAGAAGCGCCACGCGCTCATCCATCTGCGCTTGGCTGAGGCGGCCTTTCGACACCGTCGCCGCGTAATTGCCGCGGATACGCGACAGGCCGCGATCGAGCGATGCTGCGTCCACATCGATCACGATCACGGGAATGCCGGCATTGGCGAAGGACATCGAGATGCCGCCGCCCATCGTACCCGCGCCTATGATGGCGGCGGAATTGATCGGCCTGACCGGCGTGGAGGCCGGAACATCCGGAATGTTCCACACAGCGCGCTCCGCTGCGGCGACGTGCTCCAGCGCGGCGGCCTTCTGGGTTTCCGAAATCTCGAGAATGGTCATGGAATTCCTCGATCTGTCGAAGGGTCAAAGGCTGCGCGAGATCAGCTCTTTCATGATCTCGTTGGTGCCGCCGTAAATCTTCTGCACGCGCGCGTCGGTCCACATGGTCGAGATCGGATATTCCGACATATAGCCATAACCGCCGAAAAGCTGCAGGCATTCGTCGACGACCTGGCACTGCTTTTCGGTCGTCCACCATTTCGACATCGCCGCGGTGACGACGTCGAGCCTGCCGGCCACGAGCTCGTCGATGCAGAAATCGACGAATACCCGAGCGACCTTCGCTTCGGTGGCGGCCTCGGCCAGTTTGAAGCGCGTATTCTGGAAGTCGAAGATGGTCTTCCCGAATGCCTTGCGCTCTTTGACATATTCGGTCGCCAGCCGGATCGCTGTTTCCATCGCGCCGACTGCTTGAACCGCAATGATGAGCCGCTCTTGCGGCAGCTGCTCCATCAGCTGAACGAAGCCCTTGTTGGGCTCGGGCCCCAAGAGATTGCTCGTCGGGACCCGCACATCGTCGAAGAACAGCTCCGACGTATCTTGCGCCTTGAAGCCCACCTTCTCGAGATTGCGCCCGCGCCGAAAACCCTCGACCTCCTCGGTCTCGACGATCAGCAGCGAAATCCCCTTCCCTCCGGCCGCCGGATCCGTCTTGGCGACGACGATGATGAAGTTTGCGAGCTGGCCGTTGGTGATGAAGACCTTCTGGCCGTTGATCACATAGGAATTGCCGTCGAGCTTCGCCGAAGTGCGCACGCCTTGAAGGTCCGAGCCCGCCCCCGGCTCGGTCATCGCAATGGCCCCGATCAGCTGGCCGGTGGCGAGCTTGGGCAGCCAGCGGCGCCGCTGCTCCTCGGTCCCGTAGTGCTGGATGTAGGGGGCGACGATTGCGCTGTGCAGCGGCTCGCCGAAATCGGCGAAATTGGCTCGTGCCAACTCATCGATGATCACGGCCTCGTGCCGGAAATTGCCGCCCGCGCCGCCATATTCGGCCGGTATTCCCGCGCAGAGCAGCCCAGCCTCGCCCGCTTTCAGCCACAGATCGCGGTCGACCACTCCCTGCTCCCGCCAGCGCGCGGCATGCGGGACGATCTCGCGATCCACGAATTTGCGGGTCGCGTCGCGGAAGATCGTCAGCTCTTCGGCTGTGGCAGGATCCAGCATCGGTCATCCTCCGGAAAGCTTGTCGGCCCGGTGGGCGTGGGCTAAAATCTATCTAACGATCGTTAGAAAAAGCAAGACGGCGCGACGGGAAACATGACAATGAATGCGATTGCGGCGGCGCGCGATCTCCCGAAGCCGGCCGAAGAAACGGTGCCGGCCGAGCTCACCCGAGCGGAAGCGCGCCGGCAAAAGGTGCTGGTCGCGGCCTCGGATCTGTTCGCCACGAAGGGCTTCGAGGCCACATCGATGCGGGACATCGCGGCTGCCGCCGGACTGATGTCGGGGTCGCTCTACTACCATTTCGCCTCCAAGGAAGAACTCTACGTCGCGGTCCAGGATGCGAGCGTGTCGAAAATCTTCGATGCCGTCCGCTCTGCGATCGCCGATATCGCGGATCCCTGGGATAGGCTCGAGGCCGCGGCCGTCGCCCATTGCGAAGCTCTGCTCGGGCGCGCCGGTTTTCGCGTGCTGGTGACGCCAATGTTTCCGCCGGGGCTCGATCCATCGGTGCGCAGGCGGCTGGTGGCGCAGCGCGACCGGTTCGAGCGCATGATGGAGGGCGTCATCGCGGCGCTGCCGCTTCCGCCGGACATCGATCGCCGAATCTTCCAGAAACATTACCTGGGCGCGCTCAACGCCACCGGCGTCTGGTACTCGCCGGACGGCGATCTCAGGCCTGCCGAGATCGGTCGCCAGATCGTCGGCGCGCTAAGGCGGTGAGGGGAAGACGGGAAGAGGAGCCGGGGAGGACACTATGGGAGCACCGAATCTCATCACGCGTTATGCGCGGGCGATGATCGCCGCGGCGGAAGCCCAGGGTCACGATCTGGCGGATATTTGCCGCTTGGCCGAGATTGACCCTGCAACGGTCGCCCCGGATGTCCCGGTCATCTGTCCAGATGCCTTCACTCGATTAAACCGAGCCTTGAAAGCCGCGTTGGACGACGATTTCTTCGGGTTCGCCGGCACACGTTGCAAAGCCGGAAGCCTGCCCATGGTTTGCGAATCGATGGTTCGCGAGAACACCCTGGGCGAAGCGCTGGACAGGGCGTTTCGCATCTATCCCTTCGTCACCGGCGAACTGTCCTTCGAGCTTCGCGAAGAAGCGGGTGTCGCGACAATCACGTTGACGCTCGCCCACCCGGAGCTCGACCGGTTCCATTATCTCCACGAATGGTGGCTCCTCTTGTGGCCCCATGTGTCGAGCTGGCTGATCGGCGAAGAGATCCCGGTGCTGCGCGTCGATCTGCCTTATGAGCCTAGCGCGCCCGTCGAGGAATATGCCGAAGCCTTTTGGGGACCCTGCCATTTCCACCAGCCGGTAACACGGGTGCAGTTCCCCGCTCGGTTTCTGCGGCGCCGAGTCGTCCGCAGCCTCGCGGAACTGGGCGAAGGCTTTCTCATGAGACAGGTGGATCTGGTGGCCGTGCCCGGGGTCCATCGCTCGTGGCGGACACTGATCAAGACCAAGCTGAAGGAGTGCCTCATCAAGACCGAGCGCCTCCTTTCGATCGAAGACCTGGCGCTCGAGTTCAATATCAGCAGCAAAACGTTGCGCCGGCGGCTGGAGGACGAGGGCATCAGCTTCCGGCAGCTGAAGGAGGAGATCCGGCGCGAAATGGTGCTCAAATGGCTCTCGGAACCGGATATCCCGATCGGCGAGGTCTCGCTCAGGGCCGGCTTCGCCGAGCGCAATGGCCTGGTGCGCGCCGTCCGCTCATGGGTCGGCATCAGCCCCAAGGAATATCGCGGCCAGATCATGGGCGGCCGCTCACGCGGGAGCCTGAATGGGCAGGGCTACAGGCATTGAGTCCTGAAATGATAGGCCTGTCCTCAAATGATAGGCAGCCTGTCTTCATCGAATAGAGGCCCCGCCGCGGTTCCCGGCTAGCCTCGCGGAAGGATGCCGAAACCCAGGAGCTTCGAATGACGGCCGCCGTTCAGGAACGTCTCGTATCGTGCGACTCCCACGTTCATTTCACGGATGATTGGGTCAAGGCGCGGCTGTCGCAACGCCTCAAGGAGCGCTGGGACGAGGCGAACAAGAAACTGGCCCAGTACGAGGCGCAGGAGCTTAGGCGCGGCCAGCCACAGCTCTCGATGGAAGACTTCGTCGATATGGACGCGGCCCAGGACCCGGGTCATTTCGAGCCGAACGCCAAGCTGAAGGCCATGGACCGCGACGGAGTCGAGGCCGAAGTCATTTTCCCCGAGGTCGGGGGCGCCAAGCTTTGCACGCCCACGATGGCCGGCCCCGACTGGATGGAGATGATGAAGGGCTACAATGATTCGATGGCGGACTTCGCCTCGATCGACACGAGGCGCCTTCTCACCGCCTATCAGATCCCGCTCTTCGATATCGATTTCGCAGTCGCCGAGGTGGAGCGCATGAAGAAGCGCGGCGCGCGCTGTGTGCAACTGCCCTCATTTCCGACGGAATTCGGACTGCCCGATTTCCACGACAGCCGCTACGACCGGCTGTGGGCGGCAATCTCGGATGCCGATCTCACGATATTGAACCATCTGGAGGTCAAAGCCTCGTTGTGGGACGTTTTTCGTCGCGACCCGACCCCGCAGAAGGGC
This sequence comes from Alphaproteobacteria bacterium, assembly GCA_035293565.1. Lineage (GTDB taxonomy): Bacteria > Pseudomonadota > Alphaproteobacteria > BOG-932 > Roseiterribacteraceae > DATGMP01. The sequence continues at coordinate 32,144 of DATGMP010000092.1, read as the reverse complement.
ATTTTCACCGGCCTGCCATCCATTGCGCTGGCCGAAACGCTTTCCTTCTGGATCCTGACGGGTACGCTCGAGCGCTTCCCGAAGCTCAAGGTCATTCTGGTCGAGCCCGGCCTCGGCTGGATGCCCTTCTTCTTCGAGGTCGTTCTCGACGGCCGCATGCATCAGCATTACGAATTTCCGAATGTGAAGCTGTTGCCGAGCGAATATTTCAAGCGCCAGATGGGCGCAACCTTCATGTACGAGCCCCACGGGTTGAAAGCCGCCTATGACTATTTCGGGCCGGACTGCATCTACTGGTCGACCGACTTCCCGCATCCCGCCACGTGCTGGCCGAACTCGCACAAGCAGGTGAAGGAGCAATTCGCGGCGGCTGGCATTCCCGAAGTCGACAAGCGCAAGATCACGCTCGAAAACGGGCAACGGACCTTCGGTCTCGGTGCCTGACGACAAAGGGGGGAAATCGATGCCGGGCGTTCTCGACGACCTAAAAGTCCTCGACCTGTCATGGGGCATCTCCGGCCCGATGACGACGATGCTGCTGGCCGATCACGGGGCTGAGGTCACCAAGATCGAGCCGCCCGGCGGCGATCCATTCCGCGTGCAGTCCGGCTACCGCGCCTGGAATCGCGGCAAGCGCAGCGCGATCCTCGATCTGAAGGACACTGCGGATCGGGACGTTATGCTGAAGCTCGCGCGCAATGCCGACGTCCTGGTCGAAAGCTATGCGCCCGGCGTGACGAAACGGCTCGGCATCGATTTCGACACGCTGCACGCGCTCAATCCCCGGCTGATCTATTGCTCGATCACCGCTTACGGCCGCGACGGTAAGCATGCGAATCGGCCGGGCTATGACGCGCTGGTCGCCGCCCGGATCGGGCTGCATTGGGAGCAGCGGGGCTGGCCCGAGGGCGCCTTGCTGCATATGGCGAACCGTGAAGACCCCTTCGCCGAGGTCGAGATCCTGCCCGAATGGGTGCAAGGACCGCCACGACCGGGTCCTGTTTTCCCGGCGTCGCATTGGCCAAGTCTCGGCGCTTTCTACGCCGCATCGGCCGCCATTTCAGCCGCTCTCAGGGCGCGCGAGATCACCGGACGCGGGCAATGGGTCGAGACGTCGCTGCTGCAGGGCGCAATGGCAGCCGCATGCGGCGCCTGGCAGCGCGCCGAAAATCCGGACGCGCAATTCTTCAACAGCTGGGTTCTCTGCTCGCGTTCGCCGAAGGGGCATTTCGAGTGCGCCGACGGGCGGTGGATCCATAATTGGGTCCCTAATCCGCGCTTCATCATCACGGCGTCGGAAGGCGACGAAATCAATTCGAGCCCGGATCTGACGGTGCAGAATGATCCTGACCGCTTCGGCATGGGGCCTGAAGAGCTCGTGGTCATGTCCCACTATCAGCCGATCTTGGCCGAGCGCGTGAAGAAATTCACCGCCAAGGAATGGATGGACGCCGCAGCGGTCGCCGACGCGACCGTCCAGGCGGTGCGTCCGCCCGAAGAAGCGCTCAACGATCCGCTGATGCTGAAGGACGGATGTGTCGCGGAGGTGATTGATTCCGAGCTCGGGCCGATCCGCCACGTCGGCATCACTTATCGCATGACCAAGAGCCCCGGCGCGATTCGCGGTGGTGCGCCGCGGGCTGGCGAGCATACCGCGTCGGTGAAGGCCGAAGCTGCCGCGATCGTCGATGGACCCGCGGCAAGCAGCCCGACCGGCAAGGCGCTGCGAGCGCCTCTAGAGGGTGTGCGGGTGCTGGACCTTGGCCTTGCGGTCGCCGGGCCGTACGGCACGCAGCTTCTGTCGGACCTCGGCGCCGACGTCATCAAGGTCAACGCCCCGCACGACATCTACTGGCACCGCAATCACATCGCCTATATCTGCAATCGGGGCAAGCGCAGCATCGCGCTGAACCTCAAGGATCCGCGCGCGAAGAAAGTGCTGCTCGACCTCGTGAAGACCGCGGACGTGGTCCAGCACAATATGCGCTATGACGCGGCCGAGCGGCTGGGCATCGATTATGAAAGCCTGAAGAAGGCCAAGCCGGACCTCATCTATTGCCACACGCGCGGACACGAGACCGGTCCGCGCCAGGCGCTGCCGGGCAACGACCAGACCGGAGCCTGCCTCGCCGGCGTGCAATGGGAGGATGGCGGCATGTGGCGCGGCGGCAAGCCGCTCTGGTCGCTCACCTCGCTCGGCGACACCGGAAACGGATTCCTCTCGGCGATCGGCATCATGCAGGCGCTCTATCACCGCGAGCGTACCGGCGAAGGCCAGATGGTCGACACCGCGATCGTCAATGCGCAACTGCTGAACTGCTCCTATGCCATCGCCTATCCCGACGGGCGTGGAGTCGATCGGCCGAAAACCGATCACACCCAAACCGGATTCCATGCCCTGACACGCCTCTACGAAACGGCCGATGGCTGGCTCTGCATTGTCGCGGCGACCGAAGAGCATTGGGACAAACTGTGCGTCGCGATCGGCGAAGCCCAACTGGCAGCCGATGAACGCTTTGGGACAGCCGAGGCACGCAAGGCGAATGACGCCGCGCTGTCGCGACGTCTCGAAGCCATATTCCGCAAGCGCGGCGCCGCCGAGTGGTTCTCCATCCTCGACCGCGGCGGCGTCCCTTGTGAGATTTGCGATTCGGGCTTTGCCTCGCGCCTGCACGATGATCCGGAAATGATCCACCGCCGGTTGGTCGCGAGCTACCCCGATCACTATGTCGGAAAGGTCGATCAGATCGGACTTCTATTCGACTTCTCCGAAACGCCCGCGACCATTCAAGGACCACCGCTCGTCGTGGGCCAATACACCGAGGCAATTTTGCGTGAACTCGGCTATGGCTCGGCAGAGATCGCCGCGCTCCAGAAGGAACGGGCGATCATGATCTGGTCGCCCGACGCCGAAGCCGCGATGCCGATCGCGCCCGGCTTCCAGAAGGCTGCTGCCGGGAAGGCAGAAGCAGCTGAATGACGGCTGAGCTCGACGTTTCCGCACGGAGCACAATTAGGCGCCAGACCCTGGCGCTCGATGCCGGCATAAAGCTCGCCGATACGCCGGAAACGAAGATCGCGGCGGAGATCTTCCGGCCCGCCGGCAGTCTCACCGATCCTCCGATCGTCTTCATCTGCCTGCCCGGCGGCAGCATCAATCGCGGCTATTACGATCTCGGCGCCGAGGCTCAGCCGCGCTTCAGCTTCGCGCGATATATGGCCGAAGCGGGCATGATCACGGTCTCGATCGATCATCTCGGCGTCGGCGAGAGCACACGGCCCGCGGATGGATTCGCCCTGACGCCGGACGTGATCGCGGAAGCGAACGCCCACGCGACCAGACAAATCGTGAGCGGCCTCCGGGGCGGCGGTTTGATTTCCGATCTCCCGCCCCTGCCCAAACTCGAGAGCATCGGCGTCGGTCACTCGATGGGCGCCATGCTGACCGTGATCCAACAAGCGCGTTGGCCATCGCATGACGGGCTGGTCCTCTTAGGCTTCAGCAACAACGGGCTGATCGAACATCTGCCCAAGCCGGCGCACGCGCTGATCGGCCATCCGGAAACAATTCCGGCTCGGATCGGGGACATCGCCCGACAGATCTATCCGAGCCCCTATCCCGAGCTCGCCCCTTCGCCCGAGGGCAGCGCCATGTTCTATGGGTCCATGGCCGAGCGCGACGGCGTGCAGGCGCTGAAAGCGGCGCGTGACGTGCTGCTTGCGGTATCGGGGCTACAATCGATGGTCCCCGGGAGTATCCGGCCCCGGGCGAACGCGATCGCGGTGCCGATCTTCCTCGGCCTTGGCGACCAGGACATCGCCGGGTCGCCGCACGCGATTCCGGCGACATTTCCCAATAGCCGCGATATATCCCTGCTCGTGTTGCCGGAGACTGGCCACTGCCAATTCATTTTTCCCTCGCGCGAGTTGCTGTTCGCGCGTATTGCCGCGTGGGCCGGAACGATCGTCGATGGTGTTGGTGGATGAGCATTCTCAAGGTTGGATCGAAGCTCAAGAGCGCCGTCTGCGAGGCTCAGATCATGGTGATCCGGACGGTGCCGGAGCCGCTCGACCTGCGCTGCGGCGGGGCGCCGATGCTGCCGGCCGCCGAGCCGGCGCCCGCAGATGCCGCGCTGGATGAATCCTTGGCCGAGGGCACGCTGATCGGTAAACGCTACATCGACGCGACGGACCGCATCGAGCTTTTGTGCACGAAGGGTGGCAAGGGATCGCTGTCGCTCGGGACCGAGAGGCTGCTGGTCAAACAACCCAAGGCGCTGCCATCCTCCGACTGATATGAACATCGTCACGCTTCTGGAAATGGCGGTCGACGCCTATCCCGAGCGCGTCGCGGCACAATGCGGCGCGCGCCGACTTACCTATGCCGATTTGCTGCGATCGAGCCTCGGCGCCGCGAGCCTCATCCGGCGGTCGGAGGCGCGTCACGCGGCTCTTCTGGACGTCAACAGTGTCGCCGCGCCGATTCTTCTGTTCGGCGCCGCGCTGGCCGACGTCCCTTACGTTCCCATGAATTACCGCCTCACCGACGACGAGCTGAACGGACTGGCAAGCCGCGTGACTCCATCGATGCTGGTTGGCAGCACCGAAAATCTGGCTCGGCTCACGCTTGCCAACGGAGTCTCCGCCGTCGAGCGCGAGCGGTTCATCGACGGTCTGCCGACAGAAAATGCGGGACCTGCGCATCTGAACGAGGAGCGCGGCGTCGCGGTCCAGCTCTTCACCAGTGGCACGACCGGCAAGCCCAAAGCGGCCGTGCTCCGGCACGGCAACTTGATGGCTTATATTCTGGGCACGATCGACTTCGCGTCGGCCGGAGAAGATGAGGCGAACCTCGTTTCCGTGCCTCCTTACCACATCGCCGGCATCTCGGCGATCATGAGTTCCACCTATGCCGGTCGGCGCATGGTGATGCTGGAGAGCTTCGATCCGCTCCGGTGGCTTGATACCTGCCAGAGAGAGCGCTCGACTCATGCCTTCATGGTCCCGACGATGATCTCCCGGACCCTCGACGCGCTGATGCGCGAGCCCGGCCGCTGGGACGTTTCGTCGATGCGCGCAATCTCTTATGGCGGCGGCCGAATGCCGGTCTCGGTCATCGAGAAGGCGATGGAGCTTCTGCCCCATGTCGACTTCACGAACGCGTACGGGCTGACCGAGACGAGCGCTACTATCTGCATGCTGAGACCGGACGATCATCGTCTGGCCTCGTCGAGCGGCGATCCCGAAATCAGGAAGCGGCTGGGCTCGGTCGGGCGGCCCATCGGCACGATCGAAATGGAGATCCGCGACGAGAGCGGCAAAGCGCTTCCGGCCGGCATCCCCGGACAGGTCTTCGCGCGCGGCGGGCAAGTTGCCGGCGAGTATCTGGAAATCGGCAGCACGCTCGATGCCGGCGGATGGTTCGCAACCCGCGATCGCGGCTATCTCGATGCGGAGGGTTTTCTCTTTCTCGAAGGACGGGCCGACGACGTAATCGTCCGCGGCGGCGAGAACATCTCGCCGGGCGAGATCGAGGACGTGCTCCTCGCCCACGAGGCCATTGTCGACGCGGCCGTCGTAGCGATCCCCGACGAGGAATGGGGCGAGGGAATCGCCGCTGCCGTCGTCGTCCGCGAGGGTTCGGCGGTCTCGCCGCCCGAGCTCCAGAGTTGGGTCAAGGAGCGCCTACGCTCCTCCCGCGTTCCATCCGTCATCGAGTTTCGAGCCGAATTGCCGTACAACGAGCTCGGGAAGGTCCTCAGGCGCGTCATCCGGGATGAGCTTAGGGGCCGATTGACTGAGTAAGGACGGTTCGCCTTGACCGGCTGGCGGAACACGGACCAGCAAGATCTGGCCTTGGCCTATGCGCGGACATTGCTGGCCGATTTGGGCGTCGGCGCGGCCATTACCGCGCGCCGTCCGCCACAACATCCTGCGCTCGCCTGGGCGGAGAGCGGCGCGATGGCGCTTACCGGACACAGGGAGGGTCCGGCCCGCATCTGTCCCATTCCCCTCGCCTCCGCCGCCGATGGTGCGCTCCTCGCCCTCGAAGCGATCACAAGACGTCCTTTGCCTGATGATTTCAGAGGCGCGCACCTCCTCGGCGAGCGTGCCGCGATCGCCGGCTATACGAGAAACGGCTCCATATCGCCCGGGGGCGGTTGCCGCTTTCTGTTGGCCGATGACGGCTGGCTCGCGATCAATCTGGCGCGCGAGGAAGATTGGCAGCTTGTGCCTGCGCTCATCGAGCGCGACATCCCTGCCGATTGGCCCGCCCTAACCGAGGCGATCCGGAGCCGGCGTGTCGCGTCAATCGTGTCGCAGGGCCGCGATATTGGCTTGGCCGTTGGACATTACGAGCGCGAAGAGGAAGCCGGGGCTTGGCATCACGTTCTGCATCATGGAACCGGCAGCCACTTCCGACGTGATCGGCCGCTTGTCATCGATCTCTCCAATGAAAGAACTCAAGGGGGTGTTGCACCTATGGTGAAGGGCAGGTTTCCTTGGGTTCATTGTTGTTCTGGTCCGCACCGACGCCGATGGGGACGAGTTAACCGGTAAGGGATCAGGCGTCTGATCCCCGGCTCTTCAAGCCATTCTCCAATCCGTGCCCGGGCCTGGCGGCGACGGGTCACATTGTGGCGTTCGGCCCCGGCTTCCCATTCTCCTCGAGAGCGCAGCCCAGCCTTGCCGAGCTCGCTAGGAAGCGATCAGGACAGCCGGGATGATGTTGACCTGCTTTCCGGCCTGGCGCCGCGCCGCTCGTAGGAGCGGCCGTCGCGCAACAGCTGGAAGGCAATGGTCAGAAGTCTGCGTGCCGTGGCCACCTTGGCGCGGTTCGCGCCCTTGGTCGCCTTCAAGCGCTCGTAATATTCCTTCAGATCCGGGTCGCAGGAGACCGCCGGCGCCACCGCCTCGACGAAGGCCCAGCGCAGCCACTTGTTGCCCTGCTTGATGATCCGGCCGTGGAACGTCTTGCCGCCCGAGGAATAGGTCGACGGCACGAGACCGGCATAGGCCGCCAGCTTGGCGGCCGAGCGGAAGCGGCCGATGTCGTCGATCTCGGCGTCGATCAGCCGGGCGAAGAACTCGCCCACACCGGGCAGCGTCTTCAGTCGCTTGACGTTGACGTTGCCCTTCGACAGCGCCTTGATCGTGCCTTCGCACTCCACGATCCGTCGCTCGATGTCGTCGATGAAAGCGAGGCTGCGATCGATCTGGATACGGTCGATCGCCGAGACATCGACGGTAGCAAGCTGCTTCCTGCCGGTGGTTCCGAACAGGTCACCGCACCGCTTCAGCGCCGCAGTCTGCTCAGGATAGCGGTCGAAGGCAGTCGTGATCCGATTCTTCACCATCGTGCGCAGCCGCACGTAAAACATCCGCTCGCGCAGCGCCGAGCGCGCCTCTCGAGCGCGCAAGCTCGGCGCATGCGCCGCCGGGATCAGGTCCGTCCGTAGCAGATGCGCCAGGATCGTCGCGTCGATCTTGTCCGTCTTGATCTTGGCGTCCGCGATCGCCTTCACCTTCAGCGGATGCGCCAGCACGACCTCCTCGCAGAGCTCGTCCAGCCAGTCGAACATCACCGTCCAGTTGCGCGTCGCCTCCAGAACGGCATGGGCATTGTCCGAGTAGGGCGACAGAAAGCCCGCGAGCGAACGGCTGTCGTTCCGCACGCGGCCCGAGCGCAGCGTCTTGCCGGCCGTGTCCTGAACGACGATGTGGCTGTAGGCTTTGTGATAGTCGACGCCAATGTGGTAATCGTAGGCCATGGGTGCACCTCCGGGGCCGTTGTGTCTGACAGCCCACGGTAACCCACTCATCACGGGGTGCACCCTACCTTCTAAAGCGATCATCGCTCCGATCTCTCATTGGAGCACAACCGCTTTCATGCCACCTCCTCTTTGTGGGCGGGTCCGCTTTGCGGCCATCTGCTGCGGCTCTTGGGCGCTCGCGTCGTCAAAGTCGAGAGCATGTCGCGGCCCGACGGCGCGCGGTTCGGCCCTGCCCGGTTTTTCGATTTGCTCAATGGCGGCAAGCAGAGCGTCGCGCTCGATCTGTCCAACGGCCGCGGACGCGCGCAGCTGCGCAGCCTGCTCGCACATGCCGATATCGTGATCGAGGCGAGCCGCCCGCGTGCTCTGCGGCAGCTTGGCGTCCAGGCGGAAGAGCTCGTTTCCGAACATGCCCTCACCTGGATCAGCATCACCGGATACGGCCGCGAAGGCGAAGAAGCGAACCGGATTGCGTTCGGCGACGACGCCGGTGCCTCAGCAGGCGTAAGCGAGTTTCTGATTGACGGCGACGGCGAGCCGCTGTTCTGCGGCGATGCGATCGCCGATCCGCTGACCGGGCTGCACGCGGCGTTCGCGGCGTGGGCACATTGGCAGGACGGCTCGGGCGGACTCATTTCGCTGTCGCTGCGCGATGTGACCGCCAGCTGCATGGCGCTCGACCGTCCAGCTTCGCGGGAAGCGGCCGCCGCGCGCGAAGCAGAATGGCAATCCGTCTTGTCTGCGCACGGAGCCGCCGCTGATCTACCAAGGGCGCGCGAGCCTAGGACCGCCGCTCGTTCGCTGGGAGCCGATACGAACGCAGTCTTGTCGGAGCTCGGCATCGCATGCTGATTCGGGACGCCGAGATCTACGGGATCGGCCTTGCCGATTTGCGCGTTCAGGACGGACAGGTAACGGCGATCGGCCAACTCGAGCCGATGGCATCGGACGATACGGTGTTCGATGCGGGGAAATGCGCATTACTCCCGGCACTGCGCGATCATCACTTTCATCTGCTGGCTTTCGCGGCGTCGCGCGAATCGGTCCAATGCGGTCCGCCGGCAGTGACGGCCGAAAGGGCGTTGGCCGAAGCGCTGCAGGGTCGCGCGCGAGCACGGCCGGGAAGCTGGATTCGCGGCATCGGCTATCATCCGTCCGTCGCGGGCGAGATCGATCGTCATTGGCTGGATACGATCCTGCCAACGACGCCGGCACGCATCCAACATCGCAGCGGCCGCCTCTGGATCTTGAATAGCTACGCGCTGAATCTCGTCGCGACCGGCGATACGCAAAGCCCGCTCGAATATGTCGACGGACACCCCACCGGCCGTCTGTATGATGGCGATGAATGGCTGCGCGAGCGGCTCGGCAAGCATCTGCCGCCGATTCGCGAAGCGAGCCGGTTCCTACTGAGCCGCGGCGTTATAGAGGTTACCGACACCACACCGACGAACGGCGTTGCGGAATTCGAGCTTCTGAGGACAGCGCAAGCACGCGGCGACTTGCTGCAAGATCTGCTCGTCATGGGTTCGGCTGCACTGAACGATATCGGCGATGCTCCGCATATTCGCGTCGGCCCGACCAAGATCTACCTTCGCGAGGCCGCGCTCCCGGCATTGGCTGACATCGCCGCGGCAATTGCTGCCAGCCATGCTGCAAACCGCCCTGTCGCCTTTCATTGCGCCAGCCTGGCGGAGCTGATCTTCGCCCTTGGCGCCCTGGAGGAAGCCGGCGCGATGAAAGGCGATCGTCTCGAGCATGCGGCCGTCGCGCCGCCGGAGGTGCTTCCCATAATCGCGAAGCTGGGCGTGACCATCGTCACCCAGCCGAACTTCATCGCCGAGCGCGGCGATGCCTATCTCAAAGAGGTGGATGAAAGCGACCGACCGTGGCTCTACCGGCTGCGCGGCTTCCGCGATGCGGGAATTCCGCTGGCGGCCGGAACGGACGCGCCGTTCGGAAATGCCGATCCGTGGACGGCGATGCAAGCCGCCGTCACGCGATCCACCGCAAGCGGCGCGATTGTCGGGGGACATGAATCGCTGAGTCCCGAAGCGGCTCTGGCGCTGTTTTCGGGACCACCCGACAGCCCGGGCGCGCTGTCGGAGATCCGCATCGGCAGCGCCGCCGATCTATGCCTGATCGATCGTCCCTGGTCGCGCGCCCGAACCGATCTTTTGGATGTGCAAGTAACGAAGGTGATCAAAGGCGGCCGGATCGTCTGGCCGGATCAATCCGACAGCGCGTCGATCAGCCCCCATTGAAGGGCCTTCGCGGCGCCGATTTTGCGCGCCGAGAGCGCGAGATAGGCCGTGCGATGCCGGCCGATGCGCCGCGGAATGCTGACGCAGCCACCGGCGCCGGGGATCAGGCCATAGCGGATCTCCGGCAGCTGGAAGAACGCATCTCTGGCGGCGGTAACGCGCCGAGCGAAGGAAGGCAACTCGACGCCAGCGCCGATACAAGCGCCGTGCAGCCTGAACTCCGCACGATCGGCGCACCGGCTTAAGAGGAATGCGGGAAGCCGCACGCTCCGCACGGCGTGGGCGCTCGCCGGATCGGGCGCGCTGCCGAACTCGTCCAGATCGCCCCCGATGCTGAAGCACCGCCCCTCGCCTGACATGGACACCGCCGCGATGGCCGGGTCCGAGATCGCCAGCTGCAAGCCATCGCAGAGCGCATCGCGAACCTCGACCGAAATGGCGTTGAGCCGGCCGGGGCGGTTGAGCCTGAGCGCCAGCGTGTCGCCGCTTCGCTCGACCCAAACGGCCGGACCGGAATCCCGCCCCTGAGGGACCTTTGGTTTTTTCCGCGACCGAAGCCATGCGGTATATTCGGGGCCCGCCTGAAGCGTCCCGTAGGCCAGGGATTCGACCAACAGCGCCTCCATGACCGGCAAGGTCGCGGTTGCGCGCAGAGTTTGAACGAGCACCATCGCGGCGAAGGGCGCCCGGTCGATATTGGCGCGCATGGCCGAAAGCTCGACCTCCGAACTCGCGACCGCATCGCAAGCCGCCAACAGATCGGCGTCCTTTGGGTGCGGCCCGACGGCGATGACCGGACATGGCAAGCTCTTCAGCCAATCGGCGATCCGCTCCCGGTCCGGCGCCAGCCGCAGCTGCGCAAGCGCGCCCATCGCGACGACCATCGTACGATTGGACCCCAGCGGCGAAAAATCCTCGCGGCTGAAGCCCGTCGACGCGAGCTCTCGCAGGTTTTCGAGCGTGCAAGGAGGCATCAAGAGGCGCCTGTCCTATTTTGATCCGTTTGTCCGGTAGAAAATCATCCACCGTTCGGCCCTGACCCTATGATAGGCAGGTCAAGCTCCGGCTCAACCTACGAGACGAAAATATGCGCGATCAGGATTTCTTCTGGGACGGCGTGAAGGCGGGAAAGCTGCTGATCCAGAAATGCGCCGATTGCGGCGCGTTGCGCCAGCCGCCCGGCGCGATGTGCCCGCATTGCCAATCCCTCAACACGACCTCGCAGGAATCGACAGGCCGCGGAACCGTTTGCGCTTGGATCATTTCCAAGCACCCGACGATACCGGACGACAATCCACGGATCGTCGCCCTGATCGAGCTGAAGGAAGGGGTGCGGATGATCTCCAATCTCCAGGGAGTCGATCACACCGAAATCGCGCTCGGCATGCCGGTCGAGGTCTTCTACGCTGACGTGAACGGAGCGACGCTCCCTCAATTCCGCCCGGCCGGGAGGGCTTGAGATGAGCTTGCCGCTGAACGACACTGCCATCGTCGGCATCGGCCAGACGGAATTCTCGAAGAATTCGGGCCGCAGCGAGCTGCAGCTCGCGCTGGAGGCCGGCAAGGCCGCGATCGAGGATGCCGGCCTGTCGCCCGCCGAGATCGACGGGACCGTCACCTTCAAGCTCGATCCGAACGATGAGCTCGACGTGATGCACCATCTGGGGATTCGCGAGCTCCGCTGGTCGGCGCGGACGCCCGGCGGCGGGGGCGGCGCCTCCGCCACGGTCCAGCTGGCAGCGGCGGCCGTTGCATCCGGCGCTGCGAATGCCGTCCTGATCTATCGCGCTTTCAACGAGCGCTCCGGCAAGCGCTTTGGTCAACCTTTCGGAGGCTACGCGGGAGGTCCGCCGGAGCAGGACATCCATTTCTCCTTCGGGCTCGATACGCCAGCCAAGATCTACGCGCTCTGGTACCAGCCCTACATGGCCCGCTATGGCGTTACCAACGAAGATTTGGCGCTCTATGTCGTGACCGCGCGACAGCACGCGGCGACCAATCCGCGGGCCTGGTACTACAAGAAGCCGATCACCGTCGCCGATCATCAGAATTCACGCTGGATCGTCGAGCCGGTCCTGCGTTTGCTCGATTGCTGTCAGGAGAGCGATGGCGGCGTGGCGTTGGTCGTCACCTCGGCAGAGCGCGCCCGGGATTTGCGCCAGCCCGGTGTTCGCGTGCTGGCCGCGACACAGTCACATGTCAACAGCAGCCAGGAGATGTTCAACTATTATCGGGAAGATCTGACGGTCTTCGACGAGCTGCCGGCGATCAGTGCCCAGCTCTGGAACCAGAGCGGTCTCGGTCCCAAGGACATCGACATTGCGCTGCTTTACGAGAATTTTTCGCCGATCGTCTTCATGGCGTTGGAAGGACACGGCTTCTGCGGCAAGGGCGAGGCCAAGGATTTCCTTCGCGACGGCCATATCGGGCTCAAAGGCTCGCTGCCGGTCAACACCCATGGCGGTCTGCTCGGCGAAGGCTATATCCACGGCGTCAACAATCTGATCGAGGGCGTCCGTCAGCTCCGCGGTACCGCCGCCAACCAGATCGCCGATGCCGAGCACGTGCTGGTCTCGGCGGCCCGCAGCGCGGTGATCCTGGGCAAGCTTTAGGGACGCGTCAGGCGGCCTGCACGACGGCGATTTGCCGACCGGCCTCGGTCCAGGCATCGATACCGCCCAGCAGCGGCCGGATCTTTCGAAAGCCGGCCCGTCGCAAATGCTGGGCCGCAACGGCGGCCGACGCTTCGTTCGGGCAAGAGCAATAGACGATGATCTCCACGTCCCGCGGGAATCCGGGCAGCGACATTTCGGGATCGGCCGGGTGGGCGAAGAGCGCGCCGGGAATGATGCCCTCGCGGACGCGCACATTGTGCGGCCGGACATCGATGATGATGGGCGTGTCACCGCGGTCGATCATGTCCGCGAGCTCGGTCACCGAGATCCGGTCCATTCGGAGCTGGCGGATAAAAGCCTGGCGCTGCCACCAGCGCGCGCTGGCATAGAGGGCGAGCGCAGCCAACGCGACGGCCAGACCGAGCCCGCCCAGATCCGTCAGCGTCGCGATAACGCTGAAAATTGCCGATTTGAAGAGAATCCCGAGCAGTACCGCGGCGGCCACGAACAACCCCTGCCCGATCGTGTCGATCAGCGTGAACGCCCCGGTCGACATCTCGGTCATCCCGGCAAGCGCGATCGACACGATGCCGAGCCCCGGAACCCATTTGGCGAGCGCAATCGACAGGCCGCCGAGCCGTGCATAGAAGGTCTCGGTCTGCCGAACGCAGGAATCCGGCGAGAAGGACACCTTGCATAGGAAGCCGAGGAGCCTGCGCCCATACCAGCGGCTGGCCGCGAACCAACCGAGATCGGCCGCGAGACCACCGACCATGCCTGCCAGAAAGACATAGGCGGCACCGTGGAAGCCGCCGCCCGCGCCGAGGGCGGCCGCAATCATCAGCGTGGGAAAGACAGGAATCGGCAATCCCGCCTGCCCCAGCAGGACCGGGAGGAAAACGATAAACACGCCGTATTGATCAATTAGGCTACCGATCTGCTGCATCGTGCCATCCGTCGAACCGCACAATAATGCTGGGTCGCAAAACCGGAAGAGCAAGCCCTCTCGACGGGGAACCGACCAGTCGCCTTTAGTCTGCTTTCACGCCCAGCGCGGCGAGCGCCGCCTCCGCGGCCGCGACGCCAGTGCGATAGGCGCCATGGGCGGTCGAGAAGGCATGCGCGGAGCACGCTTCGCCGGCGAAGAACAGCCGGTCCTCCACTGGTTCGGAGAGCCTGCCCCGGTTCTGTGAATGGCCGGGGAGCGCGTGCGAATAGGCGCCGCGCGCATAGGGATCCTTGGCCCAGGCGCTGGCGGCGATCGGTGTCGCGCGTTTGCGCATGGCCGAACCGAACAGCCCCGCCAGCTCGTCGAGCGCGAAGGCCGCAAACGCGCCGTCACCCTCCTCTTCCAACGCGCGGGCGTTCCGGCCTCCAAAGTAGGCTTCGATATAAGGCCGGCCAAACGGCCGAAAATTGTAGCCGCCGGTCGCGGCACGATCGGTGCGGCCGAAAAGCACGGTGTTCTCCGGAAACTCCTCCGGTCTTTCCAAGGCCAGGAACAGCTTGTCGGCGAAGCCGAGCGGAAGTCCGGCCGCGGCTTCGACCTTGTCTGGCAAGGCGGGCCGAAAGAGCAACCCGTCGGCGATGAGATCTGTGGAAATCGTGACGATCGCCACTTTGGCAGTGATCGTACCATGGGGCGTCTCCAGCTTCAGCGCCGAGCCGGACCGGTCGATCGCCGAGACCGGCGATAGAAGCTGGATCCGGCACCCCTCACCCAGCGCCGCGATCAGCGCGCCATAGCCCTCCCGAGCCCGCCAATTGACGCCGCTGTCCTCGTACGCGGCGTAATCGAGCACCGAGACCCGGTCGAATTCCGCGCCGTTGTAGAATGAGCTGAAAGCGTCATACAGCGGCGCGAACGGGTCGGAAGGATCGATGCAAGCGCTCGCCGGCCCCTCGCGATTCTCCTTCGCCGCGCGCTCCAGCTGCGCCTCCAGCGCCTCGAGCGCCTCTGCGAAGGCCTGCCTTTCGGGCTGAACCGATCGGGACAGATCGGACGGGCGCTGCCAGCCGGGAGCGGTCTGATCGAGCGTGAAGCCGAGATCGCGCGCGAGCGGAACGAAAGGATTGCGGTCGGCGGAATGCAGCCAGCCGCAGCCGAGATCGAGCGGCAGGTCGGCGCGCGGCCTGATCGTATAGCCACGCCCGCCCAACCGGTCGCGGGCTTCGAGCGTCAGCACCTCGATCGGGGAGCCGCGTAGCCGTCGGGCGGCGCCGAGGCCGGCCGCGCCGGCACCTATGATCACGACATCGAAATCAGCGGAGCGCGACAATCCAGGTGCACCTCTTGCGGCGGGGCGGCTATGTTACCGCTGTACAGGCCGACAAACATCGAAGCCGGGGAGGACAAGCATGGCTCGTCGTGTCGTCACGGGCAACAATGCCGCCGGGAGATCCTACGTCGTTTCGGACGAGATCGTCGACGAGATGACCCTTTGGGAAACGACGGACAAGAACCCGCTGGGCGGAGGACCATCGAGGCTGCTCCCCTCCGGCGCTCCGGATATCGATCCGCCCGCCGGCGGAAGCCGGTGCTTGCGGGTGACCTTGCAACCCTGGAAGATGATGAAGCCGCTCTTGG
The DNA here is from genome assembly GCA_035293565.1 of Alphaproteobacteria bacterium. Taxonomy (GTDB): domain Bacteria; phylum Pseudomonadota; class Alphaproteobacteria; order BOG-932; family Roseiterribacteraceae; genus DATGMP01. Next base: position 16,903 of record DATGMP010000092.1, on the reverse strand, counting down.
AGCGGGGCGATATTCCCGGCGTGGACGCTAACGGGTTTCATCGCACCAACACGGTCGATTACATCCTTATGATAGACGGCGAGGTGACCCTCCTGCTGGATGAGGGCCAGGTGACCCTACGCGCGGGCGACCTCGTCGTTCAACGCAACACCAACCACGCCTGGCAGGTGCACAACGATGCCCCCGCAAATTTCTGGGGCATCATGGTCTCGGCAGAACCGAAGGTCTCGTCGCCGGGGCGGCTCAGCTGATCTCAGGACGAGGACGACCGGCAGCCTATACGCGCCAGCCCCGCCACAGGGTGTCAGACGCGGCGGAGCTACCATAAAAGCTGCGCCAATTATGATAGTGGTTCTCTGCAGTGAACGGCTCAGCGAAATTGCCTTGGACCAGATCGCGCCGAACAAAAAAGGCGTTCACGCCTGCAACGCTGCAGCCAACGAGCGTGTAGCCCCGTCGAGCGAGCAAAAGTTCAAGCGCCTTGAGCGACGCGCCCACGCGATAGTCGACACGATCCCAGACGTACGTGTCGTCGCGCCGCATTGTCCAGGCGACCTCAGGAGGAAAGTTGGCGTTGTACTCGGCACAGATGACGCGGGGCGATACCGCCTCGATCTTTTCCAGCACATGATAGTCGTTCGCGTCGAGATCGACGACGAGCAGATCGATCTCTCCCTCGATGCCGGACGAACGAATCAAACCATCGATCGTATCGGCCGTGATGAACTCACACATTACCTTCAACCGATCGCTATCGATCTCATGCGCCCACATCCGTCGTATGTTGGCAACGTTCTGTGCATCGCCATCAATCCAGAGTCCCCGCCATCCCTGCAGCAAAAGGAATCCGGTGCAGTTTTCATGACCGTCGCCCGCCCCGAACTCTACGAAAGTTCTGGATTCCTCCCCAACTCTCCGAAAAATCTCGGCGATAATGCCGTCTTCGTCATGCTGCGAGTGGACCTTGAATCCGTAGCGTTCCAGCCTCAGCGGATCGGCCAAGCGAGGGTCCGCCATAATAGCCACCATCTCTCGTCGCGCTTCGATCGCAGTAATATGGGCAAGTTGACGTTCGATGGCAGAGGCGCGGTCCGCGGCAGCCCAGAGATGGTGCTCTGAGCGGCTCAGGGCCCGCAAATGTTCTTCCGACTGCTGCATGGAAGCGGTAAAGGCGCGCAGCTCATCGAGCAATCTCCTCCAAAGACCCATTCTCCCTCGCTCTTGTGCGTCAACGGCCGTCTCTCTCGTCCTCGCCGGCACATGGCATCTTAATTTCCTAATCTTGACCAAGACTTGATCTAGCAGCTCCGTTATCGTCGGTCCATGTCCAGCCTCGAGAAGACCCTCCCGGGCGCTGTGCGATCAAGCGAATCACCGAATGAACCGCTCCTGGACCTAGACTTACAAGCTCGGTATTACGTGAGGCTGGACGGTCGGAAAGCGTCAAGCGCGATGATCAACTTATACCGGAAGCTTAAAAAGGCGCTCCCCTCACAAACCGGACTTGAGACGGCTAATGCTGGCGATCTCGATGACCATCTCGGCGGATGGCGACGAGGGGATCATGGGGAAATCTTTCCTGGAATGGCTATCGGCGATGATGACGTGGTCATCGATTTTGGATGCGGCAGCGGCGCCAATGGGGCCTTTTGCGTCGCGCGCGGCGCTTATGCGTATCTCGTCGACAACGATGCCGCGCGGGTGGCGGACGCAAAATGGCGGTTGCGGGAAACTCCATCGGACAAATACGAGGTCATTCTGAGCGACGGCAACCCGCTGCCCCTGCGCAATGGCTTGGCATCCAAAATCATTGCCTCTGAGGTCCTGGAACATGTCGACGACCCCGGGCCGGTGCTCGTAGAATTGGTCCGCGTGGGGCAAGTTGGCGCGCAGTACCTTATTTCGGTGCCGGATGCGCACTGCGAGCGGCTCGTGAAACAGGTGGCCCATCCATCGGCCTTCGCGAAGCCGAATCATGTCCGAATCTTCGAACGCGAGGAATTTGCGAACCTCGTTCGCGGTGCCGGCCTCTCGATCGAACAGCATACGACAACGGGATTTTATCATGCCTTGCGAGGGCTTCTCTTCTGGGCGGATTATGTCGATCCGGCGACAAACCGCAGCGACCTTTTGGACAACTGGGACAATACCTGGATAGATCTTCTCAATACTGCGCACGGTCCGAAGATAAAGGACCTCTTAGATCGATTTATGCCCAAGAACCAAGTCATCCTGGCGCGAAAGCAGGCATGATGGGGCTCGGATCCGGCATCCAGAGCCTCCGAGCCTATGCGCCCGGACTTCTCATCCTACTGCTGCTCACGATCGCCTTCTGGGCCCCTGCGCTTTTTGAAGGGAAGACAATCATCCATGGGGACTTTCTAGGCCACGGTCTGCCTCTCATGGAAATCCAATCGCGCGCCATCCGCGATTTCGGACAGCTCCTGTGGTCCGACAAGGTCTACGGCGGCCATCCTCTTTTTGCCGAAGGACAAGGCGGTTTCGCGAACCCGGTAAACGCCGTCTTCGCCTGGGTGCTGACACCGCTCGTCGGCGTGCTTTACGCCGAGAATCTGTTCCATTGGTTCACGATGTTTTTTAGCGGAGTTGGAATTTTGCTGCTCTGCCGGCAGCTCCGCCTGAACGGAGCGTCCGCTTGCCTTGCGGCGGTTGCCGGCGTTTTCTCGATGTACAATATCGGTCAGCAACAGAACCTGACCGTCTCCGGGGCAACGGCTTGGGTCTCCTGGGCGATCTTGGCGATGGAGATCTGGCTGGAACGCCCGTCGATGCGCTCCGCCGGCGCGCTTGGACTTGTTATCGCCTTGACGTTCTTCTCGGGCTACCCGGAGACGCTCGACGGAATTCTGATCTATATGATGGCGATGCTGATCGTTCGCCTCGTCGATCGCGATTTCCGCAGCTCATGGATAGGAAATTGGCGAGCGCCGGTGCTTACAGGCTTATTTGCCATCGCTATCGGCGTTGGACTCTCCGCTATACAGCTGCTGCCGGAGGCGCAACTCGTTGGCTTATCCCACCGATCCAGCGGAATTGGGCTGCTGTTCGGTCCGCCGCTCGAACCATATCTCCGCGGATTCTTATTCACGCGAGGCCTGGAAGGCAGCGGCCTTTATATCCCGATCTCGGGCAGCATTCTCGTCGCGCTTCTCGCCTCCCTGACATTAGTCCTTCGGGTATCGGTTCCGATGATGGGTCAATTGGCCGGAACGTTGATTCTGATCATCTTGGGCATGGGCCCCGCAACAGCGGCCTTCAGATTCATTTATGACCACGATCTGCTGCCGCAGCTCCACTTTTATCGACTGGTGGGCCTTTATCTGAACAACGCCGCCGTCACGCTTGGAGTTCTTGCAGGCGCCGGTGTCGAAGCCCTCTTGAGGTGGATCGGCGCGATCGCAAAAGCCGACAACCGCATCGCTCCCAAAGAGTGGATGCGCGCGTTTGCGCTCGCGATCCTCGCCGTTGGCTGGACGTGGCTGATCTGGCGTCTTCGGCTGCCGGACGTTGCGGTTCTGCAATATGCGGTCGTTCTGGCCGCGATCCTCGGCGCCGCGATCTCGATTTGGTGGAAGGTCCCAAAGGCGGTCTCGCCGCTGATGGCCGCCCTTCTCGTAATCGAGACCGCCCAGTTGCGGATCGGCCTCTTTCATTTCTTCGATCCGGCCTTACTACGAAAACCCGCGTCGATCGAAGCGATTCAGAAGACGCCTGACTGGCGCGATTTTCGAACCTTTGCCGACAACCGCGTAGGCGCTTTCACATTCAGACCGCCCTACGCGCCCGATGTCGAATATGGCATGCAACGGTATTTCCCGCTTGCCCCCGGATTAGCGAATCTTCTTTGGGACTTGCGCTCGATGGATGGAGCGCTCGCTTTGCAACTGGGGCGTCGGGCGCTCATAACCGATCGAATGAACGACGAGGTTCTGGGCACGACACAGGGCGTGCCCGGAGCCCGATTGATCGATTTGCTCAGTGTCCGGTTTCCGATCGTCCGGGAGCCGACCGCCGCGCCGGCATTCCAACCGCTGTGGCACGAACACCCGGATGATGGCTGGATCATGGAGAATACTGCCGCCCGGCCCCGATTTCAGTTCTACACCGACTGCGAGGCTGTCGCGTCGCCGGAAGAGGCGTTGCACCGGATCAGCCAATTGACTCACCCGATACTCGTGATCGACAGCGCCGATCCCCCAGCCAATTGCTCGGCCTCGGGCGACGCCCAGGCCGCGACTGCGGCGTCTGCTCCCAGACTGGAGTTTCTGAAGGTTAGAAGCACTCATTATCACATCGACATCTCAGCCATGACGCCGGGATGGTTCTTTCTCGCGGACGCGAATTACCCCGGCTGGACAGCGACGTTGGATGGGCAGGCTGCGCCGATCTACAGCGGGCAAGTGCTCGGAAAAGCGATCTGGATACCCCGCGGCCAACATGATCTGGTCATTCGGTTCCACTCTCGCCCCTTTGTCGTGGGTTTGTGGATCAGCACCGTCAGTCTGATGGTTCTCATGGCTGCGCTCATCGTCGATCGGCAAATGAATCGGGCCGCGGCCCGAGGACGGTCGACCGCGGGCTAGGGTTTACGGGCGATGATGAGCTGGCTTTTCGGCATGAACTGATCGAGGCGGCGCTTCACTTGCAGACCGCCCGGCGTATCGAGAAGAGCATCCCAAGCCCGACCCCAGTTGTCGAGAACCGGATGTTGGGCTGCCGAAAAATCGACGCCGCACGTCCAAAAAAGCGCAAACCATATTGCCCAATAGAAGCCATAGAACGCGTGCTGCTCGACGACCAGTCCTGCGCTCTCGACGAGCTTTGCAAATTCGTCGCGCTGAAAGGTCCGAATGTGACCCGGGCACAGTCCCGAAATCGTGAATGCCGGATTTGGCGGCTTCGCAAAGAAGGTCGCCGGCGCCAGATCGTGCTGGAGCGTTTCGGCGACTGGATCAGGGACCGTCAGCAGATACTGCGCTCCCGAACGTCCGACTCGGACCAGCTCCTGCAAGAATTGTCCGGGGTCGTCCACATGCTCCATGACCTCCGAAGCTATGATCTTCGATGCCGCGCCATCGGACAACGGCAAAGGGTTCGAATCTCCCACAATCGGCGTCAAGCCACGAGCGGGTGTCTCGGCCAAACGCCTGCGCGTTGCCTCCACCTGGATGGGATCGACATCCGCGAAAATGATATGGGCGCCCCTCATCGCGCAAAAATGGGCATTGCCGCCGTCTCCGCAGCCGACGTCGAGCACGACGTCGTCGCGCGATATCCGAAAGCCCTTGAACAGCTCGTCGCTCGCCTGAAGATACCAGCCGCTCATGACGGCATCACGCAGACCGACGCCACGCGCGTTGAAAAGCCCTTCCTGCTCTACGGGCGCGGCGACCGGCGTATGATTTCTGTTCAAAAGCGCGCGCAGACCCTTCGAGATCAGCCTCATGATGACAAGGCGACCGGGAAGACTGTTACGCTCTGCGATGGCTGGAGGTTCCCTTGCGGAATCCGCATCGCCAGCCGCCGCGCGATCTGAGCACCTCGCATCCGCAGAGGCCGTTCAATCAGCCGATAGTTCAGCTCGGCCAGGGTCAGCATCAGCGCCAAAGCCGTGAGCGCGAAGCGCAACGTGAACCTGCCTGTGAAGATGGTGCCGACCGGTTCGATTCTATACCAGATTTCGCGAGTCATGAGGTAGCTGGGGATATGGACGAGATACAGCGCGTAAGACCGGCTTCCGACCCAAAGCAGCGCGCTTTTGAACGCTCCCTTTCGCATGAGATAATCCTGGTCATATGAAGCGATCACGACGAGAGCCGCCGATAGCAGCGCGATGATGCCGACCGGAAACGGAATAAGCGGCGTATCGATGGGCGAAAGCGCCGCGATGGATCCAAGAACGAGAATCAGGGTCGCCCAACGGGCGGCGGGGTATCGGCTGAGCGCCACCGGTTGGAACAATCGAAAGGTCGACTGTTTGCTCCAGACCGCTATCAAGACGCCTAAGAGAAGCGCGTCGCTGCGCACCATGATGAGCGGAGAGTGCAGCCGCGGAAGGAAGAGCTGAGACAGGACGAGAATCCCCGACACGATGACGAGATACCGCCCGCTTGCCAGCACGAGGAAGGGCAACAAAAAATAGAATTGCTCCTCGAGCGACAGACTCCAATAAGGGAAAGCGGGTCCGAACCATTCGTGGTTCGTCGCCAAGAGGAACGACCGGAGGTTCGCGACGTCTAGGATGGAAGCGACCGCCGATTGAAAATTCGTATGAAAGAGCCCGAAGGCTTCACTCCGGTTGAAGAAGGCCGTGGCAAGCTGGATCAGGAGGAGCCACAGCCATGCCGACGGTAAGAGGCGCCAGGCGCGACGGACCCAGAAACAGAGCGTTGCGTTGATGAACGCGGTCGGATTCTTGGCCACGGCAAGCTGCGGGAGTAGCGACCTTGCAATGACGAAGCCGGATATTGCCAAGAACAAGTCGACGCCAGACCAGAATTCGAAGTATTTCGCCAAGTGGTTGAGCGCGGGCACATTCCAATGGAACAAGTTGATCCGGACATGTTCCAGAATGACGAACATGATCGCAAAGGCGCGCAGGATTTCGATGTCGTCTATTCGGCCGCTTTCCGCCGCGCGAGCCGGCGAGGCGCTTTCGATCGAAGATATGTCCGCCCCTTCCGGCATTCATCCCCCTTTGCTCTTCGCGTCGACCGGTCTGGCCCACTAACCTTTTAGGGGCCGGACGGAGTCCGCTGGTGTAGGCTTCATCATACCGGTGGACTTTGGAATTGGAATGACTTCGAGACTGCCGCAGGAAAGGCCGGTCCGCTTTCACGACCCGCGCCGCTACCGCAGAGATTACCGCCGAAAGCCGGCCACCAGAACCGCGAACGAACCCCAACGACTGTACCAGAGGGAACGCCCGGTTCTGAATTTCGTCAACGGTCAGATTCAGAAAACGCGAGATTTCCGGGAGCCGCCGCGGCCCCCCCGCGAACCATTGTTCGCGGCTGATTCAGACCTGATCAAGCCTGTCCTCAGGCTTGTCGGCAGGCGCTCTAATCGATGCGCCGGAACTGCCGTTAACCACATTTCAACGGCATCGTGGTGTAACAGGATCTCCAGGCCATCGGGCCAATTTTCGGTCTAGGCGGCGTTCGCAATGTTCCGATTTGTTCGCTCAAAAATACGCGCAATCGGCCTGCGACACCCTGGCTTCGGAGAACTCGCTTCATCCAACCTGCTCGCGGCAGCCGCGGTCATCTTTCCTATAGCCGCTTGCCTGGGCCTAATCCTTCTTCTGCGCACGACGGCCGACGACAACCAACGGCAAATTGACCACAGCCTGGCAGTCCTTTCGACCGTCGGTGACATTTCCAGTTCGCTCAAGGAGGCCGAGACCGCACAACGCGGTTACTTGCTGACCGGAGCGAAGCCTTATCGCGAGCCATTCGATCGGGCCGAGCAGGCGGCTTACGAAAATACCGCTCGTCTCCTTGTGCTGACGGAGGCCAGTCCCGAACAAAAGCCTCTGGCCGGGCAACTCGCGCAGATAGTGAAGGACAAATTCTCCGAACTCCATGAAACCCTTGTTCTGGCGGATCACGACGGCCTGGACGCCGCGCTGCAGGTGGTCAAGTCGGGCCGGGGCCTGAAGATGATGCAGGCCTCGACTAATCTGCTGTCGCAAATTCGAGACCAGGAACGCGCCGTCTTGGCGTTGCGCAAATCGGCGGCTCGCAAGTCGTTCTACGGCGCACTGCAGTGGACTTCGATCGCGGCCATTCTTGCTATGCTCGGCTCGACCGGGTCCCTCTGGCTCGCGGGCCGCGAAAGCCGGCGCCGCTTCGTCTACGAAGCAGCGCTGCGCGCTAGCGAGGATCGTTATCGCATGCTCGCGGACAATGCGACCGAACTGATCACTCTGCAGGACCTGGACGGACGCCCGGTATATGCGTCTCCGGCGAGCCGTACGTTGCTGGGGCTGGAACCGGACGACCTCATGTCGATGAGTGTCCCGGATATCGTGCACCCGGAGGACGTTGCCAAAATCGCCCAAATCGGGCTCGAGCTCGACGAGCAACACTCGCAATCCAGCATTCAATATCGATTGCGACGGCGGGACGGCACGTATGTTTGGGTTGAAGCATCGGTGACCCGGATCGCGGAGCTGGATGGCAAGCCGGGGCGGATACTTACGGTCATTCGCGACATAACGCAGCGCAAGCGGGCAGAGGACGCAGCTTCGCGGTCGCATGCCCTGCTCCAGGATGCCCTTGAGGCGATGCAGGACGCGATCGCTGTCTATGACATGGATGATCGCCTTGTTCTGGCAAATACCGCGATGAGGAAAAGCTTGACGTATGGCAAGGACCTACCGGGTCGCACCTATGAGGAAATCGTGCGCGGCTATTGGGTTGATGCATCGTCGGATATCGAAGCAAACGAGGCGTTCGTTGCCGCGTCCGTCGACCGCCATCGGCGCGCGGATGGAATCGGCAACGAAATCCAAGGTCGTAATGGAAGCTGGTCCCTCACCCGGCATTTCCGCACCCAGGACGGCGGTATCCTCACGGTCAGCACAGATGTCACCGCTCTCAAGAATGCCGCGCTCGAGGTCGAAATCGCCCGAGATGCTGCGGACGCCGCCAATCAAGCTAAATCGGCCTTTCTCGCCAGCATGAGCCATGAAATCCGCACCCCGATGAACGGTGTGCTGGGCTTCGCCGACCTTCTGCTTGACACAAACTTGGACCCCGAACAGCGGGAAGATGTCGAGCGTATTCGCGATGCGGGTAAATCGCTGCTGGCGATCATCAACGACATTCTCGATATCTCGAAGATCGAAGCTGGCAAGCTCGAGCTCGAGACCCTTCCCGTCAGTCCGGCCTCCATTATCGACGGGGCCGCTTCGATTCTAAAAGCGCAGATTGTCGGCAAGGGGCTCGCATTGCGCATCGATAACGACCCCAATCTGCCCGATTGGGTGCTGGGCGATCCGACGCGCATTCGTCAGATCCTGCTCAATCTGCTCAGCAACGCGCACAAGTTTACGAGCGAGGGCTCGATCACAATTCGCTGCTCCAAGCATGCCGGCCCAGCAGGCCCGATGCTTCGGTTCGAGGTCAAGGACACCGGGATTGGTATTGCCGAGGATCGGCGGCAGCTACTCTTCCAGGATTTCAGCCAACTCGACCGCTCGGTAACCCGGCGCTATGGCGGGACAGGCCTTGGCCTATCGATCTGCAAGCGGCTGGCCGAGGCGATGGGTGGGGAAATAGGCGTTGCGAGCGAACCGGGAGCGGGAAGTACGTTCTGGTTCACCATGCTGCTGGTCGAGGCGTGCCCACCTGCCGAAGTCTCCGCGGCCGATGACGGCCTGAGTGCGACGCCTGCCCGAATCCTGATTGCTGAAGACCTGCCGGTAAACCAGACAATCATCAGAGGAATGCTGCGCGCCTCAGGGCATTCCCTCACGATCGTCGATAACGGAGCCCAGGCGTTGGCGGCGGTACGAACCTCTGAATTCGACATCGTCCTGATGGACATGGAAATGCCCGAAATGGATGGTTTGACCGCCACACGGGAAATTCGCCGTCTTGATGCGCCGGCGCGCGAGATCCCGATCATCGCTCTCACGGCAAATGCGATGCTGGATGACGCGGCGACCTGCCGGGCGGCGGGGATGAATGATTTCCTCTCGAAACCGATAGACCGCGCGGATCTGATCGCGATGGTTTCAAAATGGTCCTCCGCAGGCGCGCGTCCCGATCGCTACTTGGAGCCGGTAGACCAGGTCGGTTCTGTCCTGGATGAGAGTGTGCTCCAGCAACTCGAGCGCATTTTGGGTGCGGACGAAGCCGCGCGCATCGGCCGTCTGTTTTTCGCGCGCGTCCAGCAAATGGTGCCGATTTTCAAGGAGAGCTCCGATCGAGCGGCGATGAAGCGCAATGCGCATGATCTGGTGTCGCTGGCCGGCAACATCGGCTGTATCCAGCTCATGGACCGCGCGCGCGAACTCAGCAGTGCACTTAAGCAAGACACACCGGATATTTCGGCCCTGTCGGCGACTGTGGCTAGTGCTGCGGATCGCGCGCTCGCGGAGCTCGGGACGCGCTTTGATTCGCCAGATCAGAATGCAGCTGCGGCATCTGGCTAGGGTAACCGCTAGCGAACAACCCGGCTCGTCCAGTGCTTGACTCGCTCGAGCAGCATCTCTTCCCTGATCGGCTTCAGGACAAAGTCGTTCCCGCCCGCAGCAATACCCTCCTGTACTTCATCCATCGTCTTGCAAGCTGTGAGAAACACGATTGGGACATGCGCGAACGACGGATTAAGGCGAATTCTCCGGCAAACCTCAAAACCGCTGATGTCCGGCATTTGGATATCGAGCAGGACAAGTCTGGGCACCACCCGGCTCAAGATCGACAGGCAATCCGCTCCATCGACCGCGGCAAAGACGACATAGCCGGCCTGCTCAAGGATACCTTTGACTAAGAGCCTGTTTTCAACCAGATCGTCGGCCGCAACGATGGATTTGCCGGAACTCATTTGATCCCAATTCCTTTTGGGCCGGTGTCGAGAAGTATACTGACCGACGATTATACCCCCGGAGTGTAGTCCCTAAAGGGAATTTTGGAAGTTCATGAAATGTTCGGAGGCAAGGCGGCGGCCGCCAACTTCCGAATGCCCTGAACGCCAGGCGGGGAATTGTAGGGTTTGCGACAGAACCGACCGAATTCCTTTGCTATTAACCGACCCTTTCCGGGAGGTCGGGCCATGCCTGCGGCGAGCGTTCGATATTCTACCTGTGATCGCCATCGCCGCGCCGATGGCGCGGACGCTTTCCCCGGACCCGATCATGGCTGAACGTGCGCTGCGGCTGTTCATATCGGGCAATTCGGCGAGTTCGCAGCGGGCCCGGGCGAACCTGGCCCGGCTTGAGTCCGTTCTCCAGCTGGGCGATTGGCTCATCGAAATCATCGACGTCCTGGAAGCGCCCCATCGGGCGGAGGAGGCGGGCATCCTCGCTACTCCGACCCTGCTGCGCGCCGGCGAGGCGCGCGCCCGGCGGATCGTGGGCGATCTCAGCGATCCCGACCGGGTGTTGGCCTTCTTGGAGATCGAACCGAGGAGCGATGGAACATGAGCGAAGAAGCGGACTCTGAAGTCGCCGGCATCCTGGAGCGCGTCAAGACGGGCGTGGAAGCCTTCGATGAGCTGGTGATGGGCGGGCTGCCGCGCGGACGCGTCACCATGGTCGGCGGAACTCCGGGAAGCGGAAAGACGGTCTTCGCGACCCAGTTCCTCGCTCATGGAATCACGCACTATGGGGAGAACGGCGTCTTCGTCACTTTCGAGGAAGCCCCTCGCGACATTGAGAGCAACATGCGGAGCTTCGGCTGGGACCTCGCCGCCTGGCGAAAGGAGAAGCGTCTTGCGTTCGTCGACGCCAGCCCGCGCGACGACGAGGAGCTGGTCATGGGCGAATTCGATCTGGGCGCCCTGGTCGCGCGCATCCGTCATGCGGCCGAGGCAGTCAACGCCAAGCGCGTCGTGCTCGATTCTCTCGCTCAGCTGTTCGATCACTTCGTGGCGGATCCGATGTTGCTGCGGCGGGAGCTGTTCCGGATCTGCATGGGGCTCAAGCAGGCCGGCCTGACCGTGCTGATGACCGCCGAGCGGAATGCCGAGTATGGCGAGATCGCGCGCCACCGAATGGAAGAGTTCGTCGCCGACAACGTGGTCATTCTCCGGAACGTGCTCCATCGGGAGAAGCGGCGGCGAACGATCGAGGTCCTCAAGATGCGCGGCAGCCATCACGCCGAGGGCGAGACCCCGTTCACCCTGATGGGCGGCCAAGGGATCGTCGCGGTCCCGCTATCCTCCTTGCGGCTGGAACAGAAGTCCAGCACTACGCGCGTGACGAGCGGCAACCCCGAAATCGACGACATGTGCGGCGGGGGTTTTTTCCGGGACAGCGTAACTCTCGTCAGCGGCGCCACGGGAACGGGAAAGACGCTGCTCGTGACGAACTTCCTGGCCGGCGGCGTCGCGGCTGGGGAGAAAGCCTTGCTGGTCGGGTACGAGGAGAGCCGCGGTCAGCTGTTTCGGAACGCCCGCGGATGGGGCGTCGACTTCGAGCGGATGGAAAGCGACGGCAACCTTAAGATTATCTGCCTATACCCGGAAGCGCAAAGCCTTCCGGACCATCTTCTCACCATTCAAACCCTGGTCGACGCGTTCGCTCCGAATCGCATCGCCGTCGACAGCGTCTCCGCGCTCGAGAGGATCGCGCCGGAGTCCGGCTTTCGCGAATTTCTCATCAGCTTGACGTCTTTTATCAAGAAGCGGGAAATCGCCGGCCTCTGCACGGCCACCAGCAAATCGCTGGTCGGGGGCGAAAGCGCGAGCGAGCAGCATATCTCGACATTGACCGATTCCATCATCCTGCTGCGCTACGTCCAAGAGCGCCAGACGATGCATCGCGGACTGATGGTCCTGAAGATGCGCGGCAGCGAGCATTCCAAGGAGATCCGCAAATTCACGATCGACGGCGCCGGCATGCACCTGGGGCCGGCCTTCGAGACGGCGCCCGACGTTTTCTCCCACGCGCCTCATGGTCTGGCGTAACGTCTTGTCCGGCACGACACGCCCCTTATGAGCGCCGAAAGCGACCTCACGCAGCTGCTGGAAGGCGCCGACTTTCGGCTCCTGGTCGAGCAAAACGCCGACGGGATCCTCGTGGTCGACGACCAAGGAGTCATTGTGTTCGCGAACCCAGCCGCCTTTCGCACCTTCGGCAGGAAAGCGGATGCTCTGCTCGGCACTTCGATCGGCGTGCCGCTCGTCGTCGGAGAGACGACCGAGATCGCAATTCTCCGTCCGGGCGGAAGCCAAATCGACGCGGAGATGCGGGTCGCCGGGACGAGTTGGCAGGGCCGCCCCGCCCTGCTGGCGACGTTGAGAGACATATCCGCGCGCAAGGAGATGGAAACGCGATTGCGAGACGTGCAGAAACTGGAATCGATCGGCACGCTGACCGCCGGAATCGCTCACGATTTCAACAATCTGCTGACGATTATCCTGGGCAATCTCGCGACCGTTCAGCGCGAGACGGGCGCCGCCGGCGCGAACCCCAAGCTGACCCGGGCGGTGGAGCACGCGATCGAAGGAGCCCAACGGGCAACGAGCCTCACGCAGCGCTTGCTGGCGTTCGTGCGGCGCCAGCCACTGGAGCCCAAGACGCTGGAAGTCAACAAGCTGGTCGACGGGATGTCGGACCTTCTGCGCCGAACGCTTGGCGAGAAGATACAAATTCGAGCAGTCTTGAGCGAACGGCCTCTCCACACCTTCATCGATCCGACGCAGCTTGAGGCTGCCATCCTCAATCTGGCGGTCAACGCCCGCGACGCCATGCCGGAAGGCGGATGTCTGATTATCGAGACCAGAGACGCGGTCTGGCAGGACCCGCAGCAAGGCGGGGCGAGCGAAGATTGCATCGAAATCCGCGTGTCCGACAGCGGCGTCGGAATGACCAAGGAGGTTATCGCGCGCGCCTTCGAACCCTTCTTCACCACGAAGGATGTTGGAAAGGGGACTGGCCTCGGACTTCCTCAAGTCTACGGCTTCGTGAAGCAATCCGGCGGGAGCGTGGACATTGAAAGCGCGCCGGGGGCCGGAACGACCGTAACGCTTCGGCTGCCTCGGTTGCCGCCTCCTTCCGCAGAGAGCGAACCGGCGCAAGATTTCGCGCGCCGCGGCGCGACCGTCCTCGTCGTCGATGATGAGGACGCGGTGAGGCGGTATGCCGTGGAGGCGCTGACGGAACAGGGATATTGCGTTCATGAAGCGCGAGACGCGGCTTCGGCCCTTCGTTTGATCGATGAACGTCCGGAGATCGAGCTGTTATTCACCGATATCGGTCTTCCAGGCGGCATGAACGGAAGGCAATTGGCTGCGGCGGGGCGACTGCGCCGGCCGGGCTTGCGCGCGTTGATGACCACTGCTTACGCCGGGGCCCTCCTCCGCGACGGCAGGCTCGATCCGAACCTCCAGCTGTTGCCCAAGCCGTTCACCCGAGAGGAGCTAGGCGTCAAGGTCCGCACAGCGCTTGCAAGGGTAGAGAAGCCGCTGCGGATACTGATAATCGAGGACGAGGCCCTGGTCCGGATGACGATGGCCGAGGCGCTCGTCGATTCCGGTTGCCATGTCGAAGAAGCTGCGACGGCCAGCGAAGCCATCTCCAAGTTCCGCGATCAGCCTGACGGGATCGACGCGGCGATTATTGACGTCGGGTTGCCGGACGGCCGGGGCGATCGCCTGGTCGAGGATTTCCGCGCCCAGCGGCCTGATCTCCCGATCCTGCTCTCGACGGGATACGCAGACATGCGCGAGCAAGCGGCCTTGGCGCACGATCCGCGCATCCGGATCCTCGAGAAGCCCTTTGACGCGCAGCGCCTCCTTCTGACGCTTTATGAGCTCGAGATCGGCCGAGGTGCCTGACGCCAAAGCGCGGATCGACACCTTAAGCGGCGAAGCTGGAGCAGGGCAGCCCCGCCCCGAAGTTCGGCATAGCCACTGTCTGGTCTAGGAAGCTCTCGAATAGGTTTTCGCCGCGTTCGCGGCCATGCCTGGGCTTTCGGCTGAACCCTCGGCTCGGGCGAGCTGAAGCGTGCGCCGGCAGCTGCACGCCAGCCGCTCGAGCGCCGCTCCGTCCAGCACTTCGATCGCGCCCCTTCTGTTTCGAATGACTCCCGCCTGCTGCAATTTGGAAAGCGCGGCCGCGACCGTCGTTCGCTGTGTACCCAATGCTTGACCAAGGGACTCTTGGGTCAAAGGAAGGGTTTCCTTGAGACCGCTTCGTTCCAGGGCATCGAGGATGAATCGCACGAGCCGCTTCTGCACAGGATGCAGGGCCGCGCAGACGATGGCTTGCCGCGTCTCGCTCAGCAGCATTTCCCGGTATCGTTCGATCGTCGCACGGAACGGAGGGCTGGATTCAAGAAGGCCGCGAAACGTGGCGCCGCTCAACCGTATGGCTGCCCCGGGAACTTGAACAAGCCCATGAGAAAGAAACTGGCCGCTGCCGAGCGGCTCGAATACGCCAATCGCGCCTTCGTAGCCGATCGTGCCGGTCTGCACGATCTCACCGTCGACTGTCCCGGAGAATATCGCGACGAGACCGCTGAGCGGAAAATAAACGCGATCGGCCGGCTGCCCCGGCTCGTGCAGCACTCGGCCCCGCCTGAGCTCGAATTGTTGAACCTGCGGCAGGAGCCTCGTCCGCCCAAAGAGATCAATGCTGGACAGCAGCTTATTCGATTCGAACAATACCTCCGGCATGACGACGCCCTCTTGCTTGAGGTCCGAAACCGCGCCGCAGCTGTGGACTCTGCGCGCGTCCAGACCATCCGTTTCGTCGTCCGACCTCGGCCGAGATCAGAAAAAATCTTCCACTTAATCACAACATCGCGATCCGCGACGCGTTCCTGAATTGGGTATCTAGAAGCGAATGTGGCGAATTCGTGGCACAATACAGATGGTCTTTCGATTATCGATGAAATCGAATTTATCGATCTCTCCCGCATCGTCACTGTCCAGAAAGGCGAGTGTCCGGTCGACGTTCTTGACCTGGATTTGATAGGCATTTGCTCAGCAAGCGACGCTTGCTTTCCGACGAGGTCGTGGACTGCATTCTGCCTGAAGGCGCCAAGGGAAGTACGGTCGCGCGTCAACGTTGCGCGACGACCTGCACGTCCCCGATTCGCCGCGCGACAGTCACCGCCACCTCCCCGCCGAACCGGCGCAGCAGCAAATCCGCTTGTCCGCCGGTCAGCGCGAGATTGCGAATCCGGAGCTCGGTCAAGAATTCCGGCAGGATCGGACGGTTAAGCCGGATCTCGCCCGACCGGCTTTTGATCGCAAGCCCGAGGCTGGCCTGCAGGAGAGCGAAGAGGGCGGCGGTCGCCCATGCCTGCCGGGGCGCAAGCGACTGGATAGAGCGTAGGCCCGTTGCGTTGCCGCCGAGAAAATCCGCAGAACAGCTCCGGCAGGCGCCGCAAGTCCATGTAGGCCGCCGCGTCGTAGAGTCCTTTGAAAATCCGCGACACCGGCTCCATGAGGCCATAGCGGGCCAGGCCGAGCGCGATAACCGCGTTGTCATGAGGCCAGACGGAACCGTTGTGATATGAGATCGGATTGTACCGCTTCGCTGAGACCGAGAGAGTGCGGATCCCCCAGCCCGCCCGCGGAAGAGCGGCGACCGCTTCGTCCGAGTTCGAGACGACGAGGCCGCTCACGCCTTGATCGACGATCTCCGGGACCGAGCCGCGGCGGAACGCGACGACCGGCGTGCCGTTGGCCATGGCCTCGATCATGACGAGGCCAAAAGGCTCGGGCCAATCGACCGGAAACAGCAGCGCCGCCGCGTTTCCAAGACAAGCACACGCCAACTCAGGGCGAATGTGATTTAGGCAATCGGGTGATCGCGTCAAGATGGGAGCCGGGCCGTTACTTGCGGCCCGGCTCCGCGCGTCAGGCGGCCATGTTCATCGGCGCCTGGCTTTCCTTCTTGGGCGCTTCGGCGACCATGGCCTCAGTGGTGATCATGAGGCCGGCGACCGAGGACGCGTCCTGCAGCGCGGTGCGCACGACCTTGGTCGGATCGATGATGCCGGCCGCCACCAGGTCGCGATAGTCGCCGGTCTGGGCGTCATAGCCCCAATTGTAATCCTGAGACTCGACGAGCTTGCCGACCACGATCGAGCCGTCGACGCCGGCATTGGTCGCGATCTGACGGGCGGGGGATTCGAGCGCCTTGCGCACGATGTCGACGCCCTTGCGCTGATCGTCATTGCCATGCTTGACGCCCTGGAGC
>DATGMP010000091.1:0-29477 GCA_035293565.1 Alphaproteobacteria bacterium | reverse complement strand
CCAGCAAATCCTCAAACCGCATCCGTCTGATCCCATCGTGAACGCGTGTCCGGTCCATTCCCGCCCTCTCTTTGGAGAAGGTCTAAAACCGGACACATCACGAGCTACAAAATCCGGACACGTCACCAGCTAGCCACAGTTTCTCCCTTGGCCCCTTGCCAGGGCCCGGCTCCGCCGCCAAACTTGATGCCATGGTCGCCCTTGCCGCCCAGAACCTGAGTTCGTCGCCTGATCTCGCCGCGCTGATGGCCGACATCGGTGCGCGGGCGCGTGCGGCGGCGGCGCGGATGGCGCTGGCGGGGACCGAGGCCAAGAATAAGGCGCTCCTCGCGGCTGCGGCCGCGGTTCGGGCGCAGCAGGGCGCCATTCTCGAGGCCAATGCCAAGGATATCGAGGCGGTTAAGGGCAAGATTTCGGCCGCGATGATCGATCGGCTGGCGCTCGACGCCAAGCGGATCGAGGGGATCGCCAAGGGGCTGGAAGAGGTGGCGGCGCTGCCCGATCCTGTTGGGACGTCGCTCGCGCGCTGGACCCGGCCCAACGGGCTCGACATCGAGCGCGTGCGGGTGCCGTTGGGCGTCGTCGGCATCATCTATGAATCCCGGCCCAACGTGACCGCCGATGCCGGCGCTCTGTGCCTCAAGGCCGGTAATGCGGCGATCCTGCGCGGCGGGTCGGAGAGCACGCACTCTTCGCGCGCCATCCATCGCTGCCTTGTCGAGGGCATCGAGGCCGCTGGCCTGCCGACCGACGCGGTCCAGCTGGTCCCTACGACGGATCGCGCCGCGGTCGGTCTGATGCTGGGCGCGGCGGGCGTGATCGATGTGATCGTCCCGCGCGGCGGCCGCTCGCTGGTCGAGCGCGTGATGAATGAGAGCAAGGTGCCGGTATTCGCCCATCTGGAGGGCCTTTGCCATGTCTATGTCGACCGCGCGGCCGATCTCGAAATGGCGCGCGCGGTGGTGCTGAACGCCAAGATGCGCAGGGTGTCGGTCTGCGGCGCCGCCGAGACGCTGCTGGTGGACCGCGCGGTCGCAAAAACGCATCTCGCGCCGATCGTTCGCGATCTCCTCGAAGCGGGGTGTGAAGTTCGCGGCGATAACGCCGTGCGTGCGGTCGATCCGCGCGTCGTGGCCGCGACCGAAGCCGATTGGACGACCGAGTATCTGGAGCCGATCATCGCGGCCGGGGTCGTCGACGGCATCGACGGTGCGATCGAACACATCAACCGCTACGGCTCGCATCACACCGACAGCATCGTGACCGAGGATTCGACGACGGCCGAACGGTTCTTGAACGAGATCGATAGCGGCATCGTGCTGGTCAACGCCTCGACCCAGTTCGCCGACGGCGGCGAGTTCGGCATGGGGGCCGAGATCGGCATCTCGACCGGCAAGATGCATGCACGCGGGCCGGTCGGTGTCGAGCAGCTGACCAGCTACAAATACAAGGTGCGCGGCCGGGGGCAGGTACGACCCTGAGACCGGGACTCTATACCGGCCGGAGCTTCGCCGGCCTCCGCATCGGGTTGTTGGGCGGATCCTTCAATCCGGCGCATGCCGCCCACCGCCACATCAGCCTCGTGGCGCTTCGCCGCCTAGGGCTGGACCAGGTCTGGTGGCTGGTCAGCCCGCAAAATCCGTTGAAGCCGACGCACGGCATGGCGGCCTTCGCCGATCGTTTCGCCAGCGCCGTCGGCGTCGCCCGGCATCCGCGCATCATCGTGACGGGGCTCGAGCGGGCGCTGGGCACGCGATTCACCTCCGACACGCTGGCTGCGCTCCGCGGCCGCTACCCGCGCACACGCTTCGTGTGGCTGATGGGGGCCGACAATCTGGGCCAAATCCATCGCTGGCAGCGTTGGCGCAGCATCTTCGAAACCATCCCCGTCGCCGTTTTCGACCGGCCGCCCTACCGGCGACGCACGCTCAACGGCCCCGCCGCCCAGGCCTACAGGTCTTTCAGAGTCGTCGAAAGCCGCGCGCGGGGGCTGGTCGATCACAGGGCGCCCGCCTGGACCTTCTTCGCATCCAGGCTCGATCCGCTCTCTTCCACCCAGATCCGGCTCAAGGCCCAGAATCCTTCGGTTCGGCCCGTTGCGAATGACCTGGAGCCATCCCACCTTCAGCCGAGAGACCATCAGAGAAGGGGAATCCGATAGCCACACCCATCAGGAAATCGCCGGAGCGCCCAGGCGCCAGCCGGCGTGAGCCGGTCTCCGGCGCCGCGCCCGAGCCGCTCAAGGATGCGATCGTAGGATCTCTCGATGCCGACAAGGCCGAGGACATTCTCGTCGCCGATCTTCGCAACAAATCCAGCATCGCCGATTTTCTCGTCATCGCCAGCGGGCGTTCCGCGCGCCAGGTTGGCGCGATGGCCTCGCATATCGTCGACAAGATCGGTCCGGACCTGGGCTTCCCGATCGGGGTGGAAGGGCTTTCGCAAGGCGATTGGGTGCTGCTCGATTGCGGCGATGTCGTGGTCCATCTCTTCCGGCCCGAGGTCCGTGCCTTCTACGCCATCGAGAAGATGTGGGGGCTGGAGCCGCCGGATTTGCCCTTGGCCGCTGATCCGTTCGGCGTCATCGAGTCGCAGACCGAACTTTTGCCTTAATTCCGTGCGATTTAGGATCGTAGCCGTCGGTCGGCTGCGCGACGCGCCGAGTCGAGCCTTGTTCGACGAGTACGCGGCGCGACTCACTTGGCCGTTGACGGTTCGCGAAGTGGAGCTGAAACGCCCCCTGCCGCCTGAGGAAGCCAAGGCGGAGGAAGGGCGTTTGCTATTGGAGGCGGTTGGGAAGGACGCGACCCTGGTGGCGCTCGACGAGCGGGGTCGGGACTGGACCAGCATCGAGCTTGCGCGCCGCATCGGCGAATGGCGCGACGAGGGCGTGCCGGACGTCGTGTTCGCGATCGGCGGTGCGGATGGGCTCGACCCGGCGTTGGTCCGAAGAGCGGTGGCGACGCTCGCGTTCGGCCGGATGACGTGGCCGCACCGGTTGGCGCGCGTCATGCTGGTCGAGCAGCTCTACCGGGCCCAGCAGATCCTGGCGGGGCACCCTTATCACCGGGCCTAGCGCTTTGCGGACCGATTGGTGAAGTATTACATGATGGTCCTGCCGAATTGAGACGCTCCCAAGGCGCGCCACGGCAGGGGCCTGGAACTGGAACGGGGATTGATGTTCCGATCGAAGATCGATTCGACCTTGCCGGAGGCCGAGCGCATGGAGCCGTCGCTGCTCGACGCGCTTCGCCAGCGGGCCGGCACTATCGCGACGATCATCATCTTCCTGCTGGCGCTGCTGGCGCTTCAGGCGTTGCTGCGGGACTTTCACTATCATCAGGTCATCGCCCAGCTGCGTCGCTCTCTTCCCGCCGGCTCTCGATCGCCATCGCCTGCACGGCGCTCAGCTACCTCACGCTCACGGGCTATGATTTTTCGGCGCTTCGCTATGTCGGCCGAAAGCTGCCCTATCGGCTGATCGCCTTCGCTTCCTTCACCGGTTATGCGGTTTCCAACAATCTGGGCTTTACCGTGCTGTCCGGCGGCAGCATCCGGTTCCGGCTCTATTCGGCAGCCGGCGTCTCCGCCGGCGACATCGCCAAGATCATCTTGTTCACCGCCATCACGTTCCCGATCGGCCTCTGCGCGATTGCGAGCCTGGCTTTCCTGACCGCACCCGGCGAGCTGGCGCCGATCGCTCGTATCAGCCCGGCCGCGGCGGCGGCGGTCGGCGGTGTCGCGCTGGCGCTGATCCTGGCCCTCCTCATCACCGCGGCGCTCAATCCCCGCCCGATCGGCTTCCGCCGTTTCAGGATCGCGATCCCGTCGCTTCGCTTGGTGATCGCGCAGATCGCGATCTCGGCGATCGATATCGCGCTCGCCGCCTTTGTCCTCTACACCGTTCTGCCGCCATTGCCCGGCCTTGGCTTCTGGGGTTTTCTCGGCCTCTTCTCGGCGGCCTTGCTGCTGGGCGTCGTGAGCCACGTTCCAGGCGGGCTCGGCGTCTTCGAATCCGTCATGCTTCTGGGATTGTCGCACCATGCGCCGGGCGGCGCGATCTTGGGCGGCATCATCGCCTACCGCGCGATCTATTTCCTCTTTCCGCTGATCGCGGCAGGTGTATTGCTGGCCGGCAACGAGTTCCTCTGGCGCAAGCCGGCGCGGCTCGCGCAGCTTCGCGAAATCGGCGGAGCCGGCTCGCGGCTGGTGCCGCCCTTCATGGCGGCCCTGGTGTTCGTCGCCGGCGTGATCCTGCTGATCTCCGGCGCGGCGCCCGAACCCGAATGGCGGCTGGCGCTTCTCGACGGCATCGTGCCGCTCTCCGTCCTCGAAGTATCGCACATCCTGGGAAGTCTGATCGGGCTGCTGCTGCTCATCTTGGCGCGCGGACTCTATCGGCGCCTGGATTCCGCCTGGTACGTGTCAACCGCCGCGCTCGCCGCGTCGGTCCTGCTGTCGATGGTGAAGGGCCTCGATTATGAAGAGGCGATCTTGCTCGCCATCATCCTGGTCGTACTCGTTTCCTGCCGTCGTGAATTCTACCGCCGGGCCCGTATCGCCGATCTTCGCGTGACGTCGGGATGGCTGCTCGCGATCGCCGGCGTTATCGGCGGTGTCGTCTGGCTTACGCTCTTCACGACCAAGCATATCGAATATTCGAAAGAGCTCTGGTGGCAATTCGCGCTCTTCGATCATGCGCCGCGGTCGCTGCGAGCGACTTTCGTCAGCGTCATCGTGCTGGTCGTCGTCAGCCTCGAGCAGCTCTTCCGGCCGACCATCGTACGGCCGCATCCGCCGACCGACGACGAGATGAAGTCCGCGCGCGATATCGTGGCGTCCGCCGGACGTCCCGAAGCCAACCTCGTCTTCCTGCGCGACAAGTCGCTCCTCTTCAACGATGCGCGCACGGCCTTCATTATGTACGGCGTCCGCGGCCGTAGCTGGATTGCGCTCGGTGATCCGGTGGGGCCGGTGGCCGAGGTGCCGGAGCTGATCTGGCGCTTCCGCGAAATGTGCGACCGCGCCGGCGGACGTCCCGCCTTCTATCAGGTCACCGCCGACATGCTGCCCTACTACCTCGATGTCGGGCTGACGCCGATCAAAGTCGGCGAGGAGGCGCGCGTCGATCTCGCGGGTTTTTCCCTCGACCAGCCGGGACGGAAGGATTTGCGCTATGCGGCGCGCCGGGCCGAGAAGGAAGGGCTCGTCTTTTCCGTGGTGCCCAAGAGCGAAGTCGGGCCGCCGCTCCTGCGCGAACTCAGGACCGTCTCCAATGCCTGGCTCGATACGCGGAGCACGTCGGAGAAGCGATTCTCGGTGGGCGCTTTCGATCCGGACTATCTCAGCGAGTTCGATATCGCCGTCGTACGCGTGAACGGCCGCGCGACGGCCTTTGCGAATATCTGGAAATCGTCGAACGGGCGCCAGGGTGCGATCGACGTGATGCGCTACGATCCCGAGGCCTCGCCCTACACGATGGAGTTTCTGTTCGCGAAGCTGCTGCTGTGGGCCAAGGAGCAGGGGATGGAGTGGCTCGGGCTCGGCATGGCGCCCTTGTCGGGTCTCGCCGCGCGCGACCTGGCGCCGCTGTGGCAGCGCTTGGGGGCGATCGTCTTTCAGGCTGGTGAGCGCTTCTACAATTTCCGCGGCCTGCGGCTCTTCAAGGACAAATTCAAGCCGGCCTGGGAGCCGCGCTACATGGTCTGCCAAGGCGGCCTGGCGCCGCTCAGGATCTTTTCCGACACGGCGGCACTGATTGCCGGAGGGATGCGAAGCGTGGTGGCAAAATGATCGGGACTCGCACGCCACGAACCGCGATCGCCGCCGCCTGTGTTGCGTTGGTTTTGTCGGGCATGTCGGCGCGGGCCGCCGATACAAGCCTGATCGATGGCGGCCGGTTCGGCCAGGTCCGCTACTATCAGCCGACGGCCCCTCGCACGGTGACGGGTCTGGTCGCGCTCGTCTCCGACCGGGAGGGCTGGAATGATTCCGACGCGGCGCTGGCGACCCATTTGGCGGATGAGGGCCAGGCGGTGGTCGGTATCGACCTTCCGACCTTCGAGCAGGCGCTGGCGCGCGAGCCCGGCGATTGCGGCTGGGTCAATGGCGATTTCGAATCCGTGACGCGCCGGGTCGAGAAGGATTTGCCCTTTCATGAATTCCGCCCGCCGGCGCTGGTCGGTATAGGCGCCGGCGCCTCGATCGCCTATGCCGCGGTCGGTCAGGTGCTTCCCAACACCTTCGCCGGCGCCGTCGGGATCGACTTTTCGCCGCGTCTCGATGCTGCTCCCAAGCTATGCCTGCCGGTCGACGCAAATGTGTCCGGCCAGCCGGCACGTTACGCGCCGCTCGGCGAACGCGCGACGCCGTTCGTCTTCGAGCCGTCGCGGGACTTCGCGTCCTCGCGCGGACAGGTGACCGCATTCCTCGCCGGGTCTCGCCAGGTCCATCGTATCGATGTGAAGGGCAATCAGGCCGCGCTCGTCGATGCCGGCCTGCGGATGTTGCCGAGGCTTTTCCCGTCCGCGATTCCGGTGACCGGCTTGCCGATCGTCGAGCTCTCGGCGGACGATGGCGCGGACTCAGATCATCCGATCGTCATCTTCTATTCGGGCGACGGCGGCTGGCGGGATATCGACAAGCAGATCGGCGGCTATCTTGCGGAGCAAGGATACTTCGTCGTCGGCTTCGATTCGCTGCGCTATTTCTGGCGGGAGAAGGAACCGGAGAAGATGGCGGCCGACCTCGACAGCGTCGTTCGCCATTACGAGGATCGCTCGAACGGGCACGGCGTGATCCTGGCCGGCTATTCCTTCGGTGCCGATGTGCTGCCCTTCATCGTCAATCGCATGGCCCCCGACACCAGGAAGCAGATCAAGCTGATGTCGCTGATCGGGCTGTCGGAGCATGCGAGCTTCGAGATCAGGCTGCAGGGGATTCTCGGCGCCGACAACGAGGACGGCCCGCCAACGGTCCCGGAACTGGCCCGAATCAAGGATATTCCCATACAATGCGTGTATGGCTTCGACGAGAACGACACGGCCTGCACCGACAAGGCTTTGAGCCAAATGGTCGAGCGGGTCGAAATGAGCGGCGGCCACCATCTCAATGGCGACTATCATGATGTCGCCAATGCGATCGTGACGGCGGCCAAAGGCAAGGTGGGTGAGTGACTTCAATGAAGAATGACAAATCGGCGAGACCCCGTCCTATGGTCCTCTGCATCCTGGATGGCTGGGGCTATAGGGAAAAGCTGGACGACAATGCGGTAACGCTCGCCCGCACGCCGACGCTTCACAAGCTGTGGAATTCCTGCCCCCATGCGCTGCTGGAAGCATCCGAGGAATGGGTGGGATTGCCGGACGGCCAGATCGGCAATTCCGAGGTCGGGCACATGAATCTGGGCGCCGGCCGCGTGGTGATGCAGGACCTGCCCCGCATCGACAAAGCGATCGCGAACGGCGAGCTCGCGGCGAATGAGGTGCTCGGCGGCCTGATCGCCAAGCTGAAGAAGAGCGGCGGCGCTTGCCACATTGTGGGGCTCGTCTCGGAAGGCGGCGTCCATTCCCATCAGAACCATATTGCGGCGCTGGCGCGTATTCTGAGCCAGGCCGGCATACCGGTCGTGATTCACGTGTTGACCGACGGGCGCGACGTGCCGCCCAAGGCCGCCCTCGGCGAGATCGAGCGCTTCCAGAAGGCGATCGGCGGCCTTGCAAACGTCAGAATCGGAACGGTGGGCGGCCGCTATTTCGCGATGGACCGCGACAAGCGCTGGGACCGGGTGGAGCGCGGCTATCGCACGATCGTAATGGCCGAAGGCGCCAAGGAGCCCGATCCGCTGACCGCTATTCGCAATGCCTACGCTCAGGGTAAGAGCGACGAGTTCATTCCGCCCGTGGTCATCGAAGGCTATGACGGCATGAAGGATGGCGACGGGCTGTTGGTCGCAAATTTCCGCGCCGATCGGGTCCGCCAAATCTCGCTCGCGCTGCTCGATCCCGGATTCAAGGGCTTCGAGCGGCCGAAGGCGATCCGGTTCGCGGCCGCCGTGTCGATGTCGGAATATTCGACCGAGCTCAATCGCTTCATGACCCCGATCTTCCCGCCGCAGGCGCTCGACAACGGGATGGGCGAGCTCGCTTCGAGGGCAGGCTTACGTCAGCTACGCGCCGCGGAAACCGAGAAATATCCACACGTCACCTTCTTCTTCAATGGCGGTCGGGAGGAGGCTTATGAGGGCGAGGATCGGATTCTCGTCCAGTCGCCCAAAGTCGCGACGTACGACATGCAGCCCGAGATGTCGGCCAAGGAGCTGACGGACAAGGTCGTCGCGGCGATCGATGGCGGCAGCTACGACCTCGTTGTCATGAACTACGCCAATTGCGACATGGTCGGCCACACCGGCATCCTCGATGCCGCCATCAAGGCAGTCGAGGCGGTGGACCAGGGCATAGGGCGCCTGCTCGAGGCCGTTAAACGCCAAGGCGGCGCGCTGCTGATCACCGCCGATCATGGCAATTGCGAGATGATGCGTGATCCGACCGACGGCGGACCGCATACCGCCCATACGCTGAACCAGGTGCCGGTCATCCTGGTCGACGGGCCGGAAGGGACGCGGCTGCGCAACGGGCGGCTGGCCGATGTGGCGCCGACGCTGGTCGAGCTCATGGGCTTGCGCCAGCCCGACGAAATGACGGGCCGAAGCCTGATTGACCATGGCCGGGTGACGGCGTCCCGAGAGCCAGCGCTTGTCGGCGACGCCTAAGACGGAAATACGCGCAGCCGTGCGCCTTGCGGGATCGCGCACGCTGAGGGTGGGTGTCGTGGCCCTGGTCCTGGCTTCGATCTGCGCTGGACCCGCTCTTGGCCATAAAGGCAAATCGCCGGCGCGATTGCGGGCGCTGGAGAAGCACGCGGAGCAAAGCCGGGCCAAGGCGGCCGCTCTCGCGCAGCGATCGGCCGCCCTCGAAAAGGCGCTGGATGCGCAGCGTGAGAGCCTCACCGCGGCCGCGGCCGACGTGCGCGTCGCCGAGGAGGCCCTTTCGCGGATCGAGAATCAGCGCGCCGCTCTTGCCGATCGCAAGGCCCGCGATACCGCGCTGCTCGATACGGAGCGCGCCCGTTTGGCGCATTTGACCTTCGGCCTGGTGCAGCTGGTCCGGGTACCGCCGGGCGAACGCCTTGCCTGGCCGGGCGGCCCGGTTGATGCCGCGCGCGGCGAGATGCTGCTCGATGCGGCGCTCACCTCGGTGAGAAGCCAGACCGAACATGCCCGGCATGAGCTGTCCGACCTCGATCAAACCGAAGCAACGCTTGCCGAGAAGGAGCGCGAAGCGGAGCGTGCCGCGGCGGAGTTGAAGAGCCGACAGGCAACGTTGCAGGCGCTGGTCGAGCAGCGCGAGAAGCTTTACCGTGAGACCGAGAGCGATCGGGCGACGGCGGAAAAGCAGGCCGAGGCGGCGTCGAACGCGGCGCGCGATCTCAAGGATTTGATGGCGCGGATCGAGGCCGAGCGACACGCGGCGTCGAATCCGAAGCTGGTCTCACGCGCTCCGGCTGTTCAAACGGCGCCCCGACCGGGCATGCCCGTCGCCGGAGACGTCAAGATCAGTTTCGGACAAAGAGATGGGCTCGGCCAGACCGCGCGGGGGATCACCCTCCTGTCGCGACCTGGCGCCGCAGTCGTGGCTCCGGCGGCCGGAATCGTACGTTTCGCCGGTCCTTTTCGGGGGTATCGTCAAATCTTGATCCTTGAACATCCTGGCGGATATCATAGCCTTATCGCC
Organism: Alphaproteobacteria bacterium; assembly: GCA_035293565.1. Taxonomy (GTDB): domain Bacteria; phylum Pseudomonadota; class Alphaproteobacteria; order BOG-932; family Roseiterribacteraceae; genus DATGMP01. The sequence continues at coordinate 19,686 of DATGMP010000091.1, read as the reverse complement.
GGAATGGCTAGGATCGATGTGGCGGTCGGCGCGTCGCTCGGCGCCGGCGAACCGGTAGGGATGATGGACGACCGACCCGGCGCCAAACCCGAGCTTTACTTTGAATTACGACATGATGGGCAACCTGTGGACCCGATGGGGGCGGCTTCCGCCATCGATGCGAAAGGAACGGTTCGATGAATAAGGTTTTGGGCGCGGTCATCGGTACGGCGCTCCTGGTTGGGCCGCTTTCCTATGCGATCGCGAGCAGCAAGTCGGCTGACACCTATAAGCAGCTCGACCTGTTCGCCGACGTCTTCGAGGTCGTCCGCAACCAATATGTCGAGCCGGTCACCGACCAGAAGCTGGTCGAATCGGCCGTCAACGGCATGCTCTCGTCTCTCGATCCGCATTCCAGCTATATGGACGAGAAGGAGTATGGGGACCTTACCACCCAGACGCGCGGCGAGTTCGGCGGGCTGGGGCTCGAAGTGACCCAGGAGAACGGCATCGTCAAGGTCGAGGCGCCCATCGACGATACGCCGGCGGCCCGCGCCAACATCAAGGCGGGCGATCTCATCACCCATATCGACGGCGAGCCGATCGTCGGCATTACGCTGAACGAGGCGGTCGAGAAGATGCGCGGCGCGCCCGGCACGCCGATCAAGCTGACGATCCGCCACAGCGAGAAGGATGACCCCTTCGACGTCACGCTGACCCGCGAGATCATCAAGGTCCCGTCGGTGAAGTTTCACGTTGAGGGCGACAATATAGGCTATATCCGCATCTCGAGCTTCTCCGAACAGACGCAGCCTGGGCTGGAAAAGGCCATCAAGGATCTGAAGCAGCAGCTCGGTCCGAAGCTGACCGGCTATATCCTGGATCTCCGGAACAATCCTGGTGGATTGCTGAATTCCGCCGTCTCGGTGTCGAACACCTTCCTTGACCATGGCGAGATCGTGTCGACCCGCGGCCGCAATGCCGATGATGTGGAGCACACCGAGGCCAAACCGGGTCTGGACATGACCAAGGGCGTGCCGGTGGTCGTGCTGATCAATGGCGGCACCGCCTCGGCGGCCGAGATCGTGTCGGGCGCGCTGCAGGATCATCACCGGGCCATCATCATGGGGACCCAATCCTTTGGTAAGGGCTCGGTGCAGACGATCCTGCCCCTGAAGAATCACGGCGCGCTGCGGCTGACGACAGCCTATTACTTCACGCCTTCGGGCCGTTCGATCCAGGAGAAGGGCATTACGCCCGATATCGAGGTTCGTCCCGCCAAGATCGAGGAGATCGAGCAGGCCGGATGGCGCCACGAAGCCGACCTGAAAGGCGCCCTGCCGAACCCGAACGACACGAAAAACGGCAAGAGCGTCCCCGCCGCCGGCGGACCCGGCCAGCCGAGCAGCAGCGCGACGCCGGCGCCGGGCGGGCTCGAATCAAAGGCTCCGGAGACCAAGGGTCCGGAGGCCAAGGGCGGCGCCGAGACGAAGTCTGGTGCCGACGGCAAGCCGGCCGCGACGGCGTCGAAGGAGCCGCCGGTCGATTACCAGCTGGCGCGTGCCGTCGACCTGCTGCACGGCGTCGCGATGTTCAACGCGCGCGCGGTCAACTGACCTCGCGCGACGGAGGAGCGGTGGCCTTCAAAGGTCCGAAAGGACTTGCGACTCTCGGTTCCAAGCTCGGCAGCGCCCTGTTGCGGACGCCGAGCCCGCGCGTCTGGCTCAAAGCCCCCCTCCGACAAGGCGTCGCGCTCGCCCTGATTCTGGCAGCAGGGACCTACGGCTGGCTCACCTTCGAATCGCGCGACACTCTGAAGGAGCTCGAAACGGCGACGCCGCCGGCGGTGGCGTCGCTCGAGCCTCAGCCCGTCGCCGCGCCGCCCGCAGCGGCCGACGCGAGCGCGCATAAAGCGGGACCGATCGCCGACCTCATCGACCATACCCAGGCGGGGGACCTCCCGAGGATCGGCACCGACGGCACTCAGGCCTGGCGGGCCTATGCCGTCCCCGCGGCGCCGAGCGACAAGCCGCGGGTCGCCATCCTGGTGACCGGGCTGGGGATCTCGCCCCCGACCGACGACACGGCGATCCACGCTCTTCCGGGCGCCATCGATCTGGGCTTTCTGACTTTTTCAGAACGAATCCGTGCGCTTGCCGGGCAGGCGCGAGCATCGGGACACGAGGTGATCCTGGCAGCCCCGATGGAGCCGGAGGGTTATCCGAACAACGATCCGGGTCCGCAGGCCCTGCTCGTCAAGTCGAGCGCCGCCGAAAACGTCGCGCGGCTCGATTGGCACCTGGCGCGCGCCGATTCCTATGTCGGCGTCGCGCCCGCCATGGGCAGCAGCTTCACCGCCAGCCCCGAGCCCTTGCGGCCGATCCTGTCGGAGCTTGCCAAGCGCGGCCTTCTCTATGTCGATACGGGTGCCGCCGTGTTCGGCGCGGCGCCGACGCTGGCCAAGACGATCGGTATCCCGATCGCCATCGCCGACCGGACGATCGATCGCGTCCCTACAAAGGCCGCCATCGATCGCGAGCTCGCCGATCTCGAGACCTTGGCGCGCCGGCGCGGCTGGGCCTTCGGTGTGGCCGGGGCCTATCCCTCGACGCTCGATCGTCTTGCCGCCTGGTCGGCGGGCCTCGAAGCAAAGGGGATCGCGCTGGTGCCGGTCACCGCGATTGCGCAGGCGCCGACGCCGCAGAGCGCTCAGCCGGAAGGCGCGGCGGTGCAAATGCCCGCGGTTTCTATGCCCGGCCCGTCCAAGATCGCCCACGGCGGCTCGTGAGCGCCGTCGACCCGACGACGCTTCCCTATCGCCGCAATGTCGGCGTCGCCTTATTTAATCGCGATGGGCTGGTGCTCGCCGCCGAGCGGCTCGACACGCCGGGGGCCTGGCAGATGCCGCAGGGCGGGATCGATGTCGACGAGGATCCGTGGCCGGCCGCGCTGCGCGAGCTGCGCGAGGAGATCGGCACCGACAAGGCGGAACGCCTGGCCGAGACCGGCTGGTTTCGCTATGACCTGCCGCCCGATCTCCTCGGCCAGGTGTGGCGCGGACGCTATCGCGGGCAGGAGCAGAAATGGTTCGCCGCCCGGTTCACGGGCACGGACGACGAGATCGATCTCAACGCCGACAAGCATCCCGAATTCTCCGCCTGGCGCTGGACGAAGCTTTCGGCGCTGCCCGATCTGATCGTGCCATTCAAGCGCCCGGTCTATACCGCCGTGGCGGAAGCATTCGCGCGGTTCTCAGCGGCTTGAGGGGCCGAGACCTTTAATCGAGCATGATGAAGGCAAATCACGATAAATCAAAGTGGTTATGCTCTATAATGTCGCCAGACCTTGTGGTTTGGCGCTCAGGCTCCGATATTCGCCCAACACGTTCGTCTGTCCGGACCTCGTCATGACCACCATTGATACGCTCGCTCAACCGGTCGGAGGTGGGCCGCTTGATCGCAACCGCCTTGCAGCCCTGTTCTCCGCGGCCTTGCTCGGCTTGGGCGCTCTCTGGCTCGGCGAGACGATATCCGGGAAGCAGGCAGCCCTGTTCCTGGTCGGCGGCGCGTTGGGCGTGGTGCTCTACCACGCCGCCTTCGGCTTCACTTCGGCCTACCGCGTGTTGATCGCGGACGGGCGTGGCGCTGGCTTGCGGGCCCAGATGGCGATGCTGGCGCTGGCTGCGGTCCTGTTCTTTCCGGCGATCGCCGGCGGCTCCCTGTTCGGCCAAACCGTCGCGCCCAACGTTCATCCGATCGGGGTCGGCCTTGTAGTGGGCGCGTTCCTTTTCGGCGTCGGCATGCAGCTGGGTTCCGGCTGCGCCTCCGGGACTCTCTACACGGTCGGCGGCGGCTCGACCCGGATGGTCGTCACGCTGGCCTTCTTCATTTTCGGCTCGACCATCGGGAGCGCGCATTTCGACTGGTGGGAATCGCTCCCCAAATTTCCTCCCGTCGACACGATCAAGCTCTTCGGCTGGCCAGCCGCGCTCGCCGGCCATTTGGCGCTCTTCGCGCTCATCGCCGGCAGCGCCATTCTCATCGAACGCCGAATCCATGGGCGGCTGATCTCCAAGCCAGAGACCGCTCGGCAAGGCTTTGCCCGGTTTTTACGGGGGCCTTGGCCTCTTGTCTGGGGCGCGGTCGGATTGGCGGTGCTCAACTTCCTGACGCTCGCCATCGCCGGCAAGCCCTGGGGCGTCACGTCAGCCTTCGCGCTTTGGGGTTCTCAGCTCGCCGACGCAATTGGAATCGATGTCGCGAGCTGGTCCTATTGGCAGGCTCCCAAACGCGCGGCCGAGCTTCACCAGAGCCTGTTCCGCGACATCACCTCGGTCATGGATCTCGGAATCATCCTGGGCGCGATGGTCGCCGCAGGCCTTGCCGGCCGGTTTGCGCCGACCTGGCGGATACCCGCGCGATCGCTGACGGCGGCCGTGATCGGCGGCACACTGATGGGCTACGGCGCGCGGCTCGCCTATGGCTGCAATATCGGATCTTATTTCAGCGGGATCGCGTCGGGAAGCTTGCATGGCTGGGTTTGGATCGTCGCTGCGATGGTCGGGAGCGCTCTCGGCACCTGGATCCGGCCGGCCTTTGGTCTCGCCGTAGAACGGACAGCCCGGCGCGGCGCCTGCTGACTATCTGAGGCGGCGGAAGACCGTCGCCTGCGCCGAGGGGCCGGTGCTCTGGCTCAATCCCTCCTTGGAGACCGCCATGCTCGCGGCGGGGCAATTGCCCTTGCCTGCTTGTCCCACGAAGCCATTGTCGCCCCGGTGCCAGGCCATCTCGCAGTCCTTCTCGCGCGGGTCGAGCCCCGGCAGCTCAAGGCGGGCGAGCGGAGCCGGGTTGGCATAGACCCCCGCGAGTTCGGGCATGCGGCCCAAATCGTATGCGGCCATCATGATCCGTGAGCCGTCTGGATCCTGAGTCAGCACATAGAGGCGCTGCTGCAGCAGCTTGCCGTCGCGCGAGCCTTCGCGCAGCTCGGCATATACGACGTCACGGCCGAGCTTCGGCACATCGACTCGCTTGGCCAGATCGTAAAGGGGAGGGGGGCCCTCCTTGGGAACCGGCCCCGCGGCCGGGTCGGGCGCAGTCGTGAACTCGCCTTCCAGGAGACTGGCGAGACCCGAGACATCCGAGACTCTGGAGGTCGTGGTCTCGGCGCCGCGGGGCGGCCCCGTCGCAACCAGGGCGGCCGCGAGCAAGGCGAATGACGCAAACCTCATAATTCTTCCTCGAAGTGTCGGTTAGGAAACCCCGGTTGGGTCAAGTTGTTTCGCGGTCGCGCGCCGGCCGGTATCGTTGTGAGCCGATTCAAATCCGTGACTGATATGCCGCTCAGCGATCCCGCGAACCAAGCCGATAGCCGTGCCATTGCTCGCGCGGCATTCCTCGAAGCTGCCGGTCATGGCAACACCATTCTGACTGCCTTGCCGGCGGATGCCTCCTTTCGGCGCTATTACCGGTTGGCTGGGGCCAATCCGCCTCTACTGCTGATGGATGCGCCGCCGCCCAAGGAGGATGTTCGGCCCTTCGTCCGCATTGGCCGCCATCTCGCCGGCCTGGGCCTCAGCGCGCCGGCGATACACCAGGTGGACGAAGCCGAAGGTTTCGCGCTGATCGAGGATTTCGGCGACGACACCTACAGGCGTCTTTTGGAATCGGGCGCGGCTGAGGAGCCGCTTTTCACGGCGGCGACCGACGTGCTGGTGCTGCTGCATGCCCATCCGCAAGGCGCGGCCGTCGAGGCGCCGCCATTCGATATTCGCAAATTCCTCGAGGAGATTTCGGAGCTGCCCGATTGGTACGGGCTCGCCGTCACAGGACGCCCATTGCCGGCCGAATCACGCGATCGCTTCGTCGAAGCTTGGGAGGAACTTCTGGAGACGATGCCGCCGTCGGAAAACGGCCTCGTGCTTCTCGATTATCACGTCGACAATCTGATGCGCGTCGCCGGCCGGACGGGCGCCGCCGCCTGCGGCATTCTGGACTTCCAGGACGCGCGGATCGGCCCCAAGGCCTATGACCTGCTCTGTTTGCTGCGCAATGAACGGCGCGGCATCGATGCGGCGCTGTCGGAGCGCCTTTATGAGCATTACATCCGGGCCTGTCCGCCGGTGGATCGCGAGAGTTTCGGCGCCTGGTATCGGGTCCTGACGGCGCAACGCTATACAAAGGTCGTTGGGCGGTTCGCCCGATTGACGTTGCGCGATTCCCGCGATGGCTATCTCAAATATCTGCCGCGTGTTCTTCGGCTTCTCGACGATGCGCTCCGCGATCCGCTTCTCGGGGCGGTCCGGCAGCGCCTGGATGCGATCCTGCCCGATTGGCAGCTATCGCCTCCCGACAACCCTGCCGCGCTGCGGCAGAGGGTTGCGTCGGCGCGGGGCTGAGCCGTAGGTTCGCATGCTTTTGCTTCCATAGAGGCTTCTCGACATGGCTTTGCTCGCTTCCCGGCTCGACCGGATCAAACCCTCGCCGACCATTGCCGCGGGCCAGCGCGCGCGCGAGCTCAAGGCGCAGGGCCGCGACATCATCAGCCTGGATGCCGGCGAGCCCGATTTCGACACGCCGGATTCGATCAAGGAGGCGGCGATCGTCGCGATCCGCCGCGGCGAGACGAAATATACGACGGTCGATGGCACCGCCGCGCTGAAGGAGGCGATCTGCGCCAAGTTCAAACGCGAGAACGGACTCGATTACAAGCCGGAGCAGATCACTGTCGGCGTCGGCGGCAAGCACGTCCTCTACAATACTTTCATGGCGACGCTCGATCCGGGCGACGAGGTCGTCGTGCCCGCGCCCTATTGGGTCTCCTATCCGGATATGGCGCTGCTCGCGGAGGGCAAGCCGGTATTCGTCGACTGCCCGGCCGAGAAGGGCTTCAAGCTGCAGCCCGCCGATCTCGAGCGCGTGATCACGCCCAAGACGAAGTGGGTGGTGCTCAACTCGCCGAGCAATCCGACCGGCGCCGCCTATACGCGCGCCGAGCTGAAGGCGGTGGCCGACGTCCTGCTGCGGCATCCGCATGTGCATGTGCTCGTCGACGACATGTATGAGCACCTGACCTATGACGGGTTCGAATTCGCGACGATCGCCCAGGTCGAGCCCGCGCTCTACGAGCGGACGCTGACGGTCAACGGCGTGTCGAAGGCCTATGCGATGACCGGTTGGCGTATTGGCTATGCCGGCGGCCCTGCGCCCCTGATCAAGGCGATCGCCAAGGTACAGAGCCAGTCGACCACGAACCCGTCCTCGGTCAGCCAGGCGGCGGCGGTGGCGGCGCTCAACGGGCCGCAGGATTTCATCCCGCAACGGGCAGCCGTGTTCAAGGAGCGGCGCGACCTCGTCGTCGGCATGCTGAATCAGGCGAACGGGCTTACCTGCCATCGGCCCGAGGGCGCCTTCTACGTCTTCCCGTCCTGCGCCGGCACGATCGGCAAGAAGACGTCGACCGGCCAGGAGATCAAGACCGACCAGGACTTCACCAACTATCTATTGGAAACCGTCGGGGTCTCAGTCGTGCACGGCTCGGCATTCGGGTTCGCGCCCTATTTCCGCATCTCCTACGCGACGGCGACCGAGAAGCTCGAGGACGCTTGCCGCCGCATCCAGAAGGCTTGCGGCGAGCTCCGCTGATCAGCGGAAGACGACGGTCTTCATCCCGTTGAGCAGCACGCGCCGCTCCACATGGAGCGAGACGGCGCGCGCGAGCACGAGGCATTCGACGTCGCGGCCGATATGGACGAGATCCTGCGGCCCATCGGCGTGGTCGACCCGCGCCACGTCCTGCTCGATGATCGGCCCCTCATCGAGGTCGGCCGTGACATAGTGCGCGGTCGCGCCGATCAGCTTCACGCCGCGGGCATAGGCCTGCCCATAAGGCTTCGCGCCGCGGAAGCTCGGCAGGAAGGAATGGTGGATGTTGATCACATTCCCCTCCAGCTTTCCGCAAAGCTCCGGTGACAGGACCTGCATGTAGCGGGCGAGCACGACGAGCTCGATCTTTTCTTCGGCGAGGAGCGTCGTCAGCTTCGCTTCCTGCTCCGCCTTGGTCGCTTGCGTCACCGGCAGATGCTCGAACCGGATTCCGTGAGAGGCGGCTCTGGGGGCCGCGTCGGGATGGTTCGAGACGATTACTGGAACAGTGACGGGCAGCGCCCCGATTTCTACCCGGTAGAGAAGGTCGTTCAGGCAATGCTGAAACTTCGAGACCAGGATCGCCATGCGCGGGGGCACGGCGGCGTCATAGATCCGCCAGGTCATCGCGAAGCGGCTCGCGATAGGCCGGAACGCGCCTGAAATCGAGTCGGCCGCGGGCCTGGGGCGCGGCGCCGCGAAGGATACGCGCATGAAGAACTGGCCGGTCTGCGGGTCGCGGTGCTGCTGGCTGTCGACGATGTTGCAGTTCTGCTCGACCAGAAAGCCCGACACGGCGAAGACGATGCCAGGCTTGTCGGCGCAGGACAGGGTGAGAATGAAGTCTGTTTGCGAATCCATAAGATGAGCGAGGCGAGGCGCGGGATTGCGCTCGCTATCTCTAGCGGCTGGCAGGGATTGCTCAACAAATATCGGCGCGCTCGGCGGGCGTGCGCGCCCGTTTCAACACGCTCCAAATCGGCCAGTGAGGGCAGAGCCAGGTCCTGTACTACCCGTTAAGAGCGTCGCTGTCGAAATTTCTTACACATTGGAACGCCATGCCAGTTTAGTAACCATAGCGCTCCTTTTGAAACAATAATTTAGTGTATTTGGCATATTTCCTGCATCGGAAACGCGTGTCGTGAACCGAGAATTGCCGTTGAGGAAGAAGCACCTGATGTTTTCAAAAACGCAGCATCCTATCGGCCTGATCTCGTCCCTGGGTCTGGCCTGCCTGATATTGGGCCTCACTCCGCGGTCGGCGCTGGCGACCGCCTATACGGTGTCCGCGGGCCTGACCGGCGACGAGGACGTGCATACACATATTTACCAGTCGAGCCCGAGCTTGAGCGGGACCTACCTGAACTCGCTCGCGGGCGCCGACGTCGTCACGATTGCCGGCGACGCGGTCTATGCCTACTGCGTCGACCTCTTCCATTTCGTCTACACCGGCACCCATTCCTACGATTACGCGAATGACTCGGCGATTTCGACGAGCTCCGGCTACGCGATCACCGGCGCGACGAACCAGATCCGATGGACGCAGCAACAAGTCAACGAGCTGACCTATTTGCTGTCGAACGGTCCCGCATACACCGCTCATCCGCCGGCGGGCTACGACCTCCAAACAGCCGCCATGCAGATCGCGATCTGGGAAATCGAATACGACAACAATTTGACTTATACGATCGGCTCCGCGCTCAATCCCAACACTCAATTGTCTTCGGTCAATCCAGGAACCTTCAGCATTTCCTGGGCGAACGCCAGTTTGAATTCCACGCAAAACGCCACGCTGGCGAACTACATCAATACCGATCTCAACAACGCGTACGCCCACGCTAACGTCGCCGGCTTCGGCTCGGTGTACGAGCTGACGGACGCGTCCCCGATAAAGTCCAGTTCAAACCAAAGCCTGATCTACTACGTGCCCGGCAGCATCGGTGGGCAAGGCGGGGCGCCTTCGCCCGAGCCGGGAACGATCGGCATTCTGAGCGGCGGACTGGCCGCTCTTTGGACGGCAAGTCGTAATCGTCGGCGCGGCTGATAGCGGCACGAAACGCCGCATTGAGGGCCGCCGGCATATCGAAACGCCAGCGGGCCTTATCGCTTGTGCGGCCAGCGGCGAGCCAGTAGCTTCGCCGCCTCGCCTGGCGGATCCGCTCGGATCCGCGTAAGCCGAAAATCGGTGCCTTGAGGGGGAAATGCGGTTTGGATGGGGATTGGCGGGCGCCATCGTCCTGGCAGCGCTCGGACGTCCGGCAATCGCCGAAACGAATGTCGATGTGGCGCTCGTGCTGGCCGTCGATGTTTCGCTCAGCATGGATGAGGACGAGGAGAAGCTGCAGCGTAGGGGCTATGTCGAGGCGCTCTCCGATCCGCGGGTAATCGACGCGATCCGGTCCGGGCCCAACCACACCATCGCGGTCACCTACATCGAATGGTCCAGCCCAACCGATCAGCGCGTCATCGTCGGCTGGCACATGATTTCCGATACCGAGGGCGCCAAGTCTTTCGCCGACGAGCTGCTGCACGCGCCCATCAAGTCCGGAACAACGACGTCGATTTCCAGCGGCATCGATTTTGCGGCGAAAATGCTCCAGAGCACGCCATTCAAGGCCGCGCGACGCGTCATTGACGTCTCGGGCGACGGCTATAGCGATTATGGCCGCCCCATTCAGGAGGCGCGGGATGCCGCCGTGGCGGCCGGAATCACGATCAACGGCCTTCCGGTGATGAATGAGCGCCCGGCCTGGCGGGAGAAGGCGCCTCCCGATCTCGACCAATATTACGCAAAGAACGTGATCGGCGGCCCCGGCTCATTCTTCCTTGTCGTCAAGGATCTGCACGATTTCGGCGACGCCGTGCTCCGCAAGCTGATCCTCGAGATCGCCGATGGCGAAAAAGAAAATGGCCGTAAGTCCAAAGACTTACGGCCAAGTTGAACAGGGAGGCTTCACGTCTGGGAGACGTTGGGTAAAAAACCCATTCCCAGGCCGGGGGAGGCCGGGGAAGAAGAGACGCTGCAGCGCAGCATCACGCAGGTAAATTTGGTGATTTGGCCAATATCTTCCAGCCGTAACCAACGAATGCTGCGTTGCAAAGAACGCATGACTCCGGAGCGCAGGAGATCGCCGCCGCTGCTCCCGATGGATGTTCAGAAAGCGGATTCCGCAACTTTCTTGATCAGGTAGTCGCGCAGGACCGCGATTCGCTTCGAGTGCCTCAGTTCCTCGGCATAGACGAAGAAGGATTCGACCTCCGGGCCCTCGATCTCGGGCAATACGCGCTCGACGCCCGGCAGGTCGGCGATGACGAAATCCGGCAAGGCCGCGATTCCCAGCCCGCCGATCACCGCCTGGAAGATACCGAACATGTTGTTGATCAGCAGCACCTTCGGGGACTCGAAACCGATGCCGGCGACTTCGAGCAACCAGTTGGCGGACGTGAAGGGGAGGGTCATGTTGGGCGGGAACCCGATGACCGAATGCTCCCGAAGCGCCGTCAACGAGTCCGGCCGGCCGCTGCGATCGAGATATTCCTTGGATGCATAGACCTTGACCCGGATCGTCGTGAGATGCCGTTGGATGAGGTCCGGTTGGCGGGGCGGCATCATTCGGATCGCGACGTCGGCCTCCCGCATTGCGAGGTCCAACTCGCGGTCGTCGATCAGCAGTGTGAGCTGTATGTCGGGATAGAGCTCGCGGAATTCGCCCAGCCGCGGCGTCAGCCATTTGACGCCGAAGGCGAAGGTCGTGGTCACCTTCAACGGCCCGCGCGGTCTGACCTTGCTCTCGGTCAGCATGGCTTCGGTCATCGCGAGCTTGGCGAAGACGTCGCGCGCCGTGCTGTGCAGCACTTCGCCCTGCTCGGTCAGGATGAGGCCCCGCGCATGGCGGTGGAAAAGCGTCACCTTGAGGCTGTCCTCGAGCGCGCTAATCTGGCGGCTGATCGCCGACTGGCTGAGGTTTAGCGCCTCACCGGCATGGGTGAAGCTACCGGCCTCGGCCACCGCATAGAAAATCCGCAGCTTGTCCCAATCCATCCCCGCATCCCGTCCCGGCTTGCCCGGGACCCGAAGCCATCTCCGAGTGTCGACTCGAAAATGCGTGAATTCGCCTTATAGCGCGTTTCCGATATGTTCGGAACGCGCGGAACCGCCGTCCGCGTGCTATTCGGCGGCCGCGGCTGTCGTCGTCGCCATGCCCGCCGCATCGTGCTCGGCCAGATACTTGTCGGCTTCGAGCGCCGCCATGCATCCCATGCCGGCGGCGGTGATCGCCTGGCGGAAGACCTTGTCCTTGACGTCACCGGCGGCAAACACGCCCGGTCGGCTGGTCGCCGTCGAATCCGGTGCCGTGACGATGTAATTCTCGTCATCCATGTCGATCTGGCCGCGAAACAGCTCTGTCGCCGGGTCGTGCCCGATGGCCACGAAGAAGCCGTCAACCGCGATCGTGCGCTCGGCGCCGTTATTGACGTCGCGAAGCTTGAGCCCGGTTACCGATTTGCGCCCGTTTTCGTCGCTGCCCAGCACCTGCGAGACCTCGTGCGACCAGACGACTTCGACCTTTGGATTGCGGAACAGGCGATCTTGCATGATGCGCTCGGCGCGCAGCTTGTCGCGGCGGTGGATCAGCGTGACCTTGGACGCGAAATTGGTCAGGAACAGCGCCTCCTCGACGGCCGTGTTGCCGCCGCCGACGATCGCCACCTCCTTGCCGCGATAGAAAAAGCCGTCGCAGGTCGCGCAGGCGGAGACGCCGAATCCGCGGAAATGCTGTTCGCTCGGCAGCCCGAGCCAGCGCGCCTGTGCACCCGTCGCGATGATCAGCGTGTCGCCCAGATAGACGGCTCCAGAGTCCCCGACGGCGCGGAAGGGCCGCACCGACAGATCGACGGAGACGATGAGGTCCCGTTCCAGGCGGACGCCGACATGTTTGGCCTGTGCCTCCATCTGCTCCATCAGCCAGGGGCCCTGGATCGGCTCGGCGAAACCGGGATAGTTCTCGACATCCGTCGTGATCGTGAGCTGCCCGCCCGGCTGCAGTCCCAGAACTTGCACCGGCTTGAGATTGGCTCGCGCGGCATAGATCGAGGCGGTGTACCCGGCCGGTCCGGAGCCGATGACGAGAACCTTGGTATGGATGGAATCGGTCATGACATCTTCCTGCGAGATATAATCAGATGCCTTGTTTGCCACCGCTTTTCAACGGCTCGGGTCCGGCCATCCAAGTAATTTCCGTACTTTGGCCGCGGCCCGGGCCGTCTCGTCCAGCGGAGGATAGCTCCAGCTTTCCAGCTGGCCGGCAAACCGGCGCGTTGCGCCTCTAACCGCCATTGCGGCGTGGAAGCGGGCGAATTTCTCCGATCCGCCTTCGAGCGTCAGGATCGAAACGGGCCGTCCCGTGACGGCGGCTTCCGACACCATCGAAGCGGAATCCTCCGTCGCCAGTATGTGGTCGGCCAAGGCCAGATAGGCGAAATAAGGGTTGTCCCCGCGTCCATCCCAGATACGGGCCATGGTGCCCGCCAGCGCGGCGCGAATGGCGCCCTCCATCGTGGGACCGGTGCGCCGTGAGAAGGTGACCATCAGCCCCGCGCCGCCGGCCGCGAGGGCTGCCAGATCGCGGGCAATCCGATCGACGACAATGGACGGCGTTGCGAACACCGCATTCGCGCCGCCGATCAGAACGGCGACCCGCGGATGAGGAAGGGCCGCGTACTCGGCTTCGAAGCGAGATTTGGCCTCCGCCAGCCGCGCCGGCGTGACCCTGCCGAGCGCGCCCGCGGTGACCATGATGTTCGGACCGGCGAGGCGGTCATGCTCAGGCACGATGATGAGGTCGAAGCGGCTGCGAAAATAGCCGGGGTCCTGTACGTTGACGAGCCTCGTCCGGCCTCCGCTCGCACGTCGAACACCGAACGCCACCGGAATCGCCGATCGACCGGAGGTGACGATCAGGTCCGGCCAGGGGGGCTCGATCGAAGCCGAATCGGGCGCAAGGGCCCTGCCCCTTCCCCAGCCGAGAAATGGGCTCGCCTGCCGATATGGCGCGCGAAGCGCGATACGCTTGACGATCGGTTGCGGGACCAAGACCTCAGCTAGGCCCTGGGTCTGGCTGATATGCCCCGGCCGCCCGTCGGTCAGCACCCAGACAATCGGGGCGTCGGCGCTCAACGGCCGGACTCCGTGCTTTGCGCCGCAGGGCGGCGTCGATAAACTCGGGTTATAAAATTACCGGAACTCGGATAATGACACGCGCAAAACTTGATCGGATCGACCGGCTCATTCTCAAAAATTTGCAGGAGGACGGCCGGATGACCAATGTCGAGCTCGCGAAGCGGGCGTCGATTTCGGCGCCGCCCTGCCTGCGGCGCGTCCGCGCGCTCGAGGATTCGGGGGTCATCGCCGGCTACCACGCGGATATCGATCCGGCATCGCTGGGCTTTGGTGTCATGGTCTTTGCGCAGGTCGGCCTTTCGAGCCAGGCCGAGCATGATCTCGAGGCGTTCGAAGCGCTGGTCGGCAGCTGGCCGGAAGTGCGGGAATGCTTCATGCTGGCCGGGGAGACGGATTTCCTCTTGAAGATCGTGGCGGAGGATTGGGAAACCTATAACCGGTTCCTCACCACCCATCTCACGACCGCGCCCAAGGTGGCCCATGTGAAGTCGGCGCTTGCGATTCGGCGGTCGAAATATCAGCCTGGCGCGCCGATTTCGATCGACGCGGAGGGGGCCCTCGCGGCCGGCTGAAAGGCGAGCGCGCGGGCCAATTTCAGGTCGGCCAGAAAGGTCGCTTCGGTCTCGGGACCGATCGAATTCTGACGCATTACGAAGCTCGGATGGAACGTCGCGATCACGGGCGCGTGATGCAGTCGACCTTCAAGCACTTTGCCACGCAAGGCCGTGATCCCGTTGAGCCCGGTCAGCGCCCAAAGGGGCGTGCGGCCGACGGCCACGACCACGGCTGGATCGAGACGATGCAGCGTATCGGAAAGCGCTTCGATTTCCGGCGCGTAGCAGCGAAGGCAATATTCCGCGCCCATTTTGCCCAACATATCCGCGAGCGGTTGGCCCCGCTCGATGGCGCGGCGGCGGGAGGCGAAGAAATGCCCAACCTTGTTGTCGGGCGGCCGATAGCGAAAGACGTTGGCGACGAGACAGGCGTCGCGATCGATGCCGGCCTGAGCCAAAACCCGGTCGAGCAATTGGCCTGCGCGGCCGACGAAGGGCCTGCCCTGCTTGACCTCGTCCGCTCCCGGCGCCTCGCCGACGAGCGCGATCAGCGGTCGGGCCGTCCTGCTCTTCGGGTATTGGTAGTCGACGAAGGGGAAGACATCAGCCATGAATCACCACATCGTCCTGACGTCGTAGGGGCCAAAGGAGGGATCGGGCGTGGCGACGGTCAGACCCTCGCAACCCGCCTGCGCGATCAATAAGCGATCAAAGGGATCGTTGTGGTAGAGCGGCAACGAGCCTGCTTCGGTTACATGCGGAAGCCTGATGTCCAGGACATCCAAACCGTATTGGGCGATTCGCTCCGGAATATACCGGCTGGGCGGCAGGGGAAGGTCGAGCCGACCCAGCTTGTGCTTGATCGCGATCTCCCACGCCGACGCAATGCTCAGAAAAGCCGCCGTCTCTCCGTCTCGAAACACTTCGGTGACTCGCTTCGGGACTCTTTTCGGTTCGATCGTCAGCCAGAGAAACGTGCAGGTATCGAGCAGGAGCCTCACTCGAAGGCTTTCATGAAGTCGTCCGGTAGCGGATCGTCGAAATTGTCGTGAATGACGGCCTTTCCGACATCCAGCCCGATGGGTCGCTTTGCCGGCTTCTTGTCGATCGGCACCAATCGCGCGGCCGGCGTTCCGCGGCGGGCGATCACCACTTCCTCGCCCTTCGAAACGCGTTCGATCAGCTTCGAGAGCTGTGTCTTCGCCTCGTGCATATTGACCGTCGTCATCGACATTCCTTCCTAGCTAACTTAGCTAAGATAGGTTGATTCCGACAGCAAATCCAGGCTCAGCGGAACTGCACCTTGAGGATCTCGTAGGCCTTGGAGCCGCCGGGCGTGGTGACTTCGATATTGTCGCCGACCTGCTTGCCGATGAGGGAGCGGGCAAGCGGCGAGGTGATGGATAGGAGGCCGGCATTGATGTCGGCCTCGAACTCGCCGACGAGCTGATAGGTCGATTCCTCGTCGGTGTCCTCGTCGACCAGGGTAACCGTCGCTCCAAATTTGATTGTCTCGCCGGAAAGCTTCGCCGGATCAATGACTTCGGCGCGGCTGATGCGGTCCTCGATCTCGGCGATCTGACCTTCGATGAAGCTCTGCCGCTCGCGGGCTGCATGATATTCGGCATTTTCGGACAGATCGCCATGGTCGCGAGCCTCGGCGATCTGGCGGATGACCGCCGGCCGCTCGGAACCCTTGAGATGCTTCAGTTCGTCCTGCAACCGCTGGAAACCCGCCGCGGTCATCGGAACCTTATCCATCATCGCAACCGTCCACGTTCCTTCCTGCACGCCCCGACGGATCGAGGCGTCCATACCGACCGATTTTGGGGCTAGTACGATCCGCTCAAATAGGATTGCAGCGGAGCCACTTCAAGAGCGCCCCGGCGCAAGGCCTCGATCGCGGCAACCGCAGCTCGCGCCCCGGCAACCGTCGTATAATAGGGGATGCTATTGGTCAGCGCGGTGCGACGCAAGCTGAAGCTGTCGGCGATCGCCTGGGCGCCCTCCGTCGTATTGATAACCAGCTGAATTTCCCCGTCGATCATGGCATCGACAATATGCGGCTGCCCTTCCAGCACCTTGTTGATGTGGTCGGATTCGAGCCCCTCGGCCTGGAAATGCTCGCGCGTATGCTGCGTTGCAACAATTCGGAAGCCGAGCTCGATGAGCTTGCGCGCGATCGGCACCAGCGTAGGCTTGTCGCGGTCCTTAACGGAGATGAACACCTTGCCCGATTGGGGCAGGTTTACGCCAGCCCCAAGCTGCGATTTGGCGAAGGCCAGCGCGAAATCGCGGTCGAGGCCCATCACTTCGCCCGTGGATTTCATTTCCGGTCCCAGAATCACGTCGACGCCGGGGAAACGGTTGAACGGGAAGACAGCCTCCTTGACGGCCGTATGGCCCATCGCCTGCGATTCGACGCCGAACCCCGCGAGCTTCTCGCCGACCATCAGCCGAGCCGCGATCTTCGCAATCGGAACGCCGGTCGCCTTGGCGACGAACGGGACGGTCCGCGAGGCGCGTGGATTCACCTCGAGGATATAGATCTCGTGCCGACGCTGCTCGGTCTTGACCGCGAATTGGACGTTCATCAGGCCGATGACGCCGAGCGCCTTGGCCAGCGCCTCCGCCTGGCGACCGAGCTCATCGATCACGGCCGTCGGCAGTGAATAGGGCGGCAGAGCGCAGGCGCTGTCGCCCGAATGGATGCCGGCCTCCTCTATATGCTCCATGATGCCGGCGACATAGACCGTTTCGCGGTCCGCCAACACGTCGACGTCGACCTCGATCGCATCCTGCAGATAGCCGTCGATCAGTACCGGGTTGGAACCCGAAACCTTCACCGCCTGGTCGATGTAACGGGCGAGCCCGGCCTGGTCGTGAACGATTTCCATCGCTCGACCGCCCAGCACATAGGAAGGACGGATCACGACCGGGAAACCGATCCGGCGGGCGACCTCGGCGGCTTCCTCTTTCGACCTGGCAAGTCCATTGGGAGGCTGCTTCAGGTCGAGCGAGACGAGAAGCTGCTGGAAGCGCTCCCGATCCTCGGCGAGATCGATCGCGTCGGGCGGCGTGCCGAGGATCGGAATTCCAGCTTCCTGGAGCCCTTGCGCCAGTTTGAGCGGCGTCTGGCCGCCGAGCTGCACGATCGCGCCCAGCAGCGTGCCCTTGCTCTGCTCGACTCGCGCGATCTCGATCACGTCCTCGGCGGTCAGCGGCTCGAAATAGAGCCGGTCGGAAGTGTCGTAATCGGTCGAGACGGTCTCGGGGTTGCAATTGACCATGATGGTCTCGATGCCGGCCTCCTCCAGCGCGTAGGCGGCATGGACGCAGCAATAGTCGAACTCGATGCCCTGGCCGATTCGATTGGGCCCGCCGCCCAGGATGATCGCTTTGCGGCGGTCGGTGGGCTCGGCTTCATCCTCGGGCGCCAACGAGCCGTCCCCGACATAAGTGCCGTACATATAAGGCGTGCGCGATGGGAACTCCGCCGCGACGGTGTCGATCCGTTTGTAGACCGGGTGCACATTCAGCGAATCGCGCCGCGCGGCGACCTCTAGCTCGGTCATGCCGCCGATCTTAGCGAGTCGCGCGTCGGAGAAGCCCATCCGCTTCAGGCGCCATAGGCCTCGCGCGTCCGACGGCAGGCCGTGGACGCGCACCTCATTCTCGGCGGCGACGATCTCCGCGATGCGTTCGACGAACCACGGATCGTATTTGCAGGCCGCGTGCACTTCGGCCGGCGTAAGCCCGGCGCGGAGTGAATCCGCGACCACGAGAATCCTGTCGGCCGCCGGCCTCGCCAGCATCGCGCGGAGCGTATCGCGATCGGCGGACGCGCCGTCCACACCCGCAAACTCGTCGAAGCCGGTAAGGCCCGTCTCCAGCGAGCGGAGGGCCTTCTGCACCGATTCGGCGAAGGTGCGGCCGATCGCCATGACCTCGCCCACCGATTTCATCGACGTGGTCAGCGTCGTGTCGGCGCCTGGGAACTTCTCGAAGGCAAAGCGCGGAATTTTAGTGACCACATAATCGATCGTCGGCTCGAAGGCCGCCGGCGTGGTTCCGGTGATATCGTTGCTGAGCTCATCCAGCGTGTAGCCGACGGCGAGCTTGGCGGCGACCTTGGCGATCGGAAAACCCGTCGCCTTGGAAGCGAGCGCGGAGGAGCGACTCACGCGCGGATTCATCTCGATGACGACCATCTCGCCGTTGGCGGGGTTGATCGCGAATTGCACGTTCGATCCGCCCGTGTCGACGCCGATTTCGCGTAGGCACGCGATCGACCAGTCGCGCATGCGCTGATATTCCTTGTCGGTCAGCGTCAGCGCCGGAGCGACGGTGATCGAGTCGCCGGTATGGACGCCCATCGCGTCGACATTCTCGATCGAGCAGACGATGATGCAATTGTCGGCGCGGTCGCGCACGACCTCCATCTCATACTCTTTCCAGCCCAGCACCGACTCCTCGATCAGCACCTCGCCGACGGGCGAGATGGCGAGACCGGAGCGGGTGATCTCCTCGAACTCGGACCGGTTGTAGGCGATGCCGCCGCCCGTGCCGGCGAGCGTGAAGGAGGGGCGGATGATGGCCGGCAGCCCCACATAGGCGAGTGCTTCCCGCGCTTCCTCCAGGGACCGTACCAGCCGGCTCTTGGGGCAAGTGAGCCCGATCTTCTCCATCGCGTCGCGGAAGAGCTGCCGGTCCTCGGCCTTGGCGATGGCGTTCCGATTGGCGCCGATCAGCTCGATCCCGAGCCTTTCGAGGACGCCCATGTCGGCCAGCTTCATCGCGGTGTTGAGGGCCGTCTGGCCACCCATGGTCGGCAAGAGCGCGTCAGGCCGCTCCTTCTCGAGGATCAGCGCGACAGTCTCCGGCGTGATCGGCTCGACATAGGTCGCGTCCGCCAGCCCCGGATCCGTCATGATTGTCGCCGGGTTGGAGTTGACCAGCACGATGCGGTAGCCCTCGGCCCTGAGGGCCTTGCAGGCTTGCGCGCCCGAATAGTCGAATTCGCAGGCCTGGCCGATGACGATCGGGCCGGCGCCGATGATCGCAATCGATTTTATGTCGGTGCGTTTAGGCATGTCTTCGAGGGGCTGAAGGGAGGTCCGTTTCACGCATGACAAAGGAGCCGATTCCTAGAAGATTCGGCCGGACCCGCGCCATCGCGATGTCTAAACCGAACTTTGCCCAAGTTTTGAACGAGCTGGTTGATATGACTCGCATTTTATGTTGCGTCCTGTCTACGGGTCGGGGTTGAGGCAGAGGAGTTCGAGAGCGCGGCGCTGGATCTCGGTTGGTTTGGCGAGGACAGGGAAAG
>DATGMP010000090.1:0-19041 GCA_035293565.1 Alphaproteobacteria bacterium | reverse complement strand
TCATGGTCCGCCTCGCTCAGTGCCTGGGGATAGGCTCCGACCATCGGAGAAACCCCCGCAGCGTTGCTACACGCCTTAGTCGACACTTCGGGGCGGGCCACCTCAACTGGCTAGCGCCTCACACGGACATGATGGTCTAGCGGGGCCTCAGCCTGCTAACGTCGACCGCGGTGCAGCGGTCCATCACGATATCCAGACCGCCATCGATCGCGATCCGGGCGGCTTCGTCATTGACGATGCCGAGCTGCAGCCAGAGCGACTTGGCGCCGATCTTCACCGAATCGCGCGCGATGGGCGGCGTGTCTTCCGCGCGGCGGAATACATCGACCAAGTCGACCGCCTCCGGAATCTCGCCGAGCGCCCCATAGACCCGCTCTCCTAGGATCGACCCGCCGGCTACGCCGGGATTGACCGGAATCACGCGATAGCCGGCGCGCTGCAGATAGGCCATCACGCTGTGGCTGGGGCGGTCGGGCCGCGGACTGGCCCCCACGACTGCGATGACCCGGGTCCGGGCGAGAAGCGCCCGCAGATCGTCATCGCGAGTGAGGATCGCAGCCAATCCGACCTCCCGAAACTCCGGCATTGGTATCATAATACCTCATCTTTAACATCCTGATATAGTGTGTCTTTCGGTTGACACCGGTGCAGCCGGTCTGTACAAGCGCGGGTCCCTGAGAGGTATGTTTCCATGAAGACCTTCAATATCAAGCCGGCCGACGTCCGCAAGGATTGGGTCGTGATCGACGCGGACGGGCTCGTGCTCGGTCGCCTTGCCAGCATTGTGGCGCTGCGCCTGCGCGGCAAGCACCTGCCGATCTTCACCCCGAACGTCGATTGCGGCGACAATGTCGTCGTCATCAATGCCGAGAAGGTCCGCCTGACCGGCAACAAGGCGCGCGACAGCATCTTCTATTGGCACACCGGTCATCCCGGCGGGATCAAGGGCCGTTCGCAGGGCCAGATCCTGACCGGCAAGCACCCGGAACGGGTGATCGAAAAGGCGGTCGAGCGCATGCTTCCGCGCGGCCCCTTGGGCCGTCGGCAACTATCCAATCTCAGGGTCTATGCCGGGACCGACCACCCGCACGCGGCGCAGCAGCCGCAGCCGCTCGATGTCGGCGCGATGAACCGCAAGAACAAAAGGATTTGACCGTGGCCACTCTGAACGATCTGCGCGATCTCAAATCCGCTTCAGCCGAAGGCCCCGCCGAGGCCGATCTGCCGGCGCCGCAGCGCGACGCTTTCGGCCGCGCCTATGCCACCGGCAAGCGCAAGAACGCCATCGCTCGCGTCTGGATCAAGCCGGGCAACGGCAAGCTGACTGTGAACGGTCGCGACGGGACGGTCTATTTCGCTCGCCCGGTGCTCCGGATGATCATCAATCAGCCATTCCTCCTGTCGGATCGGATGGACCAATTCGATGTCGTCTGCTCGGTCGTGGGCGGCGGGCTTTCCGGACAGGCCGGCGCGGTCCGGCATGGCATCGCAACCGCCCTGACCCTTTATGAGCCGGGCCTGAGGCCGAACCTGAAGCATGCCGGCCTTCTCACGCGCGACGCGCGAGTCGTCGAGCGTAAGAAGTACGGCCGCCACAAGGCTCGTCGCGGCATGCAGTGGGCGAAGCGCTAAGGCTTGCCGGCGGTTGCTTCCAAAACGAGGGATGCATTGAGAGAAACGGGCTGGCGGCATTAAGCCGCCAGATCCGGCGTGCGCGACCGGTAATAGGCCATCACGAAGACCCGGATGGCGCTCGTTAGCGAGCCGGCCGAGGTTCGGCATTCGGCGACTTTCGACACGATATCGTTGATCGTCGAGCGCTCGGCGGCGGCGATGTCCCTGAGCGCCTCCCACATAGCCGGCTCCAGCCTGACCGAAGTCCGCCGTCCCCTGACCACGATATTCCGCGACTTCAGGCTGGCGTTCCGCTCGACCAGTTCCAGCGCGACGCTGGCGCCGCTCAAGGGGAGAGAGCGCGCGCGAATCTGAGCATGTTCCGCCTTGTGATTTGTCATGCGACTTTCCTCAGTTGTGACCGCATATGCAGCCGGATTGCCATTCCAGGAGGGGGACCAAGCGACATGCCGCCAAAGGGCCTCAACTGTTCGACGGGACCTGAAAGGGCCTGTAGTTCGAAAGCTGAGACAAGCATTGCCGCGATCGCGATCAACTCGGCGACGGCCAGATGTTGGCCGATGCAGGCTCTGGGACCGGCGCCGAAGGGGATATAGCTGAACTTCTCCGGCGGACTTTTGTTGAAGAAGCGCATTGGATCGAATTCGAACGGAGACGCCCAAAGATCCGGCTGTCTGTGCAATGCCCAGGGACTAACCAAAATCGACGTACCTTTTTTGACGGGAACGCCGTCTATCGTCGTATCCGCGAGCGCCCTTCGCGCGAACCACCAAGCCGACGGATAGAGGCGAAGAATTTCTTGAACGGCCGCCCGGGTGCGCGGCATGTTTCTCAAAACTGAGGGTTCCATGCTGCAGTGGTTGGCGAGAGCTGAATCCGCCTCGGGACGAAGCCATGCAACGATGTCGGGACGGCATGCCAAATGATAAGCGAGCCAGCACGCTGCGGTTGCGGTCGTTTCGACGCCGGCGACAAGCATCGTGATCGTTTCGTCCCGGATAACTTGCTTGCCGTGGGAGCTAACAAGCGGAGCCAACGCCTCCAGCACGCCCTTCGGCTCCTTACCGATGCTTTCCGCAAAGGATTCGAAAACCTTGATTGCCCAGCGGAATTTTCGATTCTTCGGCGTCGGGAGGAGCATGTCGAGATCGACAATGCGCCACATGGTTTCGCTCAGCCGACGATGTGTGATCCTGCCGGCATCGCATAACTTTTCGGTGGTTTCTTCATCGATCTCCGCATGGAATAGAGCGGCTGCAGCCATACGTGTCCCCAACCGCGCCATCAGCGCCGGCAATGGGACGATCTCGCCGACATGAGCGGCAAGATCAGCGGTTTCCGTCGCTACGCACCGTAACGCCATTGACAGGCCGGCCATCAGTCCGGAAGCATTGAAGGAGCCCTTAGTCGCTTCTCGTGCGCCATGCCATCGATCGCCGCTCGCGGTGATCATGCCCTCACCAAAAAGAGGCCGAAGACGAGCTTGCTCGGCGCCTTTCCCGAATAGATCCCGGTTATCGACCAACACGTCCCGAACTGCCGAAGGTTGCGCGACGAGCATCGCGTTCGTAGGACCGAAGCGTAGCTTGACGGGCTGCGCCGAGCCGATAGCATGCTCTTCGACAAACCTAATAGGATCTGCGACGAAGGCCGGGAGGTCGCCTAGCAGAGCTGTTTGTAGTCGTGACATTTTTCGACTCCTTAGGCGGCTTCGGCGATCAGGCCGAAAGAAGCCAAAGTGTGCGAATTGACATCGAAGCTGACGAGCATCGCCTGAACATCTCGGCCGTGCCCCTGGCCGATGACGCTCGGCCCAGAAATCCGCCGGATCGGCAGGTGGCAACGAAGCAGGAAACGTTCGAAGGCGGGCTCGGTAACTCCGAGAATTTGGTTCACTTGGAAATCATTACCAAAGGCAGCCATTTCGCGGACAAGCAACCGCCCGGTCTCCCGCCGATCCGGATCATCAGGTGCCAATGCAAATCGGCTGATTTCCCAAATTCGCGGTGATTTGGGCGCCGGCTTCCCCTCAAGCAATGCTGGAAAATTGAGCTCCAGAAGGTAAGGCTCGACGGTGCATAGCGCTCGCCAGTAGCCCAACATCTGGTCGCCGCATAAGACGGCACAGTGCCATGCCTTCTGGTCGAAATGATCGAACTCTAGAAGGTCCACGGAAGAAACCTCCCAGCCGAGATTTTCCTTGAAGACTCGATGGCGGAGCCTCCAGGCGCGTGCCATCAGTTCCGGGTGATCCGACGATCGGAAACGAACAATCCTACGGTTTTGCATGACTACGCCTGTATGTTTTGCGTAGTAAGCCAGCGTCCAGATGTGCTAAAAAGCTCGTCAGATACCGAGGTGATTATCTCAGTGGTCTAAGGAAGGTCGAAAGCTGGTCTCATGGTTGAGCTTGAAGACAACCTTAATGCGATCATGTCATCCGACGGCATTGACCAATTGCGAGAGACTGTAAATCGAATGATTCGCAGTCTCGGCTACACTGCCTACACTTATATGGATGTACGAAGGCTTCCGCTCTCTGGGGAGCCGGCACCTTTCTTTGTTTCGACTCTGAAAGAGAACTTTCTCGATGCGTATCAGTCCGAAGACTTTTTCGGCTACGACCCGGTAATACGCCGAGCTGCTACCACCAATGCTCCGTTCACCTGGGCCGACTGTCCCGAATATCACACTTGGAAGAGAGCCCGCCGCGGCGCCAGGAATCGCGCACGATATGTCATGCAAGTAGCGAGTGAATACGGGTTTACCCAGGGCTACGTATTACCCGCACATGCTGTCGACATACACGGCCATCCGTCTTCTGCATTGCTAAGCCTGTACTGGAGCAATAAGCCCGACACGCTCGTACCCAAGGCTGCAATGCCTGCTTGGTTGAAATTGACCGCGGCCTCAATGCACGAAAGAATGTTGGAACTTCGTGGCCTATCAAGCGACGGAATTGACATTCCCCTTCTGACTGACCGAGAAAGGGAATGCATGGTATGGGCTTGCCGTGGGAAGACCAGAAATGAGACCGCTGATATTCTGGGAATAAGCGATCGGACCGTCGAGTTTCATTTTCAAAATGCAATGCGCAAACTGCGTGTGCACAATAAATTTCACGCAATCGCAATGGCGATTCACATGGGACTTGTCGTTCCATAGAAATTGCATTTCTGATTGACGATCGGCGATAATTCGTGCATTAGTTGTAGCTTCCAAAGGCTGTGCCGGCTCTGTCATAGGCCTACGCGGGACACGGAAGCCGTTGCTTCGATGCGCGAGTTGGAGGACAGCCTAGCCATAATCGCTGCATCTAGTACTGCGGAAGAATTGTGCGATATAATTGAGAATATATTATAATTGAGAATATATATTGTCCGCCCTCGGTTTCGGCAAATTTAGCTATGTTGATATTCGGAAATTTCCTGGTTCGAAATATTACGTACCTTCTTTTCATATAGGGCGCCTCAAGATTGGGTAGATATATATTCGGGATTATCTTCTGAAAGCAGGTAGCGCGGTTTTTAGTAGCGCGGCTTAAAGGAAGGCGTGACGGCCTTGGGGTCCATTGACCCCAGGGGTAAGCCGCAATTTGTGCAATAGGGGCGCTGCTGCCGATTGAAGACCTTCGCGGAAAAAGGCTCCCCGCATCGAGGACACGGAAAACCATATCGGGCTCGAGCTACGCCAGCGCATCCAAAGAACCACACTCCGACCAAGCTGAGCACGACCAGCGGGTGCTCATTGTCGAACTGGCCACCGCGTCCGAAGGATAGCCATGCAATAAGGGCGCCTAGTCCGAAGAAAACCGCGACCCCGAGTAGATCGTTGCGGCGTCTCCTGCGCCATGTCGCGGCATAGCTGTAATCCATCATCGCCCCGGTGATCCAGATCGGAAGTG
Organism: Alphaproteobacteria bacterium; assembly: GCA_035293565.1. Classification (GTDB taxonomy): domain Bacteria; phylum Pseudomonadota; class Alphaproteobacteria; order BOG-932; family Roseiterribacteraceae; genus DATGMP01. The sequence goes on along the minus strand of DATGMP010000090.1, from coordinate 13,502 downwards.
TCCTTTATTCGATTGACAATACAGAATTGTTGTTTACATACGGTTGTATGTCCTGGCGTGATCTGCTCGCATACTGGCGGTCGAAGCATGTCGGCGGTGTTCCGCCGTCGCGGAAGGACCTCGATCCCGTTTCCGAAATCCCGAAGCTCGTTCGCAGCTTGATGTTGGTCGATTTCCCGGCCGAAGGCTATCGCTTTCGCCTGGTCGGGAGCTATCTCGCCGCGCGAGCAGGGCGGGATGGGACCGGCAAGCTGGTAACCGCCACGCCATCTCCCCCCAGCGTCCTGGATCCGTGGATCGCGGCGATAGAGCGGGCGGCGCAAACGAAAGAGCCGCAGCTCATGCGGTCGCATCTCGCAGGCGGCGGTAGTGTCCTGACGCTGCTTTTGCCCCTCGTCGGCGCAAACGGCTCAACCGAGATGATCCTGGGCGGCGTTTTTGCCGAGGGCGCGGGCGAAGGATTTTGGCAACCCATTTCGATCGAGCGCGTCGATATAGAGGCCCTCGTCTCTGAGGGGAGAGACGCCGGTCAGCCGGTCGGAGAAGGAAGGGAATTGGGGCTCAACTGGACTCCCAAATACCAGACTTAACTCCGAGACTGGCGGCGCAACGAAAAGGCCAACGCGGCCAGATCGGCGACGGATCGGAGATCGCCCATCTTTGCCGAAAGCTCGGGATCGCTGAACAAGTCGAGCCCGAACTCCTCCTCCAATCGGAATAGAAGCGATGCGATGCCCAGCGAATCGAGGCCGAGATCACGCTGTAAGCGCATCTCGGGCGTGATCGCCGCTTTTCGGAACTCGGCGGGGAGGATCTCCCGCATCGTGGCAATGACGGCGCGTTCCAGATCGGCTTCCGTCTTCATCGACCGTCTCCGATCGAATGCTCGAGCGCAGGCATCTCGCTTCGGAACCGCTCGGCGATCCGCCGACGATCGAGCTTCAGATTCGGTCTCAGGAAGCCGTTTTCGCGCGTGAAGGCGAGGTCGGTAAAGATGATCCTGCCGACGGACCGGCCAGGACGCTTCGTCCCTAGTCGATCGACATGCTCCTCGATCCGGCGATGCGCGGCGAGATCATCGGGTTTCCGGGGCAGGATGACGGCGAAGAGATAGGGCACGGCGGGCCCTCCGAAAACCACGGACTTTGCGACATCCTCGCATGCATCGATCTCCGCTTCCATGGCTTCGGGGTGCAGCTTCTCGCCGCCGGCGGTCACGATCACCTCCTTCTTGCGCCCGGTCACGTAGAGGTACCCGTCCGGGTCGAGCCGGCCGATATCACCGGTCGCGACGCGTCCCCCGCCAATGAAGGTCCGCTCGTTCTCCCCCTCCGCGCATTGGAAATACTTCGTGACGACCGGGTGCTCACGATGAACGATGATCTCGCCATCATCGGCGAAGGTGACCTCGAGCCCCGGAAGAAGGCGGCCGGTCGAGCCTATCCGATTGGCGCCGGGCATGTTGAGAGCGACGGAGCCGACTTCGGCGAGACCATAGGTTTGGAAGAGCGGCGCCTGCATCCGCCGAAAAAGCACGAGTACCGAATTCTTGATTGGGGCCATACCGGTGATCATCACCCGCGCATTGCCTCCGAATGTTCGCCAGGCGTCGGCGAAAAGCCAAGCGGCCATGCGCCTACGCCAGATCTGCGAGGGCCGAAGCGCAATCGAGTCCGCCACTAGGGTAATCAAGCGCTTCTTCCAGCGTGGCAGGTTCGCGAAGCGAGTCTCGAACGCTTCCCAGAAGGATGGCGGAGCGATGATGAAAGTGGGCTCAAGCGTCTTCAGCGCGTGGAACAGTCGGGCGGAATCCGTGACGATGACGTCATAGCCGTACCAGAGGGCGGAAAAATATTGCATGCGTTGCTGGAAATTCGAGATCGGCAAAAAGACGAGGAGCCGGTCGCCCGGTCCGAGGGCCAGCGCCCGGGAGAAGGCCGTGATGTTGACCTCGATCCCTCGCCGATTGAGCGTCAGGCCCTTGAGTCCACCCGAGGAGCCCGACGAAAAGGCGAGAAAAGGGCTGGCAAAGTCCGGATCAGGATCGGAGACACCGCGGTCCATGCAGCGGACCCCGTCATTCGTCTCTTCGAAATAGGCGATCCCAGGCTGATCCCCGGCCTCAGGCTTGCGCCGTCCACCCAATAACATCAACGACAGCGCATAGCGCTCACAAAGTGTGATCGGGTCGTCATTCTGAAAATCATCCGTGAAGGCCACCGAGACCGCGCGGATTTCGATCAATGCCAGATCAAACACCAGCCAGGCGTAGCAATTTCCGGCGCGGATGCCGACGCGCATGCCCGGCCGCACGCCCCATCGCTTCAGTTTCGCGACTGCTTCGGCGACATCGCCGAAAAGAACGGCGTGGCTTCGTCTGACCGGCCGCCCCCCTTCGAAGGCTGTGATGCCAGCCTCCGCGCGGCCCTCCAGACGCGCAACGAGACGCGTGAGGTCAAGAGCAGGAGCAGGGTTCGTTTCAACCATAACGCTACTGACATGCCCGGCCCGCTCGATTAGGGTCAAGTCCGATTCCCGACGGTTTGGCTGGGATGGAAACGAAATTTCACGCGCTTCTCGACGATCTTCTGGCCGAAGTCACGCGCCGCGAGCCATCCTATCTTGCGCGCTTCGGCGTCGTCTTGCCGGAGATTGACAGCCTCTTCGGCGATGCTCGCGACGGCGCTCCGCTCGCTGCGGTCTCCCGCCCGGACCTGGCCGGGGCGTTGATGTCGGCAATCCGCCACATCGAGAGGCGCGGGGTCAGCGTTGACCGAGGCGACGGCGATCCGCTGGGCTCGGTGATGACAGCCGGTATTTTCGATTGTTTTGCCGCGGCGTGTGATCTGGCGCCGCTGGCGCTCGCCGGGCCGGCGCCATCCGATCCCACCGACATACTGACCGCAGGCTATGACGGAAGACGCACCCACGACGGGGTGCGCTATTTCGTTCGGCGATCGGGCAACCGTCCCTTGCTGCTCATCAATGCGTGCGGGATCCCGCTCCGACTGTGGTCGCGGTTCCTCGGCGACGAGAGCCATGATTTCCGTATCTTCGCCGTCGAAAGCCGGGCCCAAAACGCGCTCGAGGGGGGCATCCTTCAGCCATGTGACCTCGCGTCCGACGCCGACGACATCCTGGAAGCGCTCGAACAAGAAAGCGCAACCCACATCGACCTTCTCGCCTGGTGCGACGGCGGCAAGCTCGCGATCGAGCTCGTGCGCCGATCGCCAGATCGGTTCAGGAAACTGACCCTGGTGTCGGCCTCGCTGCGCGGAACCGCCAAGCTCGCCTTGCCGCCGACCGCCTATGAATCCAATTTCGAGAAGGTGATCCTCACGATCGCGGAGCGTCCGGCGCTGGCGCCGATGTTCGCCAAAATGCTCGGCGAGCAGATCGTACCGACCGATTGGGAGGGGCTCGCCGGGAACGCACGAGCGCGCGCCGACGCGCTGCTGCGCTTGCCAGCGAAGGAGCATCAAACGGCAGTCCGTGTTACCGTGTCGCGCGATCTGTTCCTGATCAACCATGCGAAACGGATGCGAAGCGACGCGGCCTATCCCGTCGACGACGGGATAGCGGCGCTCGCGCTTCCCCTGATGCTGATAACCGGCGACTATGACCACATTGCGAATAATACGATCGCATGCGCAGCGCTCTCGGGATCGGGTACCGGAAGAATTCACGCGCAAATTTCAGGCGCCGGGCATTATTGTTTCGATTTGCAGTATCCTTATTTCAAGCTTCTGATGAATGCCTTCCTCATCGACGGAGTTCTGCCGCGTTCGACGGCACGTCTGAGGATCGAGGCGCTCTGAGCACTCAGGCGGAAATGGCACCAGGAACGAACCGAGAGGGCATGCGATGAGGTCACGGGCGCTCGGACCGCTGCGGATTCACCGAATCGTCGAGATCGAGCGGATGGCCGTCCAAGCCGATCGCTTCCTTTTGGGCATGTCGGAGGAGGCGAATGCGCTCGCGAAACAATGGCTCGACGAGCGGTTCATCGAGCCGCGGACGAACGAGCTGTTCATAAGCTTCCACAGCTTCGTCTTAGAAGCTGGCGGGCGGCGAATTCTGGTTGACGCTTGTCACGGGAATGACAAACGCCGAACCGGTAATATCGCCTACGCCGATTCAATGCGGACGGATTATTTGACCAACCTGGCGAACGCCGGTTTTGCTCCGGAGGACATCGACATCGTCCTCTGTACGCATCTTCACTACGACCATGTCGGCTGGAATACGCGGCTGGAGAACGGCCGTTGGGTCCCGACCTTCCCGAACGCCCGATACCTCATGACGAAAATCGACTTCGATCATTTCTCGCGATTGCCCGCAAATACGCCCGAGTCCCATCACGCCGCGGCGTTCGAAGACAGCGTGCTGCCGGTCGTTCGAGCCGCGCAGGCCGATCTCCTGGCGGCCGCGGATGTGCCTAGTTTCGATCTCTCTCGGGGCGTTCGCCTGGAGCTTGCGCCCGGCCACACGCCCGGATCGATTGTCGTGCATCTGCAGAATGATTTCGGCCGCGCTATCTTGTCGGGCGATGTGATCCATCATCCGCTTCAGATTTTCCAGCCGGCCCTTCATGTCGAGGGAGAGCATGATTCCGCCCAGGCGACCCGCACGCGAGAGATGCTGATCGAGCAATGCGCCGAGACCGGAGCTTTGCTGCTGCCGGCCCATTTTCCGGCCCCGACGGCCGGAAAGATCGTGCGCCGAGACGGCGGCTTCCGATTCGATTGCGGAGCCGAATGACATGACCGAAGCGCCGGAAAGGCCAAGCGTCAGGCGATCACGGCCCGATATCGGACCTTTCGTCCCGCCCCATGCCGATGGCGACAAGAAGCTCGCGGGGATGGTGAGCGAGGTCCTCGGATTTGATCGCGTGGGAATGAAAGACGGATTTCTGGCGCTCGGAGGCGATTCCCTGACCGCGACCCTGTTGGCAGTGCGGATCCAGGACGGTTTTGGTTTCGCTATTGATCCTTCCATCATCTTCGATTCTCCGGATCTGGCAGCGCTTGCGGCGACCCTCGAGCGGTCGGGCCGCGGAGTCGAGGAGGACAAAAGCCTGACGCCCACGGTTCAAGCACGGCCGGAGCGCATTCCCCTTTCGTCGGAACAGCAGATCCTGCTCTGGCTGCACCAGATGAATGACGACAAGGCGGGCTATAACGTAGCCCGCGCCATGCGCATCCGCGGAACGATCGATCCCGACCTGCTTCGCCGCGCGCTGACGGAGCTGCTCGATCGGCACGAAATCCTGAGGACCCGGCTCGAAGTGACCGAGAGCGCGCCTGTCCAGATCGTCGACCCGACTGCGGGAGCCGATTTGGAGATCGTCGATTTGCGCGCAGCGCCGGTCGAGGAACGCGAACGCGCGGCGCGGCGCCATGCGGGCCTTTTTGTCCGTCGACCCTTTGCCCTGGACGGCGACAAGCTGTTCCGAGCCTGCCTCGTTCGGCTCGCAGAGGACGAGCAAGTGCTGGCGCTCTCGATGCACCACTTGGTTTCCGATGGCGGGTCGCTGGTCCTGATCTTCTCGGAGCTCGGGGCGCTTTATGCCGCGCTGGCAAGCCGCAAGGCGTTGCCGCGCCGGCCGTCCCTGCAATATGCCGACTACACGTTGTGGCAAGCCGCCGCTTATCCCAGGCTCGAGGATCGGCAAGTCGCCTTCTGGTCCGAATATCTCGCCGGCGTCCGTGAGACGCGCTGGTTGAAACCGGCGCCTGAAGCGAAAGCCCGGCACTACAGGCTCGCGGGGCACGCCGTTTCATTGTCTCCGGACCTCACCGCGAAGCTCCGCGACCTCGGCCGCAGTGAAGATGTCACGATCGCCATGATCCTCTTCGCGGCCAACCAGATCATCCTTGCCAAACTGTGCGGCGCCGAGGACATGGTCGGCGGCATGACGTTCTCCCGGCGTACGCGGCCGGAGTTCCAGGATGTCCCCGGGCCGATGATCGTGACTTACCCGGTCCGCACGCCAATCCGTCCGGATGGTACCTTCCGCGAGCTTCTGCACTATGTGAAAGCCACGCTTTTGGAAGCCTATCGTCATCTAGAGATCGACGGGGTCGCGATGGCCCGGCGGATGACGGCGCAATCCTGGCCGATGACCAACTTCAATCTCGTGGGGGATCGAAGCGGCCCGGCGAAACGGTTCCAGGAATCCCTCCGTGCGTTCGATCCGTCGCTCGGCGTCACCGATTTCCCGACGCCCGACGCAGAAGGGGGCGTCGCGCCGATCGACTTCTCGATCGAGCTCTACGAGGAGGCGGATCGGATCACCGGCAAAATCCTCTACGGGCTGGACGTTTTCGACGCAGACTTCATCACGGAAATTGCCGCCTATTTCGAGACGCTGCTGAACCGCGCGGCTGTCGATCCCGCCTGCCGATTGGCGGAGCTCGCTTCCAGGTCATAGCAGCCTTGTGCAGTGCGGTATCTGGTGTCAGGCCTCTGCTCGGATTATATGGTCCGCGCGGGCGCGAGGACGAGATCCGCCGGAGCGAGCGAAAAATGGCCAGTTTCCCTGAGGTGCGGATCGCGATTCTGGGCGCCAGCGGTTATTCAGGCGCCGACCTCGTGCGCCTGCTGGCCCTTCATCCGGCCGCGCGCATCGTGGCGCTCACGGGAGAGCGCCAGGCCGGCAAGGCGATCTCCGAGGTGTTTCCCCATCTGGCCGGGCTCGACCTGCCCACTTTGACAAAGATCGACGAAGTCGATTGGTCGGCTATCGATCTGGCTTTCTGCGCGTTGCCCCACGGCACGACTCAAGCCGTCGTCGCCAAGATCCCGCAGCATGTCCGGGTCGTGGACATCTCGGCCGATTTTCGCCTCGCCGACCTGGACAGCTATGCGGAATGGTACGGCCACGCCCATCAGGCACCCGAGCTTCAGGCCGAGGCGGTGTACGGCTTGACCGAACTGGCCCGAACGGCGATCGCCAATGCGCGGCTCGTCGCCAATCCGGGTTGCTATCCGACTTCCGCGCAGCTGCCGCTCATTCCGTTGGTCGAGGCCGGGCTGATCGACCCTGACGAGATCGTCATCGATGCCAAGTCGGGGGTCAGCGGCGCAGGTCGCGAAACCAAGCCGGACAGTCTTTTCTGTGAAGTTTCCGAAGGCATCCACGCCTATGGGATCGCCAAGCACCGCCACGCGCCAGAAATTGAGCAGGGGCTGAGCCGAGCGGCTGGAAGACCGGTGAAGGCTGTCTTCACACCCCATCTGGTTCCCATGAACCGGGGCATCCTCTCGACGATTTATGTGAAGCCGACGAAAGGCCACACGGCCGCCGATCTCAGGCGGAAGCTCGAACTCGCCTACGCCGATGAGCCGTTTGTGCGCCTCACGCCTCAGGGAACAGCGCCTGCCACGCGGCATGTCAGGGGTTCGAATCTGGCGCTGATCGGCGTTTTCGCAGATCGCGTGCCCGGTCGGGCGATCCTCGTCTCGGCAATCGACAATCTGGTGAAGGGTGCCTCGGGACAAGCGATTCAGAATATGAACGTCATGCTTCAGATACCTGAGAACACTGGACTATCGCAGATCGCGATGTTTCCCTGATGGCTCTGATTCTTCCTTTCCGCGGCCAGGTCCCCCAAATCGCACCGGACGCGTTCATCGCGGACAACGCGACGATCATCGGCGATGTGGTGATCGGCCCCGGGGCGAGCGTCTGGTTCGGCTGCGTGCTTCGCGGCGACACGAATTTCATCCGAGTCGGATCCCGAACCAACATCCAGGACGGGACGGTCATCCATGTCGCCCGCGCCGAGGAAAGCCCCGGCCAAGGATCGGGGGTCACGATCGGAGACAATGTCCTGATCGGCCATATGGCAATGATCCACGCTTGCACGATCGGCACCGGCGCGCTGATCGGAATGACCGCCTGCATACTCGATGAGGCGGTCGTGGAAGACGGCGCGATGGTGGCCGCCGGCGGGCTGGTCTCGCCGCGCAAGATCGTCAAATCAGGCGAGCTCTGGGCGGGTCGCCCAGCTAAGCTCGTTCGCCAAATGTCGCCAGAGGAGCGTCTCTACCTGACTTCAGGCGTCGATCATTATTGCGAGCTAGCCCAGGAATACCGGGCACAGCAGACGAAATCACGCTAAAGCGCCCGTTCCTGGACATAGCGGCCGGGAGCGTCCTCGATCGGCTTGAGCGCGCCTTCACCGGGGATGCGCGCCTGGACCTTGTTGCCGGCATGGGCCGCCACCCAGTCGCGCCAGTCGGTCCACCAGGAGCCGGCGTGCTGCTCGGCGGTACTCAACCATTCCTCGGGCGAGAGCGGCAGCGCGTCATTGGTCCAATAGCCGTACTTGTTCGCAGCCGGCGGGTTGACCACGCCCGCGATATGGCCGGAGGCGCCCAGGACGAAACGGCAGGGGCCTTTGTAGAGCTGTGTTCCGGCATAGACGGACTTCCAGGGCGCGATATGATCCTCTTTGGTCGACACGATGTAACTCGGCGTCTTGATCTTCCTGAGATCGACCGCGACTCCGCAGAGTTCGAGACCCCCCGGCTGGGATAGCAGATTCTCCTGATACATCTTGTGCAGGTAGAAGCTGTGCATGGCGGCCGGCATGCGAGTCGAATCGGAATTCCAATAGAGGAGATCGAACGGGAAGGGATCACGGCCCAGAAGATAATTATTGACGACGAAGGACCAGATGAGGTCGTTGGCCCGCAGCATATTGAATGTCGTATGGAGGTCCCTGGCATCGAGGAAGCCGCGCTCGTTCATCCGCTCGTCGAGCGCCGCGAGCTGCGCTTCATCGATGAAGACCCTGACCTCGCCGGCCTCCGCGAAATCGACTAACGCGACGAAATAGGTCGCTGAAGCGACCCGTTTCTGCTGCTTTCGAGCTGCCAGCACCGCAAGGCCGCTGGCGAGCAGCGTCCCGCCCAGACAATAGCCGATCACATTCGTCCGGCTTTCGCCGGTCGCCTGTTCCACGGCATCGAGCGCCGTGAAAAATCCTTCCTGCAGATAGTCGTCGAATGTCTTCTGGGCGAGGCGCCGGTCGGGATTGACCCAGGAGATCACGAATACGGTGTGACCCTGGTCGACCGCCCATTTGATGAAGGAGTTATGGGGCCTCAGATCGAGGATATAGAACTTGTTGATCCAGGGCGGGATGATGAGGAGCGGGCGCTCGTACACCTCTCCCGTCGTTGGTGCGTATTGGATGAGCTGCATCAGCTCGTTTTCGTAGACGACCTTTCCCGGCGTAAGAACAATATCCTTGCCGATCTGAAATGCCTTGGGGTCGGTCATCTTGATCAAGAGCTGGCCCTTGCCGCGCTCCAGATCGTCGAGAAGATTTTCGAGGCCCTTGACGAGATTGTCGCCGCCGGTCTCGAGCGTCGTGCGCAGGACCTCCGGGTTGGTGAGCACGAAGTTTGACGGGGCGAGAGCGTCAACGAACTGCCGCGTATAAAAATCGACCTTTTGCGCGGTCTTATCGTCGAGCCCCTCGACATTCTTGACCAACGACTGAACCCACCGGGCGCTCAACAGGTAGGATTGTTTGATAAAGTCGAAGATCGCGCCTTCCTGCCAAGCCGGGTCACGGAACCGCTTGTCATCGCGGCTCGGTTCCACCACCGCCTGCGCCGGCTCGCCCAGGAACCGGCGCGTGGCGGCGGTCAGCAGCGTCAGATAATCCTGCCAAAGCTGAAGCTGCGCCTGCATCAGGCGCGTCGGGTCGGCGAGCATCCGCGCCGTCATCTCGAAAAAGGCGCCTCCGATATTAAGCGGGTCGATCGAGAGGCCGTCCTTTGCCGTCGATTGGCGGTCCAGGAATTCTGCGACAAGCTTCTGTCCACGCTCGGCCAGTCTGCTCAGCGCCTTACCGAGCTCAACCGGATCGGGAATCTTGACAGAAGCCGGCGTCTTGGATCCAGCAGATTGGGTTTCGGATTGCTTGTTCATGCGCATCCTTGGAACGTCCGAGCGAACACATTGGTCCCCAGGGGAAGCGTGTGGAATTTAAGCCTAGCAGCCTTCGAGCGCCTTTGCACCCGGGCCCTCGCCTTGCTAAGGGATGGCGGCGCTACCAGAGCTGGACATGAAATCGACACTGGATCATTCACCTGCGTCCGCGGCATGCCTCGGCGCCATCTTCGTTTTTCTCTTGGGGCTCGCCGGCTGCTCGACTGTCAAGTCGATTTCGCCGTTCACCTCGAGCGTTCCCTACGCTCAGGACGTACAGCCGACGGTCGCAAGGCCGGCCTCCCCGGAGGTGCCGGTCTACAAGAAGGCTGCTCAGCCGCCCGAGCCGGCGCCCGTGGCTGAAAGCCGGCCCGAACCGGCTCCTCCCCAGACGGAGCCCAAAGCCGCGGCCCCGGCTTCGGCGCCCCCGACCGCGCCGGCAGCTCCCGAACCGCAGGAAAGTAGCGCTCCGCCGGCTGTTCCACCGCCGGTCAGCCCGCCGGCCTCCGGCACGTCTCCAACCCCGGCGCCGCAGACCAACTCGTCGACCGGTTCGCAGGATGGAGCCGAGCCGGCAAAGGCCGGCCACGGCAAGAACGGCGATAGCGCCCCGCCGTCAATCCCACCGGAGCAGATGGCCTATAATGATAGCGGCCGCTATCGCAATCTTGCCGAGGTGCCGAAGCGGCCGACGAACCTGCCGACCTTCGCCGAAGCACGCGCAACTGAAGCGAGCCTTGTCGCCGAACGCAACGGTAGCGCGCCGCCGACCGACGCGACCAAAGCAAGCAACGCGACGCACGAGCAGGATCGCGCTCCTTGCGGCCCCGATCCCAGCAAGGCGAAGCCCGAAGTAACGGTGCGCTTCGACACCGGATCAACATCGTTGCCTGCCGATCAGCGGGGCGTGCTCGGCGATGCCCTCGCCAATGTCCGCAGCGCCACTGGAACGATCCGGGTGGTGGGCCACGGAGACGCCGAGCCAGGCGCCGGAGGAGGGGTCAACCGGTTCGATCTGGCGATGGGCCGTGCCAGCGCCGTTGCGCAGGCCTTGGCCGAGTTCGGAATTCCGGCCCAGCGTATATCGATCCAGGTCGCCTGCGATGAGAATCCGGCGGCGGGAGCCTCCGTCCAGCTTTTTACCGCCTCGTGAGAGGAGGGGCGATGCACCCGCTTAGAATTGGCCTCGCCGGTCTCGGCACGGTCGGCGCCGGCGTTCTCCGCTTGCTCTCGGAGAATCGGCAGCTGATCGGTCTGCGGGGCGGCCGATCGATCGAGGTAACGGCGATATCGGCGCGCGACCGCGCCAAAAGCCGTCCGGCGGATATTGCCGCGTTCCGCTGGCATGACGATCCGGTATCGCTCGCGTCGGCCGAAGACGTCGACGTCGTCGTCGAACTGATCGGCGGAGACGAAGGGCCAGCGCGCCGATTGGTGGAAGCGACCCTCGACCATGGCAAGCCTGTCGTCACCGCAAACAAGGCGCTGCTCGCGAAGCACGGTGCCGCGCTCGCCAAGCTGGCTGAGGCGCGAGGCGCCACAATCGATTTCGAGGCGTCGGTCTGTGGCGGGATTCCGATTGTAAAAGGGTTGCGCGAGGGGCTTGCCGCGAACCGCATCCGGGAAATTCACGGGATTCTCAACGGAACGTGCAACTATGTGCTGTCGCAGATGCGCGATACTGGTCGCGGCTTCGAGGACGTGCTCGCCGAAGCGCAGGCGCTCGGCTACGCCGAGGCCGATCCCAGTTTTGACGTCGATGGGATCGATACGGCGCACAAGCTCGCGATACTGACGGCGCTCGCATTCGGCACCGAAGTCGATTTGGGGTCGGTCTATATCGAAGGCATTCGCCACATCGGAGCGCTCGACATCGCATACGCGACTGAGCTCGGATACAAGATCAAGCTTCTCGGCATCGCGCGGCGCGGCGACGAGGGCATCGAGCAGCGCGTGCATCCCTGCATGGTTCCCAAAAACGCAACGATCGCCGCGGCGGACGGCGTCTTCAACGCGGTCGTGGCCGACGGCGATTTCGTCGACAAGGTGAACTTCGTCGGACGGGGCGCCGGCGGCGGACCGACGGCGTCGGCTGTCGTCGCCGATCTGATCGATGTGGCGCGTGGACATCGCACACCCGTGTTCGGCATACCCGCCGCCCAGCTGACCAGCCCGCGACCGAGACCGATCGAGAAGCGCTTCGGCGCCTATTATCTCCGCCTCATGGTCATCGATCGACCCGGCGTCATCGCCGATGTGGCCGCCGCGCTCAGGGACCAGAACGTATCGCTCGAATCCGTGTTGCAGCGTCTGCGGGCGCCCGGCGGCAATGTGCCGGTCGTCCTGACCACGCACGAGACCGAGGAAGCCCGCATGAATGCGGCGGTTGCGCGAATTGCCGCGCTCGAAGCGGTGGTCGAGCCGCCGCGCTTGATCCGAATCGAGCAGTTCTGAAGAATCTGCCCGCCGATTCGCCTTTCGGCGGCGCCGGGCTGTGCTTGTATCAACCGGGAGGATTGGCATGCCGCGTAATGCAAAGCGGGTCATGGACCGAAACTTGGCGCTCGAAGCCGTTCGCGTCACCGAAGCGGCCGCATTGGCGGCGTCGCTGCTGATGGGGCGCGGTGACGAAAAGGCCGCTGACCAAGCGGCGGTCGACGCCATGCGCGCGGCGCTGAACAGCCTTGAGATCGATGGAACGGTGGTAATCGGCGAGGGTGAGCGCGATGAGGCGCCGATGCTCTATATCGGCGAGAAGGTCGGCACCGGCGAAGGACCGGCTATCGACATCGCGCTTGACCCGCTCGAAGGGACCACCATTACGGCTCGCGGCGGCCCGAATGCCCTGGCTGTGATCGCCATGGCCGAGTCCGGGGGCTTTCTCAACGCCCCCGATGTCTACATGGACAAGATCGCCGTCGGCCACGGGCTGCCGGACGGCGTCGTCGATCTCGACCAGAGTCCCCTGGATAATCTCAAATCTCTCGCCAAGGCGAAAAAGGCCGACATCTCGGACCTTGTCGTCTGCATCCTCGATCGGCCGCGGCACTCCGAGCTGATCGGCCAGGTCCGCGCCTCGGGTGCACGCATCATGCTGATCTCCGACGGTGACGTCAGCGGCGTGATCGCGACCTCGCAGCCGGATTCGGGCGTCGATATGTATCTGGGCTCCGGGGGCGCACCCGAAGGCGTATTGGCGGCCGCCGCGCTGCGTTGCATTGGCGGCCAGATGCAGGGCCGACTCCTCTTCCGCAACAATGACGAGAAGGCGCGCGCTGCGCGCTGGGGCGTCACCGATCTGGACCGCAAATACGATCTGCTGGACCTCGCCCATGGCGACGTGATGTTTGCTGCGACCGGCGTCACCAACGGCGCCATGCTGCGCGGGGTGCGTCGCTTCCCCGGGGGTGCCGTGACCCACTCGGTCGTCATGCGCTCCAAATCAGGCACGGTGCGCTGGATCGAGGCCAATCATAATTTCCGGCGCAAGGTCGTACCGGCGGCGGTAAAGGGAAAGTGACCGCTTTCGCTGCCCTATCGCACATACCGCCGA
>DATGMP010000089.1:0-61310 GCA_035293565.1 Alphaproteobacteria bacterium | reverse complement strand
CGTACTGGTCCGACCAGAAGGTCGGGATCTCGGCGTGCGGCCGGTCGTTCCCCATCATCGCCCGTGCGGCAGCCTGCGCCTGACCGATCGCGTTCTGCACGCATTCGAGGCGTCGATGCGTGTCGCTCTTCGGATCGTGATGGAAGGTGACGTCGCCGGCCGCGAATATATCGGGGTCGCTCGTCCGACCGCAGCAATCGACGACGATGCCGTTGTCGCAAGCGAGGCCGGCGTCCCGCGCGAGCGCGTCCTCGGCTTGTGAGCCGATTCCGATCACGACGAGGTCCGCGGGAATGCGCTCGCCGCTCGCGAGCGTCACCGCCTCGACCCTGCCGCTGCCTTCGATGCCGGTCACCTTGGCGCCTGTGCGCACGTCGACGCCGTGCGCGCGATGCTGCGCTTCGAAGAAGCGCGACATCGGCTCCGAAGCGACACGCGCAAGCGTGCGGTCGAGCGCCTCGAGCACGGTCGCCTTGGCACCGGCTTTCGCCGCGGAGGCCGCGACCTCGAGACCGATATAGCCGCCGCCCACGATCGCGATGCGTGCGCCCGGTTTCAGCCCCTTGGCGATTCCCAACGAATCATCCAGCGTCTGAAGATAGAAGACGCCCGGCAGGTCGGCGCCCGGAACCGGCAAGCGGCGAAGCCGCGACCCCGTGGCGATGAGCAGCTTATCGTAAGGCTGCTCCGACCCGTTTTCGAAGATCGCCTTGCGGCCGCTGCGATCGATCCGCGCGACGCGGACCCCAAGCCTGAGCTCGATCGCCTTGTCGGCGTAGAATTCGCGCTTGCGGAACTCGATCTTCTCAGGAGCCGCGGCGCCGGCGAGAACGGCCTTCGATAGCGGCGGTCGCTCATAGGGATGCCACGGCTCGGCGCCGATCAGAATCACGCGGCCGGAAAAGCCCTCTGCACGCAATGTCGCCGCGGCCTGCGCGCCGGCATGGCCGCAGCCGAGGATAACGAAGATGCTGTCAGGGGCGTTCGACATCAGCACCATGGGGCGAGTTTCGCGGCGTGAACGCCGCATTGGCGCCCAAAGAAGGTCGATTCTCCGATGCAAGTGCCGGTCGAATAACCCGACGCGTCCTGGGCCATGTTCGACGCGCAGGCGCCTGCCGCGTAGAGACCCGCAATCGGCTTGTTCGAGCGATCGAGCACTTCACCCTTCTCGTTGGTCTTCAAGCCGCCGAGCGTGAAGGCCATGAACGGCGCCGTGCCGAGAGAGCAATTGATCGCGGCGAAAGGCGGCTCGACCAGCGGCTGCAGCCATTTCTTATATTTGTGGAACTCGGGATCCGCGCCCTTGGCCGCATGCTCGTTGTAGGCCGCGATCGTCTTCTGAAGCTCGCCCTTGGGGATGCCGAGATCGGCTTCCATCTCAGCGACCGTTTCCCACGCATCGACCAACTCGTGCGGCATTTCCGGTCGCGCGAAGATCGCGTTGTCGCAAATGAGATAGGCGACCTTGTCCGGTTGCTTCAGGCACGCCGCCGTCGAGCGGCTATGATAGGAATCCTCGGCCACGAAGCGCTTGCCGAGCTTGTTGACCAGCACGCCTTTCAGCAGGCTTTCGGGCGGGTAGAAAGGGCAGGTGATGAAGAAGCCGTCCATATGGACGAGCTGCCCGCCGGCGCTGGCGCCCAGCTGATGCCCTGCCCCCTGAATATAGGTGGTGCCGAGCTGCATGATCCGCTCGTCGGTCAGGTCCGGCAGATATTCGCGCAGCATCTCCGGATTGAAACCGAAGCCGCCGGTCGCGAGCACGACGCCGCGCCGCGCCCGGACAATCCGATCCTCGCTGAAATGCGTGTAATGCACGCCGACGATCCGTCCGCTTGCATCGGCGATGAGGTGCTTGACGTTGGAATCATATTCGATGCGCGCGCCGAGCGATTCGGCCCGCTCGGTCAGCTTGTCCATCAGCACGCGGCCGCCGCCGCCGGTCTCGCCGACCCCGACTTCGTGCCCTTCGAGCCCCGGCATCTTGTGGCCGCGCGGCGCGGGCTTCGCGATGTCCCGATAAGGCCAGACCCATTCATTGCCGGTCCAGGCGAGCGATTCCGCGCTCGAATGCTCGTAATGCTTGGATTGATAGAATCCGTCGTCGAAGGGCGCGCCGAGGGATTCGATCCAATCGAAATGCGCGACGCTGTTCTCGCAATAGAGCCGGATCTTCTTTTCGTCCGGCTCCGGCGTCATCGCCATCAGATATTTGAACATGTCCTCCACGGTGTCTTCGATCCCGTGGATCTTCTGGACCCGCGTTCCGCCGCCCAGATAGATGAAACCGCCCGAGAGCCCGGTCGAGCCGCCGCCGCCCGACGCGCGCTCCAGCACCAGAGTTTCGGCACCGGCCCGCCTGGCCTCGATCGCGGCCGAGCCGCCCGCCGCCCCCAGCCCCACGACCACGACATCGGTCGTCTCCGTGAAGCGGAGATCGGGGGTGAGCTTCATCAGTTCGTATGACATGCGTCGCGCATCCTTAAGAGGTCACTCCTCGTCATATTCGAATACACTCTTGGCGGCTCCGCAATCCGGACATCTCCAATTCTCCGGGAGATCCTCGAAGCGCGTGCCGGGGGCGACGCCCTGCTCCGGATCGCCCTTCGCCGGGTCGTAGGTCCAGCCGCAATTGCCGCAGGTCGACATGCCCATGACGTAGGAGAGCGCGGAACGCCCGGCTGACCGCGCCTTCCCTGCTCCCGAAACCTCCCGATTTTCGGTCGGCCTCATGAGTAGCAAAGAAAACCTTTCATGCAAATTGTTTTTTGCGGCTGCCCTTCAAAGGCCCAGCAGCCGGGCTCGTCGCTCGACGTGAAAAGCCCAGTCTCCGAGCTGGGTTCCGGCCGCCCGGGCGCGCTTCAGATAGAGGCCCATATCGAACTCGTCGGTGACCCCGATCCCGCCATGGAGCTGCACGGCCTCGGTGATGACGCGCTCGGCGACCTCGCCCGCCTTGGCCTTGGCAAGGCTCACATATTCGGCGAAGCGCGCGCCGTCCCGGCCCTCGGCCGCCGCCTTGAGCACGACCGAGCGCGCCATTTCCAGCTCGCCGAACAAGATGGCCGCCCGGTGCTGGAGTGCCTGAAACTCGCCGATCTTGCGGCCGAACTGCACGCGCGTCTTGAGATACTCGATCGTCCGATCGAACGCCTCCGCCGCCAGTCCAACCATCTCGGCCGCGAGGTGGAGCCGGCCGGCATCGAGGGTCCGGTCGAGAACAACGGTCGACCGGTTCGACTTGCACAGAAGGTTCGCTTCCGCAACGTCGACGTCGCGGAATTCGATCGTCACCGCAGGATGGCTGTCGACGCCCATATGGGTGGAAACCGCAACCCCGGACGCCCCTGCATCGACAGCGAATAAGCCGAGGCCCTCATCGAGCTTTGCCGCCACGATCAGTGTCGCGGCGACATTCCCATGGCTCACCGCGACCTTTCGGCCCGATATCCGGTAACCACCTCCGGACCGCCGAGCGACTGTCGCAGCCTCCATGGGACGATGGCGGGCGGTCTCGTCGACCGCGAGCACGATGATTGCGCCGGCCGCGACGGCTGGCAGCAGCGTCGCTCTCAGCCGAGCGTTATCGCTTGCATCGATCGCCGTCGCGGCCATCACGGCAGTGGCGGTGAAGGGTCCCGCGGCCAGCGCCCGCCCCATGGCCTCGGCGACATGGATGCTCGCCCTGTAGTCCAAGCCAGCGCCGCCGAATTCCTCCGGCACGAGGATGCCCGCCAGCCCCAACTCGACCAGCCCATCCCACGCGCCGCGCCCCAGCGCCTGAAGATCGCGTGCGTTGCGCGCGCTGCGCAGCGCCTTCGCCGGGTCGGAATCCGCGAAGAACCGGACCGCGGAATCACGGAGCATCCTGGTGTCGTCGTCGATCGTGAGGGTCACGTATGTTGCTCCGATGAGATTAGGCGCCAGGCAACTCGAGAACGCGCTTGGCCACGACGTTAAGCTGGATTTCCGACGTGCCGCCGCCGATCCGATTGGCGAGCGATTGCAGCCAATCAACCGCGGTCCGCCGTTCCGGCCCTTCCTGGTCGAGGCCCGCGGCGCCGAGGATCGCCATCATGACCTCGTGCCGCTTCACCGTGATTTCGGTCGCGATGTATTTGAGCATCGAGGATTTTGCGCCCGGCGGAACGCCGTTCGCGGCCTCGTCGCGATACCGTTCGAGCAATGCCTCGAACGCCGCGACCTCGAGATCGAGGCTCGCGACCTTCGCCCGCAGGATCGGCTCGGCCCGCAGGCCTTCGCGTCCCAGGTGCTTCAGCGCGAATTCTGCAAGCGAGAGCGCCGCGTTCATCCGTGTGGCGCCGATCATCTGGCGCTCGAAGAGCATCAGATATTTGGCCACATCCCAACCCCGGTTGAGCTGCCCGACCAGATTCTCTTTCGGAACCCGGACCTCGTCGAAGAATTCCTGCGCGAAATGCTCGTTGCCGGAAATGAGCTTGAGCGGCGACGCTTTCACGCCCTTCGAGCGCATGTCGATCAGCAGAAAGCTGATCCCCTCATGCTTGGGCTTCGTGGAATCGGTGCGCACCAGGCAGAAGATCCAATCGGCCTTGTGGCCGTAAGAGGTCCAGATCTTCTGACCGGTTACGACGAATTCATCGCCCACCAGCTCGGCACGCGTCTGCAGGCTCGCCAGATCCGAGCCCGCATTGGGTTCGGAATAGCCCTGGCACCAGAGAATCTCGCCGCGGGTGATCGGCGGCAGATATCGCTTCTTCTGCTCCTCGGTGCCGAATTTGAGCAGCGCCGGACCGAGCATCCAGATGCCCAGGCTGGTGAGGGGCGGATGAGCCTCGATCCGCGCCATCTCCTCGCGCAGGATCTCGGCCTCGCGCGGCGTGAGACCGCCGCCGCCATATTCCTTGGGCCAATCCGGAGCAGTCCAGCCGCGTTCGGCCATGCGCTCCAGCCACACGCGTTGCGCCTCGTTCTTGAAGCGCCAATTAATCCCGCCGAAACAATGGTCGTCCTCGGCCATCGGCCCGCGCTTCTCCGCCGGGCAATTGGCTTCGAGCCAGGCTCGCACCTCGGTCCGGAACACGTCTTCCCCGCTCATCGGCGGCCCTTCCCAAAAATCATAAGGCATTATAAGTTTATGCGGTGATCATGCAGAACGCAATTGCGAGTGTCAGGCAGGCGGATGGCTAGCAGAGAAGCGCAGAAGAACGCGCGCCGCCAGGCGATCCTCGACGCCGCGCGGGCGCTCATCCAGCAAGAGAAGAGCCGGGACTTCTCGATGCCGACCCTGGCCGAGCGCGCGGGCGTCAGCCTCGTCACGCCCTACAATCTGTTCGGGTCCAAATCCGACATTCTGCTGGAGATCGCGCGCGGCGATATCTTCGAGCGCGCCGAGGCGATCGCGGCATTGCCGACCGACGATTTGGCCGAGTGGGTGGCCGAGATATCGCGCACCTTGGCGCGGGTCTATTACCGCAATCGGCACTTCTATCGTCGACTGATCATCACGCTGGTCGCCCAGGAAAGCGCCGCCGGCTTACGTGAAACCTTCGATCTCGGCGCGCGGGTATTCGAAGAGCCGCTTGCGCAGCTGCAAAGGCAGGGAAAACTGCTTCGCGCGATCCCGACCGCGATTCTTGCGCGGCACATCTCGCACAGCGTCACCGGCTCCTTGGAATATCGCTTGATGGAGCGAGGCTCCGAAGAGAAGCTCCGGAACGAGATCGAGCTGGGCATCCTGATCCTCGTCGCCGGAGCTTGCCGCGAGGGGGACAGGCCCCGGCTTCTCGACCGGGTGCAAGAGCTGGGAAACGTCGGCTGAGCGCGCTTGCCAGCGCGACGCGGGTTTTGTAACTATAATGCATTATGAAATGGCGCGCGCGGGCATGAAGGGGCGGGAGGAAGCATGTCGGCTCCCATAGAGCTCGATCAAATCAGGGCGCAGCTCTCCGCGCCCGGACAGCCGTTCGAGATGGTCAGCGTCACGATCAATGGCGTCGCGTACGAGGTCTACAAGAACGCGCCCGCCAACCTGTCTCAATTCATCGTCGATGCGCTCGCCTTCGGCGACCGTACTTTTCTCGTCTATCGCGAGCGGCGGCTCACCTATGCCGAGGCCCTCGAACGCGCGGCGGGGCTTGCGAATCTGCTGCGCGCGGAATTCGGAGTCGGGCCGGGAGTCCGCGCTGCAATCGCGATGCGCAACACGCCCGAGTGGATCCTTTCCTTTCTCGCGATCCTGCTGACCGGCGCCACCGCGTCGCTCGTCAACAGCCGCGGCTCGGGCGACGAGATCGTTTACGCGCTGCACGACACCGAATGCGCGCTCGTAATCGCCGACGGGAAGCGCGCCGAGGCGATCGGCAACAGCTTCCAGGGCCGCATGATCATAGCCGACGACGATGGAAATTTTCGCGATCCGTCCGGTCGCGTTCTGAAAATCGTCCCGGCTCCCGTTGTCCCGTCGTCTGCCGGGCCGGAGGATCCGGCGATCATCATGTTCACCTCCGGGACGACCGGACGGCCTAAGGGCGCGGTGCTGACCCATCGCGGTGTGTCGGCCTTCGTGCTCGGCATGCGGCACAATGGCGCCGCCAATCTCATCCGCAACGCCAAGAAGCTCGGCACGGATGTCGCGACGCTCGCCCGGTCGCTGCCTCAGATGGCGACGCTCGCGATTTTCCCGCTGTTCCATGTTAGCGGCGCATCGGCAATGCTGATGAGCGCGCTCACCAATGGCGGCAAAATCGTCGTCATGGAGCGCTGGGATCCGGCGACGGCGCTCGAACTGATCGCGCGCGAGCGGATCACCATGTTCCAGGGACCGCCGTCGATCTTCTGGGACGTGCTTTCCTGTCCGGAATTCGAGCGCGCCGATGTGAGCTCCATTACCAACCTCGGCATCGGCGGGCAGGCGACTCCGCCGAATTTGCTGGACGCCCTGTTGAAGGTCTTCCCGAAGGCCGCGGCCGGTGGAGGCTGGGGCATGACCGAGACCAATGGCTCGATCTCGTCCGCCACCGGCGACGAGTACATGGCCAATCGGAACGCGTCGGGCCGAGTCATGCCCGGTTGCGAGGTCAGAGTCGTCGACGAGCACGGCAAAGACCTGCCGCTCGGCAGCGTCGGCGAAATCTGGGCAAGGAGCTGCCAGGTGATGGCGGGCTATTGGAACAAGCCCGAGGCCAATCAGGCTGTCTTCGCGGGCGATGGCTGGATCAAGACCGGCGATGTCGGCTATGTCGATGCCGACCGCTACATCACCATCGTCGACCGCAAGAAGGACGTGATCATCACCGGCGGCGAAAATATCTATTGCGCCGAGCTGGAGCGCGTTTTTCAGGAATTTCCCGGCGTGCTGGAGGTCGCCGCCTTCGGCGCGCCGGACGATCGCCTGGGCGAGCGCGCGGTTCTCGCCGTCGTGCCGCAGCCGGGCGCGAACCTCGACGCCGACGCCATGCGCGCCTTCGGGCGCGAGCACCTTGCAGTCTACAAGATTCCGGCCGAGATCCTCTTCACGCCCACGCCCTTCGTCCGCAATGCTGTCGGCAAGATCGACAAGGCGATGCTGCGCAAATCTTATCGCGCGTAACAGGAGAAAAACTCATGTCCTATCTGGATGGCGGCAAGGTCATCGATCTCATGTTCGGCCTGCCCGACATCAAAGGGCTGCATGCCGCATATGAAGGCTTCAAGCCGCTCTATCGCGACAGGGAGAGCCGCGACTTCGCCTTTCCGGCGCAATATATGTTCAAGGACATTCCCAACATCGAGGATGTCGGCGACGATCCCGTCAGCTGGGCGGTCAAGCAGATGGACCGCTTCAATATCGAGAAGGCGCTGATCGGCATCAATCCGTTTTCCGATCTCCACAAGATCGCGCGCGACAAATTTGCCGACCGCTTCATCTTCGATGTCGGCACCGATCCCAATGGGGGCGTCGACGAGATCCGGCGGATCAAGCAGCTGACCAAGGAATATGACGTAAAGGCGGTCAGCGTGTTTCCGTGCGGCTGCAATCCGCAGGTGCCGATCAACGACAAGCGTCTGTTCGTCACTTATGCGACGTGCTGCGAGCTCGATCTGCCGATCTTCGTCAATGTCGGCGTCCCTGGTCCGCGCGTGCCGATGGCGCCGCAGATGACCGAGCTGGTCGATGAAGTCTGCTGGTTCTTCCCCGAGCTCAAATTCATCATGCGGCACGGCTCCGAACCGTGGGAGTCCCTCGCGATGAAGCTGATGCTGAAATACCCGAATCTCTATTATTCGACGAGCGCGTTCGCGCCGAAACACTACCCCAAGGCGATCATCGATTACGCGAACACGCGCGGCGCCGACAAGATCATGTATGCCGGCTATTTTCCGATGGGCCTCTCGCTCGATCGCATTTTCAGGGAGCTGCGCGAGGTGCCGTTCAAGGAATCCGTCTGGCCGAAATTCATGTACGGGAACGCCAAGCGGGTGCTGCGGGTCTGAACGCGCCTTGACCGGGAGCTCCCGGAATTCTATAATGCATTATAAATCGTATGGAGAGCGCCCCATGCCCGATACCGCGATCGCCGATGCGCGCACCTCGCCGGCCGCCGTTTGGCGAGTTCTGGAGAATTTGAAAGGCGAAGACCTGATCGCTTGGCGCATGGCGGATTTGCCCAACCGGGCCGCCGCGGAATCCCGCGGCCTGACCGAAGGATATCCGTTCGGCTGGTACGGCATCTGTTACTCGGACGAGCTGGCCGTCGGCGAAGTGAAGGCGGTGCGCTACCTCAGCCGCGATATGGCGGTCTGGCGGGGCGAGGACGGCCAGGCACGGGTGCTGGACGCCTACTGCAGGCATTTGGGCGCTCATATGGGCTATGGCGGGCGCGTGCACGGCAACGACCTCGAATGCCCCTTTCATGCCTGGCGCTACAACGGAACGGGCGCGGTCACCGAGATTCCCTATGCCAAAACGATCCCGCCAAAGGCCAAGCGCGCCGACTGCGTCCGCGGCTGGCCGGTCACGGAGCGGAACGGGCTCATCTGGATCTGGTATCATCCCGAAGGCACGGCGCCGCTTTGGGAGGTCGAGACGTATCCGGAGGTAGGATCGGCCGACTGGACGCCGTACAAAAAGTTCGAATGGCGAGTGTACAACTCGCTGCGCAATATGCACGATAACGGGCTCGACATGGCCCACTTCCTTTATGTCCATCGTACGGCGGTCTTCCCGGAATCGGAGATCATCATCGAAGGGCAGCGCCTCAGCGCCATCGCCCGCGCGAAGCTCGGCACGCCCAAGGGGCTCGTCGACGGCGCGATCGTCAGCAGCGGCGTCAGCCCCAGCCAAAGCAGCGTGCGCTTCCAAGGCATCTCCGAGACGCTGCTGGTCAGCGCCATCACGCCGGTCGAGCCGGACGAGCTGCACGCCCGTTTCGCCTTCACGCAGCCCAAATCCGAAGCAGATGGTCCGACGGGCGGTTTGGCGCGGGCATTGATCCGCGACATCTGCAAGCAGTTCGACCAGGACAAGGTGATCTGGGATCGTCAGCGATACGAGACCGAACCTCTGATGTGCGACGGCGACGGGCCGGTGCCGCTCGCGCGCGAGCGTTACGACCAGTTCATGTCGACGGAAGCCTTCGAGCGCGCCAAAGGGAAAAAACGCACGTTCCACACCAAGCCGAAGGTCTGATCGACCTCTCTCTCCCGCTTAGCGCAAAGCAGGTCTTCCTCTACCGCCGGAACGGATCGGACGCGTTGTTCGATATGGTCGCGCGCATGGGCGCACGACATTCCACGAGTCCGCTTCCTGTCCGCGACTTCCTGATCGAGCTTGCCGTCGTCGCGGTATGGGGCACGAATTTCGTCGTCATCAAGATCGCGCTCGACACGATTCCACCCCTGTTCCTCGCGACGCTCCGTTTTGCGTTCGTCCTCGTTCCCGCGGCGTTCTTCATCAAGCGTCCGGCGGTGCCGTGGAGGGATCTGGCGGCCTACGGGCTTCTGATCGGCGCCGGCCAGTTCGCCCTCCTATACATGGCGATGAAGGGCCACATCTCGCCGGGGCTGGCCTCGCTCGTCGTCCAGGTGCAGGTCGCGTTCACGATCGGCCTCTCGGTGCTGTCGAACGGCGAGCGCGTGCGGCCTTTCCAATGGGTGGCCGGCGCAATGGCGGCCGCCGGTATTCTGCTGATCGGGCTTCGCGGCGGCGGCTCGGCGACCCCATTCGGCCTGACGCTGGTAACCGTCGCGGCTCTTTGTTGGGCGGGCGGCAATATGGTCGCCAAGCGGAGCCCGCGCGCCAACATGCTGGCCTATGTCGTCTGGGCGAGCCTGTTCGCCGTCCCGCCATTACTGGCCCTGTCGCTCACCGTCGAAGGCTATGCAGCCATTGCGCAAGGCGTGACGCACGCCAAAGCGCCCGTCTGGGCGGCCGTGCTGTGGCAGTCGGTCGGCAACACGATGTTCGGCTATGGTCTGTGGGGCTGGCTGCTCGCCCGTCACCCCGCGGCGACCGTAACGCCCATGGCCCTGCTCGTGCCGATCTTCGGCATGAGCGCATCGGCTCTATTGCTCGCCGAGGCGATGCCGGCCTGGAAGCTGTCGGCCGCGGGCCTGGTGATGGGAGGCTTGGCGCTCAACCTTCTGTGGCCGGCGCTGAGCGCGCGCATCATCCGCCGGCCGCTGTCCCAATAGCCTCGGTCGATCCGGCGGCGCGCCGCATATTGACAAAATAGCAATCCTTTCCGCGTGAGAAGATACGCTTTCGGGGTATAGGTACACGAACTCCAAGGCATGAGTCGCAATCGCAATGGGGCTCACCGAGCACGCTTCTGATCGCACGCCAATCCCCGAGCACCCTGACGGGTCCGGGAAAGCCTCGGCCAACGCGGCGATGGCGGAACAGAAACACGAGGCGGCCGTCCGGCTGCACAAAGCCGGTCGCCTTGACGAGGCGTTGGCGCTTTATGAGCAGGCGCTCGAGGCCAATCCGGATGCGCCCGAGATACTGGCCAATCTGGGCACGCTCTTGCGCCTTATCGGAAGGACGGGCGATGCCGTTCGCCATGTCGAGCGTGCTCTCGCCATTCGTCCCGACTTCTCGCCGGCGCTGGCGACCATGTCGACGATCCTGGTAGGGGCGGCAGACGCCGAACTCGGGCTGACCTATGCGCAACGGGCAGCCTCCAATGCCCCTAGCCATCCCGGCGTTGTTGAAAATCTGCTGATGACGGCGCTGTATGCGCCCCACCTGCCACCGCGGGGCGTCGCTGCGCTGCATTTCGCTTGGGGCAACGTCCAGGCCGCTCTCGCCGCGGCTCCATCGTGTTTTCCGAACAGGCGAGACTCCGACAAGAAGCTCCGCATCGGCTATGTCTCGCCGGATTTCCGCGACCATGCCGTAGGACAGGCGCTTGCTCCCGTGTTCGCGCAGCACGATCGCGATCGGTTCCACATCATCCTCTACGGCGAGGTGTCGAGACCCGATCATATCACCGACGCCTTTGTGCGATGCGCCGACGGCTGGCGCTCGACCGTCGGCCTTTCGGACGAAGATGCGCTGAGCTCGATCAAAGCGGACGGCATCGATATTCTTGTCGATCTGGCGGGACATACGGACGGAAATCGACTCGGCATCTTCGCACGCCGGGCGGCGCCGATTCAGGTCACTTGGCATGGCTATCCGGCGACCACCGGCCTGAAAAGCATGGACTATAGAATTGTCGACGAGATTACCGATCCGCCCGGCGAAGGGGACGAGCTCGCGAGCGAAAAGCTGATCCGGCTCGCCGACGGCTTCATCGGCGCGCGCCCTCACATCGCGCTACCTCAGGTCTTGCCGCCCCCAACCTTCGCGCGAAGACGGGTGACGTTCGGGTGCTTCAATAACTTTCAAAAAATCAATCGCGCCGTCATCAGCGTGTGGGCCAGCCTCCTTCGCTCCACGCCCGGCTCGCAGCTCCTCCTCAAAAGCTCGCGGATCGTGGACGACTGGACATTCCGTCGGTATGCCGAGATCTTTCGCTCCGAAGGGATCGACGCAGACAGGCTGATCTTCATGCCGTGGTCCGCAACGCCGATCGAGCATCTATCATCCTATAGCCAGATGGACATCGCGCTTGATCCCTTCCCGTATAATGGCACAAGCACAACGATGGAGGCGCTCATGATGGGCGTGCCGGTCGTATCGCTTCTCGGCGCGAGCCATGTGTCTCGCGTCGGCGCCAGCATACTCACCCATATCGGCCATCCCGAATGGATTGCGCGAACAACGGATTCGTACGTCGCCATCGCCGCGGAACTCGCTCAGGACAAAAGCGGCCTCGCCCGCGGCCGGTCGACTCTTCGCGACCGGTATCTAGGCTCGCGCTTCGCCGATCCGATGCGCCTTGCCCGAGCCGTCGAGACTGCCTATCGCGATATGTGGCGCCGCTTCGTGCAAGACGACCATCCTAGGGGCGCGGACTAATAGACGGCGACGGCCCGGCCGCGCACCTTGCGATCGGCCAGAGCCTGCACGCCATCGCGGATCTCGGAGAATCCGATCCTACGGTCGATCACGGGCCTGATCGCACCCTTCGCGTAAAGCTCCATCAGCTTCTGGTGAACCGACAGCATGTAGGCGCGGTCGAACCCTCCGCCCAAGGCGCCCACCATCGCGATGTTCTTAAGCGCCAGCGTCTCCGGCGAGACGACGCCCCAGCGCCCGCAGGCAAAGCCGATCGGCAGCAACCGGCCTTCGAGCGCGACACAATTCACCGATCTCTCGAAAAGCTCGCCGCCCACAGGATCGAACACGACATCGGCGCCCCTGCCCCCGGTTTCGGCATTGACCGCGGCGACGAAATCCTCCCGGCTGTTGTCGACGACCAGATCGGCGCCGAGATCGCGGCAGAAGGCGGCCTTATCCGCCCCGCCCGCCGTCGCGATCACCTTCGCGCCGAGCGCTTTGCCGAGCTGGATCGCCGCGAAGCCGGTCCCGCCCGCGCCGCCATGGACCAACAGCGTCTCGCCTTCAGCCAGCTTCGCTCGGCGGGCTAGTGCGATATAGCCGGTGTGATAGGCGATGGTGAAGGAGGCGGCATCCGCGTCGGGGATCGTTGCCGGCGCCGGAAAGGTCATCATCTCGTAGGTCTTGCATTCTTCGGCGAAGCTGCCGCGTCCGGCCATGAAGGAGGACACACCCATCAGCCGCGCGCCGACCGGAGCCGTAACGCCCGGACCGGCTTCGGCGACGGTGCCGACGAATTCCTGCCCTGAGGTAAAGGGCAGCGGCGGGGTCAACGGATAGGTCCCGCGGCACATCAGAACGTCGGGAAAGCCCAGGCCCGCCGCGGCCACCCGGATGCGGAGCTCTCCCGGCCCGATCGGTTCAAGCTCGGTTTCGGTCTGTTGCATCACGTCGCGGGGCTCGCCCACCGCAATCGTCCGCCATGCGCGCATATCATCCTCCCCCGTACGGTTGGATCGATAGTCGGTCGATTTCAGGCGGGGATCAAGACAAACGATCTCGCGTTGAACGCCTAAGCTAGGCTATGCCGTGTCGAGATTAGACCAACGCCGGAGTCAGCATGCGCCTCGACGCCGTTCCCATCGGCATTTCCCCGCCCGACGACGTCAATGTCGTCATCGAGGTCCCGATCGGCGGCGAGCCGATCAAATACGAGATGAACAAGGAGGCCGGGACGCTGTTCGTCGACCGCTTCCTCCACACGCCGATGCGCTATCCGGGCAACTACGGCTTTGTGCCGCACACGCTGTCGCAGGATGGCGATCCGATCGACGTGCTGGTCGCCAACACCCGGCCGATCGTGCCGGGCGCGGTCATCAACGCGCGACCGGTCGGGGTGCTGCGGATGGAGGATGACGGCGGCGGCGACGAGAAGATCATCGCCGTGCCCTCACCGAGGCTGACCCAGCGCTATCTGCATGTCGCGAACTATACGGACTTGCCCCAGATCACGCTCGACCAAATCCAGCACTTTTTCGAGCACTACAAGGATCTCGAGCCCGGCAAATGGGCCAAGCTCAAAGGCTGGGGCGATGCCGCCGAGGCGCGCAGGATGATCGCGGAAGCGATCGCGCGGGCCGAACGTTAGCAATAAGCCGTGACAGTCGATCGTGAGTCCCGCATCAGAGAGGCGCCGACATGCTCGATCCCACCCGCGCCCGGAATTTCGTCGACAGGCTTTGGACGGAAGAGGCAGTTCCGGCGCTCATCGACTACATCCGCATTCCCAACAAGTCTCCCGCCTTCGACCCGGATTGGGCGGTGCACGGCCATATGGACAAGGCAGTCGCCCTGTTCGAGGGCTGGGCCCGTCCTCGTGTCGATCGTCTGCAGGGCGCCACGCTCGAAGTCATCCGACTTCCGAACCGCACGCCGGTCATTCTGATCGAGGTGCCGGGTTCCGGCGATGATCCGGTCCTGCTCTATGGTCATCTGGACAAGCAGCCCGAGATGGTCGGGTGGGCAGAGGGCATGGGTCCCTGGACGCCGGTACTCCAAGGCGACAAGCTCTATGGGCGCGGCGGGGCCGATGACGGCTATGCCATGTTCGGCGCGCTCGCTGCGATACTCGCGCTCCACGAGCAAGGGATCGCGCATCGCCGCTGCGTGCTGCTGATCGAGGCCTGCGAAGAATCGGGCAGTGGCGATCTACCGTTCTATGTCGAGCATCTCGCGGTGAGGATCGGCACGCCCTCGCTGGTCGTATGCCTGGATTCAGGCTGCGGAAATTATGACCAGCTCTGGCTCACCACCTCGCTGCGCGGCCTGATGAATGCGACGCTGACCGTCCGCGTGCTGGAAGAGGGCGTGCATTCCGGCAATGCTTCGGGCGTCGTCCCGTCGAGCTTCCGCATCCTGCGCCACCTTCTTTCGCGCCTGGAGGACGAGCGGACAGGCGAGATCCTCCCGGCGACGCTCCAGGCCGAGGTCCCGCCGGACCGGCTGGCCGAAGCGCAGCGTGCCGCCGCAGCGCTGGGCCAGGATGTACATACCCACTTCCCTCTTGCTCCCGCTGTGCAGCCGACAGATAGCGATCCGGCCGAGCTGGTGCTCAACCGCACCTGGCGACCGCAGCTCACAATCGTCGGCATGGATGGCTTTCCGCCCATCCAAAACGCCGGCAATGTGCTGTTGCCATTCACCGCCGCGAAGCTCAGCCTGCGCTTGCCGCCGACGCTCGACGGCGAGAAGGCCGCGGAAATCGTCTCCAAGCTGCTGCTCGAGGAGCCGCCCTATGGCGCACGGGTGGAGTTCGAGCTGGAGAGCTCGGTCGGCGGCTGGAACGCGCCGGCGCTCGAGCCCTGGCTCGGCGCCGCCATCGACCGCGGCTCCGAGCTCGCCTTCGGCCGGCCCGCCGCTCTGATGGGCGAAGGCGCCAGCATTCCCTTCATGACGATGCTCGGCGAGCGTTTCCCGAAGGCGCAATTCGTCATCACCGGCGTGTTGGGACCGCATTCCAATGCCCACGGCCCCAACGAATTCCTGCACATACCGACAGCCCGCAACCTGTCGCTGGCCTTGGTGTCCATCCTGGCGGAGCATTACGGCCGACCAGGCTGATGCGCCGGGATTTGCGCGCCGACCTCAATGTCATCGACCTCGCCGATCTCAATCTCGAACTACCGCAGATGATCTTCGATCTGCCGACCGGCTGATCCGTGGCGCGCAAACGGGCGATTGGGACAACGTCGACAAACACGGCGGGCCGCCGTCCAGCCGCCCATGTGCTGAGCGCGCCTCTGGCATGTGCGGGAGCCACTAGCCTATTTCGCAATTGCGAACGATCTTTGTTCCCGTTCCGAGCGAGGAAGGGATTCCGAGGTGTCCGAGATCGGCGCCGCTACGATCGATGCAAAACCCGCCGAACGCCGCGGCTACGAGGCAACGGCGCTTGCCGTCCTGGTGTCGATCAGTTTCGGCCATCTGCTGAACGACATGATGCAGGCTCTGCTGCCTGCGCTTTATCCTGTGCTGAAGGACTCGCTTGGTCTGGAGTTCGGCGAGATCGGGCTCGTCACCTTCGTCTATCAGATGACCGCATCGATCCTGCAACCGGCCGTCGGATTCTATGCCGACAAGCGGCCGCGAACCTATGCGCTCGCGGCTGGCATGGGCTTCACACTCACCGGCTTGCTGCTGCTCTCCCGTGCCTCCGGGCTTTCCGTGCTGCTGCTATCGGCGGCGCTGATCGGCATGGGTTCATCGATCTTCCATCCGGAAGCCTCGCGCGTCGCGCGCATGGCGTCGGGCGGACGGCACGGCTTCGCGCAGTCGCTGTTCCAGGTCGGCGGCAATTTCGGCTCGGCGATCGGGCCGCTGCTCGCGGCCTTCGTCGTGCTGCCGCGCGGCCAGCACAGCGTCGCCTGGTTCTCGGTCGCGGCGCTGCTCGGCATGGCGATCCTGGCCTGGGTCGGCAATTGGTATCGCGATCATCTGGCGGCGCGGGCGAAGGCGCGGCGACCGGTAGCGGAAGCCGCCAACGGCCTGTCCCGCAAGCAGGTCGGCTGGTCGCTTGGCATCCTGATGGTGCTGATCTTCTCGAAATATTTTTATCTCGCCAGCATCACCAGCTACTTCACCTTCTACCTGATCGACCGGTTCCACGTGTCGGTCCAGCAGGCTCAGATCCAGCTCTTCATCTTTTCGGGCGCGGTCGCGGCTGGAACGATTCTTGGCGGGCCGATCGGCGACAAGATAGGGCGCAAGCGCGTGATCTGGGTCTCGATCCTGGGCGTGCTGCCTTTCACGCTGCTCATGCCGCATGTCGGGCTGTTCTGGACGGGGGTGCTGTCCGCGATCATCGGAATAGTGCTGGCCTCGGCCTTCTCCGCGATATTGGTCTTCGCGCAGGAGCTGGTGCCCGGGCGTGTCGGCACGATCGCCGGCCTATTCTTCGGATTCGCCTTCGGCATGGGCGGTATCGGCGCCGCGGTGCTGGGCAAGCTTGCCGACCTGACGAGCATCGAGTTCGTCTATCAGATTTGCGCCTTCCTGCCGGCGCTGGGACTTCTGACCGCCTTCCTGCCGAACCTGCGTCAATCAAGGGTCTCGCGGTAAGCCCAGGCGGCGACCACGACCGCGACCATCGTGAAGGCGGCGATCGGCCAGATCTCCGGCAAGATATCCGCGACGCCATTTCCCTTCAGCAGCACGCCGCGCACGATCCGGAGCGCATGGGTGACCGGGACGATCTCCCCGATCCATTGGGCCCAGACAGGCATGCCCTTGAACGGGAACATGAAGCCCGACAGCAGGATCGACGGCAGCAACGTGAACTGCGCCATCTGAATCGCCTGCATCTGATTGCGCGCCAGGGTCGAGAAGGTAAGTCCCTGCGCCAGATTGCTGGTGATGAAGAGCCCCAGCGCGATCAGCAGCAGCACGACCGAGCCGCGGATCGGCAGGCCGAACACAGCCCAGGCGATCGCCATGATCAGGAACACCTGAACATAGCCGATCACGATATAGGGCACGATCTTCGCCAGCATCACCTCGATCGGCCTGACCGGCATCGCCAGCAGATTCTCCATCGTGCCGCGCTCATATTCGCGCGTGATCGACAGCGTCGTGACGAAGAGCGTCGAAATGATCAGCACAATGCAGACCAGACCGGGCACTATGTTCAGCACCGTCAGCTGCTCGGGATTGTAGCGCGCATGAATCTGGAACTGGAAAGGCGGGCTTGCGGGCGCGGAGCGAAGCGACGGCGGAAGGTCGCGGTCGAGCGCCGTCGCGAGTCCCGAGAGCGCCGCTCCGGCGTTGACGATGGCGGTCGGGTCGGTCGCGTCGGCATCCATCAGGATCGAAGGCTTCTCGCCGCGATCGACGGCACGGTCGAAATCGGGCGGGATGTTGACGACGAAGAGAACCTCCCCTTCCTTCAAGGCCCGCTCGGCCGCCGCCTCCGACGCCATCGGCCGAATATCGTAATAGCCGCTGTTCTCCAGCGCCGCGACGACGCTTCGCTCGTAGCTCGAGTGATTGACCGTGAGCAGCCCGGTCGGCAGATGCTTGGGATCGGAATTGATCGCGTAGCCGAACAGGAAGAGCTGCAGCACCGGCAGCGCAATGATGAAGCGCAATGTGATCGGATCGCGACGGACCTGGATCCATTCCTTGCGCAATACTGCGACGAATCGGCGGAACGAGAATCGCTTCATGCCGCCTCCGCCGGCGCATGCCCCAGAAGATGGATAAAGACATCCTCCAATCGGGGCGGGACTTCGCGCCACTGAAGGGTCTCGCCGTTCCGGAATGTGGCGATCGCCCGTTCGAGCGCGGCCCGGTCGGTGCCGGCGACATGAAGCGACTGGCCGAACACGGCCGCCGCTTCGATCCCCGGCGTGTGCCGCAAGAGCCTTGCGGCCGCATCCAACTTCTCTCCGGTGGCCTCGTAGGTGACGAGGCGCGCGCTGGCCACCACCTCCGCCGGCGTCCCTTGCGCCACGATGTGTCCGTCGGAGAGATAGACGATGCGCTTGCAGCGCTCGGCCTCGTCCATGTAGTGGGTCGAGACGAGCACGGTCAGGCCCTCGCCGGCCATATCGTGGATCAGGTCCCAGAATTCGCGCCGCGCCTGCGCATCGACGCCCGCCGTCGGCTCGTCGAGCAGCAGAAGCTTCGGCTGGTGGAGCACGCAGGCAGCCAGCGCCAGGCGCTGCTTCCATCCGCCCGAGAGCTGGCCTGCGAGCTGATCGGCGCGATCAGCGAGTCCCATTCGATCCATGGTGCGCGCGACCGCGGCCTGCCGATCCGGCAGCTCATAGACGCTCGCGACAAAGGTCATATTCTCGCGAACCGTCAGATCCTCGTAGAAGCTGAAGCGCTGAGTCATGTAGCCGATTTGCGAGCGTATCGCAGGCGCGTCGCGGATGATGTCGAGGCCGAGGCAGGTCCCCTGCCCGCCATCCGGTGTCAGCAGGCCGCACAGCATGCGAATGGTCGTCGTCTTGCCGCTGCCGTTGGCGCCGAGAAAACCGCAGATCTCGCCAGCCGCTACACGGAGGCTCAACCCTTCGACCACGCGTCGCGCGCCGAAATTCTTCCGCAGGTCGTGCACATCGATGACGAGGTCGCTCATTTTGCGTCGCCCTTGGCCGCCGGCCGCACTTCGACCGGCTGACCTGGGTTGAGCAACGCCGCCTTGTCCGATGGCGGGCGCGCCTCGATCAGATAGACCAGCTTGGCGCGACTCGATTCGCTATAGATCACGGGCGGCGAATATTCGGCCTTGGGCGAAATGAACGAGATCGTGGCGGTGAGCCCGGCAGGGCAATTGTCGCAGGCGAAAGTGACCGAATCGCCCCGATGCAACGAGGCCAGCGCCGCCTCGGGCACGAAGAATCTCACGAAGATGTTCTCGGCCGGCAGCAGCGAAACGACCGGAGCGCCCGCGGCCATCGTCTCGCCCGGTTGAGCGACGACATCGGCCACCCGTCCGTCGATCGGCGCTGCAACGTGCCGCTGATCCAGGCGCCATTTGGCCATGTCCAGCAAAGCGCGCGCGGCCTCGACCGCATCACGCTGCGCGCGGATCTCGTCGGTACGCCCCAGCGGCTTTTCCATCTGCTGGAGCGCCGCTTTTGCCGCCTCCACTCGAGCGACCGCCGATTGATAATCGGCGCGCGACTGGTCGAGGGATTTCAGCGACACGGCGCCGCCGCGCACGAGCGTCTCATTGCGCCGAAAATCCGCGTCGGTCCTGGCGAGCGTCGATTGCGCTTCGGCGAGGCTTGCCTTGGCCTGCTCGATCTCGGTGGGCTTGCCGCCCGCCTCGAGATTGGCGAGCTTGTTCTGGGCCTCGGCGAGCTGTCGCGCCGCCTGGACGAAACCGGCGCGGTCGGGCGTCTCGTCTTGATCGAAGAGGGGTTGGCCCTTCGCTACGCGGTCGCCGCGCGCCACATGGATCGCAGTCAGCAGACCCTGCTGCACCGGCGCGACCTTGACATAGTCGGCCTCGGCGTAGCCCTGCCAAACCGGCCCGCCGGAGCCGCGACCAACGAGCCACCAGACGATTCCGATCGCGACCGCAAGAACGAGGGCGACCGCCGCCCATAGGCGCCATCCCGACCTCAGCATTGCACACCAATTAAGGATTTACATTGCTAGTCATTTCAGCACATACTGAAATGACTAGCAAGAGCGCCGGGGGATGCGTGGCGAAGGCGAGATCGATCGATGAATCTTACGTCGCGGACTGGATTGAACGCGTCGCCAATTTCTTTGTGCTGCAGAACGGGCTTCCGGCGATCACGGGACGCGCCTTGGGTTGGCTCTTGATCTGCGATCCGGCCGAGCAGTCGGCCGGCGACATCGCGGCGGCGATCGGCGCCAGCCGCGCGTCGCTGACGACGACGATGCGCGTGCTGATCACGATCGGCTTCGTGCGCCGCATCACGCGCCCCGGCTCGCGCACGACTTTTTACCGCATCGACGACGACGCCTGGGAAAAAGTGATTCGGCTGCGGATTGCGGCGCTCACCTCTTTCAGTCATCTGACGGACGAGGCGATCGAGAGATTGGGGAAGGACAATCCGCGCGCAACCCGCCTGATCGCCGCCCATACCATGTTCGACTGGCTGGCCGAGCTACTTGCCGGCGCGCCGGGGCCTGGAAAGGGGAAATCCACCGCCGGGAGGCGCCGCTGACCCCTTCAATGTCATTCCCGCGAAAGCGGCAATCCATGGCGACGCCGGCGCCGGCCCAGAAATGGATTCCCGCTTTCGCGGAAATGACGATAAAACGTAGCCCGTAATCACGGGAGGAAGCCAGATGGAACCCAGCATCGCCGAACTCACGCGCCGGATCGAGACGCTCGAGCACATCAACGCGATCAAGGATCTGAAATCCCGCTATTGGGCGAGCGCCGATCGCCAGCTTCTCGATGAAGTCCGCGACTGCTACCTACCCCAGGGCGCTGTCGTGGATTTTCAGGGCGTGCCGCTTTGCAAGGATCGCGAGGAATTCATCGCCGTGCTGAAGGCCCAGGGCGGCAAAAAGGGCTTCCACAGCATGCATCACGGTCAGAATCCGCGCATCCGGATGACCGGCGCGAACGAGGCCGAAGGTCTCTGGGACGTCTATTTCGCCTCAGTCGATACGGTCGACAGAACGACGATCCAGATGTCGGGCGGCTATGTCGATCGCTATGTCTATCAGGACGGGCGCTGGTGGATCGCCTCGACCCAGTTTCGCCAGACCTCGTTCCTGATGCAGAAATTCGACGACAAAGGCGTGCCCAGCGTCATTTCATTGGGCGATGCCGACGAGCATGCGTTCGGAAGCTAAACGAGGGATTCACCTAGCCGGCGAGAGACTCCACCCACTTCGCCACCGACATCCAGCCGCTCGTCATGCTGAGCGGCCCATTCAGGAATTCCTGAACGATGAGCACCGGCAGGCCGATCTTGTAGACCGGATGGACGCGGCCCTCGACGCGCCAATCGCGGATCATGGCCGCAACGATGAACAGGTCGGCGACCAGGCCCGGCGCGAATGAGAGGCCGGCCGGCGGCGGGCCGACGGCGTCGGGCGGCGCGAAGAGCAGCTTGAAGATGCGGAAGATCGCCGCGTGCATCAGCGGCACGAGCGCGATCAGCATCAGCCGCTTGTGCGTTTCCGGCTTTTTCACTTTCGCGATCGCCAGCGCGAAATAGACGACGAAGATCACGAGCGCGAACAGCGGCACGATCGCGAACTGGCGGGCGCGATCCAGGAATTCCGGCGGCGCACTCCTGATAGAGTCGATCGAACCCAGCACGATCGAGATGGCCATCGCTGTGCCGAGCGAGATCCCGGCCATGCCCCACATGCGATGGTCAGGCGTGCGGCCGGCCGCAACGAGCCAGGTCTGCGCGAAGAAGAACAGCGTCCAGGTAAAGAAAAGCGCGCCGTGGATATGGTTGATCGGCGCGCCGGTGAAGGTGCCGGTCGCCAGTTTGGCCCAATAAGTCGGGATGAAGCCCCCGAAAGCGATCAGCACCGAGGCCGCCGCCACGCCCACATAAAACCGATGCGCGCTCCGGCGCCCGGACTCGACCGTCACCGCTACCATCTCGTCCCCTGCCCCTTCAGCCTATTCTTGTTCGTGATTGAGACTGTATCAGCGTCCGGGACGCTCGGCATGCCGGGCCACGTATGAAGAATAGGATATCGGCGACGCGCCACAGCCGGCGATGTCAGGCCCAGCTCAGATCGTGCTTGCGGATCGGGGTGGAGCGGATGCGCTTGCCGATAGCCCGGAAGATGGCATTGCCCACCGCGGGACCGACCGGCCCGGCCGGCGGCTCGCCGATCTCCGAGAAGCGATCATGGCCGGAGAGCCCGCCGAAATGGACATTGATCTTGGGTGTATCGCCGGTCCGGAGGATCGGATACTGGTCGAAATTGCCTTCGACGATTCGACCGTTCTTGACGTTGATCTCTTCGTTCAACGCCATGTTGAGGCCGAAGATCAGCCCGCCTTCCATCTCGTTCAGCACGGCGTCGCGGTTTACGATCCGGCCCGTATCGAAGGCGGCGTCGAGCTGGTGCACTTTGAGATTGCCCTTGCGAGTCACCTCGACCGTTGCGACGACGCAGACCGTCGTGCCCTCGAATGCCTTGCCGTTATTGCCCCAATTGGCGATTGCGACCCCCTGGCCCATGCCGCGCGGCAGGGACTGCCCCCAGCCAGCCTTTGACGTCGCCTCGTCGAGCGCCTTGATCCAGCCCTTGTCGGGCCAGGCCGAGAGCAGCTTGCGGCGATACTCGACCGGGTCGATCCCCGCCGCGTGCGCGCATTCGTCGATGAAAGTCTCGAGCATGAAGGCGTAGGAATTGTAGCCCGGCCCGCGATAGGCGCCGGTCAGCACATGGATCGGCAGCTCCTTGGCGTCGACGAGGACGTTCGGGATGCAGCCGAGTGCATACGGCGTGTCGGCGAAGCGCGGGAAATGGCCCTTCGTCGCCTGGCGGGCCGTGAAGATCTTGGGCATCCCGTCCTCGCCGAGGCCGGCGCGAAGCTTGGCCGCGACCATCGGGCGATAGCGGCCCTGCCGCATCATCTCCTCGCGCGACCAGATGACATGCACCGGCCGGCCCGGCACCTTGCGCGCCACCGCGACCACCATGCGCAGATCGTCGGCGAAAATTCGCCGGCCGAAGCCGCCGCCGACATAGGTCTGGTGGAAGAACACCTTTTCCGGCGGCATGCCGGTCTCGTCGCAGGTCACCCAGAAGGCCTGCTTGGAATGCTGCGCCGGATGCCAGACATCGACCCGGTCGGGTGTCACCAGCGCCGTGCCGTTCAAAGGCTCCATACAGGACTGATCGGAGAAGGGCGTCACATACACCGCCTCGACCAGCTTGTGCTGCTTGTCGATACCGGAGACATCGCCGGTCGCTTTCTCGGGCTTGCCCTCCGGCGCCGGCCCGTCGAGCGCGGCCATCGCCGCCTCGATCATCTGGTCGGTCGATTTCCAGCGCGCGCCCGCGCCGTCGTCCCATTCGACCGGGAGCGCGTCGAGCGCCTTACGCGCCTGCCAGTAATGCTCGGCCACGACCGCGACTGCGCTCTGCACTTGAGTCTGGTTGATGTCGAAGGTCGGAGCGCCTTTAACCGGCGAGCCGGGCGTTTCAGAACTGTCGACCGACACGACCGCGACCACACCGGGCATCTTCTTCACGACCGAGTCGTCGAAGCTCTTCAGCTTGCCGCCATGAACGGGGCACTGGCGAAGCGCGGCGTAGACCATACCCGGCACGCGCACATCCATGCCGTAGACGGCGCTGCCATTCACGATCTCAGGGATGTTGAGCTTGGCGGGCGAGCGCTTACCCAGGAAGGTCCATTCGCTCTCGGGCTTGAGCTTGGGCTCGGCATCGAGCTTCACATTCGCGGCCTTGGCCGCGATTTCGCCATAACGTAGCTTGCGGCCGCTCTTCACATGGGTGAGCACACCGTCGGCGGCCGAGATTTCGGAAACCGGCACGCTCCAATCGGCGGCGGCCGCGGCCTTCAGCCGTTCGCGCGCGCTCGCGCCCACCTGGAGGAGAAGCTTCATTCGTTCCGCCGCCGTGGAGCGGCCGCTGAAATAGGCAGTCGGTCCCTGGATCGTCGAATAGACCGCATTCTCCCGATAGTCGCGGGCAACCGGCGCGAACTCGGTCCGGACCTTGGCCCAATCGCATTGCAGCTCCTCGACGACGTTCGCGGCACATTGCGTCATCGTGCCGTTCCCGATCTCGGGAGTCGCGATCTGGATCGTCACCGTGTCGTCCGGCGCGATCGCGATCCACGGCGTGAATTCGACGCTGCCGGCCGCGCGGCTCTCGATCCAAGGCGATGGATCGGCGCTTGCCGCCTCGGCCGCGCGGCTCGGCAGGATGCCCAGCGCCATGCCGCCGCCCACGGCGGTGACACCGATCAGGAACTGCCGGCGATCGATCTTCTGCATCTCGCCCATGGCTCAGCCCTCCCGCGGCAGCGTGGTGGAGGCCATCGAGGCGGCCTTGTGGATGGCGGCCCGGATGCGAGGATAGGTCCCGCAGCGGCAGAGATTGTCGACATAGCGGTCGATGTCCTCGTCCGTGGGGTTCGGGATGTTCTTGAGAAGCGCGGCCGCGGCCATCAGCATGCCCGACTGGCAATAGCCGCATTGCGGCACATTGGCCTCGATCCAGAGCCGCTGCAGCACATGGCTGGAATCCGGGGAAAGCCCCTCGATGGTCGTGACGTCGGCCCCCGCGACGCTCTCGAGCGGCACCTCGCAGGAGCGGGTCGCGGTGCCGTCGATATGGACCGTGCAGGCGCCGCACTGCGCGATGCCGCAGCCGAACTTCGTCCCCGTCATGCCGAGATGATCGCGCAGCACCCAAAGGAGCGGCGTCGAAGGATCGGCGTCGATCGTGTGGGTCTGCCCGTTGACCGTCAGTTTGAATGCCATGCACGCCTTCCCGACAGCTGCGCGGGTCCGGCCGCCTCAGACGCCTTCGGCCCGCGTCGTGGTTAACGACCCGAGTCTAGCACGGTTTCACAGTCAAACGAAGCCGAAGAGCCGCTCCGCGTTCTGGTGCAGGATCAGGTTCCGCTCCTGCGGCGAGGCGCCGGACAGCGACGACTGGATCACCCGCCAGGAATAGGGATAGTCGGCGCTGATATGAGGATAGTCGCTCGACCACAGGATGCGCTCGGCCCCGACATGGTGCCGATTCTGCAGCCCGAAGGTGTCGGTCATGTAGCCGTAATGGAAATGCCGCTCGATATATTCGCGCGGAGATTTCGAAAGCCCGAATTTGCTGGTCGGCTCCAGCCGATGGTAGTTGTTCTCGATCTGCTCGACGACGTAGGGCACCCAGCCGAAATCGACCTCGGCGAAGAAAACGTCGAGAGTCGGAAAGCGGTCGAAGAGCCCGCTGAACACCATCTCGATCATGCGGTTGGGCGCATCGAAGAAACGGCCGTACCCTGGCAGCTTCGCCTTGTGCGCGCCGGGCATCGATTGCGTCAGCGCCACATGGATGGTCAGCGTGACGCCGCGCTCGGCGAGCGTCCCCCAAACCAGATCGTCCTCGGGCTGCAGAACGGTCGTGCCGTTGGGATAGGCGCCCATGACCACGGTGCGCATGCCGGGCCGGCCGAGCACGCGGTCGATTTCCGCGACCGCAGCCTTCGGCCCGCCGCGGTTCGGCAGCATCATCGCGCCGCAAAAACGGTCGGGCGCGTAAGCGCAAAATTCCGAGAGCCAGTCATTATAGGCCCGCACCATTTCGAGGTGATACGGCTCGTCCTTATTGGCGAAAATCGCGTTGGACAGGCGGGGCGTCGGATAAAGGACCTCGGCATCGACGCCGTCGCGGTCCATCTCCTGGAGCCGGGCCGCCGGGTCGTAGCCGCCGGCCCGCATCTCGTCGAATTTCACCCATCCGGTCATCTTCTCGGGCTCGAGCCCGGCGCAGTTGTTCCAGCCGAAATTGACCGGATCATTCACGCCTTCGATGACCCAGGCATCGCCTTCGGCAAAGCGCTTCATGACGGGAGCGCGGTCGCGCATCGCCGCCGAGACCCGCTTGGTCCACAAATCGCCGGGCTCCGTCACATGGCCGTCGGCATTGATCAGCCGGTATTGACGCGGCGCGTTGCTTCCATCCGCCATGAACTCTCCCGTGCAAAATCGGCCCCGTGCGCACCGCCCGAGCCGCGCTGAAGGCTTAATCTTTATAAGATTAAGATGAAAGCCGGATAAGTGTCAATCGAATTCCCTCTCCGGCCCCCGCTTGGGGCGGAAAGGGTGCAACTTTTACGCCCGCTCGAACACCAGCGCGATGCCCTGCCCGCCGCCGATGCACATGGTGGCGAGGCCGTAGCGGCCGCCGGTGCGAGCGAGCTCGTTGATCAGCTTCACGGCGATGATCGCGCCCGTGGCGCCGACCGGATGGCCGAGCGAAATGCCGCTGCCGTTGGGGTTGACCTTGGCCGGGTCGAGTTCGAGCTGGCGCGACACCGCGCAAGCCTGAGCCGCGAAAGCCTCGTTGGCCTCGATCACGTCGAGCTGCGAGACCTTGAGGCCGGTCCGAGCCAATACCGCTTTTGTCGCAGGCACCGGGCCGATTCCCATAAAAGCCGGATCGACGCCGGCATGGGCATAGCCGACGAGCCGGGCGAGCGGCTTCAGGCCGCCCTTCTTGACCGCGGCTTCGCTCGCCAGCACCAGCGCTGCCGCGCCGTCATTGATGCCTGAAGCATTGCCGGCGGTGACCGTCCCGCCGTCCTTCTTGAAGACCGGCCTCATGCCCTTGAGATCGTCGATCGACGTGTCGTGCCGGACATGCTCGTCCTCGGCAAAGGTGACGATGCCCTTGCGGGTCTTGAGCTCGACCCCGACGATCTGGTCCTTGAAATAGCCGGCCCTGATCGCGGCCGAAGCGCGGCGGTGACTTTCGATCGCAAGCGCGTCCTGGTCATCCCGGCTGATCTCGTAGCGCTCGGCTATGTTCTCCGCGGTGACGCCCATATGGTAGCGGTGGAAGGGGTCGTTCAGCGCCCCCGTCATCATGTCGACCATCGCGGTGTCGCCCATCCGCGCGCCGAACCGCATGGCCTGCGTCGCATAGGGCGCGCGGCTCATGCTTTCGGCACCGCCGGCCAGCGCGACGTCGCAATCGCCGAGCTTGATCGCCTGGGCGGAAGAGACGATCGCCTGCAGCCCCGAGCCGCAGAGACGGTTCACGGTGAGCGCCGGAGTTTCGACCGGGATCCCGGCATTCACCGCCGCCACGCGCGATATGTACATATCGCGGGGTTCGGTATGGATCACCTGTCCGAAGACGACGTGCCCGATATCCTTGGCCTCGACGCTGCTCCGTTTGACCGCTTCCCGGGCGACCAGAGCGCCGAGATCGGCCGGGGGAGTGTCCTTCAGCGAGCCGCCGAACGTACCGATCGCGGTGCGGACGCCCGCGACGATGAATACCTCAGTCATCAAAACCTCCAGATAGCGAATCCCACATCCTGATTTGCGGCGGGCCTTAGAAGGCCTCTTCGGGCATTGACGCCGCAACATCGTTCAATGCGGCGACAAAGGCCAGATGCTGCGCCGCTTTCGGCAGCTCGGCCTCGAAGAAATACCGGCAGGCGTGA
The DNA here is from genome assembly GCA_035293565.1 of Alphaproteobacteria bacterium. GTDB lineage: Bacteria > Pseudomonadota > Alphaproteobacteria > BOG-932 > Roseiterribacteraceae > DATGMP01. The sequence goes on along the minus strand of DATGMP010000089.1, from coordinate 33,717 downwards.
AGCTTACCCTTACGAAACATATCGTCAGGTAAAGCCATCGCCGCAACCGCCTGGTCGAGCCACAGCCATGCGACCACGACATGGCCGAAGCCGCTCAAGAAAGCCGACGCGTTCTCCTGGGCTCGCGCCGAATCGTTGAGGTCGATCAGCGTTTCCGCCGCGGAGCGTGCTCGATCCCAGGCCTTCTCCAGAGCGGCCGCGTACCCGGCGAGCAGCTGGCGCGACTGGGCGGAAGCGGCGGTTTTCGCGATCTCCTCGCCCAGCAGCACGAGCCCGGCGCCTTTGTCGCGCAGGATCTTCCGGCCGACGAGATCGATCGCCTGGATGCCGTGCGTGCCCTCATGAATGGGGTTCAGCCGGTTGTCGCGGTAAGTCTGCTCGACGTCGAAATCCCGGGTGTAGCCGTATCCCCCATGGATCTGGATCGCGAGATCGTTGGCCGCGAGTCCGAACTCTGACGGCCAGCTCTTCGCAACCGGCGTCAGCAGCCCGAGCAGCGCCCCCGACCGGGCGCGCTCGGCCGCATCGGGATGTGTCGCCTCGTCGTCCACCAGCTTGGCCGCATAGAGGACCAGCGCCAGCGCGCCCTCGGCATAAGCCTTCTCGGCGAGCAGCATCCGCCTCACGTCAGGGTGCCGGATGATCGGCACTTGCGGTGCCGACGGATCGCGGCTGCCCAGCGCGCGACCCTGCGGCCGCTCGCGCGCATAATCGAGCGACTGGCGATAGCCGCGGCAAGCCAGCGCCGCAGCGCCGAGTCCGATCGCGATCCGGGCCTCGTTCATCATGTGGAACATGATCGCGAGCCCCTGCCCCTCCTCGCCGACGAGATAGCCGATCGCTCCCGCCCGCCCCTGCGGCTTGTAAGCTGTGCCCTCGCCCAGATTGAGCAGGCAATTCGGGATCGCGCGATAACCCATCTTGTGGTTCAGGCCCGCGACGCTGACATCGTTGCGCTCGCCGTCGGCTAGAATCTTCGGCACGATGAAGAGCGAGATGCCCGCGGTACCGGAGATGAGCGCGCCATCCGGTCCCGGAATCTTCGCCAGCACGAGATGGATGATGTTCTCGGTGATGTCGTGGTCGCCGCCCGAGATCCACATCTTGTTGCCGGTCAGGCGATAGCGGCGACCGGATGCATCCTCGCCGTCGCGCTCGGCGCGAGTCTTGATGTCGGCGAGAGACGAGCCGGCCTGTGGCTCGGAGAGGCACATGGTCCCGAGCGCGCGGCCTTCGATCTCGGGCAGCGCGAAGGCGGCGATCTGAGCCGCAGTGCCGAAGCGCACGATCACGCGCGCATTCGCCGCCGCCAGCATCGGAAAGGCCGCGGTCGCCACATTGGCCGACATGAAATGCGCCCAGGAGGCGGTCAGCAGCAGATGCGGAAGCTGCAGCCCGCCATGCGCATGGTCGAAGGAGGCCGCGAACAGTCCGGCTTCGGCGTAAGCCGCAAGCGCGCGCTTGACCTCGGGGATCACACGCACCTGGCCGCCGATCAGCTCGGGCTCCTCACGATCGGATTTCTTCGAATGAGTCGCGAATTCGTCGGTCGCGAGCTGCGCGCTCAGCTCCAGGATCGCGTCGAAGGTCTCGCGCGAATGCTCTGCGAAGCGCGGCCGCTCCGGCAGGCGGTCGGCACCGAGCCAATCGTAGAGCAGAAAAGCGAGGCCGCGGGGATCGATGAAGGACACGGGCGGATCGCTCAGATGATCGTGGCGCCGCCGTCGATGGCGAGAACCTGCCCGGTGATATGACCGCCCGCATCGGACGCGAACAGCAGCGCCGCGCCTTTCAGATCATTGTCGTTGCCGAGCTTGCCCAAGGGCGTGTGCTCGACCACGAAGGTCTCGATCCGCTGCAGGATCCACTCGGTGAGCTTGGACGGAAAATAGCCCGGCGCCAGCGCATTCACGGTGATGCCGTAGCGGCCCCATTCGGCGGCGAGCGCGCGGGTGAAATTGATGAGCCCGCCCTTGCTGGTCGAATAGGCCAGCATGCCGCCCATCGAATGGTGATGTCCCTGGAGCCCCTCGACCGACGCGACATTGATCACGCGCCCCTTGCCCTTCGGGATCATCCATTTCTTCCCGATCGCCTGAGTCAGCAGAAAGGGGCCGGTGAGATTGAGCGCCATCACCTTGTTCCACCCCTCGATCGGATGATCCTCGGCGGGCGCGCCCCAGCTCGTTCCCGCGTTGTTGACGAGTATGTCGACGCGGTCATGCGCTTGGCCCAGCCAGTCGATGAAGGCCGTCACGCTCTCCTGCTTCCCCATATCGCCGGCATAGGATTCCGCCTTGATCCCGAGCCCCTGCAGATGCTCCACGGCCTCGGCCAGTTCGGCTGGCTTGCGCGCGGTGAGGATGACCGTGGCGCCATACTCGCCGAGAGCCTCCGCGATCTGCAGCCCCAAGCCGCGAGACCCGCCGGTGACGACCGCCACCTGCTCTGATAGGTCAAACAAGGATTTCAAGGGCTTGGATTGCTCGTGCATGGGTCTATCCGGGCTCGGGGGCTCTTCTAACATGCCGCATCATTGTCCGACAACTCAACAGCCGGACATAATTACCACGCGGGATCACAAGCATGGCTCATTATGACAGGCCAGTCAGTCCCGCCAATGCATCTGCCTTGCCGGTGCTCCAGCAGGCTGACATCAATCGCGCATAAGCCAAAAAAAGGGGGACTGCGCCTTGAAACTCCTGTCGCCGATCAGCATCGGCCCGATGCGGCTCAAGAACCGCATGGTCCTGTCGCCGATGACGACCAATTACGGCAATGACGACCAGACGGTCTCCGACAGGCTGATCGCCTTTCACGAGGCGCGGGCCAAGGGCGGGGTCGGGCTGATCACCGTCGAGGTCTGCACGGTCGACGTGAAGGAGAAATATCAGCCGCAATCGCTGACCCTCGGCGCCGACGAATATATCGAGGGCCATCGGCGACTGACGGATCGGCTGCATGAGTACGGCGCGAAGGTGCAGCCGCAGATTACCCATCCAGGTCCGGAATCGTTGACCTGGCTTTACTTCGGCGGCCAATCGGTCGGCCCCAGCGTCGTGCTCGGCGCCTCGACCAGCGTGCCGTCGCGGCAGCTTGCCATCGAAGAGCTGGACGGCATCGTCGAGCAATATGCGCAGGCCGCGCGCCGGGCGCGCGAGGCCGGCTATGACGGCATGGAGTTGCACGCCGCGCATGGCTACATGCTCCTCGGCACTTTCCTGTCGCCGGTGCGCAACATCCGCCAGGACGAATACGGCGCCGACACGACCCTGAACCGCACGCGCATGCTGACCCGCGTGCTGCGGCGGATCAAGGAAGTGGCGGGCAAGGACTTCCCCATCACGCTGCGCATCTCCGGCTTCGAGCGCCTGCCGGGCGGCCGCGCCTCTTACGACACGGCGCGGATCGCGCCGCTGCTGGTCGAGGCCGGCGTCGATGCCTTCCATATTTCAGGCGGCGTCAGCGACCGCACCGTGTCCGAGATCGTTTGCGGCAACGAATACGTCAACGGCTACAACGTGCCCCAAGCCGAGGCGATCAAGCGCGCGGTCGACGTGCCGGTGATGGTGGTGGGCCGCATCCACGATCCTGAATATGCCGAGCAGATCCTGCAGCAAGAGAAAGCCGACATGATCGTGATGGCGCGTCCGTTGCTCGCCGATCCCGACCTGCCGGCGAAGGTCGCATCGCGAAGGTTCAAAGACATTCGCCGCTGCATCTCATGTGAGAATTGCATCGATTCGATGTTTCTCTGGCCGACCGAATCGAAGATGGCCTGCGCGGTCAACGCCGCAAGCGGACGCGAGCAGGCGCTGGATTACCAGCGCACGAGCGCGCCGAAGCGAATCGTCGTGATCGGCGGCGGCCCCGGCGGCATGGAAACCGCGCGCGTGGCTGCGCTGCGCGGTCACCGCGTCACGCTGATCGAGCGGCGCCGCAGGCTCGGCGGGTCGCTGACGCTCGCCTCCACCGTCCACGCCGACAATGGCCGGCTCCTCGATTTCCTGCTCGGACAGATGGCGAATCCGGGAATCGAGATCCGTCTTGGCGCCACGGCCGATGCCGACACGATCCGATCGCTGTCGCCGGACGCGGTCGTCGTCGCGACCGGCGCGAAGCTCGCGCTGCCCATGATCCCCGGCATCGATCTGCCGCACGTCCTCACCGGCGCCGATCTGCGCAAGCTCGCCAACGGCGAAGATGTGCGCGATGCGCGCGGCTTGCCGGGATGGATCAAGTTCGGGATCGCGCAAGCGGGAACGCTCATCGATCGCCACGCCACGCCGGCGCGCATCCGCAGGCTCGCCGATTGGTGGCTGCCGATCGGCAAGCGGGTCGCGATCGTCGGCGGCGATCTGGCCGCGATCGAGCTCGCCGAATTCCTCGCCAAGCGCGGTCGCGACGTCGCGATCTTGGCGCCCGGCGAGCTGATCGCGCCCGAGATCGGCCCCAAGCGCAGGCTCGAGCATGAATGGCGGCTCGAACGTCTGCATGTATCGATCAACAGCTGCGCCGAGCCGATCGCGATCGTGCCGGCGGGAGTCGAAGTTCGGATCGTCGGCAAGAAGAGTCTGGTCCGCGCCGACACCGTCATCGTCGCGGGTGAGCCCGTCGCGGATACGAGCCTCCACGACTCGCTTGTTGCGGCCGGCCTCCCGTCGCGCGCCATCGGCGACGCCACCGGCCTCGGCCTGATCGTCAAAGCCGTCTATGAGGGGGCGGAACTCGCGAACCGACTCTAGCCGGCCGTATAGCCGCCATCGACGAAGATCGTCTGACCGGTGATGAACCGTGCGGCATCGGAGGCGAGGAACACGAGCACGCCCGTAACATCTTCGATCTCGCCCAGGCGGCCGAGCGCGGTGCGGTCGAGGACTCGCTGATAAAGCTGCGGCTGCGTCTGGATGAGCTCACGGTTGAGGTCGGTCACCATGACGGTGGCGCCGATCGTGTTCACCGTGACGCCGTACGGCCCCAGCTCGAAGGCGAGCGCCGCGCCGAAATTCGCGAGGCCCGCCTTGCTGGCCGAATAGACGGTGCGATTTGCCATGCCGCGGCCGGACAGCACGGATCCCATATTGATGATCCGTCCATGCCGCTGCTGGATCATGCCGGGCGCGAAGACGCGCGCGCAGAGATAGGCGCCCGTCAGGTTGGTGTCGATGACCCGCTGCCACTCGTCGAGCGGCAGGGCGCACAGGGTCTTTGGCGACGTGATCCCGGCATTGTTGAACAGGATGTCGACCTTGGAGAAGGCATCGAGAATCGCCTTTGCGGCGGCCGCGACGCCCGCTTCGTCGGTGACGTCGGCCTCGACGATGAGTGCTCGTCGTCCGGTCGCCTCGACGTCCTTCGCCGCTTGTTCGAGCTTCGCCTTGTTTCGCCCCATGAGCGCGATGTCCGCCCCGGCTTCGGCCAGCGCCAGCGCGCCGGCGGACCCGATCCCGCCGCCGGCGCCGGTAACGATTGCGACCGATCCGTCGAGGCGAAAGCGGTCGGTCATGATCGCGGGGCGTCCATACGAGCGCAGAGTCGAAGCTCGATCAGCGCCCGGATACGCTCACGCAAGTGGCGATACTGGCCCTGAAGCAGCGCATCGTCGGTCGTGCAAAGCTTTTCGGCCTCGGCAAGCATCGCTTCGAGGATCTCGTCGTCTGTCTGCACGGGCGCGCGGCTCACAGCCTGTATCCCTGCTGCCGCTCGTCGATCCAGCGGCGCGCCTTGTAAGTGAATTCGGGAAGCTTGGCGCGATCGACCTCGGTGACCTTCATCCAGACGTTCGTGCGCTCCTTGATCCCTTGGCGCAGCGAATCGATGAGGCGGCTGCGCTCGTCGCGCGAAAGATGCTTCGCGCGGTCGGTCAGCGCGAAGCGGACCTCGACCTCGGTCTTGCCGTCGGGGTCGGTGAAGACGCGGCCGGCATATTCCGAGACCTCGGGATGCGCGAAGATTGCAGCGTCGATCATGGACGGCCAGACATTGTTGCCGCGGATCTTCATCATATCATCGAAGCGGCCGATCGTCCCGCATTCGATCGCGTTCCAGCAGCCAGGACCGCCGGCTTCCTGCCAGGGCACGAACCGCGCGGCGTCGCCGGTGCGGAAGCGGATCACGGGCGAACCTTCGATCGAGAGGTTGGTCACCACCATTTCGCCGAGCTCGCCGGGCGCCGTCGGCTGCATGGTTTCGGGATCGACGATCTCGAACATCGTCTCCCATTCGAACAGATGAATCAGGCCGCGCTTGCCGTCGTCGGTCACCACGCCCTTGTTGCAAGTCGAGCCGCCGAATCCCGCGCATTGCGTGCTGCCGTAGCCCTCCTGCAGCCCGCAACCCCAACGACGCTCGATCTCGATCGCCCATTCGATCGGATAGCCTTCGGCGGCGATGAAGAGGCCCGCCATCTTCGGGAAGGCGTCCTTGGGCTCGATGCCGCGCTTGGCGAGCGCTTCGGTCAGCGTGTGCAGATAATTGGTCGAGGCATAGATGAAATTCACCTCGCCCAGCTTCAGCATCAGATCGATCTTGGCGTCGGTCGAGAGATTGCCGCCGACATGAAAGGCGGTGGCGCCCACGACTCTCAGTCCTTCGCCCGGCCCCCAGCCGCCGGTCGTCATGCCGCCGGCCGGCACGCAATTGACGGCAATATGCCCGGGCCTGAGACCCGCCATGAACCAAGGCATCGCGTGCAGATAGCCCAGCATGTGCACATCGCGCTGACTGCGCCCGTAAATCTCCTGGCCTTGGCCCGACGTACCGCCGGTCATGTTGACCAGCGCCACCTCCTCGCGCGCGATACCCAGCCGCCCGCCGAAAGGCGGGCTCTTCTGCTGGTCGGCGAGGAACGACGCTTTGTCGGATGTGGGAAAGCGCTCGCGAAAGAGATCGAGAGAGGCGATCTCATCCGGCTTGAGCTTCGCCTCGTCCATGAGGCCGCGATAGTAAGCGCTGGTGGCGTAAAGCCGCTCAAGCTGGCGCCGCAGCTTGGCCAGCTGCAGCGCTTCCAGCTCCGGCCGCGTCCGCGTGAGCGCGCGCTTCAGCAGCGGCGATGCATCGAATGGCGTGGCGGCGCTCACGGGCAAGCTCAGCTCCGATCCGGCGAGAAGACCGGCAGCGAGATCTCGGGCGTCACGTCGCGGAAGCCGACCGTCACCCGCATGTCGGCCGTCACCTCTTCGGGCGGGCAATCGACGATGTTCGTCGGCATCCGCACACCCTCATCCAATGTGACCAGCGCGACGACATAGGGCACCGCGTCGGCATAGATATCCTTCGGCACCGGATGACGCACGACGATCCAGCTGAACACCTTGCCCTTGCCGCTCGCCTCGACCCATTCGTGATCGGGCGAACCGCAATGGGCGCAGAAGCTCGTCGCCGGAAAGCGATATGTACCGCAATTCGTGCAGCGGACGATCAGCAATTTGTGGGCATGACAGCCTTCCCAGAACGGTCGGCTTTCCGGATCGGGTGCGGGAAGGGGCTTCATATAGCTCATGAGCTCAGTTCCTCAGCACGAGCGCGCTGCCGCAGGTCATCGCACCCGCGGTGGTGAGACAGATCTCCGCCCCCGGCACCTGGCGGGGGCCGGCCTCGCCCCGCAATTGTTGCACCGCCTCGATCACGTGATTGAGACCGTGGATGTAGCCCTCCGACAGCAGCCCGCCGTGCGTGTTGAGCGGCAGCTCCCCGCCCTTCGCAATGCGTCCGCCTTGCACGAACGGCCCGCCCTCGCCCTCCTTGCAGAAGCCCAACCCCTCGAGCTGCATCAGGATCGAGTAGGTGAAGCAATCATAGATCTCGGCAACGTCGATGTCCTCGGGACCGACGCCGGCGCTCTTCCAAAGATCGTCGGCGATGTATTTCGCATAATTGTGCGAATGGTCGGGCCAGCGGATCGCGTCGAACAGATCCTCTCCTTGATCGGGGCCGCCGCCATAGGCGCCGCCCATGATGTAGACCGGCTTGTTCCGCATATCGGCGGCGCGGTCGGCCTTGGTCACCAGCACGGCGCAGGCGCCGTCCGTCTCCAGGCAGATATCGAGTATCCGGAACGGCTCGACGATCATCTTGGACGCCATGTAATCGTCCATCGTGATCGGCGTGCGCTGCATCGCGCGCGGATTGATCGACGCGTTCCGGCGAAAGGTGACTGCAACCTCTCCCAGCTGCTCCGCCGTCGTGCCGTACTCGATGATATGACGCCGGCACCACATCGCCATCGCCTGCGGGTAGGTGATCCAGCCGAAGGGCGCGGTGTATTGGGTGATGCCGTGCGCAGCGAGCTCGCGGCCACCGCCGAGACGGAAACCGGAGCGGCCGTTCATCGCGCGATAGCAAAGCACATTTTTCGCCAGCCCAGCCTCGATCGCCGCCACCGCCGTCAGGATGATCAGATTGGCCGCATTGCCGCCGCCCAGAAAATCGACCGCATATCCCGCCGCCGGCACGCCGATCTCGGTCGCGACTGCGATGGCCGGCACCGAATCATTGAAGTTGAAGCTGACGAAGCCGTCGATGTCCTTGGCTGTCAGCCCGGCATCCTGGATCGCCCTGAGGCAAGCCTCTGAGGCAAGGCTGCGAACCGTGCGGCCCGAATTCTTCGAGAATTCGGTCCAGCCGATCCCGGCGATGGCGTATTTGTCGCGTAGACTGAACATTCGGCTCCTCTAACCATCGGTGCGGAAGGCAGGTTTCCGCTTGTCCTTGAAGGCGATCAATCCTTCGGTCGCATCGGGCTCGGTCGTGGCGTAGCGATGGACGAACGCGATCTCCCGCCGCAGCCCCTCTTCCAAATTCGTCGTCATCGCGAGATTCGCCAGATGCTTCGCGCCGCGCAAGCCGACCCGGCTCTTCTCCAGCAGCTCCGACACGAAAGCGAGCGACCGCGCCTCGAGCTCCGCCGCGGGCACGACCTCATTGACGAGCCCGACGCGCTCCGCCTCGGCTGCCGGCAACAACCGGCCGGTCAGCATCAGATGCTTGGCGCGCGAGAGTCCGATGGCCCGAACCAGCCTCTGCGATCCGCCGGCGCCGGGGAGCTGTCCGAAATTCAGATGCCCGTCGCCGATCCGCGCCGTGTCGGCCGCGATCGCGACGTCGCAGGCCAGCAGCAGCTCGAGGCCGCCGGCGACGCAGGCGCCGTTCACCGCCGCGATATAGATTTTGCCGGACTGCTCCATCGCCTCGAAAAGGCGGAAGAAGTCATCCAGGAACTGCGCAAACTCATCCGGCTTGCGATAAAGGCTGATATAGCCTTCGAGATCGCCCCCGGCCGAAAAGCTCCGCCCCTCGCCGGTCACGATCACCGCCGCGACCTTGCTCTTCTCGATCTCCGCGACCGCGGCCCTCAGCTCCTTGACCGTCGCCCAATCCAGCGGGTTCAGCTTGTCCGGCCGGGCCAGAGTCAGCCGCGCCGCTCTGTCCAGCCAGTCGAGCCGGATGTTCTGATAGGTCGCGCTCATAAAGGGAGATATGGTCTCTGTCGGTTTGTCGGACAATTCTGGACAGTATCACCCGGTTGTGGCTCTATCAAGCATGGGCCAAATCTGATTGAACGTGTTTTGGGTGGTGGAAAGGCTGCGACTCGGGCGAAGCGAGAGCGGCGGGACGAGAAAGCATGGCAGAGCGCGATTTCGGCCGTTTGGAACGGGCCCCGGCCTATAAGCTGGTTTATGACGCGATCGAACGGCAGATCGTGGGCGGAAAGCTGAGGGTCGGCGATCCCTTGCCCGCCGAGACCCAGCTCGCCGAGCAGTTCGGCGTCAATCGCTCGACGGTCCGCGAGGGCATCCGGCTTCTGGAGCAAAGCGGGCTGGTCGAGCGCGAAGGCGGCAAGCGGCCCCGCATCTCGGTGCCGCATTTCATGGATTTGGCCTCTTCGGCGACGCGGGCCCTGTTCCTCCATTCCGTGACCTTCCGCGAGCTCTGGGAAGCGTCGATGCTGATCGAGCCGGCTTTGGCCGAGATCGCCGCGGCGAAGGTAACGGCTTCCGACCTGGAGCTCATGGAGGCGAACATCGCCGAAATGGAGCGGGCGACCCAGCGGATCGAGGCCAAGGAGCCCTTCGACGTCGACGATTTCGTCGGGCTCGACCGCGCCTTTCACGACATTCTCGCCAACGCGTCGCACAATCGCGTTCTGATGCTGGCGCACGAGCCGGTGACGATGCTGTTCATCCCGGCCGGGCGTCTCATCCTGCCGCGGCTGCAAACCTACCGGCGCGTGCTCGATGCCCATCGCTACATCTTCGAGGGGCTGAAGAACCACGACATCGCCGACACCCGCAAATGGATGCGGCTCCACATGCATGATTTCCGCCGCGGCTATGAGATGACCGGCCTCGACCTCGACATGACGCTCGACGCCGACCGGCTGGGCTTGCCGGAGTAACAGCCGACATTGCGATTGTTGACTCATCCATATCCATAGAGTTATACGTCAATCAATAACCAACCGGTTATAGATTGCGATGCCAGCGCCTCATGACCTTCTCTTCAGGACGCTCGCCGATCCGACGCGACGGGCCATTTTCGAACGGCTCTGTCGGGAAGGAGAGCAGACGGTCGGGGCTTTGACGGCTCAAGCCGGAGTCTCGCAGCCGGCCGTGTCGAAACATCTCGGTGTCCTGAAGCAGGCCGGGCTGGTGCGCGACCGCCATGAAGGACGACAGACCCGCTATAGCGCGCAGCTCGGCGCGCTCGCCCCGCTGATCGACTGGACAAGCCGGATGGCCGGCTTCTGGGAGAGCCGGTTCGACGAACTCGAAGATCTGCTGAAAAGGATGGATCAATGAGCAATGAAGCGACCGAAACGCGTTCCGTGGTTGTCGAACGCGAGATCCCGTACCCGCCGGAAAAAATCTGGCGCGCGCTGACCCAACCGCACCTGATCGAGGAGTGGCTGATGAAAAACGATTTCAAGCCCGCCGTCGGCGAGCGTTTCACGCTTCGCGGAGATTGGGGCTCCGTCGACTGTCAGGTCATGGCGGCGGAGCCGAACAGGACCCTGTCTTACACATGGGGCGCGCTCGGTCTCGAGAGCGTCGTCACCTGGACGCTCACCCCAACCGGCACCGGGACCCGTCTGCGCATGGAGCAGTCGGGCTTCCGACCGGATCAGCAGCAGGCCTATCAAGGCGCCAAATATGGCTGGCAGCGATTCTTCGGAGCGCTGGAGCAGGTGTTGGCGCGGACGGATTGAACTCCGCTGCACAATTCAAAACTCGGCTGGGGGACACGATCGATCATGAAAGATAAGCGTTGGATCTTTCGCTGGATTCACATCATCTGCGGCATCCCCATCGTCGGTTATATTTATAGCCCGTTCGAACAGATTCCGAACTACGCGCCCGCGACGCGATTCGTCTTCCTGCCTGTCATGCTCCTCACGGGACTTTGGATGTGGAAAGGTCACGCCCTTCGACGGATCGTTTCGAATAGAGCGGGCCAGAGAGGAACGGCATGAAAAAGAGCATGGCGCAGCAAGGCAAGTCTCCATCCGAGCTGATCGATGCGAGAATCGAAGAGCTCGGCGACTGGCGGGGCAGGATGCTGAGCCGGCTCCGCGGGCTGATCAAGGAAGCCGATCCCGAGGCCGTGGAGGAGTGGAAGTGGAGAGGGGTTCCGGTGTGGTCGCACGGCGGAATCATCTGCACCGGTGAGACTTACAAGAGCGTCGTCAAGTTGACCTTCGCCAAGGGCGCTTCGTTGGAGGACCCTTCCGGCCTCTTCAACTCCAGCCTCGAAGGCAACACGAGACGCGCCATCGATTTCCACGAAGACGACAAGATCGACGACAAGGCGTTTAAGGCGCTCGTTCGCGCCGCGGTGACACTGAACACCTCCAAAGCGCGATGAAGCGCAGATCGCGAGCTGGGTGAAGCAAGCCGCCGCGTTGCCCGGTTTTCTGGGGCCTCGACCTTAAGGGGCCTCTTCCGCGCGCGGAACCAGCACCAAGGCGTCGCCCTCGATCACGATTGTGTCGCCGACGCGGCAGATCGTGCGCAGCGACACGCGCGCCTTGTCGCGCACGATGTCGGTGATCGTGATCTCCGCTTCGACCGTGTCGCCGATGCGCACCGGGTGCCGGAAATTGAGATTCTGCTTGAGATAGATCGTGCCGGGTCCCGGCAGCTTCGAGCCGAGCAATGCCGACAGGTAACCTGCCGACAACATGCCGTGCACGATGCGCCCGCCGAATCGAGTCTTGGCGGCATAGAGCGCGTTCATATGGATCGGGTTGCTGTCGCCCGAGACTCCGGCGAACAGCACGAGGTCCGTCTCGGTCACGGTGCGCGCATATTTCGCGCTCATCCCGACTTCGAGCTCTTCGAGCACATATCCTTTTTCCGGCGTGCGGAGCCGAACGATGTCATCCATGATCAGGTCCCTTCCACCCCTCCTCCGCCATGCATCGCAGCGGGGAAGGATTCATTTCACACATCCGTCTCAGCGCCCCTCGCCGAAGCGGCGCTTGACGTCTTCCTTGAGCGATCCCTTGGCCACTTTGCCTCCCGAGGACATGGGCAGCTCGTCCACAAGAATCAGATGCTCCGGGAACCATTCCTTTGTAACACCGCGCGCGGCCAAATGGGCCACGATTCCCTCCAGCGTCACAGTGGCGCCGGTGCGCGGAACGACATAGATACCGACGCGCTCGCCGAAGACCGGATCGGGAATCGCTACGGCCGCGACGAGCGCCACGGCGGGATGGCTGCCGACCTCGTCTTCGACCGCCGGCGCGCTGATATTCTTGCCGCCGCGGATGATGAAATCCGACGTGCGGCCGACGACCGAAAGGTAGCCGTCCGCGTCGATCTCGACGATGTCGCCCATCAGCATCCAGCCATCCTCGGTATAGAGCTTCTTGTTGCCGGCCTCGTCGTTCCAATAGCCGAGGCAGGTCGCGGGCCCGCGACAGCCGGGCTGGCCGCGCTTGCTCTTGCCGGTGATGTCTTCAAGCGTGTCGGGATCGAAGAGGCGGACCTCCATCTCCGGGATGATCTTTCCGGCGGTGCGGAGTCTGTGCTCGCGGCTGTCGCGCCAGGTCGTATAGCTCAGCGTGCCGGTCTCGTTGGAGCCGTAGAATTGCAGCACCGGCGCGCCGGTCACCTCCTCCCACTTGGAGGCGCGGTCGTAAGGCACGGCCTCGCCGCCGGTGAACATCGAGCGCAGTGACGAGAGATCGCGCGGCCGCTCGGCTTGCGCGTTCAAGAGCATGATGAACTGAGTCGACACGCAGCACAGCACCGTGACGCGCTCGCGCTCGATCAGGTCGAGCGCGGTGTGCGCGTCGAAGCGTTCCATGATGACCGTCGGCACGCCCAGCGCCGGCGGCGAGAAATGCGAGGTCCACATGCCGAACCCGAACGGCGCCGGGACCGCGCCCATGAAGATCTCGTCCGGCTGGAAATTGCCCGCGTCCATCGCGAGCTTGTGGAAGTAGAACCAGCGATTCTCGGTGTGCATCACGCATTTGGGCAAGCCTGTCGTGCCCGACGTGGAGTTGAGCAGGAACAGCTGGTCCGGTCCCATCAGCGCGGTTTTGGGCGCATCGGATTCGCTGCCGTCCATAGGACGGCCATCGATCGTGATCGGCGCCGAACGATCGGTGACGAAATCGGGCACGAGCATCAGATGGGCGAGGCCGCAATCGCGCGAGACCAGCTCCCGGCGCAGCGCCTCGGCCGGACGGCCGCGCAGAGTCTCGTGAGTCACGAGAGTCCGCGCGCCGGTACGCGACAGAAGATGCGCGATCTCGCGATCGCCTGCGCGCGCGCCGATTCCAACGGCGACCAATCCAGCCTTTTCGATGCCGACAAGCGCGGCATGGACCGCGGGATTGTCCGGCAGCACCACCGCCACGCGGTCGCCCCTTTTCAGTCCGCTCGCGATCAACGCGCCGGCGATCCGGTCCGAGGCGACGTCGTAGTCGCGCCAGGTAAAGCACGCCGCTTCGGTGATGAAGGCCGCCGCGTCCGGCTTCTCGCGGGCCAGTTCCCGGACCCGCTCGCCCAGGGTGTGGTCGCCCCACCAGCCCCGGGCGCGGTAGGATTTCGCCAGCTCCGGATCGGCGGAAATCGCGGCTGCGGACAGTTCGGCGCTCATCATCGTCATCCTTGTCGGGTCCACCCTCTTTACCTGCCAAAGCGCCCGATCCCAAGCCCTGAGTAGCTGCCCAACCCTTAAATGATTAGCAAGATGCGACAATCGCGCGCCGAGCCGGCCGCATCGATCGGCTCGACAGCGTTTCGTTCTTCGCTATTCTCTGGTTCCAAGCTCCGCAACGGGGCTGCCCTTGGGGGAAGGGATGGAGCATTCGGGCTGTCTGGAGGCCAACAAGGCCGTCGTCCGCAAATTCCTGGAAAGCATGCCGAGCCGGGACCTGGCGTCGATCGGCGAATGCCTGGCCGACGACGTGATCCAGCATTACCAGCGGCCCACGATCCAGAACGACGACGGCAGCCAAACCGCCAGTTTCCTCAAGGGCCGGGAGGCCATCCTGGATGAGATCCGCACCTACTTTTACCAGCTCTACCGCCCCGGCACGATCCGGGTGACCATCGAAACTCTGATCGCCGAGCGCGACCTCGTCGCAGCGCAATTCGTGCTGGCCGCGATTACCGCGCGGCGCGGCGAACCCTACGAGAATTTCTACCACTTCCTGTATCGCTGCCGGGGCGGCAAGGTCGTCGAATATTGGGAATATGTCGACACGCGCTACGCCCAGGCGATGCTCTTCACCTGACCAAAACCGGAGGAAAACGAGATGGCCCTGCAACGATCGTCCCTGGCCAGCCTGGCCGTCCTGGCGATGATGACCTCGCTCGCCGCGAGCGCGGCGGAAGACGGCACCAAGGCGCCAACGAAGAACTGGCCGATGGTCGAGGGCAACTGGGGCAATCAGCGCTACTCGGCGGATGACCAGATCAACACATCCAACATCAAGCAGTTGGGCGGCGCCTGGATGCACAAATTCGACGGCGTGTCGCGGGGCACGCCGGTCGTGGTCGACGGCAAAATGTTCGTCACGAACGGTACCCATGTCGTCGCGCTCGACGCCAAGACCGGCGAAATCATCTGGAGTCACGATACGGATGTGGCGCCGTCTTTCCAGTTCAAGGGCGTGACGCTGGGCGACGGGCTCGTCTTCTACGGCACCGCCGATGCGCATATCGTGGCGCTGGACCAGAAGACCGGGAAGGAGGTCTGGCGCACCGAGATCGGCGACAACCTACCGGTTCGCAAGGAGAGCCCGTCGGCTGCGCTCACCTTGACCGGCCAATACATCTCGGCTGCGCCGGCCTATGCCGAGGGGCTGGTCATCACCGGCATGTCGAACGGCGATTTCGGCGTGCGCGGCCGGGTCGTCGCGCTCGATTCCAAGACCGGCAAGAAGGTCTGGGAGTTCTATTCCGTTCCGGGCCCCGGGGAGTACGGCCACGACACCTGGCCGTCGGACAATGACGAATGGAAGCGCGGCGGCGGCGGCGTGTGGAACACACCCGTGGTCGATCCCGAGCTCGGCATGGTCTATTTCGGCGTCGGCAATCCCGTCTCCCAATGGGGCGGCGAGCTCCGCAAGGGCGACAATCTCTTCACCGATTCCGTCGTCGCGCTCGACCTCAAGACCGGCAAGTACAAATGGCACTACCAGCTCGTCCATCACGATGTCTGGGAAGCCGACGTCGCCACGCCGCTCGTCTTCTACGACACCGTCATCGACGGCAAGAAGGTGAAGGCGCTCGGCGCCATGCGGACCGACGGCTACCTCTTCCTGCTCGATCGCGCGACCGGCAAGCCGGTGCATCCGGTCGAGGAACGGCCGACGCCGCAGGACTCGCGGCTGTTCACCCACGCGACACAACCCTTCCCGGTCGGCGCCGATGAGCTGGGGCCCAATTGCGTGCAGAAGGACCAGGTGCCGGAAGGATTCAAGCCGCTCTGCCATTTCGATCCGGTGAATTACGACACGCCGAACGCGATGTACCCGGTGCTGACGATGCGGTCCTCGCCGATGTCGTACGATCCGCAGACCGGCTATTTCTACGCCGCCGGCTCGCCCGCCTGGCCGCTCTGGATCAAGCGCTACGAGGATCCGAATTTCTTCCTCTCCTCCTCGCAGGTGCCGGGCATGAAGACCTCGGGCATCCTCGCGGCGATCGACAGTAAGACCGACAAGATCGTCTGGCAGAAGAACACGCCCTACGAGATGCAGAACGGATCGGGCGCGACCACGACCGCGGGCGGTCTCATGTTCCACGGCGATCCCGACGGCGAGCTGCAGGCCTACGACGCCAAGACCGGCGACCTCTTGTGGAAGTTCCAAACCGGCGCCAACGAGAGCGGCCCGGCGGCGATCTACCGGGTCGACGGACAGGAATATGTGGCGGTGATGGCGACCAATACGCTCTGGGCGTTCAAGCTCGGCGGCACCGTTCCCGAGCAGCCTGCACCACCGCCTCCCCCGACCGAGACGTCGTTCGCCGGCCGCATCGTCCAGAGCGACCAGGTGTCGATGGGCGGTATGGTCAGCGACAACGGCCTCGCCGAGAAGGTGCGCCAGGCGTTCGACGAGTACGCCTTCACGCCAACCCGCATCCGGGTCAAGGTCGGCGACAAGGTCACCTGGACCAACAAAGGCAAGACACCGCACACGGCGACGGCGAAGGACGGCTCTTGGACGACCGGTGAAGTGCAGCCTGGCCAGACCGGCACCGTCACCTTCGAGAAGCCCGGTGAATACACCTACATCGACAAGGATCACCCCTGGTCGATCGGCGAGGTCATTGTGAAATGATTCACGCCGCCGCGGCGGGCGTCGCGCGGAAGCTGACGGCTATCCTGTTCAAGGCGTTCATCAGGCCGATCGCGATCGTGAGGTCGGCGAGCTCTTTCTCGTCGAACTCCATCGATACGGCCTGAAACTCCTCGTCGGGAACGGCGGCGTCGGCAACTTTGGTGACGGTCTCCGCCCAGCGCAGCGCGGCTTTCTCGCGCCGCGTGAACAGATCGCCGGCCTCGCGCCAGGCGGGCACGAGCACCAGCTTGTCGACCGCCATGCCGCCTTTGAGCAGATCGCGCGAATGGCTGTCGATGCAATAGGCGCAGCCATTGATCTGCGACACGCGCAAATAGACCAGATCGACCAGCGCCTTCGGGAGCGACTGATCGATATAGACGCGCACGCCGCCCAGGGCCTTCAGGCCCGCGGGCGCGGCGGCGCGATAGTCCAAACGTTGGGTCACCGATAAATCCTCATTGATGATCGGGCGTGGTGAGCGCGGGCTCGTTCGTGTCGGCCACGATCACGACGAGCAGCCGGGCAGGCTCGGTGTCGCTCGCATTCTCGCTGACCTTGTGATAGGCGCCCGGCGGCTCGAACCAGGTCTCGCCGGCCTTGTAAACCTTAGCCGGCCCATCATTCACCTGGCTGCGGATCGCGCCGGACAGAACATACGCATAGATGAACGCCGATTTGCCGTGATGGTGCGGTACCGACTTGGCGCCCGGCGGATAATCCACCTCAAGGCTGATCAGGCTCTTGCCTGGAATGTTTGGGATTGGTTGCCGCACGATCGGCTTCACCGCCTCCCGCAAGGGCTGCGCCGGGTCGGCATGCGCGGAGAGAGGCGCAAGTATGAGCGAGCAAGCGATCAGAACCGTTCGGATGGTCATCGTCAGACTCTCCACTCCTATAGATCGTCATGGCCGGACTTGATCCGGCCATCCACGTGGAGCCGCATGTCCGACGTATGACGTGGATGCCCGGGGCAAGCCCGGGCATGACGAAACGAAATAGACTCAGGCTCTCAATCCGCCCCTTCGCGGATGAATCGCAGAAACTCGCTGATCGTGTAGCGGCGGATGGCGTCGCGTTCGGGTGAATCGTCCATGAAGGAGAGGTGGTAGATGCCGGTCTCGAAGACCATCATCGCCATGCGGGCGGCCACCCGGCTGTCCGGCGTCGCCTCCGCGGGCGCCGAGGATTTGCGGAAGGCGGCGATTCGCGTGCCGAGCCGGGCGATGATCTCTCGTCGCTTATCCTCCTCCCAGCGCGCGCCCTCGCGCTCCAGCGCCGGGATCTGGCCCAAGGTCACCATGAGCGGCTTGTTCGCGCGGTAGAATTCGATCAGCCCGTCGATCCAGGCATCGAGGTCGGCCTCGTCGGGGTCCGACATGGTGAGCCGGTCATATTCGGCGAAGAGCTTCGGCCAGAACTGGCCGTATAGCGCCTTGGCGACGGCGAATTTACTGTCGAAATGGCGGTAGAAGGTGCTGCGGTTGACCTGCGCCCGACCGACGATGTCGTCGATCGTGGTGGCGGGATAGGACAGCTCGGAAAAGGCGCTGTAGGTCGCGTCCAGCAGCTTCTGGTGGCTGGTCCGCTTCTGCAGCTGCTGCAGCTCGGTCGGGCCGCGCACCGGCATCGCGCGGATCGTTGCTCCGGTCTTCGCTCTCTCGGTCATGGTCGACATCTCTCGGGCTTCAACGGTCCGATGCTAGGAGCCGCCGCCCGATCGCGCAATGTTCCAGAAAATCACCGCCGCGTCAGATGCTTGAACGCGACGTCGAACTGCTGGAGATCGACGGTCTCGACGCTGCCGTCGGGCCGCTCCTCGATGCGCTTGGCGACGCCGGCCGCGGTCCCGAACACCTCGATCGTCGTGCATCCGTCCTTGCCGGCTTTCTTGGGCCCGTATAGCTCGCCGGCCTTCGAGACCATCACGTCGCCCGAACGCAGGACGCGGTCTTCGCTCTCGAGCGTGCCGCGCACGATCACCTCGAACCGGTCGCAAGGATGGGCGTGGCGCATGATGACGAAACCCGGAGGCATCTCGACGACGACCGCCACCGGTGTACTATCGTCATTGGCGTCGCCCAGCGCAAAATACGAGGCTCTTATGCCGAACGAACGCAGCTTCTCGAACAGCGCGCGAAACCGCTCCGGCGCCTGCCAATAGTCCGGATCTTCGTCCATGGAATAATCGGGCATCCGACTCCCCCTCGAACCGATGGAGAAATGCGATGAGCGCATCCTGGCTGGGTCCGGTCAAGCAGATCAGCTATACGGGCCAGCGCTATGTCTATTTCCGCTGATTTCGGTTGGATAAAATCATCTGGTCTAGTATGATTACCCGGGCATCATCCCGCCGCGCACTGGGAGGAATCGGCATGAACGAGGGGCATATCGAGCAGGAGCATCGGCTGGTCAGCGACGAAGAGGCGATGGCCGCGACCATCAATATGCGGGCAAGGCTGGACGCCGCCGGCCTCAAGAACGTCAACCGCCAGACGATGATCGGCGTCGCCGACCGGCTGATCGCGCTGGTCAAGGAAGGCCGACCGACTATGGCCGACGGCATCCTGGAGGTCGATACCGGCATCTATACCGACCCCGCGCTCTATGAGACCGAGCGGCGCGCTGTCTTCGACCGCTTCCCCTTCGTGGCCGGCATGTCGCGCGACATCGAAAAGCCGGGCGACTACGTCAGCACCGCGGATTTCGGCACACCGCTGATCATCACCCGGACCAAGGAAGGGACGGTCAAGGCGTTCGTCAATTCGTGCCGCCATCGCGGCGCGGCGCTGGTCTATGACGAGCGCGGCAATACCGGCGGCGGCTTTACCTGCCCCTATCACGGCTGGAGCTACAATCTCGACGGCAAGCTTTTGGGCATCACCTGCAACTCGACCTTCGGTGCCGTCGACAAGGGCAACCACGGGCTGGTCGAGGTCCAGGCGGAGGAGCGGCACGGGCTGATCTTCGTCGCCTCGGGACCCGGCAAGACCTTCGACCTCGACGAATATCTGGGTCCGGAGCTGAATCAGGAGCTGCCGCATTGGGGATTCGACAAGGTGCAATCCAGCAAGGCGGCGCCGATCCCGCTCGACGGCAATTGGAAGCTGTCGCTGGAGGCGTTCCTCGAATCCTATCATTTCGACTATGCGCATCGGGACAATCTGGCCCATTTCTATTTCGGCAACGTCGCCGACATCACGCCGATGGGCCGGCACCTGCGCTTCTCGGTCCCGCACAAGAGCATCATGGAGCTGGAGGGCCAGCCGGTCGACAGCTGGGTGCCCGAGAACCACGTCACCCTCGCCTATCTGATGTTCCCCGGCACGATCCTCATCAACTCGCCGCAGGTGCTGGAATTCTTCCAGATCGTGCCGGTGTCCGTCGGCAAGTCGATCGTGCGCCATGCCTGCTACGCGCGCATGGACCTATCGGTGCCGGGCAACCGCGAGATGTTCGAGATGACCTGGGAAAGCGCTCACAGCATCGTGCTGCGCCAGGACCTGCCCTATGGCGTCACCACGGCGCATGCGGGCATCACCAACATGGCGATGCCCAAATTCATGTTCGGCGAGAACGAGCTCGCGCTCCAGCACATGCACCGGCAGATCAAGACGGCGATTGCCGAGATCAGGTAGGGGCCATCCGGCGCTTGCTTTATCGCTCAGATTGCCGCAAAGCGCTCGCCTGCCGGAGCAAACGCGGCGACGGCAAGATCGTGCTATTTCCTCAGCCGGCGCGATCGGAAACGCGTGGTTGCGGGCTCAGCACCCGCGCCGGAGGAAGGACGAACAGAACCGTGGTCCCTTGGCCGGGCGCGCTCGTCAGCACCAGATGGCCGCCGTGCAGCTTGACCAGCTCATTGGCGAGCGGCAGGCCGAGACCGGTGCCATCATGTTCGCGGGAAAAGGTGTTCGCGACCTGAAGGAAAGGCTGGAGCGCGACTGCGATTTCCTTCTCGGTCATCCCGATCCCGGTGTCCGCGACCGAGATCGCGAGCCCGCCGTCGGCGGTAAGGTCGGCCGAGACGGTGACGTTTGCGCCTTGGCCGGAAAATTTCACCGCATTCGAGAGGAGGTTGAGCAGGATCTGCTTGATCCGGAATTCATCGCCCCAAATCGACGGGAGATCGGAGCGCAGACTCGTCGATAGCCGCACGCCCTTGTTGCTCGCCTGCTGGCGGACAAATCTGAGCGCGCCGTCGACGACGTCCGACACGGTGACCTCCCGATCGTCCAGCTCGAGCTTTCCGGCCTCGATCTTCGACATTTCGAGCACGTCGTTGATCACGCACAGAAGGTGTTCACCCGAGCTGTGGATGTCCCCTGCATATTCTCGGTACTGGTCGTTGCCCATCGGCCCGATGAGTTCGTTTCGCATCAAATCGGAGAAGCCGATGATCGCATTCAATGGCGTTCGGAGTTCATGACTCATATTCGCCAGGAACTGCGATTTCGCCTTGTTTGCGGACTCCGCAGCCTCCTTGGCATGAAGCAGCTCTTGCTCGGCCCTCTTGCGCTCGCTGATGTCGCGGGAAATGACAGCCCAGCGATAAACGCCATTGGGTTGCACTTGAAGCATGCAGATCCGGGCTTCGACCCAAATCAGATGACCCTCGGCGTGGGCAGTCTCGAATTCGACGGGAGCCGTGTTCCCCTGCGCCAGGCGCTCGCGCAGCCTTTGGTCGATCTCGATCTCTCTCTGCGCCTGGCTGTAAGCCGATGTATCTCGACCGGCGAGCTCTGCGAGCGAGCGGCCGAACAGGCGCTCGAAAGTCGGATTGACGTAAAGAATCGTCGAATGCTCCGGCGAGCGCGTCTCGACGATGATGACACTGTCAGACGACTGCACGACCGCCGCCCGCATCAGATCGAGCTGGTCGTGCGCCAGTTTCTCGCTGGTAACGTCGCGCACGCTCCCTTCATAGACGATCGTGCCGTCCGCCTCGCTATGGCCGTTCAGCACGCCATAGATCCAGCGCAGGTCGCCTTCGAGCGTCCGCACCCGATATTCGAATACATACGGCTCCAGAGCCGCGATGCAGCGTCGCGCCTCGGTGAGGTTCTCGGCTCTCTCCTCTGCCGTCATCTCGACGCGCGCATAGAGCAACGAGGGATCGTAAACGTCGAAATCGTCCGTTAACCCGAAGAGGCGTTTCAGCGGAAGCGATATCGGCGGGTAGTGCGTATTGCCGTCCGGCGTGTACCGAAAGCTGAACGGCACCATGATGGCGCTCTCGTCCGCCGACGCGAGTTGCTTTTTCGCCTCGGCCAGCTCTTCCTTCGCATTCCATTCGGCGGTCGCGTCGCGCGCCATGCGGAAGATGTGTCCGGTTACCGCGACCGTATCCTCGACATGCACGACCTGCCCGTTCGGATTGCGGTAGAGAAATGATCGGGGGACGCCGAACATCCCGTTTCGCTCGCGTTCGCGACGGATGACTTCCGTATCGACGAGCTGGCCGTCGAGCAAGCGGAACTCCGGCGCCCGGGCGAGCACCAGGCTCGCCAGATCGTCGAAATAGAGGCCAGGACGAATCGCCTCGGCGGCCGCGGCGAATTCGACCTCGAACCCGGAATCCCAGCTGACGAGTGCGCCGTTCTGGTCGAACAAGGCGCTGCTATGCGTGAATTGCCCGGCGCAAGCCGGGGCGCGCTCCGGACTCATGCTTCCCACTTCAGTCTGCGATGCGACCACAGCCGCAATCGTGCGGACCGATTATCTAACGGTCATAACTCGCCAATTGGTTAAGACGAGGCGGGATCGAATTAGCGGGGCCGCCGCCGGTCTATTACCCGCTATCCAGTACTACGCTCCGGCGCCTCCGACGCGATCGAGCATGCGGCTCAGCCTGGTGAAGATTTCCGCCTGCTTCTCCTCGGCCGACACCGTCGGCTTGCCGCCTTGCGCGATCGATGTGCCCTGGCGGATGGCGTCCAGAAGCGCCAAATCGGCAACCGTCGCAATAAGGTCGGTGATTTGCTCGCGCAGTTCGAGGAGAAGCTCTTTATCTTCGTCGTTCATCACCATCTCCTCGACCTGATTGCCTCACCGGCCATCATAAGGGATGGGAGCGCTCCGCTCTACCGACGCGGCGTAAGACCGCCCCGATCCTTCAGCGCCTTATCCAGGAACGCCATCGTCCGGCTGTCGGCGAGCGCGGCGGCCTCCGGAGCGTATCGGACGCCGTCCTTGCGGGCGAAGGCATGGTCCGTACCGGGATAGATGTGCACTTCGGCACCGGGAACATCCGCGAGGCCGGCGACGATCGCGCGCTGCGCTTCCGGCGGCACGAATCGGTCGTCGCCGGCAAGGTGGAGCATCAGCGGCTTTGCAACATCCCTCGCTTCGTCGAGCTTCTTCTCAATGCCGACGCCGTAATAGCCGACCGCCGCGTCGGCGTCGGACCGCGTCCCCATATAATAGGCGAGCTTGCCGCCGAGGCAGTAGCCCAATGCGCCGACGATACCGTTCGAGCGCGGATGACGGCGCAACCAGCGAAGCGTGGTGATCAGGTCCTCGACGGCCAGATTCTCGTCGAAACCGGCGTTGAGTTTCATCGCCTTTTCCCAGCCGGCCGGCGTGTCAGGGTCATAATCGAGATCGGGCTCGAGCCGCCAGAGCAGGTCGGGCGCGACGGCGAGGTATCCCTGCGCCGCATATTCGTCGCAAATGCGGCGGAGGTTCGCGTTCACGCCGCGAATTTCGAGAATGACGATCAGCCCCGGCGCGGGCCCGTCGCCCGCCGGCTCGGCAAGATAGGCGCTGAAGCTGCCGCTTTTGTCGTCCGCTTCGATCTTGACCTTGCTCATAGGGCGGTCATCACCTCGCGCGCGAACCAGTCGACATTGGCCAGGTACTCCTTGCGGTCGCGACAGGGCAGCCCGACCGAGCTCCATGTGACGCCGACTTCGGCGAGCGCACGAAGCTGATCGACGATCCGTTGCGCCGACGGCTTCTCCTGTGCATGCATGCCGAGATCGAACGGCACCATGCAGACATCGATCAGCTGCTTGCGCCCGCTCTTCGCTTCGAGCTCCCGCGCATGCGCGATCTTAGCGCGCAGATCGTCGATGGACGAGATCTGATCGGTGCGCACGCGCTCGCTGACTTTTCCGGGGACCGGAAAGGGAGACCAGCCGTCGCAAGTCTCGACGGCGCGGCGGATGGCGCGCTCGCTGTTGCCGCCGACCCAGATCGGCGGGTGCGGCTTCTGAACCGGCACCGGCAGCACGGTGTTGCCGGGCGCGCGGAAATGTTGCCCCTCATGCGTGACCGGCTCGCCGGTCCAGATCTTTTTCATGAGCTCGATCGCCTCGTCGATGACCACGCCGCGTCCTTCGAAGGGCGCATTGAGCGCGACGAACTCATCCTGCAGATAGCCCGAGCCGATGCCCATGATCAGGCGCCCGCCGGAGAGCACGTCGAGACTCGCAACCGACTTCGCGGTCAGGAACGGGTTATGATACGGGATGACGATAATGTTCGTGTGCAATCTCAGCCGCGTGGTCGCCGCGGCGGCAAAGGAGAGCGCCACGAACGGATCGAGCGCGTGATGCCCGCCCGATTGCAGCCATTTGTTGGCGGGCGCCGGATGCTCGGTGACATAGCAGGCATGAACGCCCGCCGCTTCCAGGGCGCGCGCCATCTCGAAGATGCCCTCGGCGGACACGAACTCGCCGCCCGACTTCACCTTCTCGAGCGGTAGATGGAACGAGATCTTCATGTCGTTTGCCTCATCGGAGGAGTCTCGCGCGCGGGGCGCACAAGATCGAGCGCGGTGCCCGCGGCGAACACGGCGCCGATCGCAACGAAGGCGCCGTGGAGGCCCCACATATCGGCGAGCGGCTTGACGATCACGGGATTGAGGAAATTGCCGATGTAGCGCGCCGTGTATCCCAGCCCGGCGGCGCGGCCGCGCGCCTCGGGCGCGGCTTGCGAGATCAGCAGATGGTTCACCTGCGGATTCATGATGCCGATGCCGAGCCCCGAAACGGCACAGCCGATCGCGGCGAGCACGCCGGTATCGACCGCGCCCATGAAAATGATGCCGAAGCCCATGAGGCCGCCCGCGAGCCGGAGCGTCCAGCGATCGCCGATCCGCGCGCGGATCGCGCCGAAGATCGCCGAGCCCAGCGCCACCATGCCGGCCGAGATCGACGGCACCAGAGATCTCAGGAACGGCGTCGTCACGCCGTCCTCGTCGAGCAGGAACGGAATCTGGACGTTCGACATGTAGGAGCCGACGAAGAAGACGACGACGAGCGCCAGCAGCGGAAGCAGCGAGAGGATGGACCCGCCGCCGCTCGTCTGCTTGATCTTCGCCTTGCGGCGCGCGTCGGGCGGGAAGGCGAACCAGGTGATCGGCGCAAACAGAAAACCCAGCAGATAGAGCGAGAAGGGCCCGTGCCAGCCGCCGGCCTCGGCGATCAGCCCGGCGATCGGACCGATCGCCATCGCCGCGACGCCGCCGACCGCGCTTTGATATCCGAGTATGCGGGCGCGCGCGTCGCCTTCGAAATACTCGCTGATGATGTAAAGCGCGGCCGTGACGATTCCGGCGGCGCTGATGCCGAGCAGGAAACGCGATGCGATCAGCAGCGTCAGATCGTCGAGATAAAGCCCGGCTGAGCCGAACAGGCCGAACATCGAGAAAGCCCAAAGCAGAAAACGCCGCGCGCCGAGGCGCTCCACGATCCAGCCCGAGACCGGCGCGCCGAAGATGGTGCCGAAGGCGGGCGCCACCTGGATCACACGCGCGAGATCGCCGCCGCCTTGGCCGAAATGCTTGCCGATTTCGGGCAGCACCGGGGCCAGCGACACAACCACCAGCGACATGAAGCTGGTCCCGAACGTCATCACCACGATCGCCAGCCAGGTCTGCAGGCGCGACAGCGGCGCGCCGGTGGCTGGGTTGATGAGTTGAAGCTTGGAGGAAGGTTTGCTGCTCATATCCCCCTCAATCGTCATGCCCGGCCCGGGCATGACGTCTTTGAGGTTGATGGATAGCGCGAGCGACAGAGCGCAATCATCACTGGCTCCGCGTGTCCTTGATCCAGGTCGGCATGTCGATCGGCGGGTTGGGCAGCTGCTCGACGCCCTTTTCGGCGAGCAGTTTCTTGTAGCCCTCCGGGTCGGCCGGGAAGGAGCGCGGATCGCCCATCATCACTTCGAACAGCACGACGCCTTCCGGGCCGGCGATGAAGGGGCCGAACGTGTCGCCCTGGTCGAGCGCGATGTGGGTCCCGGCCGGGCACTTGCGACCGCCGCAGGTCATCTCTCCGGAGATCACGAAGACCACGTGATTGCTGTTGTGGCCGTGGGCGTGGACGATCATGCCGGGATCCCAGACCGCGTAGAGCGACAGGCAGTTCGGCGAGAATTCCAGCCACTTCTCACGGACCGACGCCGTGTGATCGCCATGCTGCTGACGGCGAACCTCCTGCCAGCGATGATCGTCCAGATGCGTGAATCTCGGCTGCCCCATCGACCTCGCTCCGGCGCTCAGGGTTGGAAATGGTCAGGCTGCGATGCCGGTGATCCTGGAGGGGCCGACCGGTTTGTCGCCTACGATCGTGATCCGCTGCATCACGCGCCGCGACGTGTAGTCCGCGACGGCATAATGCTGGACCGCGCGATTGTCCCAGAAGGCCACATCGCTGACATTCCAGCGCAGTCGCACTTGGAATTCCGGGCTCTTGATGTGCTCGAACAAAAAGCGCAGCAGCGCATCGCTTTCGGCGCGCCTCATATCGGCGAACTCGGCCGTCCAATTGGCATTGACGTTGAGCAGCTTGCGGCCGCTTTCGGGATGCACGCGCACCACCGGGTGACGAACCGGCGGCCATTGGGAGAGACTGTCGCGCAGCGTCCGCCCGGCGACGTGCCTGGTGCGCTCGACCATCTGCTCCAACGAATGCACCGCTTCGAGCCCGTCCAGGAAATTCCGCATCGGCTCCGACAGCGCCTCGTAGGCGGCGTACATGCTGGCAAAGCAGGTATCGCCGCCGACCGGCGGCAGGATGCGAGCCTGCAGGATCGACCCCATGGGCGGGGTCTCCATATAGGTGTTGTCGGCGTGCCAGCTATCGGCGCCCTCGCCCTTGGGCGCCACCTGATCCAGCACCAGCACCTCCGGCCGTTCGGAGGATTTCGTGCGGAAGAGCGGCATGTCGATCTCGCCGAAGTAACGGCCGAAGCGGACATGCTCGTCGACCGACAGCGGCTTCTGATCACGGAAAAACAGGACCAGATGATCGACCAGCGCGCGCCGGATCAGCGTCACGGTCTCATCATCCAGAGGCTGCGATAAATCCAGCCCATGGATATCGGCGCCCAACGCTGCCGTTACCGGCACGACCCTGATATTCCCCTGCAACGCCAGCCTCCCGACCGGTGTTATTGCCGAAGCCTACCGCCGGGACTTGGCGGAGGCAACCACATGACCTTAGAATAGGCCAGAGACCAGAGCAAGCAATTGCTTGTTTTTGTCTGGTTGGCAAGATCGGCCGGACGGCCTATAGACGGTCGGGGCGAGGTTCCTTCAGGGGAAGGGGACGGGCGACATGGAATACGATCTCATCATCCGAAACGGCTCTGTGGTGGACGGCAACGGCCTTCCCCGCCGGCGCGTCGATGTCGGCATCAAGGACGGAAAGATCGCCAAGCTGGCGCATCTGGAGAACGCCAAGGCGAAGGAGGAGATCGACGCGGCCGGCATGATCGTGGCGCCCGGCATCGTCGACATCCACACCCATTACGATCCGCAGATCACCTTCGACCCTTACGCGACCATGTCGTGCTTTCACGGCGTGACGACGATTCTCGCCGGCAATTGCGGCTTCTCGGTCGCGCCGGTAAAGCCGCAGGACCGCGAGTTCCTGACCGGCATCTTCGCCCGCGTCGAGGACATGGATCCGATCGCCATGTCCGGCATCACCTGGGACGATTGCGACAGCTTTCCCAAATTCGTCGCCACCCGCAAGGGCAAGCTCGGCGTCAATTTCGCGTGTTATATCGGCCATTCCAATCTGCGCCGTTGGGTGATGGGCGACGACGCCGTGAAGCGTGCGGCGACCGACGACGAGATCGAGGCCATGCGCAAGATGGTCGCCGAAGCGATGGAGGCGGGTGCCGCCGGCTTCTCCTCCTCGATGGCGCCGACCCATCTCGACATTCAGGACCGGCCCGTCCCGTCGCGTCTCGCCGATAAAAAAGAGGTGCTGACCCTGGTCGCGGAGGTCGGCAAGCACGGCGCGGGTTCGATCGCGTTCCTGCCGGCGTCCGCCATCGGCGGACTGAACGAGGCCGACCAGAACTATCTGATCGAAATCGGCAGCACCGCGGGCCTGCCGGTCATCATCCAAGGGTTGGGCGGCCGCAACAAGGTCGACGCGCCGACGGCGACCTGGGAAGCCTCGCAGCAATTCCTCGATGACGCGGTGAAGCGCGGCGGCCCGGTCTTCTCGCTTCTCATCACCCGGCCCTTCGACCGTTCGGTCGTGATCGGCCCGACCAACATGCATTACCGCGCCGTGCCGTCCTGGATGCGCATGCTCCACGCCTCCGATGAGGAGCGCCGCGCGATGCTGCGCGATCCGAAAACGCGCGACGAGATGCGCAGGGCCGTCGAGAACTACAATCGAGATCCCGACAAGGGCTCGACGCTGCCGCCGCCGCTGTGGCCGACGGTGTTCGTCGACAAGATCTTCGATCCCAAGCACCAGCCGCTGCAGGGCCGCTCGATCCAAGACATCGCCGACGAGCAGGGCAAGGCTCCGGCCGACGTGATGCTCGATCTGGCGCTGGCCGAGGATTTCAAAACCGAGTTCCGTTGGCGGACCGAAAGCCCCGATTGGCGCGACGCGGTCAAGACGGCGCAGCGCGATCCGCGCATGCTGATCGGAACCTCGGACGGCGGCGCGCACCTCGCCAAGGACGACGGATCGGATTGGAGCTCCTATTTCCTGCGCTCCTGGGTGCTGGACCGCGAAGTCTGGACGCTCGAGGAGGGCATCCGCCAGATCACCCAGATCCCGGCCGCGCTCGTCGGCTTGGCCGACCGCGGGGTGATCAAGGTGGGCGGCTGGGCCGACCTGATGATCTTCGATCCCGACACGATCGGCCCCTGGAAGAAAGAGTTCGTGCACGACTTGCCCGGCGGCGTCGGCCGCGTGAAAGCCTGGGGCAAGGGCGTGCGCGCGACCATCGTCAACGGCCAGCCGATCGTGCTGGACGGGCAGCTGACCGGGCGCCTGCCGGGCCAATTCGTAGCGCCGCACTGAGCGAGCATAAAAGGAAAACCTCGCTCGCACAGCGGGTGTCGGGACTTTTTACAGTCCGAAGACGGCCAGTGGGCAATCCGTTGATGATGGTCTGGCGGTAAGAAAGAATTATTTTCGACGCATGGCGGCTAGGCGGGACCCAGCCATTCTTGCTGCCTCATCGCCTCGCCAGGTCGCCTCGAACACCTCCACGCCCCGCTGGACCGCTTGATCGATCGGCAAGCGCTCCCAATCCCGAATCAGCGCTTTCTGATCGCGCACGGCTTTGGGCCCGCATTCGGCGATCGCGCAGCACATTCGCTCGACTGTGAGGTCCAATTCCTCCGGCGGGACCACAAACTCGAACAAACCCCAATCGTGCGCCGCGGCGGCCGAGACTGTTTCGCCGGTCAGGAGGAGGTACCTGGTTCGTCCCCATCCGATGAGCTGCGGTAACAGCGCCGCCTCGATCACGGAAGGCATTCCTAGTTTCACCTCAGGCATGCCGAAATAGCTGTCAGTCGTCGCCACCCGAATGTCGCAAGCCGCGGCAATCTCGAGGCCTGCCCCAAGCGCATAGCCGCGGATGCGTGCGATCACCGGCACAGGCGACCTTCTGACTGCCTCGCAGCAATCGTGAATCTCAGTGATGAATGGCGCGGCCGTTTGCGGATCGAGTTCGGCCAGTTCCTCCACGTCTGCGCCGCCGATGAAGGCTCTCTCCCCCGCCCCGGTCAAGACAATGGCGCGCAGCGTCTCGTCCTTGGAGAGGTCATCGAACGCCCCGACAAAAGCACGCCGAACGTTTCGGTCCAGGCAGTTGCGCTTGGCGGCATTTTCGATCACCACAGTGGCGACTTGGCCATCGGCGCAATCACTTTTGCGAAGATCGATCATCCACGTTGCCTCGCTAAGACCGCCCTAAGGCGGTGCCGGTTGAGTGTAGGCTTGAGCTTCTGGACCTGGGACCTTGCGGACCTGTCGCCTGCTCGATCGAAGGGCCGCTTGGGTGCGCGAAGCGGAACCGCGGCTCCTTATCAAAAGATCGATGGGGAGCAGGATTCGCGTCAAGGCCTTAGCACTTTCCCCGGTCGCGCACCCGTCTCCGCGCCGCGTTCCAACATCACCTGCCCGTTCACCACGACATACTCCATGCCTGTGGCGCGAACGACCATCCGCCGCCCTCCGCCGGGCAGGTCGTTGCGCGGTTCGGGGCGGGCGCTGTTCGAACCAACCGTCGCGGGATCGAAGATCGCGAGATCGGCGGCGAGGCCGGGCTTCAGTCGCCCGCGATCGGTGAGGCCGAAGAAGTCGGCGGGCTCGGAGGTCATGCGCTTGACGGCAAGCTCCAAGCTCAGAATGCCTTTGTCGCGCACCAGGTCGCCCAGCATCTCGGTCGGGTAGCCGGCATTGCAGAGGATCGAGACATGCGCGCCGCCATCGGACAGGCCGATCAGCGTGCGCGGATCGCCGATATATTCCATCGGAATGCCGAAGCGCACCGACGTGTATTCGAGCTTCAGATCATCCTCGAGCGGCAGATCGATGAAGAGGTCGAGCGGGTCGACACCGCGCGCGGCCGCGATCGAGGCGACGTCCTTGCCGATGAGATCCTGGAAGTCGGGCCGCTTGGCGTCGTTCACCCACACCAGCGAGAAATCGCCATGGAAGCCCGGCAAGGTCCTCATGTCTTCGCGGAAACGTCGGCGAAATTCCGGGTCGCGGTAGATTCGCCGTTGCACGTCTTCGGGCTGGTTGAACAGCGCATGCCATGACGGAAACACCGACAGCATATAGGGGTTGCGCAGATTGAGGTCGCTGACCAGATTGGTCGAGTGCATCTGCGGCCTGGCGCCCTTGGCGATCAGCGGCGCGAACCGCTCCATCGCCTCGATATGCGCGCGCGGCTTGTCGAAATGTTTGATGAGCGCAAGGAAGGTGATGGGCGCGCCGCTTTCGTCGAGCAGCTTGTCGACCAGGCTGAAATCCTCTTCGCCCAGACCCGCCGAGCCGAGCGCGATCTCGATGGCGCCGCGCCCCGCCTCCTTCAGCACGCGCGCATAAGCCAGCAACTCCTCGCGGCCCGCATTGACGCAGGCGAGCGGCCGGCCCTGGAAGCCGATATGCGCCTTGGCATTGGTGGACGAAAATCCGACCGCGCCGGCCTTCATCGCCCCGCGCAGAAGCTCGGCGATTTGCCGTGTCTCGTCCTCGGTCGCGGCGCGCTCGAGGGAAGCCTCGCCCATGACATAGTGGCGGAAGGGCGTAAGCGGCGCGAGGAAGGCGAGATTGGGCCCGCTGCCGCGTCGCGCGGCCGCGTCCATGAAATCCGGGAAGCTCTCCCAGTCCCAGGTAAGCCCCTCCTTCAGCGCCTCATAGGGAATGGCCTCGAGGTTGACCAAGTCCCACATCACGATCTCGCGTTGTTCCGGACGAACCGGGGCGAGGCCGACTCCGCAATTGCCCATCACCACGGTCGTCACGCCGTGCCATGACGAGCAGGACAGCATCGGGTCCCAACAGATCTGCGCATCGTAATGGGTGTGCGGATCCACGAAACCCGGCGCAACGACCAGACCGTCCGCGTCGATCGATCGGCGCGCGGCGCCGGTGATCTTGCCGATCTCTGCGATCCGTCCGTCCAGGATGCCGATATCGGCGCTGAACGCGGGCGCGCCCGTGCCATCGACGACGGCGCCGCCTTTGACGAGAAGATCGTAAGTCATGGCTAACTCCGAGTTCCGCTGCGGAACCTCTCCCGCCCCAAGGAGGGCGCCGGAGAGGGAATGCGATGCTCAATGCTTCACCGGAAACTGCAGCCCCAGCATCTCGACGCCGCCGGTTGCGGCGGCCAGCTCGATCGGCTTTTCGTCGGACGACAGGAAGACGCAAGACATCGGCTCCAGCACCTCGCCATCGCGCAACAGGCCGCCCGCCAGCACCAGCCAATATTGCCCGCCGCCTTGCGCCGGGTCGGGACCGTCGACCGCCTGGCCGCCCGGGATGCGATAGCGCCAGATGCCGAGGCCGTCTTCTTCGGTCGCGTGCAGATCTTGCGACAACGGCGAAGCCAGCGTTCCCAATTCCGCCGCCTCGGCGCGCCGCACAGGGTCGACCAGCACGTGCCGGCGCGGGAGCGGCTTCAGCTGATCACGGCATTTCGGCATGAAATGCGCGGGCGTCGAATCCCAGCGATTGCGCATCGTGATGTAGTGGACGCCATCGGGTCCGGCCGCGATCGGACCGTAGGGCGTGTAGGCGTTGGCGTAATGGACCGCAATCCCTGCGATCGGCTTCTTGCCGAACAGTCCGCCGCCCGCGACGACGACCTGGAATTGATCGATCAAATGGAAATGCGGATCAGCGACCTGGTTCGGCTGCTGTTCGACCAGATAGGCCTGCGGGAAATCCATTCCATGCTCGGGCGCGCGTCCGTTCAACGCGATCGCTTTGTTTCGGCCGAAATAATCCCGAACCCAGGCAGCCCCCTCCTCGACCTCGACATAACGCCGCGAATTCTCCGCCTCTTTAGCCCGAGCGATGAGCTGCATGTCTTCTTCCTTCCCCCGGAGTGCTACATCAGCAATCTCTCGTACCTGTCTCGTATACCGCGCCTCAGCAACTTGCCGCGCCCGCCCGAAGCATCATTGGTGTGCGGCAATTCCTCCGCGACGACGATCAAATCCGGTCGGTGCGTTGCCGGCAGCTTCTCGTCGAGCGCCGCGCGCACCTGGCCCTCGGTAAGCCTGCGGCCACTTTCGGGTGCCACGGCGAGGATGATCTTCTGTTCGATCGCATCGGCGGGCGCACCGACGGCGCCGGCTTCACCGACACCTGGAATCGTCATCACCTGGTCCTCGATTTCGAGCGGCCGGATGTAGCGACCGCCCTTCGAGATCGCATCCTCCTTGCGCCCGAGCACATGGACACGCCCCTCGGCATCGACCATCCCAAGATCGCCGGAGAAGAACCAGCCGTCGCGCAGCGCCTCGGCGTTCTTCTCGGGTTGGCCCCAATATTCCGCCATGCGATGCGGGCCGCTGATCGCCAGATCGCCGACCTCGCCCACGACGCGATTGCCGCGCGGATCGAGGATCTTCACGGCACACCCGGCACGCGGCCGGCCGATGCCGCGCGCTTCCGCGCCGATCTTGCCGATGCAGGTATAGGGCGCCTCGGTCTGGCCGTAGAACGCGTAAAGCCCGACCTGCGGCAGACGCTTGCGGATCTTGGCCAGCAGCGCCGACCCGATCGGCTCGGCGCCGAGCAGAATCACCTTGAGCGAAGAGAGATCGTAATCCTCGTGCGGGTGATTGGCCAAGAGATCGGCCCATTGGCTGGGCAGCATCGTCACATGGCTGATGCGCTCGCGTTCCACCGCGGCGAGAAACGGGCGCGGGCCGAAATCATCTTCGAGCGCCACCTTCATGCCGACATAATTCGCCGCGCCCAGCGTGCAGGGATAGCCCACGCCCCAAATGATCGGCCCCGTGCCCCAGACATGCTCCTCATCATGCGGCAGCTCGAGCAGGAACTCGCTCATGGCCTTGGTCGAAGAATGCGTGTGCACCACCGCCTTGGACACTCCGGTCGTGCCGGAGGTATAGAAGAATGCCAGCGGGTCGCCGCCGAAGGCGCCGAGCGGCGGCT
>DATGMP010000088.1:0-16226 GCA_035293565.1 Alphaproteobacteria bacterium | reverse complement strand
CATGGATGCACTCCGGGGTTCGTTGAGTCCGCAAACCCACGGTAACCCACTTCCAACGGAGTGCATCCGCCCCGCCAAAGCGATCATCAAAACCGCTCCGCCCTCTCAATGGAGACGTCGTCCGCTTTCATACCGCCTCCCTCAACGCTTATTCGATTTGTATAGTACAGTTCCAAGCCGCGTTCCCAGGCCCTCCGATCCACCGAGGACGATCGGACGAACGCCGACCCGACACCGCCGCGCTCTATGAATCGCCCTTCTTGTTCCAATCGCGCGCCATGAACCGCGCCTCGCCGCCGGCGAGCACATGAAGGACCTTATGGAGATTACGCGCCCGGGCTTCCGGTGACTTCAATTGCGAGAAGTAGCGCAGGATCTCTTTCCGCCGGCTGGGAATAAGGGCCTCCCAGCCGCGCTTCGCGGCCTTATCCCGCTCCAAAGCTTCGCTGAACCAGGACGGTATGGGATGCGCCGGCCCGCTCTTGTATTCGTCGTCGAATTGCACTTCGACGTCGACGACATCACCGACCTTCGTGCGGGACGCTTTGCGCACATCCCCATGCAGGTAAAGATAGAAGCTGCCGTCGCCTATGGGCATGGCGTTGATCCGCCATGGCGCATCGGGCTTGCCGTTCACCCGGACGCGCACGGGAAGCGGCTTGCGCCAGCCCTTTTTGAGCCGCGCGGCGCGCTTGGCGTCGATAAGGACATAAGGATTGATGTTGTTGATCTCGATCTTCGATCGAAAGCGCAAGAGGGGATGCGGCGAGCTCTCGAGACTCCGCTTCGGCGCGTAGGGACTATCGGGATTGACGTCGAGGTCGACGATCTCGACACAGCTTTGCCGCTGCTGATGCTTCGAGCCCG
Organism: Alphaproteobacteria bacterium; assembly: GCA_035293565.1. Taxonomy (GTDB): domain Bacteria; phylum Pseudomonadota; class Alphaproteobacteria; order BOG-932; family Roseiterribacteraceae; genus DATGMP01. Next base: position 15,359 of record DATGMP010000088.1, on the reverse strand, counting down.
CATGCCATGGGCCGTCGCGCAGCGCGACGGCTGAGGCCTTCGCGAGCTCGAGACATTTCCAATCTCCGCCGACCGGCAATCCGCTCTTGCTCCCGCCGGCGAATTGATAGGTAAGCGCAACCTCCCGCCCCTTGCTGTGGCCCAGCACGATCGGGCAGAGCTCGCGCCGATAGCCGTCATAGGAGCAAATGACCTGCTTGCGCTCCGCCATCGCGCGGGCGAACAGCTTATAGGTTGGGCTGGGCATAAATCGGCCATCCATGCAATCGCTGTGCCGGGGACTGGATCCCGAACGACGCACCCCGGAGCCTAATAGACCGCGGCTCTTTCCGTGTCATGCAGAGATGATGGAGCGGCCAACGACCGAGATACTTGTCGAAGACGTGCAGATGCCACTGCCCCGCGCTCACGACAACATGCGTGTATGATGGCATGAATGTCGCGTCATCCGTACACTCGAGCGGTGTTGGTCATGCTTAGCGCTGGCTCGATCCAGCAAGATGGGGTATGGACGACCGAAGCTTTTTGGATGGCATTCGTGATGCAATCGACACGCAAGGCGGCCGGGGCGACCGGACAAAAGCCTTTCCGGCGGCGACCGCCGGGACGCACGCGCCTTCAGCAGGCGCAAAAGGACAATACCCGACAGGAATTACTGAAGGCGGCGAACCGGCTGTTCACCGAGTCATCCTATGCGGCGACTACGGTCGACGACATCGTGAGCAATGCCGGCGTCAGCCGCACGACGTTCTACCGTCACTTCAGCAGCCGATTGGCGATCGCCGAGGCTTTGTTTCGTGAAGCAATGGTCCCGGCGCAGGCCATTCACGAGCGGCTCGCGGCCTATGAAAATCCCAACGATCGGCAGATTGCGGACTGGGCGAATGCGATCATCGACCATCTCGTCGCAAATCGCAGCTTGGTTCGCACGATGCGCGAAGTCGAGGCGATCGAGCCGACCTCCGATTCGGCGACGGAAGATACGCATCGACAGTTGATCAAGCTTTATGGCCGGAAAATCCGGGCCTTTCGAATGGCCGCCTCGAATGCGCCAGCCCAAGCCGAGATTCGCATTCGCGCGCAGTTGCTGATGCTGCAATTCGACCAGTTCTTCTATGCGGTCGCGGTACGGGAGAGCATCGACCGTAAAGTCGGCGTGAGGGTAATGGTCCGTGAATTCCGCCGCTTCGTCGAAGATGTCGCCGCGCGGTCCCGATCGCAGGCGCGCCTCGCAAGCTAGGCCGGCTATCGTGGAATATGGGCGCTGTGAGCGGTCGCGATGCCTTCGACCGCATCGGCCGGTAACAGAAACCCTGCCTGTTCCGCACGCTTTGCGGCGGCGGCATATTTTTCCTCATAGACCTCGTGCGTCGGATAAAGCTTTTCGAGTTCGTCCGCGGGCAAGGGATCCGTGAATCCGGATCCGCCCGGGCAAGATCGATCGCCGCCGATTTCGTAGCGGGCAATCGGAACTTCGACCTCCGGCAGACGAACGCCGCCTGCGCTATTGCCGAATCTATCGCGTTGCACTGCGGGCGGCGTTCCTGAAATCGCGATGGGTGGCGCCGATGGCGGTGACGGTCCGCCTTTGGCCCAACGCGCAAGCGCATGAATCGCGGCGTTCATGACGTACTGGTTCGGCACCGTATTGAAGGGACGGTCGCAATGCGGTATCGGCATTCCGAAGTCGCGTTTATTGATCGCATACATTTGCGCGATCCAATAGGCGTTGGTGTGTGCGCTGCCCGCGATCTCCCACAGCCGATAGGTTCTTCCATCGGGTTGGCGCGCCGGATAGTGCGGCAGGGCCTCCGCCCCCGTATTCACGACAAAGACCGGCGCGTCGAGGTCCGTCCGCAGCTTCACGACGGCCGGCATCGGTACGCTATCGGCGAGCGGTGCGGCGCCGGGAATATGCCGCCAGCCGATGAAGTAGCCGTCGAACGGATGCGCGATCGGCTGCAGCGCATCATAGACCACCACGAGGTGGTCGGCCGCGAAAGTATCGCCGATCGCAAGAACCTTCTTCACGGCCAGACCGTCAAGGGGATCGACACCGGTTCGCGCTTGCGGAGACGCGACCGCCTTGGCGACCTGCGCATAGATATCGTACGACAACGACTCGCTTGGAATGTGGAGCGAGCCGTAGCGCTCCGGATCCCAACGCACGAGGTCGACGAACGGGCTGCCCGGCTTCGGCGGCGAACCATCGACCCCTTCGCGCTGCGCCGACACGCCGATCCACACATAGCCATCCCGTAGGAACTCCGCCTTCTGCCAATTCCAATTCACGTCCTTGTCGAAGCCGGCAGACGACTGCATCCATTCGACGACGACCGTGCCGTTGAACCGCTTGCGATCCGATGGGCGGCGAACCAGAAACCGTGTCTTGTAGGGCTCGCGATCTTCGGCGACGACATCCCACCTCCCGTCGGCGGCAAGCACGCCGCCGGGTTTGACGCCATAACGGGCCGCCATGCCGGCGATGAAGTACTCCTCCTCGACATACCCGAATTTCGCGAGATCGACCAAGGCGGCCGTGAACGGACGGCCCTGCGTGCCGCCCGTGATCGGCCCTGTGACCGTCGGCGGCGTAGCGGCTCCGATTGAGGGTGTTACGAGGGCCAGGAGCCAAAAAATCGTCAGGACGACAATCGACCGCATCGGCTACGGCCCGCCCAGCGCGAACGCATAAAGCTTCGTCCCCGAGGCCCAGTAGACCGAGCCTTCCAGAATCACCGGACCCGTATTGCAGCTGGCGCCGGATTTGTATTGCCAAAGCAGCTTCCCGGTGGCGGCATCGAAAGCGAAGAACGGGCCATCATGGGTCGTCGAGCAGCCGAACATCACGCCGTCGGCGACGCTGACAGGCGCCTTCGGATACGGTCCGATGCAATCCGCTCGCGGGCTGCGCAGCCGACAGGTGTTGGGCGTGGGCGGCGAATCGATTGCGGCCGGGTCGGCGAGCTGCCAAATGATGTCGCCGTTGGCGGCGTCCAGCGCAGCGAACGACCCATAATTGATCGTCTGTCCCGAGGGCAAGGTATAGGGCAGCGGATCGTGATTGACTTGCTTGGAATCCGAGAGCGCGGTGTAAACGCGCTTGCCATCCGTCGCGGATCCCTGCTGGAGCCCGCCATTCTCGCCACCGGGGCCCAACCAGCGCTGCCAGACTACTTTCCCTGTGTCGGCGTCGAGCGCCCAGAACATCCCCGACTTCTCGCCGGCGCCGACGAGATCGCGGCCGCCCGCTCGCCACAGCATCGCGCCGTTGCCGAAATCGAAATCGAGACCGCCGCCGCAATTCTTGGCTCCCATTTCCGGGACCTGACATGCGCCGGTAAAAATGTCTGCATTGTCGGCGCGGAATCCCCATTTGACCGTGCCCGTTCTCGGATCGAGCGCCAAAATCGAATCGTTCCAAACGCCGGCGGGATAGCAGGAGTCGAGAGCCGCCAGATCGTAGCGGTGCTTGTCGACGCAATCCTGCACCTGAGGCGGCGCCCGATAGATGTTGCCGGTGGTTATGTAGAGCATATTGCGTCCGGCATCGAAGGCCGGCGTGCGCGACCAGATTGAGCCGCCGGCGAATCCCTGGGGCAGATCATAGGTCTTCCAGAGAAGTTTTCCGTTCGATAGGTCGAGAGCGACGACCGCCCCGCGAAAGCTGCAGCATTTGTAGCTTGGGCTGGTTGCCGCGGCTTCTTCAGCGACGCCCGAGATGCCGACGAAGATTCGGCCGTCAACGACGATCGGCGGCTGCGAGACGGTGGTCATCGGATTGTCGTCCACGACCGCCTTCCACAGCAAGGCCCCCGTATCCTTGTCGACCGCCGCGACGACAGGCTTGTTCTGAAGTCCAAACACGACCGCATGGTCGGCGAGCGCGACTCCCTTCGAGGCTGCGCCGGGCAAGCCCGCCGCTTTCTCGAGGGTGACATCCCAGATCACATGCCCGTCTTTGCGCGCGATGCGGTAAAGATGTCCTCCGCTCGACGAAATGAATAGATCGTTGCCGTCCGAGACGGCGTTAGAGGCAGCACTGCCGTCGAGCGACGCCATCCAAAGGAGATGGAGACGCCCGACACTCGCCGGAGTAATCGCCGACTCGCCGGCCGCATTCCGTGTGTTGCGTACGCTCCCGCCGACAAACGGCCATTGCGGCGGCCGCGCTCCGATCGCCTCGCTGCCCGAGCTGCAGCCCGCAAGCAACAAGGCGCACAACGTGATGATAGCCGCCGAAAGGCGATGGATCGGGTTCATTGCGGCCGCGCGACGGCAGCAACAAGGATTTCCTTGATCAAGCCGTGCTCGATCGTCAAGCGCTCGGCAACATTGAAGCCGGGCTTGCTCGGATCCGATTTGAGATAGCCGTCATAGAGAATCCAGGCCTGATTCCCGTCCACCACCCATTGCCGATTCTTGATGGCTCCGATCACCGCGTGCGAATTGTCCGCGATGATCTTGCGCGCGTTTCCGGCTTTAAAGTCGGCTTGCTTGCCGACCATGTGTCGCGAGACGTCGTCGGCGAGGAGCTGGCGCTCCGGCGGGATGCTGTTCTCCTCGGCGTCGATGTAGGTGCTGGCGATTGCGATCACGCAGAGTCGGTGAGCGGCGGTCGGCAGCGACGCCCCCTCGCCGCTCGCAAGCAGCCGGGAGCAAGTCTGGGGGTCGTCATAGCGGCTCGTCGGCGCCTGGCCGAAAGTAGGCGCGGCGGCTGCAATTCCCGCCAGAAGGGCGGGCCTCAGCAATGCTCGGCCGGTCAAAAGCCCAGCCCTGGATCGAGTCCCGGTCCGAACCGGTACTTGAGTTCGAAGCCCCACATCCGCGGCTCATTGTAAATATCGCCGACCGTTCCGACGCTGGTGTAGACCGTGAAGGATCCGAGGCGATGCACGTTGTCGAGCGCATTCGTCATGAAGAAGGAGAGATCGAACGGACGCCCCATGATATTCGTCCAGTCGATCCGGAGATCGAGATTGTCGTAGGCTGGCTCGAATGCGCCCACATCGTTTGGCACGAGGCCGAACGTGACGCTGCTTTGGTAGGAATAGGTCGCGGCTATGCTGAGATCGCCGTAGGACGGATCGATCGGCAAATGATAGCGCCCGGTGAGATCGAACTGAGTCTGAGGGAAATTGGTGAAGGCCAGCCCGCTCAAATCGAGCGGTTGCAGATTGGCCGGATTGATCGAGGTGAATTTGTCATACTTGGCATGGATCCAGGAATATCCAGCTGTGATCTCGACGTCTTTGATGGGTACGACGGTGCCTTCGAACTCGACGCCGTCGATTTGCGCGGCGGCGGCATTGGTCGTGAAGCTGCCGATCTGGACGACACCGGATGCATTGGTGAAGGAAGCATTCACCGAGCGCTGAATATTTGTGTACCACACATGGTACAGATCGCCGTTGGTGCGCAGCTTGACGCCGGCGATGTCGAAGTCGGATTTCAGACCGACCTCCACATCCTTGTCGTATTCAGGCTGGTAGAGACGAAACTGGGGCGGCGCTACGCCATTGAAGCCGCCGCTGGTATAGCCGCGGCTCGCGCGAACATAGACCAGCGTGCCCGGAACGATCTGGTAATCGAGGCCGAGCGTCCAACCGTACGCGTGCCAGCCGCCATCGGTCACGAACACGCAATTCGCGTCGGCGCCGAGGGTCGTGCAAACGCCTTTCGGGTTGCGCTGCGTCGTCAGCGCCGTACGCCAATCCCAGGTGTATCGATACCCGAGCGTGAATTTCAGGCCGTCGAGCACGTCGGACAAGCCGGAAAAATCGTAAATGCCCTGCGCGTAGACGCCCTGGGTCCGTCCGGCACTCCCATGATCGGTCGGCAGGAATGAAGAGGTGTTGCTGATGCCGTTGAAGACGATCGTCGTCGTCTCGGAAGGACCGGCATCGTGCACAAAGGATAGAAATCCGCCGCCTACCCAGGTCAGCTTCTCGTCCAGAACCTTTCCCGAAAGTTGGAATTCCTCCGTGTAAGCTTCCGTGTTGGGATCGGGATTGAAGGTTCCCCAGGTGGGACCGCCGATGACGTTGATCGCATTGACCGGGCTACCGTCGAGATCGATCCGTTGAAGCTCCTGTGCCCGCGAGTAAGAGGCGATGTTCTTGATCGCCAGATTGTCCGTCACGTCCCAACGCGCGATATCGATGATGCGCCAGGTCTGAACGCGATCCACGGGATTGAGCCCTGGGTCGGTTCCGAGCGTCTCGCGCACGCCCAACGCTTGCTGCAGGACCAAATCCTTGTTGATCTGCGGTATGATGAAGCCGGCGATCCGCGGATTGACGTGCGTCAGTATCACGCCCGGCCCGTTGTCCTGTGAGAAATAGTAATCGGCGACCGTATAATTCTCGAAATCGTCGGTCGGCCTCAGGATGACCGAACCTCGTACGTACCAATAATCGAGATTCGAATACTCGGCGCCGCTCGACAGGTCGCGCGTGTACCCGTCGCGCTCGTTGCGGTCGAAATCGAGCCTGACCAGAACCTTGTCCTCGACAACCGGGATGTTGACGGCGGCCTCGAGCTCATGACGGCCATAGTCGCCCAAGGTCAGCTTGGCGTACCCCTCGAAGGCATCGGTCGGCCGCTTCGGCTCAAACAGGATCGCGCCGCCAGTGGTGTTCAAGCCGAAGGAAACGCCCTGGGGCCCTTTCAGGACTTCCACATTCTCCATGTCGACGAACAAGGCGTTCCCGTTGAGCGACGTCGCCTCATTGGTGCTGAGAAAGGTTGGCACCTCGGCAAAATATGTCGCGACGCCAGGAAGTCCGCGCAGCCGCAGATTGGTCACGTTGCCGTTGCCGAACGGGCCGTTGATCGAAAGCGACGGAACGATGTGCGAAAATTCTTCCGAGGTCCGGATTTCGTGCTGCTCGAGAGCCGCCCCGGTATAAGCGGTGATGGCGAGCGGAACCGATTGGAGCCTTTCTTCCCGGCGGCGGGCGGTGACGATGATCTCTTCCATCGCGCTGCCGCTCGTGGCCGTCGCCTCGCCGGCGGTCTGCGCGCTCACCTCGTCCGGAAGCATCAATCCGGTCAAACCGGCGCACACCAACAATCCGGATAGAGTTCTAGGAGTCATTTGGAAAATCCCCCCCCGTTCGGTCTCCTGGCTTCGTGCTTTCCGGGACGATTGGCCAGGGGCGCTCACGTGCTCTATCGACGCCCGTATCGAAAAACTGTATGATGTGTCATATGTAACGTCAAGCGTACTGACACAGTAGTAGTCAGGCCGTCCGGTAAAGAATGGGGAGCGATTTGAATGATTCGCGCTGCCTCTATGCTCGGCTTGATTTTCAGCCTATCGACTTCTGCTCACGCTCAGCAGGTAAAGCCAAGCTGCACCGGCGATTCGCGGGACTGCATGATCGCGGCGGCTCAATCCTATCTGGAAGGTGTCGTTCATCACGATGGATCGCATGTCCTCTTCGCGCCGGACGTGCGGCGTACCGAGCAGGGACGCGACACGGGGCAGGGAGAAGAGACGCTTCGCGCCGCGCTCGGCCGGATGCCCGCGATGCTGGGTTACGCGGATACGCGTTTTTTTGTCGACGAGCGCAATAGGCAGGTTATCTACTTCACGCTGCTGAGGCTGGAGATCAGCAAGCCGCAAGCAATGCTTTCGGAGGGCGGAAAGCTCAGTCAAACTGGACCCGTCACGGTGCATTTGGCTGAACGATTCCGCGTGGAGCACGGTCTGATCAAAGAGATCGAAGCGATCTTCTACAATCAGGCCGGAACATCCGACGGCGTATCGGGCTGGAAGGGCATGACGGCCGAAGCCCGATGAGCCGACTTGGATCTCGCGCGTGGCGTGCTCCGCCAGGATGCGGGCGGCAATTTTGAGCCGTTAAGGGATTGAAATATGAAACGGGTTGGAGACTACGGTCCGTAAAAACGGGCTATTTTGCTTTGAGCGCATCGCCTGCCAAGCGAAATTTTCACTGGATAGTCTCGAGCCATCGCCGCCGCAAAATGCCGGTAAAAACGCGAATGCGACCCTTGACTTCCGGTTGCCGATGTTCCATCTTTGTTCTCGATGGCGGACCGCAACGACATACCGAGCAGTAGGCTCGGGCAGGAGAGCGACTATCGTCGCGAGGGCATGCTCGACGACGAGAATGTCGAGCTCGCCGCCGCCGAGGCCGATGCGCTTCGAACGGCGCAACTCTTCATGCTGGGCCGCATGCGCGGCATCGCCATGGATATGGCCAATGCGCTGAACCGCAAAGCTCAAGCCTTGGCCTTCGACGGCGGATTCCCCGGATTGGGTGATATCGATCCCGTGCTCGCCTTCACCCGCCTCTCCCGCTCCGTGCTCCAGATGATGGCCATGGAGCAGCAGATCATGGGCGTGCGCGAGAGCAAACGAGCCGAGGCCCGTCAAAGGCGCTCATCCGAGCGTCGCGCGAGGACGGAGCGACAGGTCCGCCGCGAGGTAAGCGCGCTCGTCTCGGGTCGCGTACCCGACATCGATCGCGACCATCTGGCCGACCTCATGGACGATATTTTCCGAGAGGTTCTGGACGACGCGGATCCCGATTTCGCGGGCCTGTCTCAGCACGAGATCGTCGCCCGAATCTGCACCGAGCTGCGCATCCGCGATCCCGACCTCTCGATATGGCCGGATGAGAAGCCGGGCGACAGCGCCCCGGCGGATGACGCCGCCGACGATGGCACCGATCCGCCTTTCCCCGGTGCGCTTGCTACGGCACTCGGCGGTTCGCCATCGGCCCCGGCTTATGCGAACGGGCACGATCCGCCTTAAATCCCCCTCCCTCCCTCTCCCACTGAAGTGGGGCGAAGGACACGAAGCTCATATCGTCAGCGCATGCCTTCCGGTATCGGGCCCCCTTCTCTCGCTCATCCCGCGAGGGGAGGAGGACTCGAAGCTCGTCGGTCCCCATGTTTGAACAGCCGCCGCTTCCGGGATTCGAACCGCAGAAGCCGAAAGCACCGACTGACGGCCGTCAGCCGGACGTGAAGCACGCGATTTTCTTTGCGGTCTTCCTCGAGAACGACGCTGCGGCGCGCGCCCATGCGCTCGCGCAAGCTCTTTGTCGGGAACATCGCCTGATGGGTAGACCGATCGCGGCGAAGCGGCTTCATGTTTCGCTGGTGGGCTTCGGCGAATTTCCGCGCGTGCCACATAGGCTGGTGCGGCTGGTGTCCGACGTAGCATCGACGGTGGCCATCCCGGCGTTCGACGTCTCGCTCGATCGCGTCGTGACGTTCGGCAAGGCGGGAAGCAATGTAACTGCGAAACGGCCGACCGTCCTGACTTGCGGTGAAGGCAAGGCCGAATTGACCAACCTCCGGAAAAGTCTCAGCACGGTCTTGGCGGATATTGGCCTTTTTCGGAGCCGAACATCCGCGTTCGTGCCGCATGTGACGTTGCTCTACGATCAGTCCATTGTCGCGGAACGACCTGTCGACCCCATTCGATGGACCGTGCGCGAATTCCGTTTGGTCGACAGCTTGCGCGGCCGAACCTTGCATGTGCCGCTCGGCCGTTGGAGGTTGGGGCATGGATCTTTCGACCATCCTGGATGAATCCCCGCCTTTGGGCTTCGTCGCCTCTCCGCGCACACGGCGCTTGCGCACGATTGCAGTGGCCTTGCTGGTCGCCGCCGGCACGGTGAACTATTTCGACCGCGCGGCCGTGGCGGTGGGCAATCCGGAGATTCGGAACGAGCTCGGGCTCTCCTTTGGCGAGATGGGGGTGCTGCTTTCAGCCTTCGCGTGGGCCTATGGACTGGCGCAGATCCCGGCGGGTGCGCTGGTCGATCGCTTCGGGCCGAGGCTGGCGCTGGGCGCGGGCATGGTGCTGTGGTCGGTGGCGCAGCTGGGCGCCGGTGTTGTCAGATCGTTCGGGCAATTCATCACCGCGCGCGTGGCGCTTGGGCTCGGAGAATCGCCGATGTATATCGGCGGAACGCGGGTCTGCGCGGACTGGTATCCGCTGAAGGACCGCGCGTTGCCCATTGGAATCTTCAACGCCTCCTCCGCCCTGGCGCCGGCGCTGGCTCCGCCGCTCCTTACCTGGCTGATGCTCACCTTCGGCTGGCGCGTGATGTTTCTCATCGCAGGTCTGGCGGGGTTCGTCGTCGCGATCCTGTGGACGCTGCTTTACCGCAATCCCGAGCACGCCGATGTACCGGCCGCCGATATTGCCGGAATCCGTCGCCACGACAGCGCGGCGGCCCTGCATATCGGATTCAGGCAGGTGCTGTGGCTGCTCCGCTTCCGCACGACCTGGGGGATGTTCCTCGGCTTTTTCGGTGTGGTCTACGTCTCCTGGCTCTACGCCACCTGGCTGCCCGGCTATTTGGAGACCGAGCGCCACCAGACGATCGCCGATGCCGGGATCTGGTCCGCGGTGCCGCTGGCGGCAGGATTTGTCGGCGCGGTGGCCGGCGGCGTGATCCCGCACTTCCTCGGGCGGCTGGGCATGGATGCCGCGGCCGCCTGCCGGATTCCGATCATCTGGGGCCTGGTCGGCGCCGGCGCCTTCACAATCGCCGGAGCCTATGCGGACAGCGCCTCGGTCGCGATCGCGTTGATGGCGGTGGGGCTGTTCGCCGCCAACGTCTCGTCGAGCAGCGGCTGGGCGCTGGCCGCGGTCGTGACGCCGCCCAATACCGTCGCGACCTTGGAAGCGGTGCAGAATGTCGGCGGCTCGCTCGGCGGCACGCTGGCGCCCTTCATCAGCGGCGTGATTCTTCAGGTCACGGGCTCGCTTCTGTCAGCTTTCGTGCTGGCCGGCGCAATCGCCTTCGCCTGCGCGCTCGCCTATGGGCTGATGACGCGGAGCAAGATCGTCCCGGCCTGATGCGCCTAAAATCAAGACCGCCGGCCGCCGTCGGGAGTAAAAGCTGAGCGTGTCCCACGACCTCCGCCGGAAGTCCCGCCCATGACCGACCATTCCATTGCCGCCGACCTGCTGATCTCGGGCGCGACGATCATCACGATGAATGGCGGGCGCCAGATCATCCTGGATGGGGCGCTTGCCGTCGCCGGCGACCGGATCGTCGCCGTCGGCAAGGCGGACGCCCTCGCCCGGACGGTGAGGGCGAAGGAGACGCTGGACGGCAGTCGGTTCGTCGTCACCCCCGGCTTCATCGACGGTCATATCCACATTACCGGCGATCCGCTGACTCGCGGCTTCCCGCGCGGCACGCCGGAGACGAGCTGGACCGAACGGCTGCAGAAATGGGTCATTCCGATCTACCACGCGCAGAGCGCGGAGGACGAACGACTGTCGGCCCAGCTATCGACGCTCGCGATGATCCGCTACGGCACCACGACCTTCCTCGAGGCCGGCACGGTCCGGCAGCTCGATGCCGTGATGGAGGGGCTCGAAGGAACAGGCATTCGCGGCCGTGTCGGCGAATGGGTCGAGGGCCGCGCCTTCGACCCGTCGCTCGATCAGGCGAAGGTGTCGGCGGCGGCGATCAGGATTCTCGAATCGGAAGTCGAGCGCTATCCGGAGAGGAGCGCCGACAAGCGGCTCGCCTGCTGGCCGCTGCTGGTGGGCCATTCGACCAATTCTGATGATGTGTGGCTGGCAGCAAAGGGGCTGGCCGATCAGCACGGTATCCGCCTATCGGCCCATATGAGCCCGCGCGCCTCCGACCCCGACTGGTTCCGCGCCAAATACAATCGCCGCCCGCTCGAGCATCTGGCCGATATCGGCGCCATGGGCGAGCGCGTGATGCTGACCCATCTGGCCGACATGGACCGGAGCGAGCTCGATGTGCTCGTGCAGTCCGGCGCCAGCGCGATCCACTGCCCGCACGCGGCGCTGCAGGGCGGTATGGGCGTGTCGCGCAAGGGCCTTTTCCCCGAGATGGTCGCGCGGGGCGTCCATCTGCTGGTCGGGACCGACGGCGTCGCCACCGACATCCTGTCCTCTGGCCGCTTGACGGCGAGCTGGCTTCGCGACGCGCGGGAGGACCAGGATCTGTTTCCCGCCGAGAGCATCCTGGAGATGATGACGATCGGCGCCGCCGAGGCCATGGGGCTGTCGAACCTGATCGGATCGATCGAGGTCGGGAAGAAGGCCGATTTCGTGCTGCACGATACAGACCTGCCGGAATGGGGCCCCGTCTTCGATCCGGTCGGACAGCTCACCATGGATGCGCCGCCGTCCGGCGTGCACAGCGTCTGGATCGACGGGGTGCGCGTGCTCGAGGCCGGCCGGGCGACGCTGTTGGACGAAGCCAAGCTGGTTGCCGACGGCAAGCAGGCCGGACGGGCGGTAGTCGCGCGCACGGGTCTCCCATACCGCTCGACCTGGCCGGTCGTCTGACCCCGAGGGGCGGGCGTCGCCAAGCAAAATTCTCGTGTCTCCACAGGCAAGAGGCCGGCCGCGCCGGGTGGTAACCTTCGGATGATCAGCTCTAGGGAGGAGCGGCTTTTATGGCGACCGAGACTCAACACGCGATCAGGCCGAAGAAGCGCACCTGGACGCATATTGCGCTCCCGGTGAAAAACGTCGACGCCACGGTGGCTTGGTACGAGAAATTCACCCACCTCAGGGTGATTGCGCGGCACCAGGACGAGGTGGGCCGGAACGCTTGGCTCGCGGCACCGCCCGAGGACGGCGCATCGCCTTTCATCCTCGTGGCCGGCGAGTTCTTCGAGGGACACGACCCCTTCGCGCCGGCGGTTCATCCGCCCATGGGGCCGTTCGCCCATATCGGAATTGAGGCGCCGACCAAGGAGGCGGTCGACGAGATCGCGGCCAAGGCCAAGGAGGCGGGCTGCCTGGCGCTCGGCCCGATGCAGATGCCGAAACACATCGGCTATATCTGCTTTATCAAAGATCCCGACGGGAACACGATCGAATATTCCTTCGACCAGGGCGTCTTCGAGAAAGCGCAAGAAGTGTGGGGCAAGACGAAAAGCGCGGCTTGAGCAAGGATAGCGGCGACGATCCCTACAAGCTCGGCCGCTTCATCGACGCCCAGGAGAGCAGCTACGCGCAAGCGCTGACGGAGCTGCGCCGCGGCCGCAAGACCGGCCATTGGATCTGGTTCATCTTTCCGCAGATCGAAGGGCTGGGCGCAAGCCCGACCTCGCGCTTCTATGCGATCGCGTCTCTCGACGAAGCCCGCGCCTATCTGGCTCATCCCCTGCTCGGCTCGCGGCTTCGGGAATGCGTCGCAGCCGTCAACGGGATTGCGGGATCGTCGGCCCATGCGATCTTCGGCTCGCCCGATGATCTGAAATTCCGGTCCAGCTTGACGCTCTTCGCCGCCGCCGATCCAAACGAGCCGCTGTTCGAGGCGGCGCTCGCCAAATATTATGCTGGCGAGCGCGACCCGCTCACTCTGCGGAAGCTCGGCTCATAGGAGCAACAGATGCCCAAATCGGTGACGATTCACGGGATCAAGGCTTGCGACACGATGAAGAAGGCCCGAGCCTGGCTGGAGGAGCACGGCGTCCCCTACGCCTTTCATGACTACAAGACCCAGGGAATCGCGCGAAACGTGTTGGAGGGATGGTCCCGGCAAGTCGGTTGGGAGACGCTGCTCAACCGCGCCGGAACGACCTTCCGGGGCCTGCCCGAGAAGGACAAGACCGATCTCGACCAGGGCAAGGCGGTCCGGCTGATGCTGGCCCAGCCCTCGATGATCAAACGGCCGGTGCTGGACGTGGACGGCAAGCTGGTCGTGGGCTTCAAACCCGACATTTACGCTGAGGCGTTCCGGTCGTCCGCGAGTCGCAACCGTTGAGACCGTCGGGGCGCGACCTTTCGACCGGGCCGCGACATATTTTCAAGCCTTTGGGAACGATCCACAGCGATCCGGTGTTGGGGTGTTTCATGGCCTCCGAGTCGTCCAGCAATTTTCCGCAATTCAATATGAAGATCGCGACAAAACGCGCGGAAAAGCGCGGAATCCGGGGACCTTTTTCGCCTTCTGCGGATTTACAGTCCCATAGGGTTGCTATATAGACCGACGACGGCTCGATGAAGCCCGCCCTGGAATTGTAGAAGAGGACAAAATGAACACGATCCTGCACAAAATCGGTGCCGCCGCGATCCTGATCGCCGCGACTGCCGTTGTTCCGGCTTGCACGCAATCGGCCGACAAGGCGACGATGGACAAGATGAGCAAGGACGTCGAGGACGCCAAGGCCGCTGCCGACGCCGCTGCCCGCGCTGCTCAGCAGGCTGCCGACTCCGCCAAGGCCGCCGAGGCCGCCGCCGAGCAGGCCAGCGCCACCCACACCCGCGCCACTGGCCGGGGCATGCGCAACAAATAATGACGGGGCGGGTTCCGCTCGCGGAGCCCGCAACTTCTCCGATCAGCGGGTGATCGCGATCGGAATGCCGTTACGATCCTTGGCCGCGCGCCGAATCGCCTCCCAGTCCAAACGGTCTGCGGCGTCCCCGGCGGCGGCCAATATCGTTTTAGAGAGCCCGACCGGATCCTCAAAATCGTCGGTATTCTCCATCTCGAGCTGATCCGCCTGCTTGGGCGTGGGGTGGACCTCGATATAGAGCTGACCGTCGATCCAGGCGAATTTGACCGGTTGGTTGACCATCGTGACCTTGGTCCCGACCGATACCTCGCGAAACAGCCGCTCGATATCCTCCGGATACATTCGGATGCAGCCTCGGCTGTCCCGCCGCCCGACCCCGCGCCAATCATCGGTTCCGTGGATGAGATAGGACGGCCAACCGAGATGGAGCGCGTAAGCGCCGAGCGGATTGTCGGGCCCCGGCGGCACGATCTTGGGCGCCCAGGGCTTAGCCGCGATTTCGCTCTTGGTGCGGTACCAGGTCGGATTGGGCTCCTTGCGCGTCACGCGCGTCGTTCCACTCGGAGTCTCGCTCCCCGCTTCGCCGATCCCGATCGGATAAGTCTCCGGAACCGCGTCCTTGTGCGGGTAGTAATAGAGGCGCATCTCGGCGATGTTGACGACGATGCCCTCATGCGGCGCGTTGGGCAGAAGATGCATCGTCGGAAGGGTGATCTCCTTGCCGGCGCCCGGTACCCAGGGATCCAGCACCGGATTCGCGGCGATCATCTCGACATAGCCGACGTCGTACTTCCGCGCGAGGTCGAGCAGCGAGTCCTCGTAAACGGTTCGGTAGGTCTGAACCTCGCCCACCGCAGCCACCGGGCCGGCCGACGCGGCAGCCGCCCAGAGCGCCGCCGCGGTAACCATAAAGAAATTGATGGAGGTCATAATCTTCGTCATAACAGACCACTCACGATAGATTCACACTTTTGTTGTCAACTGCGAGTCGGAACAGATTCCTACCATGCCGCAAACGCCGTCCGCATCCTTTCGCCGCCGGGCTCCGGGGTTCCTGACACTCCCGCTGG
>DATGMP010000087.1:0-3208 GCA_035293565.1 Alphaproteobacteria bacterium | reverse complement strand
GTTGCATAAATCAGAAAATCATACCACTCGATCGTCGTTCCGAGACAGCTTGCAAACACGATTGAATTGATTTGCGAGCGCTTCCCAATTGCTGTCCGGGCATCTGCCGTCGTCGTCATAGAAGCTCTCCTGTCAATGAGCGCCAGCTGCCCAAAGCCTATCAACCCAAGCGCCAATCCAATCCAATATCAGTCGGAGCGAGACGCGCTGAACGGATCGTTGCCGCTGGCGCTTCCCGGATGAAATGTTTAGGCCGGCCGTAACATAGCCGGTCGCCCCGACCACGCAACGTAAGCCCATCGTTAAGCTTGATGCGCGCCGGCCGCGTTGATCTGAAGCTGCCAGCTTTGGGTTGGCTGAGGCATCGATCGGACTTCGGCCGGGCTCGAGACTGGTCTTGAGATTGCAAACCAATGGACGTCCCGAGCAGGCCTGCAGCGAAGGCCCTGTTGCAACAATAGAACGATGGTTCTCGCAACTTGCCTGGGCCAAGCGAGTACAGAATCCGGGCGAAGGACGAGGTTCAACGAGATTGCATCCGGCCTACTCGACCGTCACCGATTTCGCGAGATTGCGCGGCTGATCCACGTCCGTCCCCATCACCACGGCGGTGTGATAGGCCAGGAGCTGCACGGGGATGGCGTAAACCATGGGCGAGAACATCGCGGCCATGTCGGGCAACACGATGGTCAGCAGGGAATCCACGGTGGCCTCGGCGGCGCCCTTCGCATCGGTCATCAGGATGATATTGCCGCCGCGGGCGGCGACCTCCTGCATGTTCGACACCGTCTTCTCGAACACGCGGTCGTGGGGCGCGATCACCACCACCGGCATGGTCTCGTCGATCAGCGCGATCGGGCCATGCTTGAGCTCGCCCGCGGCATAGCCCTCGGCGTGGATGTAGGAGATTTCCTTCAGCTTCAGCGCGCCCTCCAAAGCCAGCGGATAGGAGGTGCCGCGGC
This sequence comes from Alphaproteobacteria bacterium, assembly GCA_035293565.1. Lineage (GTDB taxonomy): Bacteria > Pseudomonadota > Alphaproteobacteria > BOG-932 > Roseiterribacteraceae > DATGMP01. Next base: position 2,246 of record DATGMP010000087.1, on the reverse strand, counting down.
CGAGATAGAGCACGTCGCGGCATTTGGCGATGTCGCGCGCGAGCTTCTCGATCTGCGGCTCGGTCGCGAGTGCCGCGGAAATCAGGCCGGGAATCTCGATCAGGCCCTGCACGAGTTTGGTTTCGTCGCTGCCGCACAATTCGCCGCGCGCCGTCCCAGCCGCAACCGCAAGCGCGGCCAGCACCATCAGCTGGCAGGTGAAGGCCTTGGTCGAGGCAACGCCGATCTCGGGTCCGGCCAGGGTCTGCATCACGACCTCGCTTTCGCGCGCGATCGTCGAGGTCAGCACGTTGACGACGGAGAGCGTGTGCAGCCCCTGCGACTTGGCGTAGCGGAGCGCGGCGAGCGTGTCGGCGGTCTCGCCCGATTGCGAGATGAAGATCGCAAGATCGCCCTTGCGCAGCGGCGCCTCGCGGTAACGGAATTCGGAGGCAACGTCGAGCTCGACCGGAATGCGCGACAGCCGCTCGAACCAGTATTTGGCGATAAAGCCGGCATAGCTCGCGGTGCCGCAGGCGGTGATCGAGATGCACTGGATGTCGCGGAAATCGAACGGCAGCTCTTTCGGCAGAGCCACGCGCTCATTGGCCATGTCGACATAGCGCGCGAGCGTGTGTCCGACCACTTCCGGCTGCTCGTGGATTTCCTTGGCCATGAAATGGCGGTAGTTGGCCTTGTCGATCAGGAGGGACGAAGCGCCGGACTTGAGCACCTCGCGGTGCACGGTCGCGCCTTGCGCGTCATAGATGACGCTGGAATCGCGGGTGAGCACGGTCCAGTCGCCGTCCTCGAGATAGGTGATGGTGTCGGTGAAGGGCGCGAGCGCAATCGCGTCCGACCCCAGATACATCTCGCCGTCGCCATGGCCGACCGCGAGCGGCGAGCCCTTGCGGGCACCGATCATCAGATTGTCGTGGCCCTTGAACAGGAAGGCGAGCGCAAACGCGCCGCGCAGATGCGGCAGCGACGCCTTCACCGCGGCCTGCGGCGAACAGCCTTTCTTCAGGTAGGACTCGACGAGATGAACCACCACCTCGGTGTCGGTCTCGGTGGCAAATTGCGCACCCTGGCTCTCCAGCTCGGCGCGCAGCTCGCGGAAATTCTCGATGATGCCGTTGTGCACCACGGCGACGTTCTCGGTCGCGTGCGGATGCGCATTGGTCTCGTTCGGCTTGCCATGGGTGGCCCAGCGGGTATGGCCGATGCCGGTGTGGCCGTCCAGCGGCTCGCTGCGCAGCCGCTTCTCGAGGTTCTTCAGCTTGCCCTCGGCACGCCGCCGCTCGAGATGGTCGCCCTCCAGCGTCGCGACGCCGGCGGAGTCATAGCCGCGATATTCCAGCCGCTTGAGTGTACCGACCAGTTGCTCGGCAACCGGCGCGCGTCCCAAAATACCGACAATGCCACACATCTAACCAATATATCCCATTTAATTATGCATTATGGCTTAATATCTTATTTAATCAAAACGGTATTATCCAATCAATACTGCATTTTTGCAAATTAGGGTTTATCAGATCTCCGCCCGGACCAAATATCCGGTAAATGTGACACCTCAATTGGAAAACCACGGGCCCCCGCGCCGTTTTTGTCCGCGCGAAGCAGCTTGAGGCACGGAAGCATCTGCTTCGCGCTGCCTCTCACCCGCAACCGCCCTTCCCGCTTGCCCGGTCGGTCCATCGGATCGGCCTTGAGGAGGTCACCCAAGAGGTGGGCTCATTCCGGCCGCCGCAGGCGCGGCGACTCGGGCGTTTGGGATGCTCCAAAGTTACATGTTTACGAGAACTTTAGCGGCTCGTTCTAAACTGCGCCTTCGCTAGAACCGCTGATTAACGCTCAGGATGAGCGATGCCCGCAACTGCAACCTCTATTGCCGACGAAATAGAGACGGCGATAAGCTGTTCCTCGCCACAACGAGCCCGCGTCACCGTCAAGCGAGTTACAGATCTGCTTTTGTCCTCAGCAAATCCGCTCAATGAGGACCAGATTGAACTCTTTGGCTCCGTACTCGAGCGATTGATCAAGACGCTCGAGCTCCGCGCCATTGCCGACGTCAGTTTTCGGATTGCGTTGGCGGAGATGAGTGCGCAGCTGGCGCCTCTTTCGGTTGCTCCGAAGTCGGTCGTTTGTCGGCTTGCCGCCAATGACGACATCACGATCGCGGGTCCCGTTTTGAGCGAATCTCCGCGTCTTGCGGACGACGATCTTGCAGAACTTGCAAGGACAAAGAGCGAGCCGCACCTGCTGGC
>DATGMP010000086.1:0-9713 GCA_035293565.1 Alphaproteobacteria bacterium | reverse complement strand
TCGCGCGCCAGCACCACGAAGCGCGTGGTGTTGTGGGCCTCGTCCTCGATGTTCTCGATCAGGATGTCGAGGCCGTAGATCTCGGCCGCAAGCCGCGAGGCGATCGCGGCCGTCGTCTTGTCGCCACGCTCGGCGATATCGCGGGCGGCTCCCGCCGTGTCGCCCGACACGATCGGCTTGATGCCGCGCTCGCGGATGATGCGCCGGCACTGGCCGAGCGCGTGGACATGGCTCTCCACCGCCTTGATGTCGGCAAGCTTCGCCCCGCGCGGCGCCATCAGCTGGTGATGAACGGGGAGGAACCACTCGCCGATGATGTAGAGGCCGGAGGCCGGCAGCAGGTGATGGATGTCGGCGACGCGGCCGGCGACCGAATTCTCGATCGGGATCATGCCGAGCTCGGCTTCCCCGGAGGAAATCGCCGACAGTGCGTCCTCGAAGGTCGCGCAGGGGAGCGGCTCCGCATCGGGATAGGCCTCGACAATGGCGATATGGGAATTGGCGCCCGGCTCGCCCTGGAACGCGATTTTCAGCTTCTGGGTCATGATCCGCCTTGTAGCAGCAGCCTAGGATTTGGCCAGTATCTGGCGGGCGGTCTCGAGGTCTGCCGGGGTATCGACCCCGCGAGGGACCGTGTCGACAATGGTGATGTCGATCCGCATGCCCGCCTCCAGCGCCCGCAGCTGCTCGAGCTTCTCCTGCAATTCCAGCGGCGAGGGCGGCAGCTTGACGAAGCGCTCCAGCGCGGCGCGCCGATAGGCGTAGAGGCCGATGTGGTGGTAGCGCGGTCCGTCGCCATAGGGCGCGGTGGCGCGGGTGAAATAGAGCGCGCGCATGCGCCGCCCACCGAGCGGGCTGCCGACCGCCTTCACCACGCTCGGCGCGGAATCCTCCTCCGCGGTGTGGATGGGCGAGGCAAGGGTTGCGATGTCGACCGCGGGATCCTCGAGCGGCGGCAGCACGTCGCGAATGTTCTCGACCGAAATGGTCGGGAAATCGCCCTGCAGATTGACGACGATCTCGGCTTCGCCATCGGGATCGAGCTTGCAGGCTGCCTCGAACACGCGGTCCGAGCCGGAGGGGTGGTCGGGACGGGTCATGACGGCCTCGCCGCCATGGGCTCTCACAGCTTCAGCGATCTCCGCTGTATCGGTTGCAACCGCCACGCGTCCGATCCGGGCCTCTTCAGCCCGCCGCAGCACATGCACGATCATCGGCACGCCTGCGATATCCTTGAGCGGCTTGCCGGGTAGACGGGTTGCGGCCATGCGGGCGGGGATCAGCACCAAAATACGTCTGTCGGGCATCCGAAACGGGGGCTCCTCATTGGCCTGAAACGGGTGGGGACGGCACATGAGCCGGAGCGCTTATACGGGTTGCCAGAGCACGGGCAAACCGATATCTGATCGAGGCTGTTTCCCGGAAGGGGTGGTGCCAACGCGCTGGTCCGGGGCTCAGATTTGAAGAAAAGGCCGCTATAGCCGGCCTCATCACAGCTTTTGGGCTTGGGGCGGAATTCAACATGGACTCCTTCGAACTCAACAAGATTCTCGGCGCGATCCTGGCCAGCTGCCTTGTGCTGCTGGTCATGAACTTTACCGCCAATGCGCTGTTTGCCCCGGTCGAGCCGGCCAAGCCCGGTTTCGAGATCGCGGTCAAGGAAGAGGCCGCCGGCGGCGCCAAGGAAGCCGCACCCGCGAAGGAAGAGCCGATCGAGAAGCTGCTCGCGACCGCCTCGGTGCAGAAGGGTGAAGCGGCGGCCAAGAAGTGCCAGGCCTGCCATACCTTTGCGAAGGGCGAGCCGAACCGGGTCGGTCCGAATCTCTGGGGCATCGTCGGCGACCACAAGGGCGAGGGCCGCGGCTTCAACTTCACCGCCGCCATGAAGGCCAAGGGCGGCACCTGGACCGACGACGACCTCAACCAGTTCCTGACCAATCCGAAGGGCTTTATTCCGGGCACCGCAATGGGCTTCGCCGGTATTCCGAAGGAGAGCGAGCGCGCCGACGTGATCGCCTATCTACATACGCTCGCGGACACCCCGGTTCCGCTGCCGACGGCTTCCAAGTAGCCAGTTCGCAACGACGTGTTCCGTTTCGACGACGGCCGGGTCCAAAGCCTGGCCGTTGTTCGTTTCAACGCCTCGCAGGCTTGTGACCTGGGCTGCCGGGACCTTTCGCCGCATCAAGGCATGCTATGATGAGGAAAAAGCAACGTTACCGGTCGAATCCTTGCCGTATATTGCGGCCAATGAGCATGATCCGGACCCGGAGGGCCGCGTTAGCGCAAACTGTGTGGCGGTTTTCCGAAAAACATCATGCTTAAAAGTGCCCGCAATTAGCGAAGGGACGTGTTGATTTTGGCCATTACCCGCCGACAGCTTCTGCAAGGCAGCGCCATCGCCGCCGTCACCCCCGCGCTCGGTTACATCGGGGCCTGCGAGATCATCCAGCCGGCAGCGGCGCAGGCGGCGGGCGAGCCTTCCTGGCGGCATGCACTCTCGCTGTTTGGCGACGTCAAATACCCGGCCGATTTCAAGCGCTATGATTACGTCAACCCCGATGCGCCGAAGGGGGGCCAAGTGCGGCTCAATCCGCTCGGGACGTTCGATAACTTCAACCCCGTTGTATCAGGGGTTAAGGGATCAATCGGCGCCGGCGTCGATCTGATCTATGAGAGGTTGATGACTGCCTCGCTCGACGAGCCATCGACCGAATATGGCCTGCTCGCCGAGCAGGTCAAATATCCCGAGGATTTCTCCTGGGTCATCTACCGATTGCGCCCCGAGGCGAAGTGGTGGGACGGACAGCCCGTCACGCCGGCGGACGTGATCTTCTCGCTCGATTCGTTCAAGAAGTATCACCCGCGCTTTAGCGCCTACTACAGGCACGTGGTGGGTGCGGAAGCCATTGGCGATCACGATGTGAAGTTCACCTTCGATGCTCCGGGAAATCGCGAGTTGCCGCAGATTGTCGGTGAGCTGCAGATATTGCCCAAGCATTGGTGGGAAGGAACCGACAGCAAGGGTCAGAAGCGCGATATTTCGCAGACGACCCTGGAGGCGCCGCTCGGCTCGGGGCCCTACCGCATCAAGGAGATGGTCCCAGCCCGCACGATTGTGCTGGAGCGTGTCAAGGACCATTGGGGGCGCGACCTCAACGTCAACATCGGTCGGCACAATTTCGATGAGTTCCGTTACGACTACGTACGCGATGCGTTTGTCGCGCTCGAAGGCTTCAAAGGCGATCAGTCTGATTGGCGCACCGAGAGCTCGGCGAAGAACTGGGCAACGGCCTATGATTTCCCGGCGGTGCAGGACAAGAGGGTCGTGCTCGAGGAATTTCCGAACCGCAGCTCCGGGGTGATGCAGGCCTTCGTGCCCAACCTTCGTCGCGAGCAGTTCAAGGACGCGCGGGTGCGGCGGGCTCTGAACTTCGCCTTCGACTTCGAGGAGATGAACAAGCAGCTCTTCTACGGAGTTTACAAGCGCATTTCCAGCTACTTCGACGGGACGGAATTGGCGTCCTCTGGCCTGCCGCAAGGCAAGGAATTGGAAATCCTGGAGAGCGTGCGCGCTGAAGTTCCGCCCGAGGTCTTCACGACGGAGTACACCAATCCCGTTGCCGGCAACAACGACGCGCTACGCAAGAATCTGCTGGAAGCGCAGCGGCTGTTCAAGGAAGCCGGCTATGACATCCGCGACCGCAAGCTTGTGAATGCGACGACGGGCCGGCCGTTTACTGTCGAGATGCTGACAATCGGGGCAGAACCCGCGTTTGAGAGGGTCGCGCTGTTCTACAAGCCGTCGCTGGAGCGCCTTGGCGTCTCGGTGAGTGTCCGCAGCGTCGATGCCAGCCAGTATGAACAACGGGTCCTGCGGGATCGGGACTTCGACATGGTCGCCATCTATTCCTGGCCGGAGTCACTGTCGCCCGGAAACGAACAGCGCGAATATTGGGGCTCACAGGCGGCGGACATGAGCGGGTCCGAAAACGTCCTTGGCATCAAGAATCCGGCCATTGACAAATTGATCGATCGCGTCGTTTTCGCCAAGAGCCGCGAGGACCTCGTTGCGGCCACGCACGCGCTCGATCGCGTCTTGTTGTGGAATCACTACGTGATCCCGCAATGGAATTACCCGAAGGTGCGCACGGCGCGCTGGGATCGCTTCGGCCGTCCCGCGGAGCTGCCGAAATACGGCGCGGCGAGTTTTCCTGACATATGGTGGTGGGATGCCGAGAAGGCAGCCAAGATAGGCAAACGCGCTTGAAGAGGTTGATCACTCTGCCCGCCCCGTCGCGCCGGCATGTGCTCGGGCTTGGTGTTGGCCTCGGCGTCGGCGCGCTCACCGCGCCATTTGTGCGCCCCGCACGGGCCAGCGAGGCCAGCGGCGAGTCGCACGGCATGTCGGCCTTCGGCGATTTGAAATACCCGGCAGACTTCCATCACTTCGATTACGTGAACATCGACGCGCCGAAGGGTGGGACATTCTCGCTGATCCCCTCGGTACGCGGCTATAACCAGTCGTTCTTCACTTTCGATTCCCTGAACGCCTATATCCTGAAGGGCGAAGGCGCACAGGGCATGGATACGACTTTCGCGACGCTGATGGCGCGGGCGAACGACGAGCCCGATGCGATGTATGGGTTTGCCGCGAAGTCGGTGCAGATATCGCCCGACAAGCTCATCTATCGCTTCACGCTGCGTCCCGAGGCACGGTTTCATGACGGCTCGAAACTCACGGCGCAGGATGTTGCGTTCTCCATCAATGTGCTGAAGGAGAAGGGCCACCCCCTGATCGTCGTACAGCTGCGTGACATGATCAAGGCCGAAGCCGCCGACGATGCCACTGTCGTCGTCAGCTTCGCGGAAAAGCGCGCCCGTGACGTCCCGCTCTATGTCGCGGGGCTGCCGATCTTTTCCAAGGCCTACTATTCAACGCGGCCGTTTGATGAGACGACGCTCGATATCCCGCTCGGCTCGGGGCCGTACAAGGTCGGCAAATTCGAAGCCAACCGCTTCATCGAATTCGAGCGTGTCAAGGATTGGTGGGCCGCCGATCTGCCAGTGAATCGCGGCAGCTACAATTTCGACATTGTGCGCTACGAATTCTACCGTGACCGTGACGTGGCCTTCGAAGGCTTTACGGCCAAGAGCTATCTCTACCGCGAGGAGTTCACCGCCCGCATCTGGGCGACCCGTTACGACTTTCCTGCCGTGAAGGACGGCCGCGTCAAGCGGGAGACCTTGCCCGACGAAACGCCGTCCGGCGGACAAGGTTGGTTCATCAATACGCGGCGCGACAAGTTCAGGGATCCGCGCGTTCGGGAGGCGCTCAACCATGCCTTCGATTTCGAGTGGACCAACAAGACCGTGATGTACGGCGCTTACGCGCGTACGAGCTCGCCATTCCAGAATTCGGACATGGTGGCGAGCGGGCCGCCGTCGCCGGACGAGCTGAAGCTCCTGGAGCCGTTTCGTGGTCAGGTGCCGGACGAGGTGTTCGGCGAGCCGTTTGTCCCTCCGGTGTCAGATGGATCGGGGCAGGACCGGACGCTGCTGCGCAAGGCGCAACAATTGCTCAACGACGCCGGGCTTGTCATCAAGGACAACAAGCGTTTCTTGCCCAGCGGCGAGCCCTTCAAGATCGAATTTCTGCTCGACGAGCAGTCGTTTCTGCCGCACCACGCCTCGCTGATCCAGAACCTCGGCCTGCTCGGGGTCGATGCCACCGCGCGACTGGTCGATGCGGTCCAATACCGCGCGCGCGTGGAGGCGTTCGATTTCGAAATTACGACCGAACGGCTGAGCATGTCGGCGACACCCGGCGACAGCCTGCGCCCGTATTTTACGTCGCAGGCCGCTGCCACCAAGGGATCCTATAATTTTGCCGGCGTTGCGAGCCCTGCCATCGACGCGCTGGTCGAGAAGGCGATCGGCGCGCAGTCGCGCAGCGAACTGACGACGGCGTGCCGCGCGCTCGACCGCGTGTTCCGCGCCGGGCGTTACTGGATCCCGCAATGGTATCGCAGCACGCATCCTGTTGCCTATTGGGACGAGTTCAGCCATCCGCCCAAGCCGCCACGCTATGCGCAAGGCACCGGCGCGCCGGAAATCTGGTGGCACGACGGCGCCAAGGCCGCCAAGCTCGAGCAGGCGAAATAGGTCATGAGCGCGTATATCGCCCGCCGCATTCTCCTGATGATTCCGACCCTGCTCGGGATCCTCTTCGTCTCCTTCGTTGTGGTGCAGTTCGCGCCGGGCGGGCCGGTGGAGCGCGTGATCGCGCAGCTCTCCGGTGCTGACACCGGCGGCACCTCGCGCATCTCTGGCGGAGGTGGCGATTTCGGTGCGCGCGGGCAAGGCCAGATCGGCGCCGCGGCGGACGCGGTCAATTCCAAATATCGCGGCGCGCAGGGGCTCGATCCCGATTTCATCAAGAGCCTGGAGAAGCAGTTCGGCTTCGACAAGCCGGCGCCGGAGCGCTTTGCGCTCATGGTCTGGAACTTCGCGCGGTTCGATTTCGGCAAAAGCTATTTCCGCGACATCAGCGTGATCCAGCTGGTCAAGGAGAAGCTGCCGGTCTCGATGTCGCTCGGGATCTGGATGACGCTGCTGACCTATCTGATCTCGATCCCGCTCGGTATCCGCAAGGCGGTGAAGGACGGATCGAAATTCGACACCTGGACCTCGGCGGTCATCATCGTCGGCTTCGCGATCCCCGGATTCCTGTTCGCGATCCTCCTGATCATCCTGTTCGCCGGCGGCTCCTTCTTCAACATCTTCCCGCTGCGCGGCCTCACCTCCGACGGCTGGTCGCAGTTTCCCTGGTACTGGAAGATACTCGATTATTTCTGGCACCTGACGCTGCCCTTGATCTCGATGGTGCTGAGCGCCTTCGCGACCATGACGCTGTTGACCAAGAACTCCTTCCTGGACGAGATCCGCAAGCAATATGTCATGACGGCGCGCGCGAAGGGCTGCAGCGAGCGCCAGGTGCTGTACGGCCACGTCTTCCGCAACGCCATGCTGATCGTGATCGCCGGCTTTCCCGGCGCCTTCATCAATGCGTTCTTCTCCGGCTCGCTCTTGATCGAAACCATTTTCTCGCTCGATGGCCTCGGCCTGCTCTCCTTCGAGAGCGTGCTCAACCGCGACTACCCGGTCGTGTTCGGGACGCTGTACATCTTCTCGCTGATCGGGCTCGTCGTGAACCTGATCTCCGACCTCACCTATATGTGGATCGATCCGCGGATCGATTTCGAGGCGCGGGAGGTCTGATGACGATTCTCGCGCCGCCCCCGGTCGAAACGACGACCCCGTCCCCTGTCGGCGAAGCCGTGCCGCCGACGCGCCATCGCTTCCAGCCTTCGCCGTTGAACCGGCGGCGCTGGCAGAATTTCAAGGCCAACCGACGCGGCTACTGGTCGTTCTGGATCTTCCTGGTCCTGTTCTTCATCTCCCTGTTTGCCGAATTGATCGCCAATGACCGGCCGTTCCTCGTCAAGTACAACGGCCATCTGTACTGGCCGGCCTTCGTGACCTATGCCGAGACCACCTTCGGCGGCGACTTCGAGACCGCGGCCGATTACCGCGATCCCTATCTGCAGAAGCTGATCAAGGACAAGGGGGGCTTCATCGTCTGGCCCTTGATCCGCTATTCCTACGATACCCACAATCTCGATTTGCCGACGCCCGCGCCCTCGCCGCCGACCTGGATGCTGACGGAGGCGCAGTGCAAGCCGGTGGTGGAGAAGAAGGGCTTAAAGAGCTGCCGCGATCTCGAATATAACTGGCTCGGCACCGACGATCAGGGCCGCGACGTGGTGGCGCGGCTGATCTACGGCTTCCGCATCTCGGTGCTGTTCGGCCTTTCCCTCACCATCATCTCCTCGATCATCGGCGTCGCCGCCGGCGGCGTGCAGGGCTATTTCGGCGGCTGGATCGATCTCGGTTTCCAGCGCTTCATCGAAATCTGGAATGCGATACCGTATTTGTATCTCCTGCTGATCATCTCCGCGGTGCTGCCGCCGGGCTTCTTCGTGCTGCTCGGAATCATGGCGCTGTTCTCCTGGGTGTCGCTGGTCGGCCTCGTCCGCGCGGAATTTTTGCGCGGGCGCAATTTCGAGTACATCCAGGCGGCGCGGGCGCTCGGCGTCTCCAACGCGGTCATCATGTTCCGCCATCTGTTGCCGAATGCGATGGTGGCGACCATGACCTTCCTGCCCTTCATCGTCTCCTCCTCGGTGATGACACTGACCGCGCTCGATTTCCTCGGCTTCGGTCTGCCGCCGGGCTCGCCTTCGCTCGGCGAACTGCTGTCGCAGGCCAAGGCCAATGTGCAGGCGCCGTGGCTCGGTTTCACCGGCTTCTTCTCGGTGGCAATCATGCTGTCGCTTCTGATCTTCATCGGCGAAGCGGTGCGTGACGCGTTCGACCCGCGCAAGACGTTCAGGTGAGGCCGCGCATGGACGCCATCAACCAGCCGCTGCTTGCGATCCGCGACCTCTCGGTAGCCTTCCACCAGCAAAGCGGAACCTCCCTTGCGGTGGACAAGATTTCCTTCGATATCCGGCGCGGCGAGTGCGTCGCGCTGGTCGGGGAATCCGGCTCCGGCAAGTCCGTCAGCGCACTCTCGATCCTGAAGCTGTTGCCGTATCCGATGGCCTCGCACCCCTCGGGCAGCATCCGTTTCAAGGGACGCGAGCTCCTCGACCTCTCGGAGAACGACATCCGCGAGATCCGCGGCAACGACATCTCGGTGATCTTCCAGGAGCCGATGACCTCGCTCAATCCGCTGCACACGGTGGGTGCGCAGATCGGCGAAACGCTGCAGCTGCACCAGAGGATTGGCGGAGCAGCCGTGCGGGCGCGCACGCTGGAATTGTTGCGGCAGGTCGGCATTCCCGATCCGGAGACACGGATGGGAAGCTATCCGCATCAACTGTCCGGCGGCCAGCGCCAGCGCGTCATGATCGCGATGGCGCTCGCCAACGAGCCGGATCTCCTGATCGCGGACGAGCCGACCACCGCGCTTGACGTCACCGTGCAGGCGCAGATCCTGGCGCTGCTCGCCGATATCCGTGCGAGGCTCGGCATGAGCCTGCTCTTCATCACTCATGATCTCGGCATCGTCCGTCGGATCGCTGACCGCGTCTGTGTCATGAACGGCGGCAAGATCGTAGAGCAGGGACCCGTCGAGCAGGTCTTCACCGCGCCCAAGCACCCCTATACCCGCGCACTGCTCGCCGCCGAGCCGAAGCCCGATCCCGCACCGCCGCGGCCGAATGCGCCGGTGGTGATGTCCGCCGATGACTTGAAGGTGTGGTTTCCGATCAAGCGCGGGCTGCTCCGCTCCGTGGTCGGACACATCAAGGCGGTCGACGGCGTCAGCCTCGCCGTTCGCAAGGGCGAGACACTCGGCGTGGTCGGCGAATCCGGCTCCGGCAAGACCACGCTGGGACTGGCGCTGTTGCGGCTGATCTCCTCCGACGGGCCGATCGTGTTCCTCGGGAATGACATCCAGGGACTGCGCTTCAAGGACATGCGGCCGTTCCGTCGCGACATGCAGATCGTGTTCCAGGACCCGTTCGGCTCCTTGAGCCCCCGCATGTCGGTCGGCGATATCGTCGCCGAAGGCTTGAGCGTGCATCAGCGCCAGCTGGACGCGGCCCAGCGCGAGGCGCGGGTGGTCAAGGCGCTGGAGGATGTCG
>DATGMP010000085.1:0-19326 GCA_035293565.1 Alphaproteobacteria bacterium | reverse complement strand
CAACCCGCGGATAAGAGCCCGATCAACCGTCGTCCATGCTTCCTGCCGTCCACATTGGGCGCCGATACAATCAAGTATCACCTGCAAATGCAGGCCGAATCACGACGCCTTGCTGTTGACATCACGGACATAAGAGCCCGTCTTCGTTCCCCCGGGGCGCAGGATCTCTGGCGGTCGGTTAGTATGATGACCGAATAACGGCCCCAGAAAGGATTACTCCATGCGCCTTCCAACCATCGTAGCGATTCTCGCGACGACCATCGCGTCGACCGCGTTGGCGGCCGACGCGAGCGACGCCTACCAGTTCAGCTTCCTGTCGATCGACGGCAAGCAGCTCCCGATGTCCAGCTTCAAGGGCAAGACCGTGCTGGTCGTGAATACCGCCTCCCAGTGCGGTTTCACCCCGCAATACAGCCAGCTCGAGAAGGTCTACCAGAAATACAGGGACCGTGGCCTCGTGGTCCTTGGCGTGCCCTCGAACGATTTCGGCAAGCAGGAACCGGGGACTAACGCCGAGATCAAGAAGTTTTGCGAAGGCAATTACGATGTCGACTTCCCGCTGACTTCCAAATACGACGTGGTCGGGCCGGATGCGCACGATTTCTATAAATGGGCTGCGGCCACCGGCGGTGACGCCGCGGTTCCGAAATGGAACTTCCACAAGCTGCTGATCGACCCCAATGGCAAGCTCATCGGCGAATTCCCGACCAAGACCAAGCCGGACGCGCCGGAAGTGACCCAGGCCATCGAGGCTTCGCTGAATAAAGGCTGACCACCGCTTTAGATCGCCATGCAACGGAGCGGCCATGACGGTGCGCTCCGTTTTTTTATGCGAGCGAGGCGGCGCCGAGGTGGTCTTGGAGCCTTTCGGGACTGCCGTTTGTTACGTCAGTGCATCAGATCCCGCGACCCGAGCGGACCTTCAACAACGCTTTCGCCCGCCTTCTTGCTGCCGAACAAAATGACTACACTCAGCGTCATCGTGTCGAGTCGATGCACCGCGCTCCGTCAGATCATCCGAGGAACGATTCTCCGTCGATCCGGCCGGCCGGCCTCGCCGACATCCCGTCACTGCTGTCAATCGAGGAGCGCTCGTTCTTGACTGACCGGATGAGCGCCCGGAGCTTCCGTCACCTCGTGACCCGCGCACAAGCCGATTGTCTCCTTGCCGCCGTCGGCGGAAAGCCCGTGGGCTACGCCGCCCTTTTCTATCGGCGCCGTGCGCGGGTCGCCCGTCTGCATTCCCTTGCTGTCGATCCCGCCGCGCATCGTAGCGGCATCGGCCGTGCCTTGCTCGAAGCGTCGGAGGCAGCCGCGCGCAGCCAGGGGGCCTCCGTGCTGCGGCTGGCCGTCCGGCAGGACAATGAACGGGCGACACGCCTCTATCGTAGTTCCGGCTATCGTGAGATCGGCGTCGAGCCCGACTATTACGCCGACGGCATGGCGGCTTTCACCATGGAGAAGAACATTGCCTCCGGATGAAACGATCGACGGGAGCGAGAGCGCTCCCGACCCGGAACCGCCCAGCGGGCATACGCCCGCACAGTGCAAGCTTTCGTCGCGCGCCGGCGCCCCCATGGCTCAGCACATTGTGGTGGTGGAGCGGCGGGCCGACTTCAAATGGGTGGCGGGCGACCACCAGGTCATCACCGCCAAGGAATACATCGCCAACGCCGAAAGCTTCCGCCCCAACACGCGAGTCATCAACCTCTCACGCAGCCATGCCTATCTAGGCTACGGCTTCTATTCCTCCCTTCTGGCCGAGGCGCGGCGGCACCGAGCGATTCCAACCGTCCGCACGATGCTCGATCTCTCGCGCAAGACGGCGTATCGCTTCGCCCTCACCGAGCTCGACGCCCTCCTCCGCAAGCGCATGCGCAAGATCGCCGATCCGCCGACGGCGCCCTTTTCGCTTCGTCTGTTCTTCGGCGAGGCCGAGGATCGACGCTTCGCCGTGCTCGGCCGCCGCGTCTTCGACCTCTTCCGTTGCCCCATCCTCGATCTGCAAGTGCGCTGGAAGGACGGCGACTGGCTGATCCACGCAATCAAACCGGTATCGGTCGACGCGCTCCGTCCCGAGCAGGAGCGCCGCTTCGGCGCCACGCTGGCCGCCTATACGCGCTCGACTTGGCGCACTCCCAAAGAGAAGGCGCCCCCGCAGAAGACGATCGCGATCCTCCACAACCCCAAAGAGGCGATGCCGCCCTCGGACGCCAGGGCGCTGCAGAAGTTCGTACGGGTCGGCGAATCCTTGGGCGTGGCGGTCGAGTTCATCACGAAGCGCGACTTCGCAAAGCTTGCCGAATATGACGCGCTCTTCATCCGCGAGACGACCGCGATCGACCATCACACCTATCGTTTCGCCAAACGCGCCGAGCGCGAAGGGATACCGGTGATCGACGATCCCACATCGATCCTTCGCTGCTTCAATAAGGTGTTTCTGGCAGAGCTTCTGGCCGCCAACAAAGTGCCCACACCCAAGACTGTCGTGGTCGACGAGCGCAACCTGCTTACCATCGAGCAGCAGATCGCTTATCCGATCGTGCTCAAGATCCCCGACGGCTCCTTCTCGCGCGGGGTCCTCAAGGCGCACGACCGCGCCGAGCTCGTCCGCCTTTCAAAGACGCTATTCGAAGAGTCGGACGTGATCCTTGCCCAGGAATATATGTACACCGATTTCGACTGGCGCGTCGGCGTGCTCAACCGACAGCCGATCTTCGCCTGCAAATACCGCATGGCGCGCCACCATTGGCAGGTGATCAAGCATGTCGGCAACGGTACGGTACGGATGGGATCGGCGGTCACGATCCCGATCGACGATGCGCCCGCCGCTGTCATCCGCACAGCGGTCAAGGCGGCAGGCCTGATCGGCGACGGTCTCTACGGGGTCGACCTCAAGGAAACGCAGCAAGGCGTGTTCGTCATCGAGGTGAACGACAATCCGAATATCGAGCATGGCTGCGAGGATCTGGTGCTCAAGGACGAGCTTTACCGGATGATCCTCAGGGACCTGTTGCGCCGGATGGACGAGAGCCCCGCGGCCGCGCGCCCCACACTGCAAGAACGCCGGCACCCTGCGCTGCGCGTCGTCCCGAGCGCCTCCGCCTCGGCCGAATGATCAACGCCGAAACGCGAAGATCAGCCCCGGGACGGGCGCGCCTCCCTCGGTCCTGAGAACGCCTTCGACGATTTCGACCACTCTGAGCGTCGCGGCTGCCGCTGCGCCCTCGAGATGATCGCGGCCGTGGGCGTAACGGCGCTTTGCCGTCAGCACGGTTCCGGCATCGCATTTCTCAACCGTCCCGACGAACAAGCCGCCGGAGCCGATGCGTCGGGCTGCGGCCGCCATCAGCGGCACGAGATCGCTCACATAATTCAGCACGTCGACGGCCGCTATGACATCCCAGGTCCGGTCGGACCTTTCCAGAAACCCTCGCGCCTCCGCGGTTTCGAGAAGGTCATAGAGATTGCGCCCCTGCGCCTTCGCCACCATTCCCGGCGACAAATCGATGCCGTCGAGCGTCGCCGCGAAGGGCTTCAGCGCCATCCCGGACAGCCCGGTGCCACAGCCCAGATCCAGGATCGCAAGATTGCGGGCGGCAGCGTGACGCCCAAGCAGCTCGGCCACGAGTGCCGGAGCTCGATAATTCAGGGTGCGGATCAACTCGGCATCGAAACGCGGTGCGTATTGGTCGAACAGCGTGCGAACATAGGCTTCCGTCGGTGCCCGATCGAGGCCTGCCAATACCGCCCTCGCCTCGGTACTCGCGGGTTCGATCTCCAAAGCCCGCGCGAGCCAGGGCCGCGCGCGATCGGGCTCCCCGAGCACCGCCCATAGTCGACCCAGCCCGAGCAGCGCCTCCAATCGATACGGATCGGCCCGAAGCGCCCGCTGATGAAGGTCGATCGCCTGCGGCAGATCCCCCGATTGTTCTATCAGCGTCGCCAGTTCGAGCATCGCCATGACATCCTGAGGAGCGATGAATAACCGCTGCCTGAGACGGTCGATGTGTTGGAATGGGTCGTCCATTGCTTAGAATTTCCAAATATACCTGAATAAGGTACCCGAAGATCGTCATGCCCGCATTTATTGGGGGTGCGGGACGACGAGCCTTGGGGTATTGCATGGCGTTCGGACCGGTTCCGACGCAGTCTATTCTGGGGTTACGAAATCGCGGGGCCGGCCATGAAACGCATTATATATCCGCTTTTTCTGATGGCGACGATGCTGCCAACAACGGTACTCGCCCAACAGGTGCAGCCCACCTGTACGGATAGCTCTCGCGCCTGCATGATCGCGGCGGCGACGGCCTATCTCGACTCCATCGTGGCGCATGACGCCTCCAAAGTGCCTTTCGCGCCCAATATCCGCCGCACCGAGCAAGGGCGCGTCACCGCCGAGGGCGAGGCGCAGATCCGGGAGCTGCAGAAGATGCAGCCGGACATGGCCGGGCGGACGAACACCCGCTTCTTCGTGGACGAACCAAAGCACGAAGTCATCGCCTACACGCTTCTCAAGGTCACTGGAACCAAGGCCGACGCCAGCCGAAAGACCTTCTCGGACCATTTCGCGGCAAAGCGGAAGAAACCATCGACCGTCCATCTGGCCGAACGCTTCAGGGTGGAAAAGGGACTGATCACCGAAATCGAGGCGATCTTTGAGGTTCAGATCGGCACGATGGACGGCACCTCCGGTTGGGCCGACTGACCGTTCAACAGCGTTATTGCCGAGGTGAATTACCGCCACGCCTACCACGCCGGCAATCACGGGGACGTGCTGAAGCACGCCGTTTTGATCGAGATCGTCCGGCATCTCCTCGATAAGCCCGCACCCTTCTTCGCGCTCGATACCCATGCCGGCATCGGATCCTACGATCTGACCGCCGTCGAGTCCGGAAAGACCGGCGAATGGGAAGAGGGCATCGGCAAGATCTTCGACTCGCCGAACCCGGCGCTCGCGCCCTATCTCGACATCGTTCGAGGGCTCAATGCCGACGGATCGCTGCGTCATTACCCTGGTTCGCCCGCCATCCTGGATGCGATGAAGAGGCCGGAAGACAGGCTGGCGCTCTGCGAACTTCATCCTGCGGATGCCGCCGAACTCAGATGCTGGGCCAAGGAAAGATCGGGCGTGGTCGTCCATGCACGGGATGGATACGAAGCGCTCAAAGCCTTCCTGCCGCCGGGCGAAGGCCGCGGGCTCGCGATCATCGATCCGCCTTACGAGGCGCCCGACGAGTTCGATCGCCTGGCGCAAGCTGTTCTCGCGGGCTGCAAGCGCTGGCCGGCCGGCCGCTGGCTCGTCTGGTATCCGATCAAGGACCGGGCGCCCGTCTGGCGTTTCGAAGGGGCTCTGCTCGAAAGAGGCCCCGCCGATCTCCTTTCCGCAGAGCTGCTCACCGGGCCGGAAGACGGACTCAATCTGGTCGGCAGCGGCGTCCTGTTGATCAACCCGCCCTATCGCATCGAGGATCGCCTCGCGCCCCTGCTGCAAGCGATCCAGGCCGGACTCGCGCCGGAGCATGGGAGCCATGCGCTTCGGCGGCTCGGCAGCGGCTGACCCAACGACCTAAGGTGTTTGCATATGCCAGCTGACCACGCAGCCCTCGACTATCCCCACGCCGAACCGCCGGCGCATGGCGCGTTCATCGAGGTTGCGCCCGGAGTGCGCTGGCTGCGCTTCCCCCTGCCCTTCCAGCTCAATCACATCAATCTATGGCTGCTCGAGGATGGCGACGGCTGGGTGCTCGTCGATACCGGCATCCTCTCCGAGGATTCGCTGGCCCTTTGGGAGCGCCACTTCGAATCGACGCTGGAAGGCCGGCCGCTCACTCGCCTAATCGGCACCCATTTTCACCCCGACCACATCGGTTGTGCCGGCTGGCTCGTCGATCGGACCCGGGCGACCTTCCTGACGACCCGCGGCGAATGGCTATATGCCACCATGCTCCGCAACGAGACGGCCGCCAATGTGGCGGGCTTTTGGGCGGATTATTATCGGTCCGCGGGACTGAACGAAGACATGCTGCGCGCCGTCGCCAACCGAGGCGAGAATTACGGCGTGCGGGTCGGTGCGGTCCCTCGTCCTTTCGAGCGGCTGGTCGACGGCGATACGGTCACGATCGGCGGCAGGCAATGGAAGGTCATCATCGGCACCGGCCACGCGCCCGAAATGATCTGCCTCTATTGCGAGGCCGACAGGCTGTTCATCTCGGCCGATCAGGTGCTGCCTGAAATCAGCCCTAATGTCAGCGTCCACGCGCCCGAACCCAATGGCGATCCGTTGAGCGAATTCCTCGATACTTGCGAAAGGCTCCGCGCGCTCCATCCGGAAACATTGGTGATGCCGATGCATGGGCGTGCCTTCCGGCGGCTCCATACACGGCTGGATCAGCTTGTCGGTCATCACGCCGACCGGCTGGCGGTCACGCTCGAGGCCTGCCGCGAGCCGAAAACGGTCGTGGAATTGCTGCCGGTCCTCTTCAGGCGCCAGCTCGATTTCCAGCAGACCCAGTTCGCGATCGGCGAAGCCTTTGCGCATACCAATCATTTGGTCGAGCGCGGCACGCTTTTGCGGATAACGACGCCTGGACAGCCGATCCGCTTCCAGACAGCTTAGCGCAGCAGCCCCGTCGGTTCTTCGATCAGACGGAAGTTGCGGAGATCGAGTACGGCCTCGACGGCGAAGGTCCGGAATGTCGTAGGCTCGATCAGCGAGCGCATCCGAGCATGAACGGCGCCGCCGCTGTCGGTCCGAACGGCAACGACCTCCCAGGAACCGCCGCCCTTGCCGATCTTCTGATAGCGCTGCCCCTCGGCAACCTCGCGTCCGCGCCGCTGCATAGGATTACCTTACATTTTCCCGTGAAAAGCACCAGATCGGCCTAATCCGCCGCCAATGGTGCAGCCACGTCCTCCAGTGCTCGCCGCTCCGCGCTGATGCCGATAATGGCCTCGACGATAGCGGCGCCGATCATCAATCCCGACGCCACGAGATAGCCGAGATAGACTAAGTCCCGGTTACCGGTGCCGATGAGCGAGCCAAACAGCGCCGGCGCCGCGATTCCGCCGAGCGCCGTCCCGAAGGCGTAGAACAGAGCGATCGCCAGCGCCCGCATCTCGAGCGGAAAGCTCTCGCTGACCGTGAGGTAGGCGGAGCTCGCTGCCGGCGACGCGAAGAAGAATACGGCCGTCCAGACGAGCGTCATGCTCGTCGCGTCGAGCCTGCCCTGGACGAATAGCCAGCCCCCTGCTCCCAGCAGCAACCCGGATAGCGCGTAGGTCGCTGCGATCATCCTCTTACGGCCGATCAGGTCGAAAAGCGGTCCGAGCAGCAAGGCACCGCCGGCGTTAGCGAGCGCGAAGGGCAGCAGGAACAACCCGACGCGCCCAGGCTCGACGCCGAAGAACCGGACCAGCACAAGCGCGTAGGTGAAAAAGATCGCATTGTAGAAAAAGGCCTGGGCCGCCATCAGGGTAAGCCCGACGAGAGTCCGCTTGGGATATGTTCTGAGAAGCGCCAGGGCCATCTCGCCCAGCGAGCTGTGGCTCCGCGCCCGCATGGTCAGGAAGCCGCCGGACGGCGGAGGCAAGTTGCCGGCCGCGTATGCCTCGATCCCTTCCATGATCTTCTCGGCCTCCGGCATCCGGCCGTGGATCATCAGCCAGCGCGGGCTCTCAGGCACGAAGCGCCGCAGCCCGAGAACGCCGAGGCCAAGAACCGCGCCGATCCCAAAAGCGACCCGCCAACCATAGCCGGGGGACACCTCCGTCGGGTCCAACAGATAGAGCGTGGCCGCAGCGCCGACGGCTGCCCCGAGCCAGTAGCTGCCATTGACTCCGATGTCCGTGCGGCCGCGGAACCGGGCCGGGATGAATTCCTGGATCGCAGAGTTGATCGCGGCGTATTCGCC
Source organism: Alphaproteobacteria bacterium (assembly GCA_035293565.1). Lineage (GTDB taxonomy): Bacteria > Pseudomonadota > Alphaproteobacteria > BOG-932 > Roseiterribacteraceae > DATGMP01. The sequence goes on along the minus strand of DATGMP010000085.1, from coordinate 11,413 downwards.
GCCGATACCAGCGCCCGTCAGGAAACGGAAGAACATATAGGTCTCGCCGTTCCAAGAAAGGGCGGTTAGCGCGGTGGCCGCCAGATAAAGCCCGAGCGTGATGAAGAAGAGCGGCCTGCGCCCGATCTTGTCCGTCAGATAGCCGAACAGCAGCGCGCCCAGCACGGCGCCCGTCAAATAGAAGCTTGCCGCCACCCCTATCTCGGCGTCGCTCATGGACAGGCCGGCGGGAGTCCGCAGGATGCCTGCGACCGAGCCGCCCAGCGTTACCTCGAGCCCGTCGAGAATCCAGGTGATTCCGAGCGCCGCGACGATCAGCGTGTGAAACCGGGTCCAGGGCAACCGATCGAGCCGCCGCGGAAGGTCGGTTTGGAATCTCTCACCGGCGGCGAAGGCGCGGGGGGAATAGTCGTTGGCCATTGCGGCATAGAACCCCCGCCGCACGAAATCGGCTCACACGAAGAGAAGCACGCTCGCGAAAATAAGGTACCAAAGACCGATCGGAGCCAGCCGGAGGCCCGAGACTTGCGTGCGAAACAGACGGCGCAGCGTGATCACGGCGAGGATCGTGATCGCGCTCGCAACGACCAGCGGCTGATCGAAGCGCCAGGGCGTGAAGCCTATGCCGAGGGCGGCCGGAATGGTTGCCTGAATCATCATCGCGCCGCTGATATTCGCTAAGGCGAGCCGCTCCTTGCCCTGCCGTACCCAGATCACGGCATTCATCGTCTCCGGCATTTCCGTTGCGACCGGGCTCAACAGCAAGCTGGTCAATTGCGGCGGGAGCCCGAGCCAGGGCCCGATGCGACCGAGCTGGGCCACAAAGACCCGGGAGGCCACGAAAATGACCAAAAGCGCGATGAAGGTCTGCAGCGTTGCCCAGAACAGGCTTGGCTGCTCGTCGTGCGGCCTGAGCTTCAGAGGCTCGAGCGCGATATCCAAATCCGCGTCCTGGCTCAGCTCACGAGCTGCGTAGAGTCCGTAAGCGGCGACGAACAGCAAGGCCAGCCAGGACTTGCCCGGGAAGCTCGTGAGACCGAGCACGAACGCCGCCAGGAAGATGAGAAGAAACCAGCCCTGGTCTCGGGCGAGACGCCGCCCGTCCGTGTCGATCATCCGGCTTCGGCCAAGCGAGCGGCGCGCAGTACCGAACAAGGTCAGACCGACCACTGCATAAGCAATTGTGCTCAAGACGAGCGGCCCGCCGACCGCTGCTCCGACTCCTATGTCGCGCTCTGCCGAGCTGGTGCCGAAAACGACCGCCGTAAAGGTGACAACGCTCTCTGGCAGAGCGGTTCCAAAAGCCGCGAGGATCGTGCCGGTGGCATTTTGACTGACATTCGTCCGCTGGCCCACCCACTCCACGCCGTTCACGAAGAACTCGCAGGCGAGATAGATGACGACCGCCGAGCCGAGAAACAACAGGAATGTGATCGCCATCGGATGTCCTCGCGCGAGCCGGGCGACCATACGACACCGATCGTCCGCCCGGCTCGGCGCGAACGATCGATGCCAAAGGTCTTGCCAGCTCGGGCGGAACGATCCGCCCACCGGCCGCGCCACGCCGATCGGGCCGGCGAGCATGTTGACGCGGCCCCCTTCGACCTGAAGGTCGGCTACTCCCCGATGACGTGGCTAGGATTAGACAGCGATCCCGCCAGTTGCAAGCGCGAAGCGGGGCGGCCTATACCCCGCTCATAAGGACATTGAGGGAGGGAAAAATGGAATTCGTGAAAGTCGCGGCCGCCTCCGACCTGCTGCCCGGCCAGATGAGGGAAGTTTCCGCGAAAGGAACCAAGCTGCTGTTGGCGAATATCGAGGGCGGCTTTTATGCGATCGCCCGGAAATGCCCCCATCTCGGTGGCAATCTTTGTAAGGGCAAGCTCCAGGGAGCCGAGGTCAAATGCCCATTGCATGGGGCGCGGTTCGATGTGCGGACCGGAAAGGCGATCGCCGACGCGAAACTCTTGTTTCTCAAGATGAAGGTGCGCGATGCCAGGAGCTTTCCGGTCCAAATCAATGGGGCCGATATACTCGTCGGCGTCTGAGACACTTCTTTAATCTTCCAGATCTGTCGCGACGAACCGCGACGCCCGCATAAAGAACAGTGCCGCCAGCGGGTAGAAGATCGATATCGAAACCAGCGCCCAACGCAGCCCGTCGACCTGGCTCCCGGTAAAACCCCCGAATACATCGCTCAATTTCCCGATGATCGGCGGCGCCAAGCCGTGACCGCAGAGATTCAACGCGAAAGTGATCAGCATCCCGATAATGGCCCGCATGGCCAAGGGGGCGATCCCCTGAGTGAGCGCGATCGCCGGCGGCAGCCAGAAATTGTTGAGCGTCGCCGGCACCAGCAGAAAAGCGAAGGCAAGCCGGACATCGGCCGTAGTCGTCGCAAGAAGAAAGAATGGCAGGCAGACGAGCATGCCCACAGCCGGGATCAGCATCACATATTTGGGATCGCGCGCACCCAGGCGGTCCGAGAGCTGTCCGCCGAGAATGGCACCCGTTATGCCGGTGACGCCGGACAGGATGCCCCACCAAAGGCCGATCTGCTGCGCGTTGAGGCCGAAGCCGCGCATCAGGAAAGCCGGGAACCACACCATCCCGCCCACCGTGCAGAAGGAGGCGAGAGAGCCGGCGGTCAGCAGATGCATGAAGGTCTTCTTGCTTCTGGCCTTGCGGAGAACCTCCCGCAAAGGAACGGCCGAAGTCAGCGCAACCGATTTGCCGTCGGACAGGCCGCGCGGCGGCTCCCTTACGGTGAGCTTGAAGATGAGCGCCACGATGAGGCCCGGCAAACCGACGATCATCAGGGCGCTGCGCCAGCCATAATGCTGGGCGATCCAACCGCCTGAAGCCAATCCGACCAGGGACGCAGTAGGAAGTCCCAGAAGGAAGATGCCGGTCGCGCGTGCCCGTTCGTTCCGGCTGAAATAATCTGAGATCAGTGTAAATCCCGACGGTGCAAAGCTGCCTTCGCCCACGCCGACGCCGGCCCGGCAGAAGAGAAGCTGCCAGTAATTTTGCGCGATCCCGCTCAAGCCGGTCATCAAGCTCCACAGGGCGAGGCCGACGGACACGATCAAGGTGCGCTTCATGCCTCGATCGATCAGCCGCGCGGCCGGTAGGCCGACCGAGGCGTAGAAGAGCGCGAATGCGAAGCCGGTCATCAGCCCAAGCTGGAAATCGTCCAGCTGGAACTCGGCCTTGATGGCCTGTTGGAGAATATTGACGATGTTGCGATCGATGGAATTCAGGAAATAGGCGACGAAGAGAATCGCCAGGACATAGTTCCTGTGCTTCGCCCAGACGACCGGACGAGCACTACTTCCCCCGAAATCGATCGCTTCCGGCGCTTCGAGCGCCGCGTCGGGACCGGCCATGCCGGTCTCATAGCAGGCGGCGGGTCGCGACTGAAACGAAAAGCAGGCCCGCCGACCAAAGGGCCGGCGAGCTCCCCTCTTGCGTCACCCTCCGGTCGGGAGGGTGCGTCCTAAAACGGCGCTCAGATCTTGACGGCGCTCTTCAGCTCGCCGAGACCCTCGCCGAACCGCTTGGTCAGCACCTCGGCCGCGTCGCTGTTCGACTTGCCGATGATCTCCAAAATCTCGCGCAAATTGGCAATGCCCTTGTCCAGGGAAGCCTTGAAGACATCGGCCTGCTGGGCGAGCTTGTCCTGCGGCGAGCCGCCAGTGAACAGATCCTGCACGCCGTTCGTGCCCTTGCCGGCAAGCTCGGTCGCCATTTCGATCTGGCGCCGAAACGCCGCCTGATAACCCTCGAAGGCGAGCTGACCCGCTGCGCTTACCGCGTCGAAATTCTTGCGCTGGCTGGACAGGAACTCGTCCATGCCGAAGCCAGGAATTTGGAATGACGCGAAGTACTTCGTGAAATCCGAGGTCGGCGAAGTCGCCTTGGATGGGTTGGGCATCGGCGGTCCTTTCAACGTGAAGGAGGAATGCTGCAATGCAGCGAACGAGCCGGCTTATAATGGTAAGTCCGGGCTCTGTCAAATATTCACTGGTTAATACCGGCCAGGATTTCAGGTAATCTCTTTTTTGTGCGCCGCACCATACACTTAGGGATTAGATTTATTCTATGTCGATGAATTGGCACTGAAGTAGGGCGGTGCGATCCGGCAGTCACTATATCGGATCGTGCGATTCTGGAAGGTCATTCCTCTTCATTTTTCGGGAGTTGCATTTACGACGCACAGCACCAACTCGACAACGGCTCGACACAGAACGAGCGAACCAAGCGAACATCGCCTTCGGATCGGCCCTGCCCTATCTTGTTCAAGGAACTGAGCTGGAGGAGCCGATGACGATCGCGACCGAAACCGGGACCGGATTGGAATCCGTCATCATTCCGCGTCTCCATGATCTTGGCGGATTCGAGGTCCGGCGGGCCCTGCCCTCGGCGGAGCGACGGATGATCGGCTCCTTCGTATTCCTGGATCAGATGGGCCCGGCGCGCTTCCCGCCCGGCCGAGGCATCGACGTACGCCCCCATCCTCATATCGGCCTCGCCACCGTTACCTATCTCTTTGCGGGCGAGATCTTTCATCGCGATACGCTGGGCTCCGCGCAGGCAATCCGCGCCGGCGAGATCAATTGGATGACCGCTGGGCGCGGCATCGCGCATTCTGAGCGGACCGACGCGCCAATCCGGGCCGCCGGCGGGCTTGTGTCCGGCCTCCAGACCTGGGTGGGGTTGCCAAGGACGCACGAGGAGACCGAACCCAGCTTCGCCCATCACGGAACGGGCTCATTGCCGGTCGTCGAAGGCGACAGGATGACGGCGCGCATTCTCATCGGCTCGGCCTTCGGCGCGAAATCGCCGGTGAAGACATTCTCGGAGATGATCTATGCCGACATGGCGCTGAAGTCCGGGGCGCAGATCCAGGTTCCGGGAGACGTCGAAGAGCGCGGCCTTTACATCGTCGAGGGGCCGATCGAAATCGGCGGAGCATCCTATGCGCCGTCGCAGCTCCTGGTTCTAAAGCCCGGCGCCGAGATCATCGTCGCGGCGCCGGGCGGCGCGCGCGTTATGCTGCTCGGTGGCGAGCCGCTGGATGGTCCGCGGCACCTCTGGTGGAATTTCGTGTCCAGCTCGAAGGAGCGAATAGAGGCCGCCAAGCGAGATTGGAAAGAGGGACGTTTCGGAAAAGTGCCAGGCGACGATGAGTTCATCCCCCTACCCGAGTAAGGGCTCGCGCGCGCTCGACTTCCGCAGCGACAATGTCGCCGGGATGCCCCCGGAAGTGCTCGAGGCGTTGGTCCGCGCCGCGGCCGGGTCGGACTCCGCCTATGGAGAAGACGGCTGGACGCAGAGGCTGCAAGCCACGCTGGCCGATCTGTTCGAACACGAGGTCTCGGTCTTCATCGTCGCGACCGGCACGGCCGCCAACGCGCTTGCGCTCTCAACGCTGGTGCCGCCTTGGGGCGCTGTCCTTTGTCATGAGGAAGCGCATATCGCGACCGACGAATGCGGTGCGCCGGAACTCCTCACGGGAGGCGCCAAGCTGATCCCGCTCTCGGGCCCGCATGCCAAGCTCGATCCCGCAACCATCGAGGAGCGCCTTTCGCGATCCTCGCGCGGGGTGCACCACGTCCAGCCCGCGGCGGTTAGCCTCTCGCAATCGACCGAAGCAGGCACGGTCTACACCGTCGCTGAGGTCGGTGCGATCGGGGATGCCTGCCGACGCCATGGGCTCCGGCTCCATATGGACGGCGCGCGCTTCGCCAATGCCCTCGCCCATCTGGGGTGTGCGCCGGCCGAGGTGACATGGCGCGTCGGCGCGGACGTGCTTTCCTTCGGTCTCACCAAGAACGGCGCGGCCACCGCCGAGGCCGTGATCTTCTTCGACCGTTCTTTGGCCCGAGATTTCGCTTATCGGCGCAAGCGCACGGGCCATCTGTTCTCGAAAATGCGCTTCGTCTCGGCGCAATTCGAAGCTCTGCTTTCCAATAGGCTCTGGCTCCGGCTGGCGGCGCAAGCGAATGCGATGGCGACGAAATTGTCGGAAGGGCTCGTGCGCCTGCCGGGGATTCGGCTACTTCATCCCGTCGAGGCCAACGAGTTGTTCGTTCTGCTGCCGGAGGCGCGGATCGCGACCCTTGAGAGGGCTGGGTTTTTGTTCTACCGCTGGGAGTGCGCCGAGGGGCCCTGCGTCCGGCTGGTGACGGCCTTCGATACGGAGTCCGCCCATATCGACGGATTGCTCGCCGCGCTCAGAGGCTTGTAGGCTCGCCGGCGAAGGGAAAGATGGCTTCGGATAAGACAACGGCGCCGGCAGGCGCGATCGACGCTGCCTGGCGCGCCTATCGCGACACCATCGAGCGGCTGCGCAAGGGCATGTTCGAATCGCCCCTTGCTCGCGATGCTGTCGACCAGGCGCGTGCGCAGCATTGGCTGATGCAAGCCGAGGCGGCCGCGTACAATCTTGTGATCGCGCCGCAGCGGTCGCACACAGCTTTTCTGATCGATGCCGTATTTCAGCCGAATCTCTACAGCTGGCTGATGCCGAACGCGGATTTCCTCTATCGCTATGCTTTCGTCGACGGCGCGCGCAACTATCGGATTAGCGGAAGGCGCGGCGGCACGCATTTTCTCGAGGCGCAGGCGATCAGCGGCTTCTGGGGAGATCCGCAGCTGAAGCTTCTGCGCACCTACGATCTTGACGAGTTTGAGCGTGCTGCGGATGGCGCGTTCGAAATCCATGTCGGCCCCTCGCCAGCCGACTGCCCGAACTGGATTGCGACCGATCCCTCCAACTCCAAAAATACCCTCATTATTCGCGAAGCCTTCTATGATTGGGGGTCGGAACGGCGCTCGGAGCTTCGGATCGATCAGGCGGATTTTGGTGAGCCGCCAGGACAGCGCGACGAGGTCGAGCTGTCTGTACGGCTCGCCGCGGCCTGTCGCATGGTCGAATTCTGCTTCAAGACCTTCTCCGGTCGGCTGACCGAAACGGTGCTGGACAAGGTCGGAACGAATCGTTTCCTGCTGGTCGACACCAGCAAGGATGAGCACGCGTCCAACCCGTCCGCGGGCTACGTGCCGGCCGTCTATGAGCTTGCCCCCGGTCAGGCGCTGATCGTCGAGGTCGCGCCACCGAAAGCGCGATATTGGAATATCCATCTGGGCGACGTCTGGTGGCAGGTAACGGACTACACCAACCGCCAAAGCAGCCTGAACGGCCGCCAAGCGAAGCCCGACGCCGACGGCAAGTTTCGCATCGTGATCTCGGCGCAGGATCCGGGGGTCGCGAACTGGCTCGATACGGCCGGCATAATGCGGGGCGTCGCCCTGCTGCGCTGGTATTTCAGCGACGCCTACCCCGCTCCGACGACACGGCTGGTGCCGTTCGAGCGTGTCCTGTCAGAGCTGCCGCCGGAAACCGAGACGGTCGGGTCAGAGGCTCGTCGCGACGCGCTGGCCGCGCGTCGGCGTGCGGTCCTCGCCCGCTACGGCCAATAGGAAGAAAGCCATGTCGCAGAACCTGGTCGATCCGAGCAAGCCCATTCCGCGACCGGATTGGGTCCAAAGGATCAATGACGAAGGCAGGCTCTGGCAGAAAGCCGGCATGCTCCGCGACCTGGTCCCGCTCGACGAGAGCTCGCTTCTGGAAGCGGCGCAACGAATGACGAAGCTCACCGACTTCGGCGACGATGATTGGCGCGAGCCTTTCCGCATTCTGATCAAATCGCTCGAGGAGGAGGCCGAGCTCAACCTGATGGGACGGCTTGCGAGCCGCAGCGAGATCATCCTGTGGCTCAGGACCCGACTCATGCTCACCGACTTGGTGCGGCGCCATCCGGAAATTTTCGAAGCGCCGGTGGAGAAGCCGATCTTCATTGCCGGTCTCGGCCGTAGCGGCACCTCGATCCTGCAGGAGCTTCTGCATCAGGACCCGGCGCTGCGGACGCCGCTCTTCTGGGAAGCCTATTTTCCAGTGGATTCGGCGGTGTCAGGCGGCAGCGACGGAGCCGCCAAGGAGGCTGGGCACAATGTCGCCACGCAATGGATTCGCGTGACGCCCCAGATCCAGTCGATGCATGAGGTCGCAGGCCATCTGCCGGCGGAAGATTCATCCCTGTGGAGCTTCAGCTTCGTCAGCGATTCCATCATGTCCTTCTACCAAATCCCGACCTATCACGAGTACGTGAACAAGGCAGATGCCGACATCGTGTACAAATACCACAAGCAGATCCTACAGGCGCTGCAATGGAGGCAGCCCGGGCGCCGCTGGTTCGGCAAGTCCGCCACCTATCACCTTACCCACCTGCCGGCTTTGCTGAAGCATTACCCCGACGCCTGCATCATTCAGACGCATCGCGATCCGCTCCGGATCATGTCTTCGGTCGCGAATCTGCTCAGGACCTTCTACTGGCAGCGGAGTGATCGCGATTTCGACGCGCCCGTTTTCAAGGATCTTTTGGTCGGTGAATTCACCGCCCGTCAGCTCGAGCGCGTGATGGAGCTGAGGGATCAGGGTGTCGTGCCGCCGGGCCAAATCGTGGATTCCCGCTATGCGGACCTGATGTCGGATCCCGTGGCAACGGTCGAAAAGATTTACCGCGCCTTCGGCATGGCTTTTGACGAGCGTTCGGCCGACAGGATTCGACGCTACCTCGCCTTCAAGCCGAAAGACAAGCACGGGCGGCACGATTACGAACCGATGACGCAGGAGCAAATCGCCCGCAATCGTCCCTATTTCAAAACCTATCAGGAGCGCTACGCGGTCCCGGATGAGATATGAGCGCCGTAACCTTTGGGGCCGATGGAACGAACCTGTAGGGGAGCGCGTCAGGAGGAGACAATGTTGATAGTGAGAACGCCCGATATCAAATCGTCCGATATCACGGACCGGAAGCTCTATTTCGGCCGGCGTGAGTTCATGCGGACGGCCGGCCTGGGCGCAGGAGCGACGGCGATCGGCCTGACGTCTTCGGCCGAGGCTGCGTTCACGACCGTGAAGAGCCCCTTCTCGACCGACGAGCCGCCCACACCAAAGGACAAGATCACCTCGTATAACAATTATTACGAATTCGGGGTCGAGAAGGATGATCCGGCGGCCAATGCCGGCAGTCTCAAGACGGCGCCCTGGGCGGTCGCGATCGAGGGCGAATGCGCCAAGCCGGCAACCTATACGCTGGAGGATATTCTCAAGGGCGTGACGCTGGAGGATCGCATCTACCGTCTCCGTTGCGTCGAGGCCTGGTCGATGGTGATCCCCTGGGTGGGCTTCCCTCTGGGCGACCTGCTGAAACGGGTCGAACCCGCCGGCAACGCCAAATTCGTCGCGTTCGAGACACTTTACGCGCCGGAGCAGATGCCCGGCCAGCGTGAGCGGATCCTCGACTGGCCCTACAAGGAAGGCCTCAGGATGGACGAGGCGATGCATCCGCTCACCATCCTCGCCGTCGGGCTTTACGGCGATGTTCTGCCCAATCAGGACGGCGCGCCAATTCGACTGGTCGTGCCCTGGAAGTACGGTTTCAAGAGCATCAAGTCGATCGTGAAGATCAGACTGCAGGAGAACCAGCCGGTAACCGCCTGGAACACGGCGACACCCAACGAGTATGGCTTCTATTCGAACGTCAATCCGGCGGTCGATCACCCGCGCTGGTCGCAGGCTACCGAGCGCAGGATCGGCGAGTTCTCGCGCCGCAAGACGCTGATGTTCAACGGCTACGGCGACCAAGTTGCGTCGCTTTATAGCGGCATGGATCTGACCCGCTACTTCTGATGACGAACCCTCGACGCGCACGCGATCGGCTCATCTATTGGGCGGTCTGGGGCAGCTGCTTTCTGCCGCTGCCGTTGCTGGTCTACTGGGGCGCAACCGACCAACTCTCCGCCGATCCGATCAAAGAAGCCATCCATTATCTCGGCGAATGGGGCTTGCGGTTGCTTGCCGTAACGCTCGCCATCACGCCGGCACGTAAGATTCTCGGCTGGGGTCGGCTGCAGCAATATCGCCGCACGATCGGCCTTTTTGCCTTTGCCTACATCGCGCTGCATCTCACGACCTATATCGCCATCGATCAAGGCTTCGACTGGCCTCACATCTGGGGCGACATCGTCAAGCGGCCCTACATCACTTTCGGGATGACCGGATTCCTTCTGCTGCTACCGCTCGCCATTACCTCGACCAATCGGATGATCAGGCGACTGGGCGCGCGACGCTGGCGGAGCCTTCATCGCCTCGTCTATGTCGCAGCGCCGCTCGGTGTGCTGCACTATGACCTGCTGGTAAAGCGAGACGCTTCATGGCCGCATTTCTATGCGGCCATCATCGGCGCGCTCCTGCTTTATCGACTGTATGAAGCGCTCAGAAACGGATTGGCGCGCCGGCGGGCAGCCGGATTTGGAGCTACGGCCCGCTCGCCTGGTTGACCGGATTGCGGCCGACCGACCGCGTTGTCCAATGACGCACGCGGTCCAGAAGTTTGACTTGATCGAACGGCTTCACGATGAAATCGTTGCCGCCTGCCGCAAGACCCGCATTGACGTCCGCGGGAGTCTTGCGCGCGGTCAGAAACGCGATTGGAACATGCCTGAGCTCGGGATTGGCGCGGAGCTTGCGGCAGGTTTCGAAGCCATCGAGCTCGGGCATCTCGACGTCGAGAAGTATCAGCCTCGGTATCACACGGCTCACCAATGTCAGGCATTCGAGTCCGCTCTTGGCGCCGAGAAAACTGTAGCCGGCTTGCTTCAGCGTCGCCTGCAGCATGAAGAGGTTTTCCGGCGCGTCATCCACGCCGATCACCACCTTACTCGCGGTGCTCGCTGCGTTGAGGCTTACTCCACTCATGCGCTCACCCCGCTAGCCGCGCCCGAGGATTTGCCGTCGAGCCACGATTTGAGTCCCAGCGATGTCGCCGAAGCGACCTCGCCAAGCTGGTTGACGAATCTTCCCGCTCGCTCCGCGTCTCCCGCCTTGCATGCTTCTTCTATGGATCGAGCCAGCTCGCTGACTCGCCGTGCGCCGACATTTCCCGCAGTGCCGACGAGCGTGTGCGCCTCGCGTGCCGTGGCGACGAGCTCACCGCCTGCGGACAGGCTCTGGATGCGCGACACGCGCTGATCAGCCTGGCTGAGATAGAGCTGCAGAAACTCGCGCACATCCTCCGGCGACATCATGCTTTCGAGCGTCGCAAGCTTATCCGTGTCGATGGGTTCGCCTGCCGGGGGAGCTTCCGCAGCCGGTGCCGAGGCAACCGACGGCACAGGCGCCGTCTTAGGCTGAGTTGTTTTCAGCCTTTCTGCGATTTCGTTGATTTTTCCGAGGAGAATGGCGGGCTCGATCGGCTTTGAGACGTAGTCGTTCATGCCGGCTTCGATATATTGCTCGCGGGCGCCGGACATGGCGTGGGCGGTGAGCGCGATGATCGGGATC
>DATGMP010000084.1:0-7465 GCA_035293565.1 Alphaproteobacteria bacterium | reverse complement strand
GATCCTGATCCGATTGCTCGAGATCGCCATAGAGCTCGAACAGATCGGCTCCCTCCGGCAGCCGTCCGGCCAGCAGCCTATGGGTCCGTCGAATCTCGGGGGCTCCCGGCAGAAAGACCAGAACGCCGCCCGGCTCGCGGTCGATCGCCCGTATAACCGCGTCGGCCACAGCGTGCTCAAACCGATCGGCAGGCGGGTGATCGAGGTGACGAATCTCGACAGGGTAGGCACGGCCAGCCGCCGTCAAGATTTCCGCGCCGCCCATCAAACGAGCCAGCGGCTCGGCATCCAGCGTTGCCGACATGGCGACGAGCCGAAGGTCGGGCCGCAGCGCCGATTGGGCCTCAAGCGCCAGCGCTAAACCGAAATCGCTTTCCAGTCGTCGTTCGTGAATTTCGTCGAACAGAACGGCGCCGACGCCCTCCAGTCCCGGATCGTCCTGAATGACGCGCGTGAAGACGCCGTCGGTCAGCACCTCGATCCGGGTGTTTTGGCCGACCTTGGTATCGAGCCGCATCCGGTAGCCGACGGTCTCGCCGACGGACTCGCCAAGGAGCGCCGCCATGCGGCGCGCCGCGGCCCGCGTCGCCAGACGCCTCGGTTCCAACATCAGGATCTTGCCCGAGCGCAACCAGGGCTGACCAAGCAGCGCCAGCGGCACGCCCGTGGTCTTGCCCGCTCCCGGCGGCGCCTGAAGGACCAGATTCGGCGCTTGACCAAGGGCGTCCTGGACTCGCGGCAGGATCTCCAGGATCGGAAGCCCGGCAAGCACGCGTTCTAGAACAACCGATGCCGATATTTGCCTAATTCCAGAATAGTTTGCTCATCGGCACGACTCCGGCCGCATCGTCTCCGGCCTCGTTCAGGTGCTCTGAGATGCCGAAGGCCTCTTCGGTGGTGCGCAGAAGAGAATAATGATTATAGGGCGTGTCGTCCTTGACGCCCCTGGGTCCGTGATTGGTGATCACGATCGTCGCGATATGGCCGCCGCCGAAATTCGCCGGGCTCTTCGGGTCATAGCCGCAGCAGCCCTGGGTCTTGCCGGCATCGCGCGACGGATGGGGTCCGTCATCCTCGTCCCAAGTGATGACGACGGCAAAATTCGCTTTGGCCGACCAGGCGGGGGAAGCCTGGATCTCTCGAACCAGTTCGCCAATTTCCTTGTCGCCGCGCGCGATCAGCCCCTGATCGTTCGAGTAGACGCAATCCGGCGGCACGGTCGGATCGTTGCCGTCCATGCCGTGCATCTCGTTGCACTGGTTCGGGATGATGTGCGCGTAATTGGGCAGATCGCCCGATGCCAGATCCTTCGCGAGCCGATCGAAACCGACAAGCTTCATATCCAGTCTGGAATCGTCCTGCACCGACGCGAAATTCAAGAAAGCGTTGTGCTTGGCGGCATAGAGCCGATCCGGCTCATTCGGGTTCGACGCGCTCGAGAACACGGCCTTTGAGCCCGCGGCGGGAATCGATTCGAAATAGCCCTTCCAAGTAAGGTCGGCCTTGTCGAGCTGGTCCACCAGGCTTTTCGAGCGGATCGTATGGTCGACATAGTCGGGGCGCTGCGACTTGTAGCAATACGGGTCCTGCTTGCCGGGCGAGCAGTACCACGCGTCATCGTCATGGATTCCGAACGTGCTTCCGGCAAGCATCGCGACGTAATTAGCCTCGCTCGGGTGGACCTCGCCATAGAAGCGGGTCGCGAGACCATAGGTCTCGGCCAGCCGGTTGATATTGGGCGCGCTCGGATTGCCGATGATTTGGTCGAAGCCCCGATTTTCCTCCACGATCACGAAGATGTGCGCGTATTGCCTCGGATTCTCGCCTTTGCCGCAGGATGCGAGCGGCGCCAGCGCCAGAAACGGAAGTGCGGAAATCAGGCCTTTTATGCGGCCCATCGCGGCCTCTTGGTGAGTCGTGCGAGACGGGCCCGCCGCAGCGCTTATACAGCGCCCGGCTGCGGCGGGTCCATCAGAGCGAGATCTCGTATTCGAGCAGGAACTTCATCGTGCCGCTCGGCGAGTCGTGGGTCAGGCCCAGAAGATAACCGGCCTCGTAGTTGATCTTGCCGGGAAACAGATTCCAGGTGCCGAAGATCACCGGGCCGGCGCGATGATCCTGCTCGGAGAAGCGGTTGAAATGGGTGAACGGACCGGGGTCGCCGAAGGCCTGGAAGCCCGGCGAGAAGAGCGGCGTCAGAAGGTATTTGACCTCAAGCCCATAATTGAAGTGGGGCGAGTCGGGCTCGGCGCCGCCGATATCGGCGGAGACGAAGATATTCGCGGTCGTGAGCCAGCGCCCGAACTGCTTCTGGATGATCGGCCCGAAATTGAAATTGTCCGAATCGCCCCGCCGCATCGCGATCTCGTATTCGGCGAAAAAGCCGAGATCGACGAAGCTCGATCCCTGGGGCAGGATCTGGAAGATGTTCTCGCTGGCGAGCGCTGTGTAGCGCCACTTGTCCTGCGGGTCCTTTTTGAACTCGTTCTCGATTTCGGTGAACCACCAATCGGTCACGCCGTAGCCGAGCTCGTTGGTGTAGTTGCGCCCATTGGTTCGGCTCGGCTCCTTGTCGAGCGTATCGAAGGCGCGATTCTCGAATTCGAACTCGCCTCCGGTGACGTTCGGATAGAAGACCTTGAAATCGGCCGCGTGCGATTGAGAGGCAATCGCAACGACGCCGACCGCGGCGGCCCTCGCGCAGCGCGCTGCCGCGCGCGTCGAAATCTGGATCATGTGGAATTATTCCGCTGAGGCTTGTCGGCCGCCGCCGGTGGTCGCCTGGGCGACGCGGGTCAGCAGCAGGATGACGAGGACGGTGACCGCGTAAAAAATGAGCTGAATGCCGCTCGGCCGGGCGACATAGCCGATCAATATGTGCAAGAGCCGGCCCAGCATGCTGCCGTCGGAGAGCAGGTGCGAGGTATCCCAGATCGAATGTCCCATCGCCGGCAGCAGGTCGGCTTGGACGAGGAAGTTGGCGCCTGACGCCGCCATACCGGCCGCTAGGAGCAGAATGAGGATGCCCGTGACGTTGAACAGATGGCGCATCGGAATGCGCAGCAAGCCGGCATAGATGCCGTAGCCCGCAAGCGCGCCCGCTGCGACGCCCAGCAGGCTGCCCGACACCATGCCGGCCGGGTTCGGGCTCGAAACCGCAAGGCCGTAGAGGAACAGGACGACCTCCGATCCCTCGCGCAGAACCGCCAAGGCCACCACGGCCGTGACGGCGCGAAGCGGCTTGGTGCCGGCATTGACCGCTTGTCCCAATGCCGAGAATTCGGCGGCCATCTGGCGGCCATGGCTGCTCATCCAGGCATTGTGCCAGGCGAGCATGCCGACCGCGCCGAAGAGGATGGCGGCGTTCAGGATTTCTTGTCCGGATCCCGACGCGGCCGACGCGATCTTGTCGGCCAGCAACGCAACGACGCCCGCGCCCGCCAAGCCCATGAGAATGCCGGTCACGACCACCCGTCCGCGCCCCGGCACGCCGCGCAAGGTCGCCATCACGATGCCGATGATGAGCGCGGCTTCGAGGACTTCGCGGAAAACGATGACGGCGGCGGCGGCGAGCATGAGTTATTTCACGAGCAGATGGCCGCGGGCCGTATCCTGGTGGAAATCGCCGAAGAACTCGTATTTTCCGGGATCGAGCGGGCCGACATACACTTCGATCACGCTGCCCGGCGCCACAACCTTCTCACGGTTCAAATCGAAGCTTTCGAACTCCTCGGGCGTGGCGTCCAGATTCTTGACGATCAGCTTCACCTTGGTGTTCGCCGGAATGGTGAGCTCCTCTGGGGCGTATCGATGATCCTTGATCGTCAGCGTGAAATCGCCCTCGGCCCGCGCCGGAAGGGTCATACTCATGACGACGAGAAAGCAGGTGAGAGCAAGTCCGAGACGGGGCATGAAGGGGTCCGCAACTTCGTTGAAACCCTACTTATCGATAATCATTCTCATTTTCAAGAGGCGCCTAGAGCGTCGGTGCCGAGGGCCAACCGAAGGGCTCCCCAGGGACTCGTATCTGATATCCGGCTCCGTCAGGGCAGGGCGAAGACGACGACGGTCGAAGAACCTGGCGCAGCCTGCCAGAAATTGTTCACGTTGCCCGACGTCGCCGCGACGTACTGCCTGCCGCCGACTTCATAGGTCGCGATTCCGCCCGAGATCGGGCCGCCCATGTCGAAACGGTAGAGCGGCTTGCCCGTCCGAGCATCGAGGGCGATCAGATTGCCGGTCAGTTCCCCGGCGAAGACCAGATCGGCCGAAGTGGTCGTCACCGCCGCCACGACCGGACGCTGGGACTTGTATCGCCAAGCGACTGTGCCGGTCGTCGCGTCGATCGCCGTCACCCAGCCTTTGGACTTCTCCGGCGGCTCCTTGCTGATCGCGCACCAATCGACCGCCGGCACATAGAGCATCTTGGTGATCGGGTTGAAGGCCGGCCCGTTCCATTCGATGCCGCCGATCAGGCCCGGGCAGGGCATTACCCCCTCTTTGGTCATATCCGGCCCGATCAAAGGCACGTCGGTGTGCGTGCGAGTCGTGACCGGAACCTCGTAGAGATGCTCGTGCGTGTCGCGATCCAGCACGTGGACCGTGCCCTCCTTGCCGGCCGCGACAACGAGATGGCGCAGCTTGCCGCCGATCGTGGCATCGAACTGCGGGCTCGCCTGAGTCAGGTCGTAGTCATGCGTGTCGTGGGGGCTGATCTGGTAATACCAGACGAGCTTTCCGGTCCGGATGTCGAGCACGACCATCGAGCAGGTGTAGAGGTTGGCGCCCAGTCGCTTGTCGCCGTCGAAGTCGGGTGTGGGGTTCGAGACCGGCACGTAGAGGAGACCCGTCGCCGGGTCGAAGGTGAGCGAGCCCCAGACGGCGCCGCCGCCATGCTGGCGGGCATCATGGCTGGGCCAGGTATCGGCACCGGGCTCGTTGTCGTCGGGCACGGTGTTGAACCTCCAGACCGGCTCTCCGGTCGACAGCCTGAAGGCGCCGATCCAGCCCTTGACGCCAAGTTCGCTGCCCGATGGCGAGGCGATCACGAGATCGTCATAGATCAAGGGCGCAGAGGTGAAGCCGCCCTCATTCTGATTCGCGTTGGCGACGTCGCGTTCCCAGATGACCTTCCCGGTACCTGCGTCGAGCGCGATCAGGAAGCCGTCATGCGTGCCGTACACGAACTTGCCGTCTTTGATCGCGCCGCCGCGATTCATTTTGAGCGAATAGCTCGCCGCGACCCGCGACGGCCGGTCGTAGCGCCAATTCACCTTGCAGGTCGCGGCATCCAGGGAGACGACCGCATTCCTGCTCGTGATGAACATCGCGCCCTTGTAAACGATCGGGTTGGTCGGAAAGGGGTTCATGTCCCCGACCTGATACATGCAGACAGGTCTCAGCGACGACACGTTCGACGTGTTGATCTGTTTCAGATCGACGAAGCGCTGTCCGGCATAGCCGTGGGTGGTCGTAAGCCAGTCGGTGGTCTTGCCGTTGGCGGCGGAGAGCTCTGCCTGTGACGGGCCGCCCGCGATCTTGTCGGTGATGTCGCGCATGGTGACGAGCCGCGCGGTCGGCGCCGGCGGCGTGCGGCCGATCGCAATTTGGCGCAGCGCGCTCGGATCGGGCGCGATCTCACCCGAAAGCTTGGTGCCGTTGCGCACGAGAATCAGCGCGGTCAGATCGGCATATTGCTGCTTGCTCAAGCTACCTGCCGCGCCGTAGGGCATGGTGAGCACGCGCTGATAGAGATCGGCGGCGCTTTGCCCGGCCCATCGCGAAAAGGCGCCGGAGCCCGCGAGATCGAGCGCCGATTTTCCTTCGAGATTGGCGCCATGGCATGCGGCGCAGCGGTCGGCATAGACCAATTCGGCGCGCTTGACCTGGTCGTCGGGCGGCCCGCCTGCCTGCGCCTGTTCGGTCTTCTGGGGATTGGCGCAAGCGGCCAGCAGGGCGAAGCCAACGATCCCTACCGGCGTGCAAAGCCGCTTCATCCAACCCTCCCTCATCCCTTTATGGCGCCCGGGCAAATTGCCCGAAAAAGAATTCGGCGTAAATGTTTTCCGCCTACGCGGCGCGAGCACTCGCGACCCAGACGGTGGCGCCGAGCCTCACTTCGCCATTCTTCGCATAGGGCGCCAGGACATCTTTCACCGAGGCCGCCACCGCCGCGATCTTCTCCTGCGGTTGCCCTTCAAGCGCCCGCGATGTGGCGCCGAGCCGGAGCGAAAGGCCGACTGCCGAGTCCAGCCCGCGTCCGCCGGCCAGGTCGAGCGAGACGTCGATCGGCTCCAGCGACAGAGATCTGAATCCGCCATTTGTTAGAATGCGCCGGACGCGCTCTTCAGGTCCGAAGGAGAAGGGGCCCGGGTCTTCCGGCCCAAGCTTGGGCAGCTTCGGCACGTGCTCATACGCAGCCTGCAGCGGCAGCATCATCCACGGATTCTCGGACGGTTTTCGCCAGCAGGCGAATACGATGCGGCCCGAAGGCTTCAGCCAACGATGCATATTGGCGAAAGCCGCATCGGGATCGCCGAAGAACATCACGCCGAAGCGCGAAAACAGGAGATCGGCCGAGCCGGGCGCGAACCGATATGCCGCGGCATCGGCCAGTATAGCCGCGGTCCAGGGATACGGAGCGAGTCGTTCCTTCGCTCGCGCGAGCAGCTGCGCCGAGACGTCCAGCGCGGTCACACGCCCGGCGGGTCCCACCCGACGCGCCAGCTCGACGGTCGTCGGACCGCAGCCACAGCCGATATCGACGATGCTTTCTCCGGCAACGGGGCGGGCGCGATCGATCGCAATGTCGGCGATCCCGGCCAAAAACCGATCGGTCTCTTCCTCCCGCGCGATCCAATGCTCGCCGCCGACGCCGTTCCAATAGGCGACCTGATCGGAATGATTCTGGCTGGCTTGGGTGGGGTTGGTCACGTCGATGCACTAGCGTTGGTGGAGCCAGGGAGGATCGAACTCCCGACCTCATCATTGCGAACGATGCGCTCTCCCAGCTGAGCTATGGCCCCAACCGGCACCGCTTGACGCGCCGGACTATGGTGACGGCCCGATGGGCTGTCAAGCCGCCGGGCCCGCGGCGAACGCCGCCGGCGCAAGCCCAGCAACTCCAGGAATTCCGCCATGATGAACATCGGGCCTATGAAGGCCTGGACGTATGGGTCGCCCGATTGCGCCGGTCGCGATGATAGGTCGCGTAAAGGGCGGTCTGTCGCTCGAAAAGCCGCGTTGTCATGACGTTCTCTCCCTGGTTTATATTGTTATTCCGCTTTCGCGGGAACGACGATCCAGGGTTGTTCCGAACGCGCTGCCTGTCGCTAGCTTGTAAAGATGTCCGGTTTTTGTAGCTCATGATCTGTCCGCTTCGTTTTTGCTTCTTTCTCCGGGGGGCATGCCCCCCGGAGAAAGAATTGCCGGCGTGGAGGCGTGTCACGCGGCTTGCCCGATTGTC
>DATGMP010000083.1:0-29403 GCA_035293565.1 Alphaproteobacteria bacterium | reverse complement strand
GTCATGGTCCGCCTCGCTCAGTGCCTGGGGATAGGCTCCGACCATCGGAGAAACCCCCGCAGCGTTGCTACACGCCTTAGTCGACACTTCGGGGCGGGCCACCTCAACTGGCTAGCGCCTCACACGGACATGATGGTCTAGATATGAAGGCGATTGCCGACCGGGTCTAGTCGCTCCGCACGACCCGGGCGAGCGTGAGGACGTCGACGCTTGCGGCGCCGCTCTGTCGAAGAACGCGGGCGCAGGCTCCCACCGTCGCCCCTGTCGTCAGCACATCGTCGACCAGAACGATCCGGGACCCCTTCACACGGTTCGCGACGCGCGGATTGAGGCGGAAGGCGCCCGCCACGTTCCGCAGACGCTGGATGGGGCCGAGCTCGCCCTGGCTCGGCGTAGCGCGGTGGCGCTCGATCAAATCCGGAATGTGCGGAATGCCTGCGGCTTTCGCCACGTGGGCCGCGATCAGCGCCGCCTGGTTGTATCGCCGCTTGAGCAGCCGCCAGCGATGGAGCGGCACAGGGGCGATCATGTCGGCGTCGCGAAGGAGCTCGGCGCCGGCGCGGTATGTCCAGGCGCCCAAAGCCGGCGCGGCATGGAGCCTGTCGCCATGCTTGAACCCGATGATCAGGCCGCGGCTGCCCTCGTCGTAGACCATGGCGGCCCGAGCGCGGTCATAAGGCGGCGGCGCGGCGTGACAAGCGGCGCAACGATGCTGGCCTTCGATCGCGAACTCGAAGGGAGAACCGCAGGTCGTGCAGAAGGGCGGCGCGATGAAGCTGAGCTTCGACCAACAGGTCGCGCAGGCGAGTCCGGCCGCATCGATCCGCGCGCCGCAGCCTATGCAGCGTGGCGGCAAAGCGAGATCGATCGCCATGCCGAGCGCGCGTCGCACTATCCGGCCGTGTCGCATCGCCTGCATTCGCACCTCGGGCGCCCGGGTGGTTTCGCTTCGGGCGACCCCCTATATTCGCTCGCGATGGCTCGATCCGACAATCAGCAACTCCAAGCGCCTGCAAGCGTGTTCGATCGCCGGCTCGTGCGCCGTCGACGCGAGCGTGCGGTGGCCACCGGAGACCGAAGCGATTTTCTGTTCGGCGAAGCGGCGTCGCGCGTCGCCGACCGGCTGATGGATGTCAGGCGAAGCTTCGCCGCCGGCCTCGATCTGGGGTGCCGCGGCGGTCATCTGGCGCGCGCGGCGCTCCGGACCGGCCGGGTCGAGCGACTTTACGCGTGCGATCCATCGCCGCTGCTGGTGCAGTCTGCACCGGTGCCGGCGATCGTGGCCGACGAGGAACTGCTGCCCTTCGCCGATGGCGCCTTCGATCTGGTGCTGAGCTCCCTTGCGCTTCATTGGGTCAATGATCTTCCCGGCACGCTGCTGCAGATCCGGCGCGCCTTACGGCCGGACGGCCTCTTCCTGGGCGCCATGCTCGGTGGCGAAACGCTGGCAGAGTTGCGCGAAGTGCTGATGGAGGCGGAGCTCGCCGTCACCGGTAAGGCGGGATCGCGCATCTCGCCAATGGCGGCGCTGAACGACGCAGCAGGCCTGCTCGGCCGCGCGGGATTTGCCCTCCCCGTCGCGGATCGCGATCTCGTGATCGTGGCTTATTCCGATGCGCTGGCCTTGATGCGCGATCTGAGTCGCATGGGCGAGGGCAGTGCTGCGCATCTGCGGGCCGCGGGGCCATTGCACCGCGCGGTCGTCGCTGAAACCGTGCGCCTTTACGAACGCCGCCATCGCTATGCTGGCGACCGGGTCAGGGCCAGTTTCGAGATCATCTACCTGTCGGGCTGGGCGCCTTCCGATACGCAGCAAAAGCCGTTGCGGCCCGGCACCGCGAAGACTCGGCTGGCCGATGCCCTCAGCACGGTCGAGCAACCCGCGGGCGATACGACACCCAATCCATCCGGAGCTTGAAACGATGGCGTCTCTCGATGTCTCGCTGATACCTGCTTTCCAGGACAACTATATTTATCTGCTGACCACGCCGGGCAGTGAGGTCGTGGGCATTGTCGACGCGGGCGACGCGGCTCCGGCCATTGCCGAGCTCGAGCGTCGCAATCTCGAGCTGACACATATCTTCAACACCCATCATCATCCCGACCATATCGGCGGGAACGAGGGTTTGCGGGAGCGCTTCCCGCACGCGGTGCTGATCGGCCCCAAGGCTGAAACCGCGCGGATCGCGGGAATGGATCAGACGGTCGTGGATGGGGACGAGGTAGAGTTCGGACCGATCCGGTTCCGCACCATCGAAGTGCCGGGTCATACGCGCGGCCATGTGGCCTTCTGGTCGGAAAGCGCAGAGGCCGTGTTTTGCGGGGATACTCTTTTTGCGCTCGGCTGTGGGCGGATGTTCGAAGGCACTGCCGATCAGATGTGGCGCTCGCTGAGCAAGCTGCGGCGATTGCCCCCGTCCACTCGCATTTATTGCGGGCACGAATACACGCAGAACAATGCGCGCTTCGCCCGCACCGTCGATCCCGACAATCGCGACCTCGCCGCGCGGGCCGCCGAAGTCGATCGGCTGCGGGCCGCTGGCCAGCCGACCATCCCGTCGACGATGGGCCTTGAGAACAAGACCAACCCGTTCCTCCGCGCCGATCAGCCCGGCGTTGCCGAAGGGGTTGGCTTGGCGGGCGCAGATCCCGTCACGGTTTTTGCCGAGGTGCGGGCACGAAAAGACAAATTCTGAGCATCGATCAGCGTGCGGCGAAATTCTTGAAGCAGACCTCGAAGACCTGAACCCACCCGCCATCATAGGCACCGCGCATCTTTTGCCCCTCGGCATTCGCCTCCCAGCCGGAATGGATCAGCTCGACGCGGTGACCGCCGGCGACTCGGCGACAAAGCGCACCTCGACGCGTTGCGCGGTTTCAATCGGATGCTCGGGATGCGGGGGATTCCAGGAGCAGGCGAAGGCCCGTGGCGGATCCCAGATCAGAACTGTCCCCCAATCGCACTCGGTGCCTTGCTCCGATCGTTCGAAAACGCGACCCCCGGCGCGCGGCTCGATCGCGCAGAAGTTCGCCGCTTCCTTGCCAACTGAATATCCTTTGAGCGGCCACCATCGGGCGTTTTCGGCCGTGAACATTCGAAATACCTGGTCGACGGGCTTCGCGATCGTCACCTGCTTCACGATCGGCGGCACCTCGAACGCGACCGGTTCGCCGCTCTCCTTCATTTCGAGTCCTCCGTCTTGTCTGTGAAGTCGGCGAAGGCATTGAGCGCGTCGCGCCAGAGCCCATCTATGAAAGCGCGCAGCTCGCCCAGCGCGGCGGGGTTGGCCGCATAGATGCGACGCGTCCCCTCCCGCCGCTCTTCGATCAGGCCGGCATCTTTCAGGACCTTGAGGTGTTGCGAGACGGCGGGCCGGGTTACCGGAAGTCCAGCCGCGATCTGACCAGCAGGGCGGGGCCCCTCACGCAGCCGCTCGAGTATCTGCAGCCGCATGGGGTCGGCAACCGCCTGCAATGCAGATTTGTAAGTCATGGCTAATGTTAGACCTTGCTAACCTAAGAATCCAGCGCGGCGGAGCTTGCCCCGCCAAGGGCTTCGTCCGATAAGGGCGGCGACGGCTAATCCCGAGTACCGATCAAGTGGATCTGCAGCACAATCTCGACCGGGTCGCGACCCGCTATCTCGAATTGCGGGATGCGCTGTCGGGGGCGAACGTCCAGCCCGACGATTTCCAACGCCTTTCGAAGGAATTCGCCGAGCTGACCCCGATCGCGGAGTCGGTGGAGGAGCTCAGGCGGCGTCGCGCCGAGGCGGCGGACCTCGCGTCTCTGATCGCCGATCCCGCGACCGACTCCGAGATGCGAGCGCTGGCCGAGGAGGAATTCCACGCCCTCAAGGAGCGCATTCCGGTGCTCGAGCGCGAGATTCAGGTCCTGCTGCTTCCCAAGGACGCTGCCGACGACAAAAGCGCGATCTTGGAGGTACGCGCGGGTGCCGGCGGGGATGAGGCCGCGCTGTTCGCCGGCGAGCTCTTCCAGATGTATCAGCGTTACGCGCAACTCCATGGCTGGCGGTTCGAGACCATGGAGACCTCCTATACCGATCTCGGCGGCTTCAAGGAGGCAGTGGCCGAAATCACCGGCAAGGGCGTCTTCGCCCGGCTCAAATTCGAATCAGGCGTCCATCGCGTGCAGCGGGTCCCGAAGACGGAGGCGCAAGGGCGAATTCATACTTCGACCGCGACCGTAGCCGTGCTTCCCGAAGCCGAGGATGTCGACATCGTGATCAACGACAAGGATTTGAGGATCGACGTGTTCCGATCGTCAGGACCGGGTGGGCAGTCGGTGAACACCACCGACAGCGCAGTACGCATCACCCATCTGCCGACGGGAATCGTCGTCAGCCAGCAGGACGAGAAATCGCAGCACAAGAACAAGGCCAAGGCGTTGAAGATTCTTCGCGCGCGGCTTTACGATGCCGAGCGGTCGAAGCTCGACGCGGAGCGTGCCGCAAACCGTCGCGGGCAGGTCGGAACCGGCGATCGCTCGGAGCGGATTCGAACCTACAACTTCCCGCAGGGGCGGGTGAGTGACCATCGGATCAACCTGACCCTTTATAAGATCGACAAAGTGATGTCCGGCGAAGCGCTCGATGAGATCATCGACGCATTGATCGCCAGCGATCAGGCCGAAAGGCTGGCGGAACTCGCGTGAGTTACGCACTCAAGGCGGCCACAAGCCGCGCGGCTCTGAAGGAAGCCGTCGTCTATCTGAAATCGCTGAGCTTGGAGACGCCTGTGCTGGACGCGAGGCTGATCGTCCAGCATGCGCTTGGAACTGGCTGGGAAGGACTCTTCCTGGGCCCGGATCGCGTGTTGAACGAGGAAGAGCGGGCCCAACTCGCGGCTTCATTGGCGCGTCGGGCGTCGCGCGAGCCGGTCGCACGTATCGTCGGACGGCGTCACTTCTGGACGCTTGACCTCAATGTCTCCCCATCGACTCTCGATCCGCGCGCCGACACTGAAAGTCTGATCGAGGCGGTCGTCGCCGCGATTCCGGATCGCACTGCTCCGGTCAGAATCCTCGACCTCGGTACCGGAACCGGCGCGCTCCTCTTGGCGCTGCTGTCCGAATACGGGAACGCTCGAGGAATCGGAGTCGATTCCTCGGCGGGCGCCGTTTTGACCGCCCAAATGAATGCCGAGGCCCATGGTTTGAGCGGGCGCGCGACGATTCGTCAGGGCGATTGGGCTGAGGGCCTCACGGGCCCGTTCGACGTGATCATATCCAACCCGCCCTATATCCCCAGCGGCGAAATTGCCCATCTATCGCCCGAGGTGAGGGGCTATGATCCTCCGGAGGCGCTCGATGGCGGCCCCGATGGGCTCGACGCCTATCGCCGCATATTGCCGGCCGTTTCTGCGCTCCTGGCACCTGCCGGGTTGGCGGTGCTGGAGGTCGGGGCAGGGCAGATGGACGACGTTTCTGCGCTGGCGGCCGAGAACGGCCTCGCCGAGCGCGCGCGGCGGCGGGATCTCGCTGGCATCGAGCGGGCTTTGGTGCTGGAGCCAAGCGGGGCTGACAAAATCGATTGAAATCTGAACCCAACGGTCTAATGTGCAGCCCGCGGCATCATCGGAACCCCTCGACGGGGCCGGGTTGGTAACTCGGCATTTTGGCCCGCTGGGCGTGGTGTGTCGCTTGTGGAGCTACGGTGGCGTCCCAGCGGGACCCGTAGCACTGAAACCGGCAAACTCATGAGATACGCAGGATGAGACAGGGACCCAACCCGAAACGCTCGCGCGGGCGCAATAACGGGCGACGGCCGAATATGCCGTTGCGCATGCAGACTTTCGATTCCAACGGCCCCGATGTGCGCATTCGCGGAAGCGCCTATCAGGTTCATGAGAAATACCTGCAATTGGCGCGGGACGCGGCCTCTTCCGGCGACCGAATCATGGCGGAGAGCTATCTGCAGCACGCCGAACACTATTATCGGATCATCGCCGCGATTCAGGAGCAGCAGAATCAGAACCAGAATCCGAACGATCCTCAGCGCCGCTATCGGCCGGATGGGCAAGGCTACGGGCAGGATTATCGTGCCCATCCCGGGGACGAGATGAATGGCGAGGGCGGAGAGGATTTCGGCGAGGAATCGGGCGAATCCGGCCCCCAGCCACGCATTGACCAGGCATATCGGCCCCAGCCGGACCCCGGATATCGGCAACAGGGCGAGAACGCCTATCGAAGCCAGCAGGACTCCTACGGCCGTCATCAGGAAGACGGCCAACGCCGGCCGCAGCCGGAGGCCTCCTCTCGGCCGCAGCCCAGCGAGGCGTCTGCGGGAGGCGAACTCGAGGGCAGGCCGGACAATTCGCAGCCCGAGAGGCCGCGCCAGTGGGATCTCAACGGGCATCAGCCGGATGAGCCCGCAAGGCCCGAGGTCGCGCCGGCGCAGCCCGCGGAGCTCAGTGCCGCGCCAGAGCAGCCGCGACGCGGCAGACTGCCGCGCCGCGAGCGGCAGCAGCCTTCATTGCCCGATCTCGGGGGTGATTCCGAGCCGGGCTTGGACGGTTGAAATCGTCGAGGCCGGTGTTCGACCTTTTCCCGGCGCAAATTTGATCGGCGTCAGAGCGCATCGCCCGGTCTAAGGGGCACTCTTTACTGCAGAGACCTTGGATCGGGCGCGAAACTGCCCAGATATTCTCCTCGGGGAGCGGCAAGTCTGCCGCTCTTGCGTTGCGCCTCATTGAGGGCAGCGTTTTCCGGGGCGCCTCGAACTGAGGGCCCGATAATGAACGAGGAGTGCCTGAATGGACTTCGAATCCTATACCGAACGCGCACGCGGATTCGTGCAAGCGGCCTACGCCCTGGCACTGCGCGAAAATCACCAACGGCTGACGCCCGAGCACCTGCTGAAGGTGCTGCTCGACGATCCCAAGGGACAGGCTTCGAATCTGATTCGCGCGGCCGGCGGCGATCCTGGACGAGCGCTGGCAGCCGTGGAATCCGAACTCGGGAAGCTCCCGCGAGTTGAGGGCAGCGGTGCCGGACAGCCGCAAATCACGCCGGAGGCCGCGCGGGTTTTCGATAGCGCGCAGCAGATCGCACGCAAGGCCGGCGATAAATTCGTCACCGCCGAGAGGCTGCTGCTGGCGCTCGCGATGGCGTCGGGCACGGGCGCGGCGCGCGCTCTTTCGCAGGCGGGCGTCGATCCGCAGGCGCTCAATCAATCGATCGAAGCCGTGCGCAAGGGGCGCACGGCGGATAGCGAGAATGCCGAGGAAGGCTTTGACGCGCTCAAGAAATACGCGCGCGACCTGACCGAGGCGGCGCGCGAGGGCAAGCTCGATCCGGTGATCGGCCGCGACGAGGAAATTCGGCGCACGATCCAGGTGCTGTCGCGTCGGACAAAAAATAATCCCGTGCTCATCGGCGAGCCCGGCGTCGGCAAAACCGCGATCGTCGAGGGCCTCGCGCAGCGCATCGTCAATGGCGACGTGCCGGAAGGTCTCAAGGATAAGAAGGTCCTGGCGCTCGACCTGGGCGCGATGGTGGCTGGCGCGAAGTTTCGCGGCGAGTTCGAGGAGCGCCTGAAGGGCGTGCTGCAGGAGATCCAGGCGGCTGCCGGTGAGATCATCGTTTTCATCGACGAGTTGCACACGCTCGTCGGTGCCGGCAAGGCGGATGGCGCGATGGACGCCTCCAACATGCTGAAGCCCGCGCTCGCGCGGGGCGAGCTGCATTGTGTCGGCGCGACGACGCTCGACGAGTACCGCAAGCATATCGAAAAGGATGCCGCGCTCGCCCGGCGCTTCCAGCCGGTCTATGTCGACGAGCCTTCGGTCCAGGACACGATCTCGATCCTTCGCGGCTTGAAGGAAAAGTACGAAATGCATCACGGGGTGCGGATCACCGACGGCGCTCTGGTCGCCGCGGCGACCATGTCGCATCGCTACATCACCGATCGCTTCCTGCCCGACAAGGCGATCGACCTGATCGACGAGGCCGCCTCAAGGCTTCGCATGGAGGTCGATTCCAAGCCTGAGGAAATCGACGAGCTCGATCGCCGAATCATCCAGCTCAAGATCGAGCGCGAGGCGCTGAAGAAGGAGCATGATCCCGGTTCGCGCGACCGGCTCGAGAAACTCGAGAAGGAGCTCGCCGACCTCGAGAAGGAATCTGCCGATCTAACCGAGCGCTGGCGCGCGGAGAAGGAGAAGCTGGCTTCGGCTCAGAAGATCAAGGAAGAGCTGGAGCAGGCCCGTACGCAGCTCGAGCAGGCACAGAGGGCCGGCGATTGGGCGCGGGCTGGCGAGCTTACTTACGGCAAGATCCCGGAGCTCGAGAAGCGCCTGGTCGAAGCCGAAAAAGCCGCCGGCGAGCGCATGCTCAACGAGGAGGTTCGAGACACCGACATTGCGGCTGTGGTCAGCCGGTGGACCGGTGTGCCCATCGACAAGATGCTGGAGGGCGAGCGCGAGAAGCTTCTCAAGATGGAAGAGCGCCTGCGCGCGCGCGTGGTCGGCCAGGACGAGGCGATCGTCGCCGTTTCGGACGCGGTCCGCCGTGCTCGCGCGGGGCTTCAGGATCCGAACCGGCCGATCGGCTCGTTCCTGTTCCTTGGTCCGACCGGCGTCGGCAAGACCGAGCTCACCAAGGCGCTGGCCGCGTTTCTGTTCGACGACGACACGGCGATGGTTCGCATCGACATGTCGGAGTACATGGAGAAGCATTCCGTGGCTCGACTGATCGGCGCGCCGCCCGGCTATGTCGGCTACGAGGAAGGCGGCGCGCTGACCGAGGCGGTGCGTCGGCGGCCCTATCAGGTCATCCTGTTTGACGAAATCGAGAAAGCGCATCCGGACGTGTTCAACGTCCTGCTGCAGGTCCTCGACGATGGCAGGCTGACCGACGGGCAGGGACGGACCGTCGATTTCCGCAACACGCTCATCGTGCTCACCTCCAACCTCGGATCGGAGATCCTGGCGAGCGAGCCGGATGGCGAATTGCTGCCTTCGGTACGCGAAAAGGTCATGCAAATTGTCCGGAGCGCCTTCAGGCCGGAATTCCTCAATCGTCTAGATGAGATCCTGATCTTCCAGCGGCTGACGCGGGCGCAGATGGGTGCGATCGTCTCGATCCAGCTGGAGCGGCTGCGCAAGATGTTGGCTGATCGCAAGGTGGAGCTGGCGTTGGACGACGCAGCCATACGTTGGCTTGGAGACGCTGGTTACGACCCGGTCTATGGGGCGCGGCCATTGAAGCGTGTCATCCAGCGCGCCCTGCAGAACCCGCTGGCCCAGCTCATTCTCGAGGGCAAGGTTCTGGACGGGGATACGGTCAGCGTCACCGTCGGGCCCGACGGGCTTGTCATCAAGCCGATTCATCGCGGACCCGGCATCGAATCGGCCGCTGCCTAAAACCGCTGGCGGTCGCGGTTTGCCGCGACCGCCGGTCGAGTTTGGGAACTCCCCACTTTTCCAGGGGTTGTTTTGTGGAAGGAAACAACGCAAGGGGTTGACCATGTCGAAGATCATGGGTCTCGCCGCCGCCGTGGCCTTGTTCGCCGGCGTGTCGGCTTTTGCTCAGAATTCAGATACTTCAGGCAGCTCGGCTGCGCCGCCAGCCGCAAGTTCGGATACGAGCGCCGCTCCGGCTGATACATCGAGCGATGCTTCCAAGTCCGAGATGAAAGGCATGCATCATCGGCATCACAGGCATCATGGCCAGCAGGCGCGGAACAGTGCCGCTTCGGACTATGACGCCGACAAGCTCAATGCCTGCCATGTCAGCGCAAATCCGACGCCGGAGCAGGAGCAATGCTTGCATCAAGCGGAGACTCCCAGCTGACCTATCGCTGATATCCGCCTCTCTCGCGAAGCCCGACGCTACGGCGTCGGGCTTTTTATTCGGAGCATCAACAAAAACAAATCGAACATTTCTTTGTATCGTTAATGAATTCGACGAAATTATGGCAATCCATTTTTATAATGCTCACTAAAAAGTAGCCTGTTGCCGAAATGCATCTCCCGCGAGAATACAGAACAGAAATCGGAACGCGACAGTAGAACATCCGTTCTGAACGGTGTCGGATCGCGCGGCTAATGCGTGCTTCCGGCGGTCGGACCCGTCCGGGTCCGAATGTCATAATTCGGAAGGTATATGATGAACAGCAATGATTGGTCTCGCGCCGCGGTCGCGGCGGCAGCTTTCCTATGCGCCGCGGCACCGCCGGCACTCGCCCAATATAACACCAGCCGGGATGCGTCGCAGGAAACCTCCTGGTTCGACGGCGGCAGCTGGTACGTCAGCGGATCGGGCGGCTGGAACTGGCAGCAGCATCCGCGCCTGCTGGTTCCCGGGACCGGGCCCAACGCGGTCGCGCAGCCCTTCATCCGCGGCTCGGTGCCTGCAAAGCCGGACTATGACAGCTCCTATGTCGGGCTGCTGTCGTTCGGACGTTCCTTCGGAAGCACTTTTGGCGACTGGATGAACGGCTTCCGGGTCGAGCTCGAGGCCGGCTACCGCGATGGCAAAATCCATGCGATCGACAGCTTGGGCAACGCCGTCGGCCATAGCCAGGTTTGGAGCGGAATGGTCAATGGCCTCTACGATCTCAATCTTGGCCCGTATATCAACGGAATCGGACTGAAACCCTATATCGGCATCGGCATCGGCGCCGCCGACGACCAGAACCGAAACATCCATCTGTCCTATTCGCCCGGGCCGGTTTCGAGCGCTTCCCGGACGGCCTTCGCGTACCAGGGCATTGCCGGCGTGGGTTATGCGGTGACGCCCAACCTGACGCTGGGCGTGGAGTACCGCTATTTCGGGCTGGCCGATCATCCGACCGGCATGTCGAACAACTACAAGTCCCAAGCGGCTCTGGTGAACGTCCGCTGGGCATTCGGAGGGCCGGAGCAGCAGGAGACGCGGGCGCAAAGCGCGACCTATGTGCCGCCGCCCCCGCCGCCGCCGGCCCCGACGGTGCGCAACTATCTAGTATTCTTTGACTTCGATAAATCGGACCTGACACCGGAGGCGCGGCGGATAGTCGATCAAGCGGCGAGCAACTCAAAGACGGCGAACGTCACGCAAATCAACGTGACCGGGTACACGGACACCGTCGGCTCGGAAGCCTACAATATGCGGCTTTCGCGCCGTCGAGCCGAAGCCGTCGCGGCCGAGCTGGAAGCAAACGGCATCCAGAGGAGCGAGATGGAGATTGTTGGTAAGGGCAAGCACGATCTGTTGGTTCCTACGGCGGACGGCGTCCGCGAGCCGCAGAACCGGCGTGTCCAGATCATCCTCGGGGGCTCCAACGGGTCCACCAGCTGAGCTGGCCGACGATAGAAATGTCTCGGGTCGGGACGGCGCCGCTCAGGCGCCGTCTTCGCATCAGGCGTCAGTGGCGTGGCCCGACAGCCGGTCCGGGCCGTGCCGCCGCAACAGTCGTGGCAGACAGGCCGTCCTCAGGTTGGCAGAGCGCCACGGGCGCGGGAACGGCCAACGCCCGGGACGCGGAAAAGCGCTCGAGTTCCGTTCCCGTCAGGGCCAGCACCTGCTCGAAAAGTTGGTTTTCCTGCCGGCAATAGTCGGCTTCCGCGGTTCCGTTGCTGCGTTGCGATGCGTCGTTGGCCAGTTGCGTCACGAAGGCGTTCATCCGCTCCGCCCCACCCCTGCCATAGGTCTTCCGGAACAAGGATTGCAGCCGATCGGCATCGCTCTTTAGGGTCGTCTTGAACTGTTTGGCGAAGCTGTTCCAGCGTTCGGCGCCGCATTTGAGACCGGCGACCATGAGTTCGGTCTGAAGCGCCCGCATCCCAACCGATTTTTGGTCGGCGGTTGGAACGCATGCCGCGTTCGCCGCAGCCGGAAACATTGCGATGGCGCCTATGAGCGCGACGGCGCTCGCCTTGATCAGCCGCTCGGCCATGTAGCAGGTACCCTCTCTTGCCCCCTATCTCCTGACATCCTCGCGCCGTAAGGTCAAGAACGCGTTAGCGGCAGAAAAGCATTAAATAACAACGGATAACGGCTTTATTCTCAGCGCGATGCGCGGTGCTTGACGCCGTCGGCTTGCTGCATGTCAATGCGCCTGTCGCACCGCCGTGCGGTCGTCGCGCGGCCGCTTTTCGGCCAAATCCATGGGGTTGCGACCGAGACGCGCGGGTTCCGGAGGCCGTTCGATATTGCCTGGAGCGTCGCCGATGTGTTGTATGAGGGAAATTAGCCCGTCTTGGGCATAGGGTGGGGCGCTCACTCGATGGATTACGAAGGCTTTTTCGCCGACAGGGTTTCGGCTCTCAAGCAAGAGGGGCGCTATCGGGTTTTCGCCGACCTGGAGCGGCGCGTCGGATCATTCCCGAAAGCCAAGCTGCACCGCAACGGGGTCGAGCGCGAAGTCACGATCTGGTGCAGCAACGACTATCTCGCGATGGGTCACCACACGGTCGTACTGAAGGCCATGCACGAGGCCTTGGATCGCAGCGGCGCCGGAGCCGGCGGCACGCGCAACATCTCCGGCAACACGATCTATCACGTCGAGCTCGAGCGGGAGCTCGCCGATCTGCACGGCAAGGAGGCGGCGCTCCTCTTTACCTCGGGCTACGTCTCCAATGAGGCGACTCTCGGCACGGTCGCCAAGATGCTGCCGAATTGCATCGTCTTCTCCGACGCGGCCAACCATGCCTCGATGATCAACGGGATCCGAAACAGCGGGGCCGAACGCCACGTCTTCCGGCACAATGACGTGCAGCATCTGGAATCGCTGCTGGTCGACGCCGATCCGACGCGCCCGAAGATCATCGCGTTCGAGTCGGTCTACTCGATGGACGGCGATATCGCGCCCATCGAGCAGATCGTCGATATTGCTAAACAATACGGCGCGATGACCTATCTCGACGAGGTGCATGCGGTCGGCATGTACGGCCCGCGCGGCGCGGGCATCGCCGAGCGCGACGGGGTCATGGACAAGATCGACATCGTCGAGGGGACGCTTGGCAAGGCGTTCGGGGTCGTCGGCGGCTATATCGCCGGGTCCTCGGCAATGGTCGATTTCGTTCGCGGCTACGCGCCGGGCTTCATCTTTACGACCTCGCTGCCCCCGGTCGTGGCGGCCGGCGCGCTCGCAAGCGTGCGCCACCTCAAGTCCTCACACGTGGAGCGGCAGCTCCAGCAGGAGCACGCGGCCAAGCTCAAGAAAGCCTTGGCGGACGCCGGCCTGCCGGTGATGCCGTCGGTCAGCCATATCGTGCCGGTGCTGGTGGGCGATCCGCGCCAGTGCAAGCAGATCTCCGACGAGCTGCTGGACCGGCACGGTATCTATGTGCAGCCGATCAATTACCCGACGGTGCCGCGCGGAACCGAGCGGCTCCGGCTGACCCCGACGCCGCTTCATGGCGACGCCGAGATCGCGAAGCTGGTGGCGGCCATGACCGAAGTGTTTGGCCGCCTATTGCGCCGGAGCGCTGCCTAGACCGCGGTTGTAGCCGTGTATTGATCCCGCTTCTCTCGGGGTGAGGCTCGGCGCCTCGGCTCGTGCCGAGCCGCGGTTTCCGGCGCCGAGACCGCGCTCTGATGCTCCTCGTCATCGCCGAGAAGAAGCTCGCGCAGCTCGGCTCGGGCGCGCGACAGCCGGCTTTTGATCGTGCCGATCGCGCATTTGCAGATTTGGGCCGCCTCCTCGTATCGGAAGCCGCTGGCGCCGACCAGGATGAGCACCTCGCGATGCTCCGGACTGAGCTTGGCAAGCGCCCGCCGCAATTCCTGAAATTCGAGACGCGAATATTGATTGGGGGCAACGGCGAAAGCCTCCAATGCGCCGTCCTCGATGGAATCCATCCTTACGCGATGCCGCCGCAAGTTGTTGATGTGGAGGTTGCGGAGGATGGTGAACGTCCAGGCCTTGAAGTTGGTCCCCGGCTGGAATTGGTGCTGGGCCCGCAAGGCGCGGACGATCGTATCCTGGACAAGGTCGTTGGCCTGGTCCGAATGCTGGGTCACGAACCCGGCGAACGCCCTAAGATGGGGTATGTTCGCGATTAGCTCGCGTTCAAATTCTGTTTGCAATTCGTGATCCTTCCCTGATTTGGCGGGCACGACTATTTCAGCTTGCTCTCGAGAGCGCGGATCAAATCCGCCGGGAGCGGCTCGTTCACCACAGGATCGTAAAGACGGCTCAAGTGATGGGTGAGCCATTGGCCGAAATTCGCGTCGGAAACCGCAGATTCTGTCTGTTGATACAGCTCCTTCGATCGGGTCTCCTCTTGACCGTCCGGTTTGACGTGCAGACCGTCCATTGTAAGTGATCGGTGCTCCACCGATTTTCCACCTAAGGTTCCCAATCCGAGCGTTCAGCGCCGTCAAGATCTTGCGCTGCACGGAGGCAGCTGCGGCGTCGATCATGCCGTAGGAACGTATGGCGAAGAAAAATGTTCAGTTTGCTAAGCAGGCAGGGATTGTTTTGTTGGGAGTTTGCGTTTGCCAGATACCGTAAAATCTTGTTTTAGCCAGACATCTGCATGGTTTCTCCCGCTACCTTGGTTAATGACATGTCGCCTTCCGTCCTAATCGTCGAGGACGAGCCGATTGTTGCGGCGCACCAGGCAGCCATTATGGAGGAAGCGGGCTACAAGGTGGTCGCGTCGACCTGCGACGCGGAAACGGCCTTGGTTGCCGCGGACGAGGCTCCGCCCGACGTGGCGATCGTCGATGTTCGCCTCGCCGGTGGGATCGACGGGATCACAGTCGGTCGGGAGCTGCGTCGCCGTCACGGCACGGCGATTGTGTTCGTGACCGGTCAGCTCGAGCAGGCCATTCGTCAAATTCACGATATCGGGGCGGTATTCGTCGGCAAACCCTTTGCCGATCGCGAAGTGCTGGGCGCCGTCCGCGACGCCCTTCAGCAGCGCCCGCCGTACTGAGCCGTCAGATCAGCTTCCGGCGGCTGCGGCTGCCAGCGCGTCGATCCGCCGCGCCAAGTCGATATCGCGCTTGGTGAGCCCGCCGGCGTCGTGAGTCGACAGGACGATATCGACGCGGTTCCAGACATTGAACCATTCCGGATGGTGGTCCATCGCTTCGGCCGCCAGGGCGACCCGGCTCATGAAGCCCCAGGCCGCGCTGAAATCCTTGAAGCGAATGCTGCGCGAGATTGCATCGCGATTTTCGACGAGGCTCCATCCGGAGAGCTCCGACAAAGCCGCTTTTCGTTCGGCGTCGTTCAGTGGCTGCATCAGTGCCTCCGAGAAGCTGTGGTGATCCGGAAGATCTTGACGCGTCGGGGCAGCGGGTCAAGGAAAACGCGATGACAAATCGCTTCATTCACCCTCCGTCGCTCGACGACCTGGCCGAGATCGCGGAAGCCGTGCTCGTCGAGATGCCGCATGAGCTCAGAAAGCATGTGGAGGGGGTGGCGCTCAGGGGCGACGAATTTCCCGATGACGAGACTTTGGACGATCTTGGCCTTGAAAGCCCCTTTGACCTTCTTGGTCTCTATCGCGGGGTGGATCTGGGCCATAAGTCGGGCGCGATCGCGCACGACGTCGACATGATCTTTCTCTATCGACGGCCGATACTGGACGAATGGTCGGCCACCGGCGAGCCGCTGCGCTCGCTCGTCCGGCATGTGCTGATCCATGAGATCGGCCATCATTTCGGCTTTTCCGATCAGGACATGGAACGGCTCGAGGCCGAGGATTAGTGGCGCAGAACTTCGCGCAGCCTTTCTCTCAGCACTGGTACCAGCTCCGCTTCGAACCAGGGATTGCGTCGGAGCCAGGCCGTGTTCCGCCAGCTCGGATGCGGCAAAGGCAGGAACTCCGGCAGGAAGCTTCGCCAGTTTTGTATCGTGGCGCCCAGCGATCCCGGATATCGTTCCTTCAGGTAGAATTTCTGCGCATAGGATCCGACAAGGAGCGTCAGCCGCACCCTACGCAGATGCTTAGCGAACTGCGGATGCCAGAGCGGCGCGCAGCTCGGGATCGGCGGCCGATCCCCGCCATGCAAGTCGACGCCCGGATAACAGAGGCCCATGGGGACGATCGCGATTCGGCCCTCATCGTAAAAGGTCTCGCGGTCGAGGCCCGTCCATTCGCGCAGCCGATCGCCGCTGCGGTCGTTCCATGGGATGCCGGTCGCGTGTACCTTGGAACCCGGTGCTTGCCCCACGATCAGCACGCGTGCGGTCGACGAGACGCGAATGACCGGATGCGGGCCGTGCGGCAGCTGATCGGCGCAGAGCCTGCAGGCGCGGGCGCGTGCGACGAGCGCTTCGAGCGGCTCCGTCTCAGCCACGTGCGCGCAGCAGTGAATCGACGAAGGCGGGGACAATCTCCGTGGCCGGCCCATAGCGGCTCTCGTCGAACACGCTCGCGCCGGCCGATGGCTCGAGGTTGAGCTCGACGGTCAGCGCTCCCGCGGCGCGCGCCAGCCGCACAAAGCCCGCCGCCGGATAGACCTGTCCCGAGGTTCCGATCGACACGAACAGCGATGCTCGCTCGAGCGCGGCCTGAATGCGGTCCATCTCAAGCGGTATCTCGCCGAACCAGACGACGTGCGGCCGCATGAACCCGCTTTTGCGGCAACCGGAACACACGGTGCGCTCGTCTAGATCGCCTTCATGCGCGGCGACACGGCCGCACGCGTTGCAACGCGCCTTGCGATGCTCGCCATGCATATGGATGAGCGAACGCGATCCAGCGCGCTCGTGCAAATCGTCGACATTCTGAGTCACGATCAGCACCTGCCCCAGCCATTCCGCTTCGAGCCGCGCCAGCGCCGTGTGGGCGGCGTTGGGGCGTATCTCGGGATTGAGCAGCGTGCGTCGGCGGTAGTTGTAGAATTCATAGACGCGCTTGGGCGAGCGGGCGAAGGCTTCGGGCGTGGCGACATCCTCGATCCGATGCCGCGCCCAGATTCCATCGGGATCGCGGAAAGTATCGAGCCCGGACTCTTTGGAGATGCCAGCGCCTGTGAGCACGACGATCGCGGCGTCGCGCGCCAGCTCAGTCACCGACGATGCTCCTGAGCAGCCTGCCGATCAGGCCGCCATCCTCGCGCGGCGCCGCGCCCTGCGGCTGCTCATCGGGCTGAGGCGCGCTGCCGGCAGCGACCATCGCCGGCTGCGGCATGTGCGTGAGGGCGGGCAAATCGCGGATCGGCTGACCGGCTTCCGCCTCCATCATGAAGTCGTGCCACGTGCGCGCCGGCAGCATTCCGCCGGTCACCCGCTTCATCGGGCTGTTGTCGTCATTGCCGAACCAGACTCCGGTGACGAGATCGGCGGTAAAGCCGATGAACCAGGCATTTCGGTAGTCCTGGCTGGTTCCCGTCTTGCCCGCCGCCGGGCGGTCCAGCTTGGCGGCTTTGCCGGTCCCATAGGCAATGACGTCCATCATCATGCTGTCCAGCTCTGCAACGAGCCAAGGCAAGGCGACCTCGCCCGGTCCGCCGCCATGGCGCTCATAGAGGACTGCGCCCGAGCCGTCGGTCACTTTCTCGATGAGGTGCGGGATGACGCCGCTGCCTCCATTGGCGAGAGCGGCATAGGCTCCGGTCAGCTCCAACAGCGTGACGTCGCAAGTGCCTAGCGCGATCGACAGGTCGCGCGGGATCGCTTCGCCGATGCCGAGGCGCCTTGCGACCGACCGCGTGTGATCGATCCCGGCGAAGTCGAGCACGCGCACGGCCGCGGTGTTGATCGAATCCGCGAGCGCCTCGCGCGCCGGAATGCGGCCTCGGAAGCCCGGTTCGAAATTCGCAGGCGACCAACCGCCGACGCTGATAGGCGCGTCGTCGACCAGGCTGTCCGGCTTCAACCCGCTCTCCAATGCTGCAAGATAGACGAACGGTTTGAAGGCCGATCCCGGCTGACGTTCAGCCTGGGTCGCGCGATTGAATTGGCTGTCATCATAGTCGCGGCCGCCCACCATGGCGCGGACGGCGCCGTCATGAGTCATCGCGACAAGCGCGGCTTGGCTCGCCTTTACCTTGACTGCAGGCCCATCGAGCGCGGCCGAGATCTTCGCTTCTGCTATGCGTTGCATCGCCGGGTCGATAGTCGTCTGCACAATGAGGTCGGTGTCGATCGGGTGTCCGATGAAGTCGGGCACTTGTTTCACCACCCAATCGGCGATGTAGCGCGATCCGTCGGTGATGGCCGGGGGATGAATATGCGGAGGCGGCGCGGCCAGCGCCGCAATCATATCGGAATCGGAAATGTAACCTTCCTCGTGCATCGCCTGAAGAACGAGCTGCGCCCGCGCCATGGCAGCGTCCATGTCGGTAGCCGGCGAATATTTCGACGGCGCCTTCAGCAGCGCCGCGATAATCGCGCATTCCTGCAGATCGAGCTGTGTCGCCGATTTGCCGAAATAGGTTTCGGCTGCCGCGTCGACGCCGAAGGCACCCGCGCCCAGATAGACGCGATTGAGGTAGCCGGTGAGGATCTGGTCCTTCGTGTAGACCCGCTCCAGCCAGATCGCGAGCAGGGCTTCCTGGATCTTCCGTTTGAAAGTTCGCTCGGGCGTGAGGAACAGGTTCTTCGCAAGCTGCTGGGTCAAGGTCGATCCGCCCTGGACCGCGGCGCCGCTTCGCGCGTCGGTAATGAGCGCGCGCATCAGCCCGATCGGGTCGATGCCGAAATGGTGATAGAAACGACGATCCTCGATGGCGACGACCGCATGGACGAGATTGGGCGGCAGCTGGTCGACCGTGAGAGTCGTTCCATAAAGGTCGCCCGAGCGCGCGAGCACCGAGCCGTCCTTGGCGAGAAGGGTAATTCCGGGCCGCTTCTTAAGCGCGACGACCTGATGGATATCCGGCAGGTCGGACGCGTAGATCGCAAGAAAGATCCCGATGCCGGCGATGCCCCAGATCGCCAAAACGAGCATCCATTTGCCGGCGGACCACCAAAGGCCGCGTCGCGGTCGCGGCGATTCTTCGTCGTCGATCATCCTGTCCGATTTCGCTTCTTCTCGCCCGCCCCGAACGGGGCCTCTTCGTCATTGTCACCGCTTTGCGGCGAATTTTGGGCCTCGTTTCCGGTCGGCAGGTCGTATTTCTTCAGCAGGTTGCGAAGCTGATGGTACGCCATGCCGAGGTAAGCAGCCGTGCGCTTCTGATTGCCGCCGTTGGCGGCCAGGGCGGCCGTCAGCGCCTCACGCTCGATCGTCTCTATGCGCGCGAAGAAATCATAAGGTCCGGCCGGAAGGGAAGGGCGGGCTGTGTTGGCCGGCTTCGGGCGGAAGGGCGATTCGAACGGGTCGAGGATGATCCGGTCGATCGGCGCATCCGGCTCCTCGGCGCGATAGACCGCGCGTTCGACGACGTTCTTGAGCTCGCGCACATTGCCCGGCCAATCGTAGGATTCGAGCACGCGCTCAGCCTCCGGCGTGAAACCCGCGAAGACCGGTCGCTTGAGCTCTTGCGCCATGGCGAGCCCGAAATTGCGTGCCAGAAAGAGAATATCGCCCGGGCGCTCGCGGAGCGGCGGCACCGTGACGACGTCGAAGGCGAGCCGATCCAGAAGGTCGGCACGGAATCGGCCGCTCAGCGCCTCGCTCGGGAGATCGACATTCGTGGCCGCGACCAGCCGCACATCCACCTTGATCGTGCTGCTCGATCCTAAACGTTCGAACTCGCCATACTCGACCACCCGGAGGATCTTCTCCTGCACGGCCGGCGACGCCGAGGCGATCTCGTCGAGAAACAGCGTGCCGCCGTCGGCCCGTTCGAAGCGCCCTTCGCGCCGCTTGACCGCGCCCGTGAAGGCGCCGGCCTCATGGCCGAACAGCTCGGCTTCCAGCAGGTTCTCGCCGAGTGCGGCGCAATTGATCGTGAGAAGCGGCTTTTCCCAGCGCGGCGACAGGTAATGTAGGCGGGCCGAAACCAGTTCCTTTCCCGTGCCGCGCTCGCCGATGACCAGAACCGGGCGCGCCAGGGGCGCCACGTTCGACACCTGCTGAAGCATGTCGAGGAACACGGAAGCGGAGCCCAGCATCGGCTGAGTCGGTCGGTCCAGAGCCATGCCGGGGGTTTAGCAGAATCCGTTACGGAGTTGATAGAAAATGTCATCTGGTGTTGTCGCCCACCGCTCCAGCTATCCAGATCGGCCCGCTAACTTATTGGAAAGGCAGCTTTCTCCGATGTCGTCCGCATGGCCGCCGAGATTGGCACGCTTCGTGCTTCGAAAGGGGTGGAGCATCTTTAGGAACATGAGCCATGGGCATCTTCTCGCGACTGTCCGACATCGTGAATTCCAACATCAACGCGCTCTTGGATCGCGCCGAGGATCCGGAAAAGATCATTCGGCTCATCATCCAGGAGATGGAGGACACGCTGGTCGAGGTGCGCTCCGACACCGTTCGCATCATCGCCGACCGGAAAGAGGCCGAACGTCATCTGGCGCGGCTCACGGCCGAAGCCGATGATTGGCAGGCCAAGGCCGAGCTGGCCCTATCGAAAGGGCGCGAAGATCTCGCCCGCGCGGCGCTGGTGGCTAAGAATCGGATCTCGGAATCGGTCCAGGCCGAGCAGCAACGCCTGACCGAAATCAGCGAGGCGCTCGAGCGTCAGGGCGAGGATATCGCCCGCCTTCAAGCCAAGCTCGACGATGCCCGCAAGCGAGAAGCCTCGATGATCGCCCGCCAGCGCTCGGCGGCCACGCGCCTGCAAGCCCGGCGCGCCACCTACGATAACCGTCTGGTCGACGCGCTCGGCCGTATGGAGTCCATGGAGCGCAAGGTCGATCATCTGGAGGGCAAAGTCGAAGTGTACGATCATGGCCGTAAGCCGAGCCTTGCTGACGAAATCTCCGCCCTCCAGACCGATCACGCGGTCGACGAGGAGCTGGCGCGCATGAAGGAAAAGCTCTCGAGCAAGAGCACGGCATAAGACAGGCAAGAAATAGGGGACGAGCCTGATGGTGTTCGACTCGACCGATTCCAACGCGATCGCAGTAATTTTTGTCGGCTTCGTGCTGCCGCTCTGGATCGTGTTCCATTACGCGACCCGCTGGCGGGCGTCCCGCGGGTTGGCGGCTCAGGACGAGAAGGTCTTGGCCGACCTGTGGGAAACCGCGCGCCGCATGGAAGAGCGACTGGAGAATCTCGAACGGGCCATGGGCCCGGACCCGCAACGGAGAACGCCCTGATGGACGATCATTCGCTTTATCGCGACCCCGCGAACGGCCGCATTGCCGGCGTCTGCGCCGGCTTGGCCGAATATTTCGAGCTCGGCGCCGGCCTCGTGCGGATCCTGTTCGTCCTGCTCGTATTCGTAACGACACCCGTGCTGGCGATCCTGATCTATGCCA
Organism: Alphaproteobacteria bacterium; assembly: GCA_035293565.1. Taxonomy (GTDB): domain Bacteria; phylum Pseudomonadota; class Alphaproteobacteria; order BOG-932; family Roseiterribacteraceae; genus DATGMP01. Next base: position 8,123 of record DATGMP010000083.1, on the reverse strand, counting down.
TTCTGGCGCTCATGCTGCCGGCGCGGCCCTGGCGTCTGGACACAGGGTATCGCTATCGCGGCTGGCGCCGATATTGAGCAATCCGAAGGACTTGGCTCAGCATGATCAGCTCGGTGATTTGGGGTCTTGTCGTACTCGTGATCGTGATCTGCAGCTTCATCACCCAATGGGTGAAGATCAACGCGGAGAACGATCGCAAGATGAAAGGCGGTCAGGCCGCAAACGCTGAGCTGGAGGACTCGATCCGCCGGCTGGAGCAGCGTGTCGCCAATCTCGAACGCGCCGTAACGACGGCGGAATCGGAACGGAAATTCGCCCTATGACCGGCCCCCGACAAGACGCTTTCGGACCGGGTCCGACCGGGCTTTATCGCAATCCGGGCGAAGGTCACATCGCCGGCGTCTGCGCCGGACTCGGCGACTATTTCGGCGTGCCCGCGCGGAACATCCGGATTGCTCTCGTCATCCTATCGATCTTGGGTTTTTTCGGCCCGATTCTCGTGGGTTACATCGTCCTTGTCGTTCTGCTGCCTCGGCGGCCGCCCATGCTTTATCGCGATTCCGAGGATGAGGCGTTCTGGCGGTCGGTCGCCCGCCATCCCGGCGATACGGTGAGCGGGCTTACCCGGCGCTTCCGGGACCTGGAAGGGCGCCTGGCGCGCTTGGAGCGGCGGGTGACGTCGCCCGACGAGACGCTCCGCGCGCAATTTCGCGAGCTATAGGTGAAATTCTCGGGATTTGTGCTCTCGATATTTGCGTGAGAATATCGCGCCCGCCGGCAGGTCAGCTTGCCGTCATGTTCTGTGGATTTGGATCGGGCCTAAGGTTTCGTGGGTCCGTCTTGAATTGCGGATACGGCCCGATCGATGGACGACAAAGTCTCCCTGCTCAACCAGCTCCGCATAGACCGGCGCGAGCCGGTCCGCGTGCAGCGTCCGCGCTGGGCCTGGTGGGCGGCCGCCGGGGTGGTCGTCCTGCTTGTGGCTGGGGGCGCCTGGATTCTCGCGGCGCCGTCGGGAATTCCGATCCATGCCGCTGTCGCGCGCGAGGCCGTTTCCGAAGGCAATAATGCCGGCGCATCGCTGCTCGATGCCTCGGGCTATGTGGTGGCGCGGCGGCAGGCGACCGTCGCCGGCAAGATCACCGACAAGGTGGTGGAGGTGCTGATCGAGGAAGGTCAGCATGTCGAAAAGGACGAGGTGATCGCCCGTCTCGACAACACCAATACGATGGCGGCGCTCGAGCAGGCGCAGGCGCAGGTCTTGCAGGCGCAAGCCAATCTCGTTTCCGCCAAGACTGCCTTTGCCGATGCCGAGCCGATATATCGGCGCAATAAGAAGCTGGTGGCGGAGGGTTGGCTCAGCGTCGACGCCTTTGACAATTCGCAGGCAGCGTATGACCAGGCGCGCAACAATCTAGCAGTGGCTGAGCGCGCGCTCGCGGTCGCCCAGAAGGGATTGGAGGTCGCGCAGCGGGCCGAGGACGACACGATCATCCGAGCCCCCTTCGCGGGGGTTGTCACGGTCAAGGCGGCGCAGCCCGGCGAGGTCGTGTCGCCGCTGTCGACCGGCGGCTTTACGCGAACTGGAATCGGAACCATCGTCGATATGGACTCGCTCGAGGTCGAGGTCGATGTCAGCGAGAACTTTATCAACCGCGTCCATGCGGCTCAGCAGGCGACCGTCAGACTCAATGCCTATCCGGATTGGCAGATCCCGGCTTACGTGATTGCGATCATTCCGACCGCCGATCGCTCGAAAGCGACCGTAAAGGTGCGTGTCGGCTTCAAGGTAAAGGACCAGCGCCTCGTGCCGGAGATGGGGGCGCGTGTCTCCTTCCTCAGCGACGTGGAGGCAAAGGGCACGGGAAAGGCCGCACAGCCTGGAGTCATCGTGCCGGTGGACGCTGTGCAGGCCAATGGCGATACCGGTGTTGTCTACGTTATTCACAACGGCACCGTCGAGCGCCGCGCCGTTCGGCTCGGTGCGCGCACGGCCGACGGCCAAACCATCGTCGCCGGGCTCGCGACCGGCGCCCAGGTCGCGACCGGCGATCTTTCGAAGCTATCGGATGGGAGCAGGGTCAAAGTCGAGCAAGAATAATCATCAGACCGTATCGTTTCGCAAAGGGGGCGTCATGGGGTCGATTGTCTCATTGAGAAATGTCGTCAAGACCTATATGCGCGGGAAGCAGCCGGTCGAGGTGCTCCATCATCTCGATGTCGAAATTCCGGAAGGCGATTTCCTGGCGTTGATGGGGCCGTCCGGGTCAGGCAAGACCACACTGCTCAACCTGATCGCGGGGCTCGATCAGCCGACCGAAGGCGAGCTGACGGTGGCAGGCGAGCGCATCGACCGACTTCCCAGCGGGAAGCTCGCGAAATGGCGGGCCCGGAACATCGGCTTCGTGTTTCAATTCTACAATCTGATGCCGATGCTGAACGCCGAGCGGAACGTGGAGCTGCCCTTGCTGCTGACCTCGCTCGGATCGGCCGAGCGTAAGCGGAATGTGGCGGCGGCGCTGGCGATCGTCGGACTGGCCGATCGCGCCAAGCACAAGCCGAGCGAACTCTCGGGCGGGCAGCAGCAGCGCGTTGCGATTGCCCGCGCGCTAGTGGCGGATCCCAAGCTGCTGGTTTGCGATGAGCCGACGGGCGACCTCGACCGGGAAACCGCCGACGAGATCCTGGGCCTGCTTCAGACGCTGAACAGGGAGCACCACAAGACAATCATCATGGTCACCCATGATCAGCGTGCCGCCGATTTCGCGACGCGCCAGCTTCATCTGGACAAGGGGCGGCTCGTGGAGTCGCCGCAGAAGAGCGCTGCATGAAGTACATTCCTCTTATCTGGGCGGGTCTCTGGCGTAAGCGAGCGCGGACGATCTTCACGCTGCTGTCGATCGTCGTCGCCTTCATGCTGTTCGGGCTGCTGCAGGGTGTAAACTCCGCCTTCGACAAGGGCATCCAGGGCGCCAACGTCAATCGTCTCTATGTGCAGAACCGCGTCACCTTCACCGAGCCCTTGCCCTACTCATACCTGTCGCAGATCGAGTCCGTGCCGGGCGTGAACGGAGTCGCCTGGATGTCGTGGTTCGGTACCTATTACCAGGACCCCAAGAATTTCGTGTTCTCGTTTCCGGTCGATGCCGAGCGCTATTTCGATCTCTATCCCGAGGATCATTTGCCGAAAGACCAGCTGAACGCGTTGATCCATACGCGAACGGGTGCGGTCATCGGCTCGGAGCTCGCCAAGAAATATGGCTGGAAGATCGGCGATCATATTCCGCTGCATTCGACGATCTGGACGAAGCCGGATGGGACGTCGGACTGGACCTTCGACATCGTAGGAATCTATGAAGATCCGCAGGACCCGGCCCGCGCAACCCAATTCCTTTTCAATCACACCTACTTCGACGAGGGGCGAAGCTTCGGGAAAGGCACCGTCGGCTGGTATATCGTCCGCATTGCCGATCCGAGCAAGGCGGCTGCGATCACCCAGACGATCGACAATCTCTTCGCCAACTCGTCGGACGAGACGCGCACGCTGACCGAGAAGGAGAATGCGCAGTCTTTCCTCAAGCAGCTCGGCGACATCAACTTTATGGTGACGGCGATCGTCGGCGCCGTTTTCTTCACGCTCTTGTTCCTCACCGGCAACACGATGATGCAATCGATCCGCGAGCGCATCCCGGAGTTGGCCGTTCTGAAGACGATCGGGTTTTCGGATTTGAGCGTGCTTCTCCTGGTGCTGGGCGAAGCGCTGATGCTCTGCCTTGCATCGGCAATACTGGGCTTGGCGGCGGCAACGGCGATCTTTCCGGCAATGAGGGATGTCGCCGGAGTCGTCAGCCTGCCCATGATCGTCATTGCGATGGGCCTTGGTGCGGCGGTGCTGCTTGCGCTCGTCACCGGCTTGCCGCCCGCATGGCGTGCCAGGTCGCTCAACATCGTCGACGCGCTGGCGGGGCGGAAATAACGTGCTGAGAGAGATTCTCACTGTCACCGGGATGAATCTGCGCAGCATCCCGCAGCGCTTGGGCACCTCGCTCGTCATCGTCGTCGGAATCGCGGGAGTGGTCGCAGTTCTGATCTCGGTGCTGGCGATGGCGGTCGGCTTTCAAAAGACCTCCGCCGGCACCGGCCGTCTCGATCGGGCCATCGTGATCCGCGGCGGCTCCGAGGCCGAGCTCTCGAGCAGCCTGGATCGCGACGCAACGCTCACGATCATGGATGCGCCGGGCGTCAAGAAGGATGCCGCCGGGAAACCGATCGGCTCGGCGGAGGCGGTCGTCATCATCGAGCGTCCCAAAAAGGGCAGCCAGAGCGGCGCCAACGTCACCCTGCGCGGCGTGGGATCCCAGATCCTGGCGCTCAGGCCAGAAATCCATTTGATCGCCGGGCGGATGTTTCGACCCGCGCTTCACGAGCTGATCGTGGGGAAGGCCGCGCAGGCGCAGTTCCAAGGCCTCGAGGTCGGCGACGAGCTGCATTTCCATGAGAGCGACTGGAAAATCGTCGGGACGTTCGAAAGCGGTGGCGATACGCACGAATCGGAAGTGTTGGGTGACAACGAGACGATCTTGTCCGCCTGGCGCCGCAATCTCTACCAGAGTACGACGGTTCTTCTGGACTCGCCGGAAGCATTCGGCAGATTTCGCGACGCGCTCACGACCAATCCGACCTTGTCGGTCGACGTCAAGCGCGAGCCCGATTATTACGCCAGCCTTTCCAAGAATGTGAGCACGATCCTGTTCGTCGTCGGCAACGTGGTGGGCGGCGTGATGGCTATCGGCGCAGTCTTCGGCGCTCTGAATACGATGTATTCCGCGGTCAGCGCGCGAATCCTGGAGATCGCGACTTTGCGAGCGATCGGTTTCGGCTCCGGGGCGATCGTCGCCTCGGTCTTCGTCGAAGCCTTGGTGCTGGCGCTGATCGGCGGCGCATTGGGGGCGGGACTCGCCTGGCTGTTCTTCAATGGGAACGCCGTGAGCACGCTCAGCGGAAACTTCACGCAGCTGGTGTTCGCGCTGACCGTCACGCCCGGCCTCATCGCGCTCGGCATCGGCTGGGCGATTGCGATCGGCGCGGTCGGCGGGCTCTTTCCGGCCATCCGCGCCGCGCGGCTACCCGTGGCGGAAGCATTGCGGGCTGTCTAACCTGTAGCAGGCGAATACTTCCAGGCACTTCATACGATCTGTCCATCGGCCAAAAGAAGGCGGTGGCATTTTCCCAGCGCTCCGAGCCGAGAGCGTCAGCCATATCGGTGAAGCTGATGCCCGTGCTGTCTCAGCCAATCGCGCGCAGCGTCGGGATCATGCGTCGAGAGTTGCTTGCACAGCTTCCAGAAGCGCGGCCCGTGATTCATTTCGGCCAGGTGCGCCACTTCGTGCGCGACGACGTAATCAAGGACCGATTCCGGAGCCAGGATCAGCCGCCATGAGAAGGAGAGACGGCCGGCGCGATTGCAGCTTCCCCATCTGGACACCGTGTCTCTCAGAGTCAGCCCTTTGATGCTCGCGCCGATTTCGGTCGCCTTGGCGCGTGCGCGTGTCCCGATCTCGCGCTTCGCTTCGGCCTTCAGATAGTCGGTAAGTCGGCGCGGCAGATGCTCGGCGGCGCCGGGCACGCGGATCACCTGATCCGCTTGTTCGACGCGCCCGCGCAACGTCGCATGGTCGCCATGTATCCGGTGCGGCACGCCGAGCAGCGGAATCGTAACACCATCGGCGAACGGCACGGCCTCGGGCATCTTGGCCAATTGTCCGTGGAGCCATCGCGCATTACGTTCAAGGAAGTCGAGGGCGCGTGCCTTGCCGATGGAATAGGGCGCGACCAGCACGACGCGGCCCCGCGGCACGTCGACCTTGATGCTGATGCGCCGGGCGCGGCTGGTGCGGCGATATTCGAGCGGAACCGGAAGCGGTATCGGGGAGTCGAGCAGCTCGATGGAACTGCCGCGCCGCCGCATCAGGCCGCGCGTGCTTTCTTGGCCGGCTTGGTGGCTGGGACCAAGTCGACCTCGGGAACATCGGTGCGGCCGGGATCGTGCCGCCGAATCCATTCCCGTACCGTTGGCATGATGTCTTCCCGCCAACGCCGGCCGTTGAAGATGCCGTAATGACCTACGCCCTTCTGCAGCACGCTTTTCTTCAACTCCGGAGCAAGACCGGAGCAGATCGTGTGGGCCGCCAGCGTCTGGCCGGGAGCGGAAATGTCGTCGAGCTCGCCCTCGACCGTCAGCAGGGCTGATTTTGCGATCGCTTTGGGCTCGACTCGCGTCCCGTGCACGTCCAGCAGGCCGCGCGGCAGAAGATGGCGCTGAAAGACTCGCTCCACGGTCTCAAGATAGAATTCCGCGGGCAAATCGAGAACAGCCAAATATTCATCATAGAAGCGCTTGGTCGCATCGGCGCTTTCGCCGTCGCCGCGGATCAGGTGGTTGAACAGCTTGGCATGCGCGTCGATGTGCCTGTCCAGATTCATCTGCATGAAGCCGGTGAGCTGGATGAATCCCGGATAGACCTTCCGGCCGGCGGCCGGATAGTTCGCGGGCACGCGGTGGATCACCGTGCGCTCGAACCACGAAATGGGATGCGTTTCGGCCAGCCGCGTCACCGCCGTGGGCGCGGCGCGCGTGTCAATTGGGCCGCCCATCAGAGTCATCGTCGGCGGTTGCGCCGGATCGTTCGCGGCCGCCATTATCGATACTGCGGCAAGAACCGGCACCGAAGGCTGGCAGACCGCGATGACATGCGTATTGGGGCCGAGCAACCGCAGGAACTCGACCACGTAATCGACGTAATGGTCGAAGCCGAACGGCCCCTCCGACGCCGGAACGAATCGCGCGTCGGACCAATCGGTGACGTAGACGTCGTGATGCGGCAGCAGGGCCTTGACCGTGCCTCTGAGCAGCGTCGCGTGATGGCCCGACAGCGGCGCAACCAGAAGGACGCGCGGATCGTCGCGATCGGTTCCCCGCACGAAATGCTTAAGCTTGCAGAACGGCTTGTCGAGGGCGATCTCCTCGCTGACCCTAACGCGCTCACCACCGATGATCGTCTCGGTCAGGCCGAATTCCGGCCTGCTGAAGCGCCGCGTGCCGCGTTCGAGCATTTCGGCGGCCGCGCCGACCAGCCGGCCAAGCTCGGACTGGCCGCCGAGCATCCAAGGATGCTTCAGCGCGGTCTGGATGGCTTGGGCGAGGAGGTTGAGCGGCGCGGCCGCCGCGTAATTGAACTCATAGAGTTGATAAAGCACGATACCTCCAACCGGTCCGCCACTGCGAAGGCAAAGTTCGATTGTCCGACCGCGCTGGTCAAGCGCGGCGTTGCATTGCCTTCATGCGCCGAACGCAATCTTGCGGGGGACGGGCCTTAGAATGGCTTAATTGCTGTCCGTCGATGACAACAGCCAAACAGCCCGGGATTGATCCTGCATTGCCGAACGCGCCCCCGGTCGGGGCGTTCCGCGGGAGAATCATTCCTGCGTCCAATCAATAACTTAGGTTCTCTTTTTCAGTTAACAAGTCCCTATCGCCGATGCAACCTCCAAGGGGTTGTCCCGTCCCGAGCCAGACTCTAGGCTCGGGGTGCCGATGCTCATCCTGACCCCACCGATTCTGGTCCTCGCAGTCCTTTGGCTCGATTTGGTACTGGGCCCGATCCGTTTTGCGCTGCGATCCATCCCGGCGCCGCCTGTCGTCATGGGCCGAGTCGCGCGAGTCCTCAGCCGCCGGCTGGATCGCCCGAATCGGACGGAGGGCACGCTGAAGGCCCGTGGCGCAGTTCTGAGCCTATTGCTATGCGGGGGTGCGGTCGCGGTCGGGGTCGGCATCGACAAAGCCCTTGCCCACTTGCCGGGTTCCACGGCGCTCATGATCGAGGCATTCATCTTCTGGGGATTCTTGCGCGGTCACTTGCCGTTGGCCCGGCTGCGTGCGGGAGCGCGTCGCATCGGAAGCGACGGCGACGCCGCGGCCGCGGGGCGGGCGCTGCTGGAGCAGACCGCCGTTTCCTTCGTCCATTTCGTGGTCGGGCCGATCTTTTGGTTTCTGTTGGCCGGATTGCCCGGCGCCTTCGGCGCGGCGGCGGTCTGGGCTGTCGACCGCGCTGCGCGGGAAACCG
>DATGMP010000082.1:0-8846 GCA_035293565.1 Alphaproteobacteria bacterium | reverse complement strand
CTCAGGATGGAAGAGGTCATGGCTTTCGAGACCACCCCGCACCCGATCGAGTTCAAGCTCTACTATTCCGTCTGAGACCCCACAACCCGCTCAACCAACACCCGCTCAACCAACAAGGGCCGCCCAAAAGGGTGGCCCTTTCTTTTGCGCGGCGTCAAACGCCATCCGGAAAATGCGGTCTTGCGAGCCGCCATGAACCCGAACGTGTCCACCGGAGACGGTCGCCAGGCCAATTCGTTAACGGACTCTGGTATAGTTCTGACTGGATCGATTCGCGGGGCCGTCAATGGATTTCCCTTACGCGTGACCACGAAACCTCAAGCATCCCAGCAGCGTAGCGACGCCGTCCGCGCCGAAGAGATACGGCTCTGGCTTCGGTCCCCTTGGCCGATGGCCGCGACGCTGCTCGCCAGCCTGGTCGGCGGCGGCGCCCTATGGGATTCTCTTCCACACCGTCTCATCGGCGGCTGGGTGGCCGCCATGATCGCGATCACGGTCATCCGACTGGCCTTGTGGCAGCGTTACGCGCGGAGGCCCCGTAGCGATGCCGAGACGCTGCTCTGGGGACGCCGTCTTCTCATCTGGATCGGCTGTCACGGTGTTCTGATCGCCTGCCTCGGCGCCTGCGTGTTCGTGCCCTCGGATGTCGAGAGTCAAATCTTCATAGCGATGGCGATCGCCGGTCTGGCGGGCGGGGCTTCGGCAAGCTATGGCGCCTATCTGCCGGCGGTCGTCCTCTATATCGTGCCGCAGCTCCTCGCCATCGCGGGAGCGCTCGCCCTGCATGGTACCCGCGAAGGCGCTTTCATGTCCGGCGGCGCGCTGCTCTACCTGATCGTGCTCCTGATGGCCGCCCGGACGATGAACAACTGGGTCGTCAACATCTTCGGGCTCAGGATCCGCAACGAACAGCTGAACTCCGAGCTGCTCGTCGCCAAGGAGGCAGCGGAGGCGGCGAACAGCGCCAAATCGATCTTCATCGCCAATATGAGCCATGAGCTCCGCACGCCCCTCAACGCAATCATCGGCTTCGCGGAAATGCTGGAGGCCGAAGTGCTGGGCCCATTGGGCGACCGCCGCTACATCGAATACGCCCACGATGTGCATGTCAGCGGCAAGCACCTCCTGTCGATCATCAACACCATCCTCGACCTGGCCAAGGTCGAGGCATCGCATCTCGAGCTCAATCAGGAGGAGAACGACGTCTCCTACCTGCTTCACGAATGCGCGAGCGTGATGCGGCTTCAGGCCGAAGAGGCCGGAATCGCCTTTCGCCTCGAACTGCCCGATGAGCCTCTCTACACGCGGATCGACGAAACCCGGATGCGGCAGGTCGTCTACAATCTCCTTTCCAATTCCATCAAATTCACCGATCCCGGTGGCGAGGTCGTTCTCACGGGGCGCCGAGGCAAGGGAGAGGAGATCGAGATTGTCGTCTCCGACACGGGGATCGGCATGGATGAGGCGGAGCTCAAAACCGCGCTTCAGCCTTTCATGCAGGTGAAGCAGACCAATCGCCGCGTCACCTACGGCACGGGCCTTGGCCTTCCTTTCGCCAAGTCGATCGTCGATCTGCATGGCGGCAGGCTCGAAATCAGCAGCGCCCATGGGACGGGAACAGTCGCGCGGGTCATTCTCGGACCGGTCGGCCCTCGGGAAGTGCCGCCGGAATCCGTACTGTCCGCCCTAGAGCGGCGCGCCTCCAACTAGATGTTGTGGAGGTGACTTACCTCACCCACTTCCATTGCGCCCCGCTCCCGGCCTCACCATAATTCGGAGTCGATGAACGACCTCTTCCAATCCGGCCGCCAAGCCAAGTCTCGACGCGACGATTCCTATTCCGCCCACGACATCGAGGTGCTCGAAGGGCTAGAGCCGGTACGCCGGCGCCCCGGCATGTATGTGGGCGGCACAGACGAGCGCGCGCTACATCATCTTGTCGCCGAGCTTCTCGACAATGGCATGGACGAGGCGGTCGCTGGCCACGCCTCCCGGATCGAGCTCGATCTCACCGCCGATGGCACTGTAACCGTCACCGACAATGGTCGCGGCATCCCGGTCGACAACCACCCCAACTACAAGAACAAGTCGGCGCTCGAGGTCATCCTCACCACGCTCCATTCGGGCGGCAAATTCTCGGGCAAGGTCTATGCCACCTCGGGTGGCCTGCACGGCGTCGGGCTCTCGGTGGTCAACGCGCTGTCCGACAAGCTAACCGTCGAGGTGGCGCGCGATCGCCAGCTTTACCGCCAGCGCTATGCGCGCGGCCTGCCGCTCGAAAAGCTGCAGTCGCTGGGGCCAGTGCAGAATCGGCGCGGCACCACTGTGAGCTTCCACCCCGACCCGGAGATATTCGGCGCCGATGCGCGGATGATTCCGGCCCGGCTTTATCGGATGGCCCGCTCCAAGGCCTATCTGCATCGCGGGGTCGAGATCCGCTGGTCCTGCGCTCCGTCGCTGCTTCCCGCCGACAGTCCGGTACCGGCCGAAGAGACTTTCAAGTTTCCGAATGGCCTCATCGATTTTCTGGCCAGCGATCTGGGCGACCGCCCCTGCCTGACACCAGCGCCCTTCACCGGCATGGCCGAGTTTCCAGGCGCCGCCGGCAAGGTCGAGTGGGCGATCGCCTGGCCGGAGGACGAGGAAGGCTTCGTCCACTCCTATTGCAACACGGTGCCCACGCTCCAAGGCGGCACCCATGAGCAGGGCCTCAGAACCGCCCTCGCCCGCGGCCTCAGAGCCTATGGCGAGCTGGTCGGCAACCGACGAGCCGCGCAGCTCACCGCCGACGACGTGACGGACGGGATCGCCGCCCTGATCTCGATCTTCATCCGCGAGCCGCAATTCCAAGGACAGACCAAAGAGCGGCTGGCCTCACCCGAGGCGTCGCGGCTAGTCGAGCAAGCGATTAAGGATCATTTCGACCATTGGCTGACCGGCAATCCAGCCGCCAGCCGCGCCCTGCTGGATCGTCTGATTGATAAGGCCGAGGAGCGAATCCGCAAGAAGGACAACAAGGAGCTGGCGCGCAAGAGCGCTACCCGCAAGCTTCGGCTCCCCGGCAAGCTCGCCGACTGCGCGCGATCGACCTCGGAGGGCACCGAGCTTTTCATCGTCGAGGGTGATTCCGCGGGCGGCTCGGCCAAGCAGGCGCGGAACCGGGAGACTCAGGCGATCCTGCCGCTGCGCGGCAAGATTCTGAACGTCGCCAGCGCCAGCATGGACAAAATGAAGGCCAATCAAGAGATCCAGGATTTGATCCTCGCGCTCGGCGCCGGCAGCGGCCGCGATTTCACCGTCGACAGGCTCCGCTACGAGCGGGTTATCATCATGACCGACGCCGATGTGGACGGCGCTCATATCGCCTCGCTGCTCGTCACCTTCTTCTATCGCGAGATGCGTGACCTTCTGAAGGTCGGTCGGCTCTACCTGGCGCTGCCCCCACTCTATCGGATCGTCCAGGGCGGTACTGCCGTCTATGCGCGCGACGATGCCGACAAGGAGCGCATTCTGGCCGAAGCCGAGGGCAAGCGCGGCAAGGTCGAGATCAGCCGCTTCAAGGGGCTGGGCGAAATGCCGGCGGTTCAGCTCAAGGAAACGACCATGGACCCGGCGAAGCGCTCGCTGGTCCGCGTCGAGCTCGCGGAGGATCCCGACGAGGCAAAAAACACCGACGGCCTGGTCGAGAGGCTGATGGGACGGAACGCGGAGCCGCGCTTCAAATTCATTCAGGAGAATGCACGTTTCGTCCGCGATCTCGATCTGGATGTTTAGATAGCGGGGTATCGCCCGTGATTGCCGGATATAGCGACCACGCCGCCAATGAGCGGACCTTTCTCGCCTGGATCCGGACCGGTATTGCCGTGATCGCGTTTGGCCTGGTCATCGAGAAATTCAACCTTTTTGTCGTGACGATCGTGAACTCCCCCGCGGGTCAGTCGATGCATCGCTTCGCACTGCAACGGCTGGCGGAGGCCTTCGGGCGCTACGACGGTCTCGCCTTGATTTTAAGCGGCGTTGGGATCGTCGTTCTGGCGACCGTTCGCTTCATCCGCACGGCACGGCGGCTCAGTGAGCCGGAGGAGCACCCGGCCAAAAGCGTACGGGCCGAGCTGGTCCTCGCCTCTGTTCTGGTGCTGCTGGTTGCGACCTACAGCATCTATCTCGGCTTCGACTAGACCAGCAGCTCCCGCAACAGCCGATTGACCGCTTGCGGCTGCTCGAGCGGCGCCAAATGGCCACATTTGTCCAGCACCTCGAGCCGCGCGCCGGCGATACCTGCCACGATCTCCTCCTGGAGCGCCGGCGGCGTCACCCGATCCTGGCGACCGCCGATGACGAGGGTCGGGCACGAGATGCGGCCGAGCAGCGGCCGGAAGTCGGGCCGGCCCATCGCTGCCGCCTGCTGCCGCTCGAAGGCTCGCCTGCCCACCCGCTCGGTCATGGCCAGGACGACTTGAGCAATCTCGGCATTCGCCGCGCTCTCGGGATCGAGGATGGTCGGCAGGAAACGCGGTGTTACCCCTTTGAAGGCGCCAACCCGGGCCGCGCGGACGCTCCGCTCGCGCCGGTTGGACTGATCTTCGGTATCGGACCTGGCCGAAGTGTTCATCAGCGCCAGCCTCGAGACCCGATCGGGAACGCGCGTGGCGATCTCCAACGCCACATATCCGCCCAACGAGAGGGCGATGAGAGCAAAAATCGGCGATGCCATCGCGAGCACGCGGTCCGCCATGGCCTCGATATTGTCGTCGAGCGTCAGATCCGCGACCGACATATCGGCAATATCGGCCAATCCGATGAGCTGCGGCGCCCAGAGCGCCTCGTCGCACAATTGTCCAGGCAGGAGGATCAGCTGCGGTCGGTCCGGCATCTTCGCGCTCTCCGGGCGGATTCGCCGCTATACTAGCAATCCAGGCGAATGCGGGCAGCAAACGAGCCTTGCGCGCCAATTGGGCATTTGACTTCGGCTGGGCGATCCCCAATTGTCCCGGCGAACCGCACACCGGACAGAATTTAATGAAGTTTGCCGATTTGGGATTGCACCCCGAGACGCTGCGCGCGCTCGACGAAGCGGGGTATGTCAACCCAACCCCCATCCAAGAAAAAGCTATTCCACACGTTCTGCAAGGAAAGGATGTGCTGGGCATTGCGCAGACGGGCACCGGCAAGACGGCAAGCTTCACCCTTCCGATGATCGACGGGCTGGCCGCAGGCCGGGCGCGGGCCCGCATGCCGCGATCGCTGATCCTGGAGCCGACCCGCGAGCTCGCCGCCCAGGTCGAGCAGAATTTCGAAGTCCATGGCCGGTACCACCGGCTTTCGACGGCGCTTCTCATCGGCGGCGAATCCATGACCGATCAGACGAAGAAGCTCGACCGCGGCGTGGATGTCCTGATCGCGACGCCCGGGCGGCTGCTCGACCAGTTCGAGCGCGGCAACATCCTCATGACCGACATCAGGCTTCTCGTCATCGACGAGTGCGATCGGATGCTCGACATGGGCTTCATTCCCGACATTGAGCGTATCGTCGCCCGGCTGCCGCGGTCGCGTCAGACTCTGATGTTTTCGGCCACCCTGCCGCCGGAAATTCGGCGCTTGGCGGACCAGTTCCTCAACAGCCCGATCGAGGTCTCGGTCTCGCCGCCCGCTTCCGCCGCGGCCACCGTCACGCAAGCGATCGCGCGCGTGTCTCCCGCCGATAAGCGGCGCGCGCTGCGCTTCCTCATCAAATCAGAGGACGTCAAGAACGCCCTCATCTTCTGCAACCGCAAGCGCGACGTGGCGATCGTCCACAAATCGCTCCAGAGGCACGGCTTTGATGCGGGCGCGCTGCACGGCGACATGGCTCAATCGGCGCGCTCGGAGACGCTCGCCAAGTTCAAGGCGGATGATCTCAAGCTGCTTGTCTGTAGCGATGTCGCGGCGCGCGGCCTCGACATCAAAGGGCTGAGTCACGTCTTCAACTTCGACGTGCCGCACCATTCCGAAGATTACGTGCACCGGATCGGGCGCACAGGCCGTGCTGGAATGTCGGGTCGGGCATTCATGCTGGTAACGCCGGACGATGCGAAATTCCTGGCCGCGATCGAGAAGTTGATCGGCAACCCGATTCCCGAGGTGGCTTTGGAGGGATTCGCGATCGAAGCAGCCGAAGCGGCCGAAGCGGCCGAAGCGCAGTCGCCCCGCGAACGCGGACGCCGCGGATCGGGCCATGCCGGACGCGAGCGCGACCGTGAGCAGCCGCCCTCCTCACGCCGTCGACAGGAGCCCCCGTCCAGGCCTCGCGGCAGCCGGCGACGGCACGATGAGGGCGACGAGGATCAGGGCGAATCCGTGGTCGGATTCGGCAACCAGATCCCGGCCTTCCTCCGCGCCGCACCGCGCAACGGGCGCGGACCCAAGGATTAGAGCGCAAAAACCACCGCCCGAGGCTCCGGCATTGACTCCCCCGGGCTTTCGCGGGAGAGCTTCGAAGCCCGAAGCCTTCCTCCCTTCAGGTTCATGCCCCGACGTCCCTCCCGCGCGTCTGCTCGCCTCGCCTATGTCGGAATTGCAACGATCGCCTGGTCGGTTGCATCGGCTACCTATGCCCAGCAAGCGCGGCACGGCGGTCAGCAGGATAAGAATGTGGTGCTCACCGCCGACAAGGTGACCCGCGACGCCATCAACGACACGGTGACGGCGAGCGGCCATGTCGAGTTCGTTCAGGGCGAGAACATGCTGCTCGCCGACCGCGTGATCTGGAACCAGTCGACAGACATCGTCACCGCGACCGGCAGCGTGAAGCTCGTCAATGAGCTGGGCAACATCTATTTCGGCGACTATCTCGAAATCACAGACGATATGCGGGAGGGCTTCATCCGCAACGTCTCGATGCTGATGGCCGACAATTCGCGGATGGTCGGCAACCAGGCACAGAAGGAAGGCGAGATCACGACGATCAATCGCGCGGTCTATTCGCCTTGCGAGCTCTGCAAGGACGATCCTAGCAAGCCGCCGACTTGGCAGATTACCGCGGCCAAGGTCATCCATGACAGCGACGAGAAGCGCGTCTATTACCACGACGCGACCTTCAGCATCGACGGGTTTCCCGTCGCCTGGACGCCCTATTTTTCGACCTATGATCCGAGCGTCAAGCGCGCGGACGGCATTCTCGAAACCCTGCCCGGCTATCGCAGTCAGCTCGGCTTTTTTGTGCGCTCGACCTATTACGTCGATATCGCCCCCGACAAGGACGCAGTGATCGAGGCCGGCGAATTCACGCAGCAAGGCCCGCTCATCGGCGGTCAATATCGCGAGCGGTTTTCCGACGGACAGATACAGTTGTCAGGCAGCATCACGGAATCCGATATCAGACAATATCCCACGCCCCTCAATATCGATGAAAAGACGGTCCGCGGCCATTTCTTCGGAAACGGCGAGTTCGACCTCGACGACAATTGGCGCATGGGGTTCGACATTATGCGGTCGCTCGATAATCTTTACGTTCTGAAATACGGCTATTCCTCGATGCAGGTATTGCCGTCCGACGTCTATATGGAGGGCTTCTTCGGTCGCGATTATATCAATGGCAGCCTTTATTCTTTCCAGGACCTGCGGCCCTTCATCAACGGCACGCAGCCGGTCGCCCTCCCCTATGTTCATTATTCCTTCTTCGGCGACCCTGGTCAGACGCTGGGGGGGCGCTGGGCCGATAGCGGAAGCCTTCTTTTCCTTGCCCAATACCCTGGACAACATGTCTATCGCCTCGCCAATAACGTGAGCTGGGAGCGCGAGCTGATTAGCGACTCGGGCCTCGTGACCAACCTCAACGCATCGGTCGAGACCGACTATTACCGGACGAACGATCCTCTGGTCGATCCGATCTCGCAGCTCAAGCCGGCAAAGTCCGCTGCGCGGGTCTTTCCGCAGGCCTATGCGGTCGTGAGCTATCCGTTCGTGAAGCAGATCGACTATGCCCAGCTCATCGTGGAGCCGATCGTTTCGTTTGTGGGGGCTCCCGCCCATGCGAACAACCAGAGAATCCCGAACGAGGATAGCCAGGACATCCAGCTGGATCCGGCCAATCTCTTCTCCGGCAACCGCTTTCCGGGTGTCGACCGGATGGACGACGGCACCCGCGTGACGTATGGCGTCAAGACCGGCCTCTACAATCTCGGCACCGGCTATTCGAGCATCTTCTTCGGGCAGACCTATCGCATCACCGGCGATGCGATCTTTCCGCCCAATTCCGGCCTCCAAACTCGCTTCTCGGACTATGTGGGGCAGATCGAAATCTATCCGGGACGGCTGTTCGATATAGACTACCGCTTCGAGCTGTCGAACGATTTCAAGCAGGATCGCCTGCAGGAGATCAATTTCAAGATCGGGCCCGACGATTACGGAATTTTTGGCACCTACCTGTTTGCCGAAGCCATCAATGCCCCGAACTTCGTGACGAGCGAGCGCAACGAGCTGACGCTCGCGGTCTATTACAAATTCGATCCCCACTGGTCGATTATGGGGGCCGAGACCAGCGAGCTTTCGCAGCCCCGCGCGGTATTGAGATATGGGCTGGCTTTTGGGTACCAGGACGATTGCTCAGCCTTCACCCTCAATGTCGCGCATGACCAGACGCTGCCGGTGGGCGGAACCTCGGGAACCGCCGTTTTCCTGAAATTTTCGCTGAAAAACCTCGGAGTTTTCAACTCGCCGAGCATCCACTAGACCATCATGTCCGTGTGAGGCGCTAGCCAGTTGAGGTGGCCCGCCCCGAAGTGTCGACTAAGGCGTGTAGCAACGCTGCGGGGGTTTCTCCGATGGTCGGAGCCTATCCCCAGGCACTGAGCGAGGCGGACCATGAC
>DATGMP010000081.1:0-3657 GCA_035293565.1 Alphaproteobacteria bacterium | reverse complement strand
CCGCCGCCGAAACGACCCGGCTGGCCCTCTCTGCCGCCCACCGCTACCGGGCCGGGCGGCACGGCCTCAACATCGGCGACTGTCTGCACTATGCCTGCGCCAAATATTATCGCGTACCGATCCTGGCGACGGGCGGCGAATTTCGCCAGACCGACCTCGAAACCGTTTGACGGCGAGAGGCGCGGCGCCGGAGGCGATCGTCAGCTTCGTCGAAACCGTATCCCCGAATCGTGATTATGGATTGCATGTTGGGTGCGGCCTGGTTTTGG
Source organism: Alphaproteobacteria bacterium (assembly GCA_035293565.1). GTDB lineage: Bacteria > Pseudomonadota > Alphaproteobacteria > BOG-932 > Roseiterribacteraceae > DATGMP01. Next base: position 3,388 of record DATGMP010000081.1, on the reverse strand, counting down.
GGGCCGCATTGGTCTGCGAATCACCGAAACTGGGCCCGCGGAACGGGGCGGCCGCCCCGTTCCGCGGGCGGCGAGCGATCGCAATATGGATCGATCGCGAGCGATCGTCCGGAATCTCGGATCCTCGCCGCCCCTCTGAGGTCATCCGAACGGTAGACAGGCCTTCGCGGCCGCATGCAATCCAGGACGCCCAGATGAGCACCGATATCGTGACGGCGATTCGCTCGCCCAGCAACACCCATTGTCCCGACCACGTCGTTGCGTTCGAAGTCTCCAAGCGTCAGCTTGTCGTCCATACCCTGCCGGCCGACCGGTCGTGCACAATTCCCAATACCTCGCAGGCTATCCGCCGCGTTTTGCAAACCGAGATCAAGCACAACCGCCAAGCACAGCTCGGCGCCATGCTCGTCGTCTGCGAAGCCACCGGCGGTTACGAAACCCATGTGCTCGATGTGGCCGTGGAGCTCGGTCTTGACGCTCACAAGGCGCACGGCAGCCGGGTGCGGAACTTCGCCAAGTACAAGGGCTTCAAGGCGAAGAACGATCCTATCGATGCGCGTCTCATCGCCCTCTATGGCATGCAAACCGAGGACCTCGTGCGCTATCAGCCGCCCAGCGCAGCCGCCAAAAGCTTGCGCGCGCTGCAGGAGCGTCGCGACGATCTCAAGAGCATGCTGCAAGCCGAGACCAACCGGCTCGAGCACGCCAGCAATGCGCATGTGCTCAAAAGCCTGAACAGCTCGATTGCGGCCCTCGCCAAAACACTCGCCGCGATCGAGGCCGCGATCGCTCTCCTGCTCAGATCGGAAGCGAGCATCGCGCGTAAAGCAAAGCTCATGCGCACCGTGCCCGGCGTCGGTCCGACCGTGGCCGCCACGCTGATCGCCCATATGCCCGAGCTCGGCACGCTCTCGCGCGGCCGCGCGGCAGCCCTGGCCGGCCTTGCGCCCTTCGACAACGACAGCGGCAACCAGAAGGGACACCGCCACATCGGAGCCGGCCGCAGTGCGGTGCGCCGATGCCTCTACATGGCAGCGCTGGCGGCGGTCCGTACCTGCCCGCACTTGCGCGAGTTCGCCACCCGCGTCAAAGCGCGCGGCAAGCCCTTCAAGGTCGCTATCACAGCCGTCATGCGCAAGCTCATCGTCATGATCAACGCCGTGCTCGCCTCACAGTCACCATGCCGATACACGCGGGCAGCTTGACAAACGACACGGTAGATTCCGGGTTCCTCGCTACGCTCGGCCCCGGAATGACGATACCAACCGTTAGAATCACGGCGCTAGTGCGCGCGCGATGCGGATCGGGGCGGGCCTCTTGAAATCCGAAAGGCTCGTTCTACGTCAATATTGCCGCGCGAGGCGTGCGGCGCCGGACGCTCACAAGAGGTTCGGCACGGCGGGCACCGGACTCGGTGTCCGGTGCCCTTGTGTCCATGTTGCTCAAAAGGAGGATATGGCTATGAGGACCTTCGATCTTACCCCTCTCTGGCGATCGACCGTCGGCTTTGATCGCCTGTTGGACCTCATCGACGAGTCCACCCGATGGGTGGGGGAAGACAATTATCCGCCCTACAACATCGAGCGGACCGGCGAGGACCACTATCAGATCTCGCTTGCGCTGGCCGGCTTTGCGCCGGAGGAGATCGCCATTACGGCGGAGCAGAACGTGCTCACCGTCGAGGGCCGCAAGGCCGAGAAGGGCGAGCATCAGTATCTGTACCAGGGCATCTCGGCGCGTCCGTTCCGGCGGGTGTTCAACCTTGCTGACTACGTGCAGGTCAAGGGCGCCACGTTCGAAGGCGGCCTGTTGAAGATCGACCTGGTGCGCGAGGTCCCCGAGGCGATGAAACCGCGGCGGATCGCGATCAGCGCCGGCAGCGACAATCAGCAGATCGAGCACAAAAAAGCGGCCTGAGACTCGTCACCAATCGTCCGCCCCGCGACTGCCGCGGGGCGGCAGGCTCGACGGCAGAATCTGACTTTGGATGTCGGCCCATCAACGGCTGCGCGCCATTGCGACGCAGACGGCACGCGACAGCAGCTGCGAAGGCTTGGGCGCGCTCTCCGGTGATGGCGATACCGACCACACGAGAGAAAGGAGAACGACGATGGCTATGAGAGATCTCATTCCCTGGAATCGCGGACGCGACGTGAGCGTCCGACGCGGCGAGGACAATCCATTCCTGACGCTGCATCGGGAAATGAACCGGCTGTTCGATGATGTGTTCCGCGGCTTCGATCTTGCGCCATTTGCGTCGGACCGGTCCTTCGATCGGCTGATGAGCAATTGGCCGAGCGTGGAAGTGAGCGAGACCGACAAGGAGATCAAGGTCAGCGCCGAGCTTCCCGGCCTTGATGAAAAAGACGTCAAGGTCGAGTTGGCGAACGGCGTGCTGGCCATCAGCGGTGAGAAGAAGACGGAAACCGAGGACAAGGATCGGCTGTTCAGCGAGCGTTATTACGGGCGCTTCGAGCGGCGAATCCCGGTCGAGGATGTCGAACAGGACAAGGTATCGGCCGCGTTCAAGAACGGCGTGCTCACCGTGACCCTGCCCAAGTCGCCGCAGGCTGAGACCAAGGTGAAGCGGATCGCCATCAATGGGAGATAAGCGAAGTGGGCGGCCGCGCGGCCGGATCACGTGCGCTGATCCGCCTACGACAGTTTCATCCGTCCCCGCGAAGCGCCATCAAACGCGCGAAGCGCGCTCTCCCTCCGCCCCGCGCAGCGGGGGAGGGGGATCGCGCGTAGCGCGGTGGAGGGGGCGCCAAGCTTGAGACTTTTGCTTTCTTCAAACAATCATCGACGCGCGCCCCTCCCACCGCCTTCGCCGGTCCCCCCTCCTCCCCGCTGTTCGCGGGGCGGGATGCAAGTGAATTGCCCTCATCCGCCCCTCGCTGACGCGAGGGGCGCCTTCTCCCGCAAATGGGCGAACGTAGACGTAGCAAAAGTCATCGTCTCTCAAAGGGAGACATGACCCTTGACATCCGTCTCCGTTTCGATTACATGGGCCGCAGTCAATCTCGCTCGGTCAAGGACGCCTTTCGCGAAGGTATTCCGGAATGCGCGAGCGAGTGCGGTGCCCGCGGGCGGGAGGATACGGCCCGCTCCCGGGCGGCACGGGCATCAGCCTGCCGGCACTACGACCGGCGTGCGAGGTGCGTCGCTGGATGTGGGCAACCCGCCCGCGGGGAAACCCGCCGAGCGTGGTGCGGTGGCCCACGAAGCCTGGCCCGTCGCCGCGCCTTCGGGACGACGACTCCCTTGGGCAAGAGCCGCGGTGGAACGCCGGAAGGCGAGCGCGCCCCGCCGGGCGCGCGCCGCGCCTTTCAACCGGTGCGGTGGTTCGGACCTGCGTCTTTCGGCGTTCCGCTTCCTTTTTCTGTTC
>DATGMP010000080.1:0-92287 GCA_035293565.1 Alphaproteobacteria bacterium | reverse complement strand
CAACCCGCGGATAAGAGCCCGATCAACCGTCGTCCATGCTTCCTGCCGTCCACATTGGGCGCCGATACAATCAAGTATCACCTGCAAATGCAGGCCGAATCACGACGCCTTGCTGTTGACATCACGGACATAAGAGCCCGTTTCGTCGCCAATCCAGCGGAGATAGTCTGCGTCGCCCGCCACGATCGGCCAGGCGACGATGGCCGGAGTCTCGTAGCTGTGAATCGTGCGCACCCGGGCCGCCAGGCGATCGAACAGATCGCGCCGGCTCTTGGCGATCAGTGCGACCTCGGTCGCACGCTCCACCGCCCCTTGCCAGCGGTAGATCGACGAGACGGCCCCGAGCACATTGACACAGGCGGCGAGCCGATCCTCGACGAGCGCAGTGGCGATCCGCTCGGCTTCACCGGCATCCGGGGCGACGATGTAAACGGAGATCGATTCCATTGCCGAGCCGGCTGAAAATGGTCGGACTGGCCGGATTTGAACCGGCGACCCCCTGCACCCCATGCAGGTGCGCTACCAGGCTGCGCTACAGTCCGCTGTCCGTGGGGCAAAATCGACGAGAGCGGCTCTCGCGGGCCGTTCCTCGGGAGGCCGGACTATAGAGGCCGCTCGGGCGAGGCGCAACCTTGCCAGGTTAATCGAGAAGCGCCCGCAGAACCCTGAGCTCAGCGAGGATCTCCGCCAGGAGCTCGTCACGCGTCGGCGCCGCCTCTTGCGAACGAGCCGAGACATGAGAGACCGAAGGGGCTTCCGCCGTCTCCTCGCCTTCGCCTCGCCTCGGGGCCCGTAGAACGCGCTGCACGCCTTTGATCGTGTAGCCTTCCCGATAGAGTAGGCCGTGAATCCGGCGCAGCAGAGCCACGTCTTCGGGACGGTAGTAACGACGCCCGCCACCGCGCTTCAGGGGCCGCAGCTGCGTGAACTTGCTCTCCCAGAAGCGCAGCACATGTTGAGGAACTTCCAGCTCCGCAGAGACCTCGCTGATGGTACGGAACGCCGCCACCGACTTCCCGCCGGCGCGACTTCTGCCCTCTTCGGGAGGTCTGGTCCGAGGTCCGCCGCGCGGAGCCCCCGCCGCGGCCTCATCAGTGGTCGCCATGGCAAAATCCCTTTTCCATTAACATATTACTGACGTTTATTAATTCTTTCCCTTAAAACATGACTAGCCCGAAACACAAGAACGCGGCGCGGTAGTATCGGTACTTCCTGACCTGTCTTCGGATTGCGGCCGATGCGCTGGCCTTTCTGGCGAACCCCGAAGCTGCCGAAGGAGGAGATCTTCACCGACTCGCCCTGGGCAAGAGCATCAGCGATTTCGTCGAGGACGGTTTCGACCAAAGCTGAGGATTCGTTCCGCGAAAGGCCGACTTCCTGGTAGACGGCCTCGCTGAGATCGGCGCGTGTGATGGTTTGACCAGACAAGTTCGCCTCCCTGTTATGATGTCACTTTAAGTGAGCGGATTTAATTGGTCAATTCCAAATGCTTGTGAGTCGTCCTTGAATCGCGACGCCGATCCGGCTGCTCAAGTTACCAACGAATGAGCGCCGCACCCCAGGTGAGGCCGCCCCCCATCGCCTCGACGAGAACGAGGTTACCCTGCTTGATCCGGCCGTCGGCTATGGCCGCCGAAAGCGCGAGCGGAATCGAGGCCGCCGACGTGTTGCCATGGGTCGCGATGGTCGAGACGACCCGTTCGGGCGGCAAGCCGAGCTTGCGGCCAGTGCTGTCCAGGATACGCTGATTGGCCTGGTGAGGCACCAGCCAGTCAATGTCGCTCGGGCTGAGGCCGTTCGCCGCCAGGGATTCTTCAACGACGTCGGCCAAGCGATGCACGGCATGACGAAAGACCTCCTTGCCGTTCATGCGCACTTTGCCGACGGTGCCGGTCGAGGAAGGCCCCCCATCGACATACAGGATGTCTTCCTGCGTGCCGTCGGAATGGAGGTGGGTCGAAAGGACGCCGCGCCCGCCTGCCCCGGCCTCGGGCCGTGCCTCGATCACCACGGCGCCGGCTCCGTCGCCGAACAGGACGCAGGTGCCGCGGTCTTCCCAATCGAGTAATCGTGAGAATGTCTCGGCGCCGATGACCAGCGCGCGCTTGGCCTGGCCCAGGCGCAGGAAATTATCCGCCACGGCGAGCGCGTAAACGAATCCGGAGCAGACGGCCTGCACGTCGAACGCCGCGCCGTGACTCATGCCCAAGGCGCGCTGGACTCGCACGGCCGTGGCCGGAAAAGTCCGGTCCGGCGTCGTCGTCGCAAGGACGATCAGATCGAGATCGCGCCCGGCAACGCCCGCGAACTCGAGCGCCGACCGGGCGGCGGCGATCGCTAGGTCCGAGGTTTTCTCGTCCTTGGCGGCGATATGTCGGCTGCGGATGCCGGTACGTTGGGTGATCCACTCGTCAGAGGTATCGACGGTTTTCGCGATCTCGTCGTTGGTCACCGATTTCGCGGGCAGATAAGAACCGCAGCCCAGTACGACCGACCTCATCATCGAGCCAAGCCCTAGACCGCTACCGCGGCCGGCGCCCGCGACAGGTCGAGACGCTGCAGCTCCTCGCGTATGCGGTCATTGAACCCGTGGGCCGCGAGGTCGACGGCGACGCCAATGGCATTGGCAAAGCCGAAACCGTCGACCCCACCGTGGCTCTTCACGCAAACGCCGCTCACCCCCAAGAACATCCCTCCATTATAGCGTCGCGGATCGACCCGCGCGCGGAGCTTTCCGAAAGCGGCATTGGCCAGCAGATAGCCGATCCGCGCGAGGATTGACGATCGAAAAGTGCGGCGAAGAAACTCCGTATAAAGCTTGCCCATCCCCTCGGCCGTCTTCAGCGCAACATTACCGGTGAAGCCGTCGGTCGCCACGACATCGACGGTACCGGCCGCGATGTCGTTGCCTTCGACGAAGCCGTGAAAATAGCCGGGCAGCGTGGAGGTCTTCAGGATTTGGGCCGCCGCCTTGACCGCGTCGTGCCCTTTCATCTCCTCGGAACCGACATTCAGCAGCCCGATCGTCGGCATCGGGATACCGAGCACGGTCCGGGCGAAGACAGCGCCCATGATCGCGAATTGCACCAAATTGTTGGCATCGCATTCGAGATTGGCACCGAGATCGAGCATCACCGTCTCGCCCCGCAGCGTCGGTAGGAAAGAGGCGATGGCCGGACGGTCTATGCCGGGCAGCTTCTGCAGCACGATCATGGCCATGGCCATCAGCGCGCCGGTATTGCCGGCCGAGATGACGCAGTCCGCCTCGCCCGTCGCCACTGCGTCGATCGCGAGGCGCATGCTCGACTGCTTGCCCGATCCCCTCAGCGCCGCCGACGGCTTGTCGTCGTTGCCGATCACCGTTTCGGTGTGCCGGATGGAGGAGACGGTCTGCAGAGCCCGCCTCCGGCTCATGAGAGGCGATATCTTCGACTCGTCGCCGAAAAAAATGAATTTTGCGTTCGGATAGCGACCTTGGGCGATGGCCGCCCCTGCCACTATCATTCCGGGAGCGTGGTCGCCCCCCATGGCATCCAGGGCGATCGTGACGGACGCGGTCGAGCCGGACTTGCCCCTGGCGCGGCCGATCGGACTCACGCGCGTGCCGAAACGTCCACGACCTCTCGGCCGTCATAATGGCCGCACGCCGTGCAAACATGATGGGGGCGCTTGAGCTCACCGCAATTCGGGCACTCGACAACGCCGACCGCCACGATTGCGTCGTGCGCGCGCCGCATATTCCGGCGGGACTTGGAGGTTCTCTTCTTCGGGACGGCCATAACGAAACTCGGGGGCAACGCGGTTGGGCTCCCGGTGCTAAGGCGCCGGAAGCAAAGGCGGTTCCATAAAGCAAAATGTAGTTGGCGGCAAGGCCGCCGCCCTATTTCGCAGCGAGATCGCGGTTCTCGGCGGGACTAGTTCTCGCGCTTCAGCTTTTCCAGCACGGCAAAGGGCGATGGCTCGTTCTGCCCCGAATCCGACCAGCGCTGGTCGAGCTCGGCCCCGGGCGCGCGCGGGTGTGGATCGAGCGCCAGGGAAAGGTGCTGAGCCACGAGCTCTCCGACATCGATGATGCCCCCCTCGATCGGCTCCGGAGTCTCGTATTCCAGGTCCAGACTCAGATCCTGCTTCGCTTCGGGAGGCGCCTCTGTGTACTCGACCGTGAAGCTGTCCTCGATGTGGCTGGGAAAGGGCTCGAGCGTGATGACGCAGGTCTGCACGATGTCGGCGGCGAGCTGACCTGCGACCCGCACGTTGCCGCCCTCGCGGCGCCGGATGCGGACCGAGGCGTCTAGCCTGTCCAAAGAAACGAGCCCGAAACGTTCGGCAAGGCGTGCCCGCTCGCCGGAATCGGCCTCAATCGCCTCCACGAACTCCACCGAGCTCAGCCGGTCGACGGCTATCGGACGGGAAAATTCCAGAGCGAATTCGGATACCGTCACGCCGAGCCTCCTTCCACCGGATCGTAGCCAACCTCGCCGGCGGCGATCGATTCGGAATCCTGTCGGGCCAAGCATTCTGCCTGGCGTCGAACATAGGTGCAGAATATGGCCAGAATAGGATCGCCGGGGTCGGTTCCGGCATACGCGTTTCGCAACAGGGCTTGCGACAGCGCCGAGTCGTCCTGCTGCTGAAGGGCGTCTGAATAGGCTCCAGAGCGGCCATAGAATCCTTCCCCCAGACGTTTCATATAACGGGCGACGCCGAGATCACCGATGCCGAGCTCGCGGATGGAGCGATCGAAATCGGCTGCCATATAGTCGAGCAGCGCCTGCGCCAGCTTCGCCCGCGCCCGTCCCTCCTTTTGAAGCCGCCTGAGAAGGAGCGCCATGTGAAGCGCGACCATCTCGTACCGGCCTTCAATCGTGTCGGGCACCTTGAGATCGCGATAGAGCGCAGGCTGTCGCGCCGCCTGGACGAGCCGGGCATAGAGCAGGGGCGCGATCCGCCGCGGCGGCGCCTTGGGCGAAAGGACGGTCAAGGGCAGAACATCCAGTGAGTTGCAGGTAGGCGCGGGCCCGTTGACAGGTCCGTCCGCCCGATGCGAGTGTCCGGCCAAGATGTTGGGATTCGAACGGTCTCCAACAAGCCTCGGACGCGATCGGTCATGATTTCAACCTCCAATCTCGCGGCTTCCGGGCCGGTTCGGCTGCGCCTTGCGCTTCTTCTCGCGGGCGTGGCTTTGCCGCTCGTCGCCGGCTGCACGCCGATCGTTGCCAATCGCGGCAATATGCTGGACGAGGAGCGGATCGCCCAAGTCAAGCCTGGAACCTCGTCCAAGAACGACGTCTTCGAAGCCCTGGGCTCCCCGAGCATCGTTTCCACCTTCGACGACAACACTTGGTACTATGTTGGCCAACGCACGGAACGCGAGGCCTTCTTCGAACCGGAGCTCGTCGCCCACAAGGTGATCGAGATCAAATTCGACGATACGGACCATGTCCGCGCGATCGACCGGATCGGCCTCGACCAGACCGCCGAGGTCACGCCTTTCCCGGAGACGACGCCTGCCGCGGGCCGCGAGATCACCTTCATGGAGCAGCTTCTCGGCAATATCGGCAGGCCGAGCTCGAAGAAGAAAAAGAAGGGCGGCGACGAGGGCGGCTGATCCGTCCGGCTGCTGGCGACAACCAAAAACGGCCGCTGTCCGTGGGGCAGCGGCCGTTTCGTTTCTTGCGTTTCCCTATTTCGTCGTGAGCGCCGCGATGATCCCGAGCAACAGAATGGCGACGATGTTGATGATCTTGATCATCGGGTTGACGGCGGGGCCGGCGGTGTCCTTGTACGGGTCGCCGACCGTGTCGCCCGTCACCGCGGCCTTGTGAGCGTCGGACCCCTTGCCGCCGTAGTTGCCTTCCTCGATGTACTTCTTCGCATTGTCCCAAGCGCCGCCGCCGGACGTCATCGAGATGGCCACGAAAAGACCCGTCACGATCGTTCCCAGCAGCATCGCGCCCAAGGCCGTAAAGGCCGCCGTCTGATCGGCAACGCCCCAGATGACCAGATAAAGCACGACGGGCGCCGCCACCGGCAGCAGCGACGGAATGATCATCTCCCTAATCGCGGCGCGGGTCAGCATGTCGACGGCGCGGCTGTAGTCCGGCTTCGCCTTGCCTTCCATGATGCCGGCGATCTCGCGAAACTGCCGGCGGACCTCGATCACGACCGATCCCGCGGCCCGGCCGACCGCGGTCATCCCCATTGCTCCGAACAGATAGGGCAACAGGCCGCCCAGGAAGAGGCCGATCACGATATAGGGGTTTGTGAGGTCGAAGGTGACATTGAGATTGGGGAAATAATGCTTGAGGTCATTGGTGTAAGCCGCGAACAGAACGAGCGCAGCCAAGCCCGCCGAGCCGATCGCGTAACCTTTGGTGACCGCCTTGGTGGTGTTGCCCACCGCGTCCAGCGCGTCTGTGGTGACGCGGACATCGGCGGGGAGATCGGCCATCTCGGCGATGCCCCCGGCATTGTCCGTTACCGGACCGTAGGCATCGAGCGCCACGATGATGCCGGCGAGCGCGAGCATCGTGGTCGCCGCGATGGCGATGCCGTAGAGGCCCGCGACGGAAAAAGCGACGATGATGGCGATTGCGATCACGACGACCGGAAGCGCCGTCGCCTCCATCGACACCGCGAGGCCCTGAATCACGTTGGTGCCGTGACCGGTTTCGGATGCCTTGGCGACGGACCGGACCGGACGATAGGCGGTCGAGGTGTAGTATTCGGTGATCCAGACCAGCAGACCGGTGACGCCGAGGCCGGTCAGGACGCAGATGATAAGCTGCGTCGTGCCGAAGGTGAGGTCGCGGGTCGTAAAGGTCGCGTCGCTGCCCAGGAGGAAGTGAAACACAGCGAGGATCAGCGCGAACGAGATCACCGCCGTGGCGATGAGGCCCTTATAGAGGGCGCCCATGATGTTCTTGCTGCCGCCAAGACGGACGAAGAAGGTGCCGATGATCGACCCGACAATGCAGACCGCGCCGATCAGAAGCGGCAGCAGCATGAGCTTCGTCTGGTCTTCGCCGGAAAAGAAGATCGAGCCCAGCAGCATGGTCGCAACGGTCGTGACCGCGTAGGTCTCGAACAAGTCGGCCGCCATGCCGGCGCAGTCGCCGACATTGTCGCCGACATTGTCGGCGATCACGGCCGGATTGCGCGGATCGTCCTCGGGAATGCCGGCCTCGACCTTGCCGACCAGGTCGGCGCCCACGTCCGCACCCTTGGTGAAGATGCCGCCGCCCAAGCGCGCGAAGATCGATATCAGAGAGGCGCCAAAGGAGAGGCCGACGAGCGCCTCCGTCAGATGCCGCGGGTCGAGTCCCGCGTTGCGCAGAATGATGTAGTAAATCGCGACGCCGAGCAGCCCCAGCCCGACCACCAGAAGGCCGGTCACCGCGCCGGCGGTGAAGGCGATCGATAGCGCCGGCGCCAGTCCCTTCGTCGCCGCCTGAGCAGTTCTCACATTGGCGCGGACCGAGACATTCATGCCGACGAAGCCGGCGAGGCCGGAGAGGATCGCACCGATTACGAAACCGATGGCGACGAGGTAGCCCAGGGTGAAGCCGAGAATGAGGGCGATGACGACGCCGACGATCGCGATGGTCGTATACTGCCGGTTGAGATAGGCACGCGCGCCGATCTGCACAGCTCCGGCAATCTCCTGCATCCGCGCGGTGCCGGGGTCGTTCGCCAGCACCCGCCGCCCGGCGATCAAGCCGTAGAGCACGGCGAGGACGCCGCAGGCGACGATTACGATGTCGTAGGCAGTCATTGGCCCTTAGATCCTTCTCTATTGTCCTTTGGCCCGCGCGGGCGCGCACGTCATCAGCGTTACGCGGCCGCGTCCCGATGACGGTGAGGCTGGATACAGGGCGAGGAAAGGCCTGTAAAGGCCTCTGCTTATGATTTAACCAGGAGTGTCTAGCGGATCTACATCATACGCTGGGAGACACGCTGGATCAGCACTTCCTCGAACCCCTTGTCGCCGAGGATCCCGGCACTGACGCGTTTCAGCTCGTCCTTGAGACGCTCGATATCGAGAACCTTGCCGTCCATTACGCGCCGGCGGTCGAGCGCGCCATAGAGGTCCTGGATGTAAGCGTCGGTCAGGCGCGGTTTGACCGCGCGGATGTGGTCGGCGGCCTTTTCATCCGCGACTTCAAGAGTGACCGTGAACTGGAGCACCTGCTGGACGTGGTCGCCGTCGATGACAGGCAACACCATCGGGGCCAGGTCGACATAGACCGGATCGCCCGGACCTGCTGCGGCGGCGGAAGTATTGGTCCCCTCCTCGCCGGCGCGCGCGACGGTTGCGCCGAGCAAGGCCATTGAAAGAAGAAGCGCGGATAGCAGCAATCCCGAACGCATCATGGGGCCATCTTCTATGGTGGGAGAACCATCCGGAATCCTCGGACGGTCCGATCCTGGCGTGCGCTGGGTTAAGTTCGCCTTAAAGGGTCAAGCTTTCAGGCGTGCGTCCAACCAGCGGTTGCAAGCGCCATCTCGGTTCCGTCGGGGGCGATCATGAGGGACCTTCCGTCGCCCGCCAGCATCTGGCCGATCCGCGTCAGCGGAATAGCAGCGGTCCTGGCAGCGGATTCGAGGGCTTGTTGGGCGTTGGCCGGCACCGCGAGAAGCAACTCGTAATCATCGCCGCCGCCGAGGACCGCCTGCCAGAGAGCAGGCTCGGCGTCGACCAAGGTTCGCGCCGGTTCGGACAAGGGAACGCGCTCGAGCTCGACCCGCCCTGTCAGGCCGGACAATGCGCAGATATGGTCGAGATCGGCCGCGAGCCCGTCCGATATGTCCATCGCCGCGTGCGCATGCTCGGCGACGGACGAAGCGAGTCCGAGACGGGGCTCGGGCAATCGATAGCGTCGTTCGAGTAGCTTCCGACCGGCCCTGTCGGAAGAAAGCGCACCCCGGATCAGCCTCAGCCCGAGCGCAGCATCTCCGATCGTGCCGGTGACGAAAATGCCGTCGCCCGGCCGTGCACCGCGTCGCCGCACCAGCCGTCCTGCCGGGACTAGTCCAAACGCCCCGACCGAGACCCAGATGGGTCCTTCGGTCGACACCGAATCGCCGCCGGCCAGCACTATGCCGTAGCGCGCCTGATCCTCGCCCAAGGCCGCCGCAAAGCTCTCGACCCAGGAATCCCCGATCGTCCTCCCGATCGCGAGCGTCAGCGTGTAAGCGAGCGGCAGCGCGCCCTTGGCGGCGAGATCGGAGAGGTTCACCCGGAGGGCCTTGCGAGCGATGTCGGCCGGGGGATCACCTGGCAGGAAATGAACGCCTTCGACAATTGCGTCTGTCGTGACGACCAGGTCCTGGCCCGCGGGCACGGTCAGCACCGCGGCATCGTCCGTCAATCCGAAGGCGCCGGGCAGCGCAGCCGCAAGGGGTCGAAAGAAACGTTCGATCCGGCCGAACTCGCCCAAGCGAGGCGGATCAGTGCCCATCCTGCCCCATCTCCGGTTTGCCGCCAGGGATCGGGCCCGCCCCGCCCTGGCCGAATTCATGGGATCGAAGCTGACGTGCGACCCGGTCGAGCACCCCATTGATCAATCCGGGCTCCGGGCCGCCGTAAAAGGCCACAGCAATCGACACATATTCGGAGATGATGATCGGCGCAGGGACTTCGAGGTTACGCCGAAGCTCCCACACTCCAGCCGCAAGGATCGATTTGAGCAGCAACTCGAGACGGCCATGCTCGAGCGGCGCCCGGATCGCGCCGTCGATCAAGGATGCGATGTCGGTCGCCTCCGCATCCGCGCCGCGGACGATAGCGGTCAGCAGGGTGACGTCCGCCGGAACGAAAGTGGCGCCGTCGACCTCCTGGCCGATCCGGAATTGGATGAACTCGCCGACGATGTCGGCCGCGGGCCGGTCGGCGACCGCCATCTCGTATAAACACTGCACGGCGGCCAGCCTGGCGGCCGACCGCCGCGCCTTGGCCGAGCCGCGGGGTTTTTTGGATGTGCTCGTCGAACTCATGGCGCATAGGTAACACGGCCGCCCCTCTCGTCCAGAGGGGCGGCCGGGCCATCCTGCGCTGCAGCGCGCCGCGTTGACATCGCAGCAAGCGGGCTCCTAAGGTGCGCCCCGCTCATTGAGAGCCCGCCTGAAGCGCTTGCGTCTGGGCGGTTGGGCTCGCACTGCAATAATGGAATCGCCAATGAGGGTCATGGTCCCCGTCAAGCGGGTGGTCGATTACAATGTGAAAGTCCGGGTTAAGCCCGACGGCACCGGCGTCGATACCGCGAACGTCAAGATGTCGATGAACCCCTTCGACGAAATCGCCGTCGAAGAGGCCGTCCGTCTCAAGGAGGCGGGAAAGGCCGAGGATATTCTGGCGGTCTCGATCGGCCCCCAACAGGCGCAGGAGACCATCCGCACCGCGCTCGCCATAGGGGCGGACCGCGGCATCCTCGTGCAGCAGGATGGCGAGGTCGAGCCCCTGGCTGTCGCCAAGGCGCTCAAGGCCATCGCCGAGCGTGAGAAGATCGATCTCGCAATACTCGGCAAGCAGGCCATTGACGATGATTCCAACCAGACCGGCCAGATGCTGGCCGCGTTGCTGGGCTGGAGCCAGGCGACTTTCGCGTCGAAAGTGGTGGTCGGCGACGGGACCGTGACGGTCACCCGCGAGGTCGATGGCGGTCTCGAAACGGAGGAATTGAAACTGCCGGCCGTGATCACGACCGATCTGCGCTTGAACGAGCCGCGCTACGCATCGCTGCCGAACATTATGAAGGCCAAGAAGAAGCCTCTCGACGCCCTCAAAATGGCGGACCTGGGGGTCGACCCGGCGCCGCGGCTCAAGGTCCTCAAGGTGACGGAGCCGCCGAAGCGCCAGGCGGGCGTCAAGGTTGAGACCGTGCAGCAGCTCGTCGACAAGCTGAAAAACGAAGCGAAGGTCCTGTAAGACATGCCGACCCTTCTCATCGCCGAACACGACAATCAGACGATCAAGACCGCGACGCGGCACGCGGTCACCGCGGCGACCGAGCTGGGCGGCGAGGTCCATGCGCTCGTCGCAGGAGCGAACTGCCGCGCAGCCGCTGAGGCCATGGCCAAGGTGCCCGGTATCGCGAAGGTGCTTTTGGCTGAGGGCCCCGAGCTCGCGTACGGCCTGCCCGAAAATCTCGCGCCGCTCGTCGTCGATCTGGTCAAGAGCCGGAGCGATAATTACGTCATTGCGACGGCGACTTCATTCGGCAAGAGCCTGATGCCGCGCATAGCGGCGCTGCTCGACGCTCAGCAGATCAGCGAGATTCTGAGCGTCGAGGGACCGGACACCTTCACCCGTCCGATCTACGCTGGGAACGCGATCGCGACCGTGCAATCGAGCGACCCGATCAAGGTGATTACTGTACGCGGGACCGCGTTCGACGCGGCGCCCGTCGAAGGCGGCTCGGCACAAATCGAAACGGTCTCGTCGAAAGGCGATGCCGGACTCTCGAAATTCGTCGGCCAGGAGCTCTCCAAGTCCGAGCGGCCGGAGCTGACCTCCGCGCGCCGCGTGATCTCCGGCGGCCGCGGCATGCAGAACGGCGAGAATTTCAAGCTGCTGGAGGCAGTTGCCGACAAGATCGGCGCGGCGATCGGCGCTTCCCGTGCCGCAGTCGATGCCGGCTTCGTGCCCAACGACTATCAGGTTGGGCAGACCGGCAAGATCGTCGCTCCCGATCTCTACATCGCAGTCGGGATCTCCGGCGCAATCCAGCACCTTGCCGGGATGAAGGATTCGAAGGTGATCGTCGCGATCAACAAGGACGCCGAGGCGCCGATCTTCCAGGTGGCCGATTACGGTCTGGTGGGCGATCTTTTCAAGGTCCTGCCGGAGTTGGCCGAGGAGCTGGGCAAGGCCGGATGAGTATGGGCCGGCGCGGGACCCTCGTAGCATGACGATCGAAAAGATCGGGATCATCGGTGCCGGCCAGATGGGCACCGGCATTGCCCATGTGTGTGCCCTCGCTGGGCTCGAGGTTACGATCCAGGATATCGAAGGTGACGCGCTCAAACGGGCGCTCGCGGCGATCGACCACAATATCGAGCGGCAGGTCGCCAAGGGGAAAGTCAGTAGCGTCGACCGAAAGATTGCGTTGGCTCGGATTCATGCCACCTCCGATCTGCGCGAGGTCGCAGAGGCCGACCTGGTGATCGAGGCCGTGACAGAGCAGGAGACGATCAAGCGCGCCATTTACCGCGACTTGACTCCGATGTTGCGGAAGGACGCGATTCTCGCCACCAACACCTCCTCGATCTCGATCACGCGGCTGGGCGCCGCGACCGACCGTCCCGAGAAATTCATCGGGATGCATTTCATGAATCCCGCTCCGGTGATGCAGCTCGTCGAGCTGATCCGCGGCATAGCGACCGATGACGAGACCTTCTCGACCGTTCGGACTCTGATCGAGGAGAAGCTCCGCAAACAGATCGCCGTCGCCGAGGATTTTCCGGCCTTCATCGTCAACCGGATCCTCGTACCGATGATCAACGAGGCGATCTACACCCTCTATGAGGGCGTGGGCTCGGTCGAAGCGATCGATACCGCCATGCATCTCGGCGCCAATCATCCGATGGGGCCGCTCGCGCTCGGCGATTTCATCGGGCTCGATACCTGCCTCTCGATCATGCACGTGCTCCATGAGGGGCTGGCCGATTCCAAATACCGCCCCTGCCCCCTTCTGGTGAAATATGTCGAGGCCGGCTGGCTGGGCCGAAAGGTAGGCCGCGGCTTCTATGATTATCGCGGCGAGAAGCCGGTTCCGACTCGATAGATCAGCCAAGCCGCGCGCGAACGCGGCGGATGAGGGGAGAGCGTCCGTGCCCTGGAAAGTCTTGGCCGTGCTGGCCGTGTACATGGTGCTCGCGCCTTCGGCACGGGCGATCGAGATGCCCAACGGCGAGCATCAGACGGTGCCCACGCAGGGACGCGACGACAGTCCTGGCGGCATCCTCTACAAGGAGCGCTGCGCGCAGTGCCACGACCACCCTACCGGGCGCATCCCGCCCCGCACCTTCCTCGGCATCGTGCGCTCGCCCGAAAGCATCATTCGAACGCTGTCGCGGGGCGTCATGAAGCAGCAGGCGGCGGGGCTCTCGGCTGACCAGATGCGCGAAATCGCGACCTACCTCACCGGACGGAAGCCCGGGGAATCGCCGGAGCCGGACCCGAACGCCGATCTCTGCACCAAGCCCGGCCCGATGATCGCGGTCGGAGACAGCGGCGATTGGAATGGCTGGAGTCCCGATCTGGTCAATTCGCGCTATCAGCCGACACCGGGATTCACGGCTGCCGACCTGCCGCGGCTCAAGCTCAAATGGGCTTTCGCCTACCCCGACATCGCCTACGGGCAACCTTCGGTCGTCGCCGGACGGGTCTACATCACCAGCCGGGTCGGAACGGTCTTCTCGCTCGATGCCAAGACCGGTTGCACCTACTGGTCCTTCGACGCGGGCGCGCCCGTGAGAACCGCGGTATCGATCGGCGCGTTGCCCGCCTCTGCGGCCGCACGGTTCGCCGCCTATTTCGGCGATGAGAAGGGCAATGTCTTCGCGCTTGATGCGGAGACCGGCAAGGCGCTCTGGACGGTTTCGGTCGAGGATCATCCGCAGGCCCGAATCACCGGCGCCCCTAAGCTCTACAAGGGTCACCTTTATGTTCCGGTCTCGTCGATGGAGGAGGTAGGCGGCGGAACGCCCAGCTATTCATGCTGTACCTTCCGCGGCAGCGTGGTCGCGCTCGACGCGGCGAGCGGCAAGATATTGTGGAAGAGCTATTCGATCCGAGAGGTTCCGAAGCCCACCCGGAAGAATGACATCGGGACACAGATGTACGCGCCGGCGGGCGGCGCGATCTGGGACTCACCGACAATCGACGAGAAACGCGGGCTGATTTATGTCGGAACCGGCGACTCCTATACCGACACACCGACGGATTCGACCGACGCCGTGATCGCGATCGATCTTCAAACAGGGAAACGGGTCTGGACTACACAGGTGAAGAAGCATGACGATTGGGTCGTCGGCTGCTTTCCGGGCGTGACTCCGGGCAATTGCCCGAAGGCGCCCGGCCCCGATTTCGATTTCGGAGCATCGCCTACAATTCACGACCTGTCGAACGGCAAGCAGATCATCCTGGATGGTGCGAAGTCGGGCGTGGTCTACGGCTTCGATCCGGACGCCAAAGGCAAGATTGTCTGGCAGGACAAGATCGGCGAGGGCAGCAATGTGGGCTCGATCGTCTGGGGTCCGGCGGCCGACCCCGTGCGCTACTATGTCAGCATCGGCGACGTGAACGCGAAGCCGCCCTACGAACCTGGCGGGGTCTGGGCCTTCGATCCTGCCACCGGGCGGCATGCGTGGCACACCCCTGCCCCGCCGCCCGTCTGCGGCTGGGGCCCCGTCAATTGCACGAAGGCCCAGCCGAGCGGCGTTACGGCCGTCCCTGGCGCGGTCTTCGCCGGCTCCTGGGACGGCCATGTCCGAGCTTATGATGCCGTGACAGGGAAGATCGTCTGGGATTTCGACACGGGGCGCAGTTTCGACGCTGTGAATGGCGTAAAGGCGAAGGGCGGCGCGATCGACATGGGCGCGATCGTTGCGGCCGACGGCATGCTGCTCGTGAATTCGGGCACCACCCCGGTCCAGCATCCCGGAAACGCGCTGCTCGTCTTCACGGTCGACGGGAAATAGACGACATCAACCTGATGTCTTGAGCCCGAAGAGCTTCGTGATCTCGGCCTTGCTCTCGGCCGTATCCCAGTCACGATCGCCATAGACCCGCCCGACCTCCTCGCCCTTGGCGTCGATCAGCAGGGTCATCGGCAGGATCGTCGTCGCCTTGAAGGCTTTGCCCGTGGACATGGTCTTGTCGAGATAGACCGGGAGGCCCTCGATCTGGTGGTCCTTGAGGAACGGGTCGACGACGAACTTGCCGCCCCGGTCCTCGGAGATCGCGACCACCGCCACGCCCTGGTCCTTGAGTTCCGCCGCAAGTTTGGCGAGCGATGGCATCTCCTTGACGCAGGGGGCACACCAAGTGGCCCACAGATTGATGATCAACGGCTTGCCTTTATAAGCATCAAGATTGGCGGGTTGCTCGTTGATGTCGGTGAAAGTGAGCGCCGGGACTGGCCCCGGCGGCCGGGTCTCGATAAGTTGCCCCGGTTTGCCGGGCAAACCGCTGTCGGCGCGGCTTTGGGTCGCGGACAGCGCCAGGAGAAGCGCCGCAAGTGCCATCCTGGTCAACCCCGCTCGGCGAAGGCAGGCGATCGGTCCCAGTCCCATGAGCAATCCTCCTAATGCGAAGCCTCCGCAGACCGGCGGCGGGCCAACTGATACTAATGGCGGCGCCAACCTCCTGTGGGGCGGCCGCTTTGCCGCAGGTCCCTCGGCCATCATGCAGAAGATCAATGCTTCGATCGGCTTCGACAGCAAGCTCTGGCGCGAGGACATCGAGGGCTCCAAGGCGCATGCCGCCATGCTCGCCTATGCCGGCATCATCACGACCGAGGACGCCAAGGCGATTCGCGTCGGGCTCGACACCGTCGCGGCAGAGATCGAGGAAGGCGCGTTCGACTTCAAGATCGAGCATGAGGATATCCACCTCAATATCGAAGCGCGGTTGGCCGAGCTGATCGGGCCCGCCGCCGGCCGACTGCATACGGCCCGCTCGCGCAACGATCAGGTGGCGACCGACTTCAAGCTTTGGATCCGCCGAGCACTGAGCCGAATGGAAGGCGACATCCGTGCGCTTCAGATGGCGTTGATCGAGCAGGCCGAGCGGCACGTCACCACGATCATGCCGGGTTTCACCCATCTGCAGCTCGCCCAGCCGGTAACCCTCGCGCATCATCTGCTAGCCTATGTAGAGATGTTGGGGCGAGACCGCGGTCGCGCCGACGATGCGCGCAGGCGCGCCGAGGAATGCCCTTTGGGCGCTGCGGCGCTGGCGGGGTCACCCTACCCGATCGACCGCGCGATGACCGCAAAGGCATTGGGCTTCGCGCGCCCGGCAAGAAACTCGATCGATGCGGTCTCGGATCGCGACTTCGCGCTCGATTATCTGGCGACCGCGTCGATCCTTGCCGTGCATCTGTCGCGCTTCGCCGAAGAGCTGGTGCTCTGGTCCTCCGACCAGTTCGGTTTCATCCGCTTATCGGACGCGTATACCACCGGCAGCTCGATCATGCCGCAGAAGCGCAACCCGGACGCGGCGGAACTGGTTCGCGCCAAGACTGGACGCGTGATCGGACATCTGAACAGCCTTCTGATCGCGCTCAAGGGGCTGCCGCTCGCTTACTCGAAGGACATGCAGGAAGACAAAGAGCCGGTCTTCGAGACCGAAGAGACTCTTGCGCTGGCGCTCGCGGCGATGACCGGCATGGTGACCGATATGAAAGTGGACGAGGCGGCGATGCGACGCGCTGCGGATCGCGGTTTCGTCACGGCCACTGACTTGGCCGATTGGCTGGTCATGAAGCTGGGCATGCCGTTTCGCGAGGCGCACCATGTGTCCGGCCGGCTCGTGAAGCTCGCGGAAGCGCGGGGCGCGCAACTCGCCGATCTGAGCTTGGACGAGTTCCGTTCGGTCGAACCCCGCATCGACGAAGAGATCCGCGCGGTGCTGACGGTCGAAGCCTCGGTCGCCAGCCGCCAGAGCGAGGGCGGAACATCGCCGCTACGGGTCAAGGAGGCGATTGCGAACGCCAAGGAGCGGTTTCTGTGAAGCGGGCCACCCTCATGCTTGTGCTGGCCGTCCTGGCTCTGTCGACGAGCGGCTGCGGAAAGAAGCCGCGCCACCTCGATCCGCCTGCGCTCGACCCGGGAGAACAGCCGCAGGTCTATCCTAAAAAATACCCGCCGCCGGATTCGCCAGGCGAACGGCTGTGAGCGGGTTCGCCTACAAGGACGGCCGCCTCCATGCCGAGGCGGTCGATCTCTCCGACATCGCGGCCGCTGCCGGCACGCCGACCTATGTGTATTCGGCCTCGGTAATCGAGGCGAACTATCGCGCCTATGCGGATGCTATGGACGGGCTGAATGTCGGCATCCATTTCGCGCTGAAGGCGAATGGCAATCTGGCGGTGGTCGCGCTTCTCGCAGGGTTGGGCGCGGGTGCCGATATCGTTTCCGGCGGTGAGCTGAAGCGGGCGCTTGCGGCGGGCGTTCCTGCAGAGCGCATCGTCTTTTCCGGCGTCGGTAAGAGCCGTGAGGAGCTGTCGCAAGCCGTCGTGGCCGGAGTCGGCCAGATCAATGTCGAATCCGAACCGGAGCTCGAAGCATTGAACGACGTTGCGGCGTCGCTCGGCCGAAGGCAGCGGGCCGCTTTCCGCATCAACCCCGATGTCGATGCCAACACGCATGAGAAGATCTCGACCGGCAAGAAGGGTGACAAATTCGGCATCGCCTACGACCGCGTCCGGGCAATTTTTGCTACGGCAGCTCGCCTTCCGTATATCGAGCCGACCGGAGTGGCGCTCCATATCGGCTCCCAGCTCACCGACCTGGAGCCTTTCCGCCGGGCCTATGCCCGAGCGGCCGAGTTGGTCAGGGCACTACGGGCGGATGGTGTCAGGATCGATTCGATCGATCTCGGTGGCGGAATCGGCATCACCTACGAAAACGAGGTGCCGCCGTCGCTCACCGACTATGCGGCGATGGTGGCCGAAACCGTGGGCAATCTCGGATGCAAGCTTGCCGTCGAGCCCGGTCGGTCGGTTGTCGGACCGGCGGGCGTGCTTCTCACACGGGTCATCTACCGCAAGAATGGCGATGACAGGGCCATATTGATCCTCGATGCCGGCATGAACGACCTGGTGCGGCCGAGCATGTACGGCGCTTACCATCCGATACTGCCGGTTGTGGAACCTGCCGCGGGCGCTCCCGTCTCGCCGATCGATGTCGCGGGTCCGGTTTGCGAAACCGGCGACACTTTCGCACGGGGCCGGGCGTTATCTCCGATTGAGGCCGGCGATCTGGTCGCCATAGGCGCGGCGGGCGCTTACGGCTTCACCATGGCCTCGAACTACAATGCGAGGCCGATGCCCGCGGAAATCCTGGTCCGCGGCCGTCATTTCGAGATCATTCGACCGCGCCAGGCCGTCGAGGCGCTGTTCGCGGACGAGCGAATCCCGGGATGGGTCAGGCGCTAGGATCGGAAAATGGCCGCGTTCCATGGTAGGCTCGGCGGATGACCGACGAAACGCACCAGCTTGATACACGTACCCGCCGCTATCTCAGCGCGGCCAGAGCTGTATTGACCGTCGAGGCATTCATCGCCTCGCTCTGGATCCCGGTCGTCTTGGTCGCCGGCTTTATCGCGGCCGCGCTGCTCGGAATTCCACAATCTTTTCCCGCCTGGATCCATGCGGTCGGCCTGTTGGCGCTTGGCGCCGCCCTGGCGATCTCCGTTCGATCCGGCCTGCGGCGCTTCCGGCAGCCGACCCAGGGCGCCGCGATGAGGCGTTTGGAACAGGACAGCGGCCTTGGTCATCGGCCTTTCGCGGCCATTCTCGACCAGCCTGCGGCCGATGCCGGCGATGCGGAGCGCTCGCTCTGGCGTATTTATGTTAATCGCCGTCGCCTGGAAACGCGGCGTCTGCGCCTCCGGTTGCCCCGTCCTGGCCTGGCTCCGGCCGATCCGATGGCGCTCCGTATGGCTGTCATGTTGACACTGGTGCTGGCCGTGGTGATCGCCGGGCCCCGCGCCGGCAATCTCGTGACGGCTGCCCTCGAGCCGAGCTTCTCGACCGTCAAGGGACCGCCTTTGGTCGATGCCTGGATAAAGCCGCCGGCCTATACCGGCCTTTCGCCCATCCTGTTGAAGCCCGACATGGACAAGCCGATCGCCGTGCCGGTCGGCAGCAAGCTCGAAGCCCATGTGACGAGCGGCTCGAGCCTCCCGCACCTCACGATCGGCGATGACCGGCAGGATTTCGCCAAGCTTCCCGGCGGCGGATTCGTGGTCTCGAGCGTTCTCGACAAGGCCGGAACCGTCCGCGTGCGGCGCGGCTGGTCGACACTCGCCCATTGGCAGATCAACATCGTTCCGGATCAGCCGCCAGCGGTTTCCTTCGCGAATCTGCCGGTGGCAATGCCGTCTGGCGCGCTCAGGATCGATTACCAGGCGAGCGACGATTACGGCGTGACCTCGATCATGCTGAAGGTTCGGCTGGTGCCGCGCCGGCACCATGTCGTGGCCGATCCGATCGCAGCCATGCTCACGTCCGGTCTAAACGAGAAGGAGCTGCGCGGGACCAGCTTCCAGGATCTGACGAGCCACCCCTGGGCGGGCATGCCGGTGCTCGCCAAGCTCGTCGCAACCGATGCCGCCGGCCATACCGGCGAGAGCGAGGAAGCGACGCTGACCCTTCCGGAGCACAGCTTCCAGAGTGCCGTCGCGCGCGACATCATCGATGCCCGCAAACAGCTCATACTCGAAGAGGCCCCGCGGCGGGACATTGCAATTCGCGTCGCAGCCGTGGCCTATCGGCCCGAGACCTACAGTGATGACTTGTCCGTCTTCCTGGCCCTCAGGACGGCGGCGGACGAATTGCGGCGCCGATCCCCCGATGATGACAACGCGACCGCGGAGATCGAGGCCTTGCTCTGGGATGCGGCGCTCAAGATCGATGAAGGCGATCGGCCCGAGGCCGAAAAGAACCTCCGCGCTGCGGAGGAGGCGCTCGACAAGGCGCTCCGGGATCCGAGCACGCCGGCATCCGAAATCGCGAGGCTCACCAAGAACCTGAAGGAAGCGATCGACCGGGAGATGGAGGCGGTGGCCGAGAATCTCCGCAAGAAGCTGGCTGCCGGCGAAAAACCGGAAGACATGCAGATGGACCAGAACACGCGTGCGCTCGACCGCAAGGATTTGGCGGATCAGGTCGACAAGATGCAGCAGATGGCGCAGCAGGGCTCGCGCGAGGCGGCGCAAGACATGCTCAACTATATCGAATCGCTGCTCGAAAACCTGAAGGCCGGAATGAAACCCGGCCAGAAAAACGCGCAAGGCGAAAAGGCGCTCAACAATCTCAAGGATCTGGCACAGAAGCAGCGCGACCTGATGAACGGGCAGAACTCGGACAAGAGCGCGGCCGACGCTCAGGAATCGCTGCGACAGCAGCTGGGCGACGAGATGCGCGACCTCGACTCGGCCATGGGCTCCATTCCCAAGGCGTTGGGCGGCGCGGATCGCGCCATGCGGAACGCGACCAAGTCGCTTCAGCGCGGCGCCAAGGGCGGCGCACATGCGCAGCAGGAGGAAGCTGCCGGACAGCTCGACGAGGCTGTCCATTCGCTCTCCGATCAGCTCTCCGAAGACGGTATGACCGAGAAGAAAGGCGAAGGCCGCGGCGATCGCGATCCGTTCGGCCGCGCCCGCTTCGATCCGGGCAACAGCGTCAAGGTGCCGACCGAGCGCGAGCTCCAGAAGTCACGCGACATATTGGACGAGCTCCGCCGCCGCGCCGGCGAGCATAACAGACCCCGCTATGAGCTGGACTACATCGATCGCCTGCTGAAGCAGTTCTAGACTGCCGGGTCGACAGGGCCCGAACCCTATCTCCGACCCTATTCCTCTTCGTCTTCCCCGATGACGGTCGCGACGATCGTCTGAATCTGGTCCAGTGTGAAGGGCTTGGCGATGATGTCATGGCTGAGCACGCCCAGATTGTGGGCACGCATGCGCTCATGCGCATAGCCTGTCATCATCAAGATCTTCATATCCGGCCAGTCCTTGGCGGCCTTGAGCGCAAGGGCGATCCCGTCGAGCTTCGGCATCACGATGTCGGTGATGAGGAGATCGTAGCTCTCTTGTCCGAGCGCCGCGAGCGCGGCGCTGCCGTCCGCGGCGGACGAAACCCGGTATCCCGCGATGCCCAATCCGCGGATCAGGAATTCGCGCAGAGACGGTTCGTCCTCCACGATGAGGATGGATGGGCCCTGCTGCTTGGCCATGGTCGCCATTCTGGGTCCCTTGCGATCCCGCCGTCCCGTATCCATTACCATGGTCATCGCCAAAGACCGACCGAAACCGTGTGCGCCCCGTTGGGAGCATCCGCCAATTGCGTATGAAACTGAGCGACCTGCCCGGGCCCCAGCTCGGCTGGACCCACGGCGAAAGACCATCGGGCCATCGTTGCGTCACCCTGCCCGAGGCTCGCGTGGAGCGTGGGTATTTTGCGGGTCCGCGTGCCGGTGTTTGCCAACTCACCCTCGACGATCACGGTTCTGTGGCCGTCGCGGGTCTGCTCTTCCATACGAACGGCCCGAATAGCCAGTCCCGGCGCGGTCTCTGGCGCCGGCATGCCGATCGCCGCAAAGAAACGTGCCGCCGGTGGCCAAAACTCGACCAGTTCGCCGCGAAGGCCAATCGCGACCGCGAGGAGCGCCGCCGTGGGAAGCGCGACCACAGTTCCCTTGACGACGCGCTTCCGCCAGACCGGATCGCGCGGTTGTTCAACCTTACGCGACATGGTCGCGCCGAATCGGCGCAACGCGCGGCTCTGTTCTTCTGGGGAAAGCACGGTCGGTTGAGGGGCATCGGCTGCGGGTGTCGGCGCCGAGCCGTCAAAGGCAGCTTGGAACTCGGGCGCGATCCGGCGTTCGCCGGCGGGGGCCGCGCCCTCGGGTGCCTGGAACCAGCTATGGCCGCAGCTCGTGCATCGGACCTTGCGACCGGAGCCGAGCTGCCCGTCATCCACTGCGTAGCGAGCGCTGCAGCGCTCGCAGGAAAGGATCATGGCGCCCTTAACCCCGCGGGTCTTGTCAATCGCCGACCCTCGTTTATAGCTGTCCAGCCGGTTTCAGAACAGTAAACCGCCTACGGCCGAGTCGCATGATCGTCTTCGATAACGTCGGTTACAGATACGGCGTCGGCCCGGAGGTTCTGCACGACATCTCGATGTCGATCGAACCAGGAAGTTTCCACTTTCTTACCGGGCCGAGCGGAGCCGGCAAGTCAACCCTGCTCGGCCTCATGCACCTGAGGCTGAAGCCGACTCGGGGATTCTTGACGGTATTCGGTCAGGATGCCGGAACCCTGAAGCGGCGGGACAAACCGGCGCTGCGCCGCCGGATCGGCATCATTTTCCAGGATTTCAGGCTGCTCGACCACCTATCGGTATTCGACAATGTCGCGCTGCCGTTACGGCTGGCGCGGGAGCGCGAGCGCGAGATCGCGCGGGATGTCACCGAAATCCTAAAGTGGGTCGGGCTGGGAGACGCCATGAACGCCAGCCCGCGCGCGCTCTCGGGTGGCGAGCAGCAGCGAGTCGCTGTGGCTCGCGCTCTCATCGGCCGCCCGAGCCTTCTGCTCGCCGACGAGCCTACCGGGAGCATCGATGACGCGATCGGCTACCGGATCATGCGGCTGTTCGAGGAACTTCATCGACTCGGCACGTCGGTTGTCATCGCGACTCACAATCAAGCGCTGGTCGAGCGCTTTCCCCACCCCTGCCTCACCTTGGATAGCGGCAGGATCATCGATCCTGCCGCGGCCGCGTAGAGCGCGCGAATGGCTCGCATTCCCCTTCAGCCGGAAACCAGGGCGGCCCGTGCTCTCTCACTCACGGTCACCGTGCTCATGGTGGCTCTCGGAATCGTTGCCCTTGCAGGCGCGATTGCGCTCCACCATGTCGAGCGCACCTGGCAGGCAGCGTTGATCGACCATTGGACCGTCGAGCTGCCGCTGTCCGAGTCGGCGAGCCCGCCGCCGCAGTCGGAGATCGATAATGCCTTGGCGTCGCTGAAGGCCGCGCCGGGGATTCTGGATGCGCGGCCAATCGGGCCGGACGAGGTGGCGCGCCTTCTCCGGCCCTGGTTGGGGCAAGATGTTTCCATGGCCGACCTTCCTTTGCCAACGCTGATTGATCTCAAGATCGATCCTGCGCACGCGCCGGCGCGCGGAGCGCTCGAGCAAAGGCTGGCCGCCGTCGGTCAAGGCGTGCGCATCGATGATCACGGTGCCTGGACCCGGGATCTAGCACGACTCGCTGGAACCGGCGAAGCGACCAGCATCGCGATATTCGCGACCGTCGCCGCGATCATGGTGCTTACTATCGCGGCGGCGGCGCGGACGCGTCTGGCGATCAACCGATCCGAAATAGAGCTCCTGCACACCATCGGCGCCAGCGACGATTATGTCGCGCGCCAATTCCAGGCGAGCGCCTTTCGGCTCGCCGTCGTCGGCGCGCTGATCGGCACAATCGTGGCCGGGGCCGGGATCGCGGCGCTGACGGAGATAGGCCGAAGCTTCGCGACGCTGCTGCCGCGGATTGCGCTCGAACCTCTGGATTTCGCGGCGCTTGCAGCCGTTCCGCTCGCCGCCATCCTGCTGGCGACTTTGGTCGCACGGAGCACCGCGCTGATCCTGGTCGGCCGTCTGCCATGAGCCGGTCCTCGACCGTCGCGGTCCGCCGCGCGGCAATCCTCCTGCTGGCGATCCTGCTACCGTTCGCGGCAGGTTTCATCTGGTTCGCGAGCAACCTCCCCGAACCGACGTCGGATACTACGCAGACCGATGCCATTGTCGTGCTGACCGGCGGTAGCGATCGAATCTCGACCGGCGTGTCACTGCTTGCAGCGGGTCGCGCCAAACGGCTTTTCGTGTCGGGAGTTCACCACGGAGTCGATGTCGCGGAGCTGTTGAAGCTTGCACGTGGGTCACCCGGCGCGCCGCCAGCGGATGCGAGCCTCGCCTCCCGCATCGATCTCGGTCACGCGGCCGGCGATACGGTGGGCAATGCCGTCGAGACCGCCGACTGGATGCATGCCAATCATTTCCGCACCATGCGGCTGGTGACCGCCGATTATCATATGCGGCGCGCTCTGATCGAATTCCGACTTACCGCGCCCGACATCGAGATCTGGCCCAACCCGGTGCAGCCGCCCAGCACCGGATCGGGCCGGTGGTGGCGCAACCGGGCCACGTTCGATCTGCTGCTCGCCGAATACGGCAAATTCGTCGTCGCCAAATGGCGCTACCTGTTCGCGCACCTGACCGGAGGTGCGTGATGGAACGAATCCGCGACTGGGCTTTTTCGCTCCTCTTTCCACTGATGACCGGGATCTACTGCATTCTGCTCATTTTCGGCCCGCTGCTGCCGCGCAAAAGCACGCTCGAGGTCGCTTTTGTATGGCTCCGTTCGGTCGCGTGGTTGGAACGGAACGTGCTGGGGCTCGATTATCGGGTGATCGGGCGTGACAACCTGCCGAAGCACGGCTCGTTCATCGTTGCGGCCAAGCACCAATCAACCTACGAGACGATGAAGTTCCACCCCCTCCTGGGCGATCCGGCGATCGTAATGAAACGCGAGCTAATGCGGCTGCCGATCTGGGGCTGGTTCGCGCGTAGGGCCGGAATGATCCCGATTGACCGCAGCGCCGGCCGCTTCGCAATTGAGGAAATGCTGGCTGCCGCCCGAGCGGCCATTGCTGAGGAGCGCCCAATCGTAATCTTTCCGCAAGGCACGCGCGTGGCCGCGGGTCACCGTCGTCGATACAAGATGGGCGCGGCGGTGCTTTATGCCGAGCTCGGCCTGCCGATCGTGCCGATGGCCCTCGATTCCGGGCTCTTCTGGCCGAAGCACGGGCGTAAGCGCGGCGGTACCGTCACCTTCTCCTTTCTGCAACCGATAGCGCCTGGGCTGAGCCAGGAACAGGCGCTGGCGATACTCGAACAGCGGCTCGAGGCTGAAACGGATAGGCTGCTCGCTCTTCATGGCGTCGAGACATCCGGCGCAGTCGCCGCGTAGGAGCTGGCCATTCGTCGATCCCACCTTCTGCTGGGCCTGGGCCTTCTCGTCATCGTCGCCTACTCCACCTGGTGGTGGCTGACAGCGCGCACGCTCCAGGCCAGAATTGATAGCTGGGTCGCGGAAGAGCGCTTGGCCGGCGCGCTGGTAGCGCCCGATCGCTTCGCCGTCGGCGGATTTCCGTTCGCCTTTTCGGTGAGCGCGGACGGGCTGTCGCTTAAGTGGCCGAGAGGCTTCGGCGTAGCGGCCCAGCATGTGACGGTCGCGGCGCATCCATGGTCGCTGCTCCAGTTCAACGTCGTCGCCACGCATGGCTTCTCGTTGGACCTGCCAGCCGGGACCGAGCGTCCTGCCTACGCGCTGGCTGGCGAAACGTTGCGCGGCAGCACGACTTTCGGTGACGGTGACCTGCCGCGAGACCTGAAGGTGACGGCAGACAGCATCTCCGTCGCAGAAGCCAGCACGCCGAGCAATTCAGGAGATGAACGGCCCGAAATCGTCGTCGCGACCTTGGAGCTCAGTGGTTCGCGGCCCGAGAGACCGCCGGCGACCGACACGGATATCGGGCTCGCCTTTGATGTTCACGCGATGAGCCTTTCGGCTGCATCGCTTGAAGGACATCCGTTGGGCTCGACGATCGCCGACGTGGCGCTCAAGGCGCAGATCATGGGGTCCTTCCCTGCGATGCCCGATGCGAAGGGGCTCAAGACTTGGCGCGACGCCGGGGGCAATATCGAGATCACGGACCTCGGGCTGCGGTGGGGGCCGCTCGCGATGAGCGCCAAGGGCACGCTGGCGCTCGATGCCCAGATGCAGCCGGAGGGAGCCTTCACCGCGCACATGACCGGCTGGGACAAGACGATCGACGCGCTTACGGCGGCAGGCTGGATCAAGCTTGGCCCCGCCTCCATGGCCAAGCTCGCGCTCGGGGTCGTCTCCCAGCCCGACGCGAACGGCCAGGCGGCTGCCGATGTACCAGTGACAATCCAGTCCCGTCGCATCTCGGTGGGACCGCTGAAGCTGGGTTCGGTACCGGAGCTGAAGCTCGATTAGCCGATCCCGTGCCGCCGATTGCGCAGGAGCTCGAACGCCAACAGCCCGCTGAGGATCCAAACGGGCCGCGTGCCTTCAATGAGCAAATGTACGGCCTCGGACATGATCGCCCAAAGAGCTTCCAGGCCGGGCTGCGCCGCTGGATGCGTTTCGTCGCTATCGACCGTCTGCCATGTGAAATGCACCGTCGGCAGATGGGCGCCGGCAAGATAATCCTCCCCGGCATGATACGCGCCGGGCATGAAGATCATGTCGCGCAAGGACTGGTCGACTGAAGCCAGTTTGGGCGGCCCCACGCGCGACAGCGAAATGGTTGCAAGCGGCTGGCTCTCGGCCGCCCAACGCATACGGTAGAGCTTCTCCCAAGCCGGGTCCTCCCCTCGGAGGCCGAACCGGTCGAGCTCGGACGGCGCAAAATAACGCATCGAGAATGAGCTGGTCCCCATCATCGCGTCATAGATCGCGGGGCTGACGCCGAGCCGCCCGAAATAATCGCGGATATATTCCATCAGCTCGTCATATTTCTGGTGCGCGCGTTGCGAGGTCATCCCCGACCAGGAAACAAGGAGAGGCTTGTGGATCCCTACGCTCGCGCCGTCGGCGGGGGTATGGACGGCACCTGCCACGAGGAGGAAAACGCAGGCGCTGACACATTCCTGGCCCGAGCGGACCAGCGTCATCATGAAATGCTGATAGATTAGCCGCCCGATCTCGAGCGCCTCGATCGCGTCGCCGCCGGGCGAATCGAGCTCAACCGTGACGAAAGGCACGCCGTTGATTTGCTGATCGGAAATGCCGCGAACATGCTCGAAAGCGGCCTCGAAAGCGGCGGCGTCTCCGCGCCGGATCGCAGAGTGAACGAGAATGGTTGGAGGTGTTCCGTCGCTGCCGTCACGCAAGATGGCGACTGAAGCCCGGCTCTTAGGCGCGGACGCTAATGTCGCGACAAGGACCAACCCGGCAAATAACCGTGAAACCAGGCCATTCATCCAGCTATTATAGCAAAGCTTCGCTGAAAGCGTCGCGGCCGATTCGAGGTGAAGACTCGCTCATGCCCAAGATCAGCGTCGTCACCGCTGTCTATAACGGCGCGAAATTCCTGCCAGAGACGATCGGCAGTATTCTCGCTCAGACGTTTTCCGACTTGGAATATATCCTCGTCGACGATGCGTCGTCGGATAGCAGCGTCGAGGTCATCCACTCGTTTCAGGACCCGCGGATCAGGCTCCTCGTCAACGACACGAACAGCCGCCTCGTTCAGACCCGCAACCGCGGCATCGGCGCAGCTCGCGGGCAATACATCGCGCTCAGCGACCATGACGACATCTCGGTTCCGACACGGCTCGCCGACCAGGTGCGGTTTCTCGAAGCCAATCCCGATATCGGCATGGTCGGCACCTGGTACGGGGTGATCAACCTGACCGGCGACAAGCTGCCGAAGCGCATGCATCGGCGCTATGATCCGGATGAATGCAAGGTCTCTCTGCTCTACCGCAACCCGTTCGGAAACTCGACGTTGCTGATCCGCCGCGAGGCGTTACCCGATCCACCCTATGCGCCCGAATTTCCGCTATGTGAGGATTATCGGTTCATCGTCCGGGTGAGTCGCAAGCACCGGATCGCGATCCTGCCGAAGGTGACGGTGTATTACCGCGTAACAAAGAGCAGCTACTCCAACTTCACGCGCACGCAGACATTCGAGCTCGCCAAGACGATCAAGCTGGAATTGCTGCGGGAGCTGGGCGTCGAGCCGAGCGAACGCGAACTCGATATTCACCAGAATCTCGAAATGGACCATCTTCCCCCGAATCGCAGCCTGTTGGCCGAAACGCGGCACTGGCTCGAACGTCTGGTCGCGGCAAACGAGCATTCGCGGGTATATGATCCGCGCGCCTTCGCGACGATCACCGGCAATGAATGGTTCGAGCGCTGCCGAACCTACTCGCATCTTGGACCACAGGTCTGGACCGAGTTCCGCCGCTCGCCCCTGGCGCAGCGCTCCCATTACGAACGGCTCGAGCGATTGAAGCTGCGGCTGAAATGCATGCTCGGCGGATTGTTGCCGCCCTATTCGCGATGAGCGGCGCCAGACCAGGCTGCCAGCGCGTAAAGCCGCGCCTCGGTCGCGGACAGCACCCATCCGTCTGCGATGATTATCCTGTCCTTCGCGAAATCCTCGCGGATACGCGCGCGCAATGCGCTCGTATCTACTGGAAGAGTCCGCGCGATCTTGCGTGCCGACGTTTCGCCGATTGCCTTCGCGCAAGCCTCGCCAATGGCTCTAGCCTCGTTGGGGTCGCCCAGAAGCCCGAGCAACTCTTCGATGTCGGAATTGCGGCTCAACCCGAGGCGGGCCAACGCCCAGGCTCCGAAAACAGCTGGTGCCGATAAGAGCACAAATCTGCGCCTTAGCCTCATGCCATGCGCTCCTTGATGTGATCCGCCAATCTCAGCGCCAGCGTCACGATGGTGAGCGTCGGATTGGCCGCGCCGCCGGTCGGGAAAACAGAGCTCCCCGCGACATAAAGATTGGCCGCACCATGAAGACGGCAATTCTCGTCGACGACACCCTGCGTCGGATCGCGGTGCATGCGGGTGGTGCCCATCTGATGCTCATCGCCGTACATATCATCCGGCCAGGAATCCTCATTCTCGCGAAGCGACATCTGCATCCGTCCGAGCCGGGCCCGACCGATCTCCGCACCGAACAAGCGCTGCGTCTCGAATGCAAGCCGCCGGTCCTCGGCCGTCAGCCGCCAATCGACCGCGACTCTGCGCTGGCCCAGCGCATCCAGTTCAGTGCCGAGCACGATCCGGCTGTCAGGATTGGGGATCTGCTCGGAGGAGAAATGCAGCAGCAGCGCTTCGACCGGAAGACCCTGGCCATGGACCGCTCTTCGCCAATAATGCTCCGCGATACCGTCCACATTACGGAAGACCGAGCCCAGATCGGCCATGGTTTCCGCCCCGCCCTTTTCGTTGAAATGGGTGAGGCGGCCGAACGCGTCGAAGGCCGTAACATCGCCGCGGAATTTGTAGAGCCACATCACATTGATGTTCGGCAGCTTGAGGCTGCGCATGCTCTCGGGCGACAGACCAACGAGCGAGACGAATCGATAAGGTTTGCCGAAGCCGCGGTAGATCTCGCTCCCGCGGCCCGTAAAGAAATCGAGATTCACATAAGGATCGGAGAGCAGGACCGAGCCGCCCGAATAAACGATGTGGACCATGAAGAAGCGACCGACCAGATCATGGTCATTGCCGAGCCCGTTGCCGCTTGCGGCGGGCGACAGCAACAGCAGCCTCGCGTTCTCGATGCCGCCGCAAGCTAGGACGAAAACCTTAGCCCTGACCGCAAAGCGATTGCCCGCGAGCGTTCCGATTCTCACTTGCTCCACGGCGCGGCCGGACGGGTCGGTTTCGAAGGAAAGCGCGTTGGCCTTCAAATAGACCGTCACGCGCTCGGCAGCGCGCAGCTCAGGCTCATAGACCTGGCCGAAGCGTGTCGGCGGGCTCTGCTGCAAAATCTTGGTCACGAAATGCGGCCCGCCGAAGGGTGGCGTGATCCTGGCGGGCGGGATGCCCCACTTGTCGGGAGAATATTCGTAGGGGCCGAGCTGGACCACCTCTTGGGCGCGGCGATACCAGGGATCCAGGTAGGCGCGGTCGAACGGCCAACCGCGATAAGGCAGACCGTCCCGCGGCTCGAGATCGACCGCTTCCAGAGGTCGGCACCAGCCGCCCCAATGGTTGGTCGTCCCGCCGAAATAGCGGAGCCTGCAGGTCGTTAGATCTTCATAATGACGGCCAATGTCGCTGCCTTTGTAGAGTTCCTGGGTGTCGGAATCGAAATCGGTCGAGCCGCTTTCGAGGAGAACCGTGCGGAAGCCCGCGCCGACAAACTCACGTGCCAGCGTGATCCCGGCTGCGCCCGCGCCGACGATGCAGACCTCGGTCTCGATAACCGTGCCGGCCGGCACCGCGTTAGCATCAAGGAACATCGTTGCAGGCTCGAATCCAGGTCCTGATCGTCTTTTCTCGCATCCAAGAGTTTCGCTTTCCTTGGCGCAAGAAGTTTTTCTTTCGCCGGTCGCAAAGACTTCCATTCTCCGTTAATCTGATAACCCTATTTCGGTCCTGATGAGCGCCCCGATGCCGCCGACCTGGATGCCCACGCCCACCAGAGTCTGGGGACTTCTCTGGTCGGGCGGAATCGCCTGGAAGGCCGGCGGACTGCCGAATATCGGCCTGTTCTTCAATGGCGGCCTAGGCGATGACATCCTCTGCACCGCGGTCGCGCGCGAACTGAGGAAGCGCGGCGCCGGTCGAATCTGGCAACTCACCCGCCACCCCGACCTGTTCGCCGGCAATGCGGATGTCCTTCCCGTGCCGGTCGATTTTCGCCTCCGGCGCCTCTGCGCCATGTTCGGCATCCCCTGCCCCGAGCTCGAATATCCGCACCCGCCGCCCGCTCACCTGATCACGACTCTCTGCCGGGAAGTCGGCGTCACGGGCGAGATCGACCTTCGTCCCTATGTCCATCTGACCGACGGCGAGAAGCAGGCCGGCCGCGTGACGCTCCGCCCCGCGGTGACGATGCAGACATCGAGCATGAGTGCGCGCTTCCCGATGCGAAACAAGCAGTGGCCTCTGGAGCGCTTTCAGGCCGTCGCCGACGCCCTCAAGATCGAGTTCGACATAGTCCAGTTGGGCAGCCCCACCGATCCGCTCCTCGACGGCGCCGTCGACCTCAGAGGCAAAACCTCCGTTCGCCAGAGTGCCGCCATCCTCGCGAGCAGCAAGCTCTTCATCGGCCTGGTGAGCGGCCTGATGCACCTTGCCCGGGCCGTCGATTGTCGCTCGGTCATCGTCTATGGCGGCCGCGAGCATCCCGCGCAATCGGGCTACACCGCCAACGAAAATCTATACTGGAACGGCTCTTGCGCCCCTTGCTGGCAGCGCGACGATTGCGATTACGACCGCATCTGCATGAGGGAGATATTGCCCGAAATGGTCCTCGCCGCCGCGCGTCGGCAACTGGCAAAGCGCGAGCTCCCTTTGGAGGTCGAACGGATCGTCATTTAACATGAAGCGGCTATGGCGACGCATATAAGCGGATTGTTTCGTTATCCGGTGAAGAGCCTCGGTGGCGAAGAGGTTGAGCGGCTGGACATAAGGCGCTCCGGCCCGGTGGGTGATCGCAACTGGGCGATCTTCAATGCCGAAACGAATGAAATCCGCAGCGCCAAGCGATGGCCTGCGCTGCTGAATCTCCGAGCCCGCTATCTGGAGGAGCCCAAGGCCGACGCCTTCGACGGCGCGGTGTCGCCCGTCGAGTTGAAGGCGCCCGACGGCACTCGGCGGGAAAGCGCCGCCCCGGATATTGCGGAGTGGCTGAGCGCACAGCTGGGCCGTGCCGCTTCGATCCTGCCGCGCGCCCCGGCCTCCCGCAAAGAGCATTACCGGCTGGCACGGGGTCACCGCGATCCGGCCGAGATCGCCGCCGACATAGAGCTTTTGAGCGACGAGCCTCTGCCCGATTTCAGCGCGCCGACCGACGCGCACCTGGCGCAGCTTCAGATCTATGCGACACCGCCCGGCAGCTATGTGGATGCATATCCATTGCACCTGCTCTCGAGAAATTCGCTCGCCAGCCTTGCCGGGCAAAGCGGACTCGACACGAATGTTCTCCGCTTCCGCCCGAATCTCGTGGTTTCCGTCGACGGCGGATCCGACTGGCCCGAGCTCGACTGGATCGGCCGGCGTCTCTCGGTCGGCGGCGCGGTCGTAAGCGTCCGGAGCGGTACTACCCGGTGCAGCATGCCGGCGCGGAGCCAGACCATGATGGGCGTTGCCGCCGAGCCTGCTCTCACGCGCGCGATCGTGGATCGTTGTCGTCGCGTGCTGGGGACCAACCTGGTCGTGGAGCGTGAAGGAATCGTCAGCCTCGGCGATCCGGTGACCTTATTAGACTGAGGAGGTTTCCATGGGAATCGAGCACCATAATCCCGAGACGCTGTTCCGCCTTCCGGGCTTTTCGCAAATCGTGGTGGCGCCGGCGGGCCGGCTGGCCTTCATCGCGGGGCAAGGTCCTTTCGACGCCGAATTCAACCTGGTTGGCGGCGACGATCTCCGAAGCCAAACGGTGCAGGCGTTCCGCAATCTTGCCGCCGCGCTGGCGGCGATAGGCGCCACGCCGGCCGACGTCGTCAGCAGCACAATGTACGTCGTCGGCCTGGACGAAAAGACGACGCAGATATTCGTTGCCGCGATGAGCGAGGCGCTCGACGGAAAGCCCTTTCCGCCCAATGCTTCGAGCCTGATCGGCGTGGCAAGGCTCGGCCATCCTGCGATGAAGGTGGAAATCAGCGCCGTCGCGTCGATCCCGTAGCCTTTGCCACTTGTCGCATGTATAATAGAGCCACGAAACCGTGATCGGCCCGTCGAATGGAAGCATCTCGTACTATATCCGCCGAGCAGTCCTTCGCCGGCCAAATCAAAATAAACTATGACGACGATCCAGATCGCGAAAGAGCCGGTCAAGGGTTGCAATTATTTCCCTTGGCCTACAGTGCTCTTTCGGCTGAGAATTTGGAAAGCTGGGAAATGGCGCCGGGCGAGCAGGCCGCGCTCGTCTTCCTTTTGCAGAATCTCCGCCCCAAAGTGGCGATCGAGATCGGCACGCGTTTCGGCGGAAGCCTTCAGGTGCTCGCCCAATTCTGCGAGCGCGTCTATTCGATCGATATCGATCCCGACGTGCCGGAGCGGCTCGCGGGGCGCTTCTCCAATGTCGAATATCTGATCGGGCCGTCCGACTCCCTGCTCCCGCCTCTGCTCGACCGGCTGGAAAAGGAAGGCTCGGAGCTGAGCTTCGCGCTCGTTGACGGCGACCATACGACCGAGGGCGTGCGCAAAGACATCGACAATCTACTGCGCTTCCGGCCGACCGTTCCGCTCTATGTCATCATGCATGACAGCTTCAACCCGAACTGCCGTCGGGGCCTGAAAGAGGCGAGATGGGCGGACAACCCGTATGTTCATGCCGTTGAGCTCGATTTCGTGGCGGGCACCGTCAACCGCGCTCCAGCGTTCCGCAACCAGCTCTGGGGTGGCTTCGCGCTTGGTATCCTACTGCCGGAAAAGCGCACCGGCCGGTTCGAGATCACCGCGCGGTCCGAGAACACTCATCAGACCGCGCTGACGGCCTATCGCGGAACACTGCTCGAACGCGCGATCGGCAAGGCGCGGCGGATGCTTTCAATTTGACGAGCTGCCCGCGCCTTCCGGCTTTTCCGCCATGATCTTCGCCATCAGAGCATTATAGTCAGCGTCGCTCGCGCGGCGGCGGATGTAGTAAGTGTTGCCGGGCTTGGGCGACCAGGTATTCATCCCGTTATTCGGATCGATCGTCAGCGTGCCGCCATTGGCCGCCCAATAGACCCACGCCTGATAGCCGGTGCCGCGGGGCGCAATGCCGTAGGCCAGCCAAATCCAGGCGCCGGCGCTCCAGCTTGGCCGCGTCGGACTCGGCGCGAAGAGGTTGCGCTTGAACGCCCATTCGATCGGGTCGGTATTCTCGTCGGCGTAATCGTGCGGGCCCATCACGATATTTCCGGCGGGCGGCGCGTTGGGCGGGTTCGTATTTTCGTCGCCATATTGCACGACGGGGACTGTCGATTTTGCAAGGAATGCGTTCCAGGCCGCGGGCGACGTCACGAAATTGTACTCGCCGCCCTTCATGCCCCAATAGGCGCTGCTGGGGGCGAAGCCGGAGCAGAGAATGATGGCCGCGACTTTCGCGTTCCAGAGCTCAGGGTAGGCTTTGACGAAATCTGCATCCGCAAAAGCGACGCCTGTGTTCACGACATAGACTCTGCCGTGGGTCCGCAGAATGTCCTGAAGACCCGACATGAAATCCGTATAGTTGCCGCGCAGGTTGCCTGTCGAAAATGCGATTGCCGCAGGCTCGCCGCCACGCGGGTTGGCAAGCATGGCGGGGCTTGGCGGCGCGGCGATATAACTCCCAGAGTTCGAAATGCGTCCGGAGAGAATTCGGCCTGAGCCATCGACAGCGTCCACGGTGAAGGAGGCTGTCTTGAATCCCGCCGCCAGAGTCCCGCCCGTGATCGGCAGCACGTCGCCCGCGACGAAGCCTTTGCCGGCGTCCTTGATCGCCGTGCCGGCATTCAACACGCCGACATCCTTCTCATCCTGGGGTCGGAACTTCTGCGCTGTCGTGTGCGAGATTCCGCCTCTATCGTCCGGCCCCTCCCCGCCCTGATAGGCGAGCACCGGAACGTTTTCGAGGTGCCAATAGTCGAGGATCGCGCGGAGCATTGAAGGCGCGTAGGGCGACGCCGCGTTGTTGGCGACGCCTACCAGGTTGATCAGACCCAGCCGATGCAGATGGATCGCCCATCTGAGGTCGCCGAGCGCGTCTGCATCCGACCAATCATCCTCGTAGAAGACATTGGGTTTGGCCGGCGGATTGGCGATCGGCGGCTTGTCATTATGTGCGAGCTGCGCGTGGTACCATGCAAGGTTATTGACCACATTACCGAAAGCGATGTTCAGGTTGCCGGCCGGCGCGGCCTCGCTATAGACCGCCAGCTCCTGGATGAAGCCGTTGAAATAAGGACCTGGCGGCCCGTTGAAGCCGATATTGCCGCCGATCGCCGGCGTCGCGGGATTGGCAATGCTGTGGTTGCCCAGATTGGCATCATAGTCGATCGTGTCCACCCGATCGCCGTCGACGTAGAAGACAGCATCCTGGTTGCGACCGGTGCCACCATAGGCGAGCGCCACGTGATGAATGGATCCAGGTGTGAACACCGTCGTCTTGGTCGAGCGCCGAAGCTGATAAAAGCCGGCGGCGGAACGCATCAGAAGCTCTATTTGATAGGCGCCCTGATAGCCGCTCACATAGAGATTCCAGCCATTGCGCGATTCACCCAGCAGCTCCTTGCCGATGATGCTGCCGGACATCGGCGTACCGGCCGGTGGGACCTTGAGCACGAACTCGATCAGAAAGGGCGTGTTCCATTCGAACGCGAGCGCACTCTCCGGCAGGGAAACATAGGTATGACCGTCGAACAGCGCCGATGTATCGGCAGCGCCCGTGACCAGTCCCTTCTCTCCGAAGCGGATCGCTCCATGGATGGCGCCGTCGAGGCCATGGTGGCTGGCGTCCGCAACAATCGAAGATCCGGCCGGATCAGTGAAGCGCCAATAGCCGATCAGTGACGGCCAGGCGCGGACGTCGGCCGAGTAATGGCTGGCTTGAGCCGCCGACGTGAAGAAAATCAGCGTCGTGAGAAGCAAGAGACCAATTTTCAGGATATCGTTCCTGCGAAGGTGGAAATTCATTTTTCCGCCGCCGCGCTGTCGAGAGACGGATTCTCGCTTTCGAAGGAGCATCACAGCAAAGGCCCGTCGCTGCCCGTCATTTCGCGGCGGATGATGCGGATCGGAACCGTACCGCCCTCGATCAGGCGCTTGTGAAAATCGCCGATGCTATAGGCCGACCCCATCTTCGCCTTCCAATCTTCGCGCAGCTTCAAGATCTCGAGCTTGCCGACTGTGTAATAGAGATAGGTCGGATCCGAAGTGCCGCGCCTCGCCTCCATGAGCGCGATCGGCCCGGGCTGGTGGGCCTCCCTGACGAACATGTCGGCGGCCTGCTCGACGCTCATGCCGCGCGTATGCATCTCGATGCCGACGACATAGCGGACATCGCGCAGCAGCGCGTCCAAAAGCTGGCCGATACGGAGCTTCGGATCGCCGCCGCCGAAGCCTTCGTCAAGCATCATCTGTTCGCAATAATGCGCCCACCCCTCGACGTTCGAATTGGTGTTGGTCAAGCGCCGCACCATGGAGAGGCCCGGCATGGAGCGCATCAGCATCAGCTGGACGAAATGGCCCGGGAAGACTTCATGGACCGACACGTTGTTGAGGGTCGGAATGTTGAAGCCTTCGAGATACTCCTCCTTTTGCTTCGGCGTGAGGCTCGGCGCCGGCGGCGTGATGAAATAGAAGGCTTCGGTCGCGTGCTTCTCGTAAGGGCCAGGCGCGTCCATCTCCGCCTGGATGATGGCGCGCTCGAATTCCGGAGTAGGGCCGACCGCCGGCGCGCGCTCCGGCGGAAGCGGCGTTAGATTTTCGTCCACGATGAATTTGCGGAGCGCGACAAGCTCATCGCGTGCTGTCGGAACCAGGCCGTCGGCGGTCGGGTGATCTTTCGCGATGGTCGCGATCACGTCGTCTGTCGACTTGATCGGATCGACACGGCGCGCAGCCACCGCGAGCGCCTCTTGATCCTTTTTGAGATTCGCATAGCCGATGGACAGCAGACGATCGAGCGGGACGTCGATCATCTCCTCATATTCGAGCTTCAGGCGATAATTCTCGGCGCCGAGCGCGAAGCTGCCATGGGCATTCGGCAGTAATCCTTTCAGCCAATCGCGATAATCCTGCAGGGCGGTTATCGTGGCGGCGTTCACGGAAGCAAATTCGTTCTGCAGACCCCGATCCTGAACGGATTTGAATGCATCGGGGGGACCGCTCTTCAAGAAATCGAGCCCACCCTCGATGTTCTCCAGCGCGATCTCGATATAGACCTTGGGCGGGTCTTGAATGACCTCTTTCGCCGCTGTGAGCATCCCAGGCACCTGCTTCTCGCGCGCGATCGCATCGCGCATCCGATCCGCGATCGGCGCGAAGTCGCGCTTTACCAGCTGGAACAGCGACTCGACAGCGAGCGAGGAATAGCGGTTGGGGTCGTGTCGCCAGGCCTGGATCCGCTCCTCCTCGAGCAGAGCCGCGTTGATCTGACCGATGATAACCTCGCGATCATCGCGGTCCTTCAGGTCGAGGGAGCTCGAGTCGATCTTATCGAACCTGTCAAGCCACGCATGGAGACGCTTCCGCTCGACCTGATGGGCGGCGAGCGAGACGTCTTCGAGCTTGGCATCCCATTCATGGAATCCGGCCCCATCCGCCATAAGGGGGTGGGCCTGAAAATTATCGCGGTACCAGGCCTCAACCATGGCGGAAAAGGTCACGGAGTCGGCGGCCCGCGCCAGGTGAACGACGAGCAGAATCGTGAGGCTAGCAAGGAGCGATGCAGCCAGATAACGCCCGGTCATCCAGACCTCTTTGCCGCGTAAGTATTTGCCTTGCACCTCTACGCGGATGGCATCCGGCGCGCAACTGCGCGGCACGCCCGATGTGCGACGTTCGGCGGTGACGGCTGCCGTGATGGCAACCGTCGCACGCCACGGCTTCGTTTAAGCCTTACCGTACATGTCGTGGTGGCGCCACCAAGGGCCGGTCTCGTTTCGTCCCTTGGGCGCGCGGTCGAGCCACTGATACATGCCCCACAGGCCGTCCAGCCCACGGGCGTAGGTCGAATAGGTATGGTAGACGACCCCGTCCTCGCGCGCGAACGCGCTCATGCCGGGCCTCTGACGCATGAACGCGGCAGTGTCGGTTCCGGCCATCGCCGCGAACTGGTTCGGCTTCCCGGCGTCGGCCGGCTGCAATGCGGTGCCCGGACGGTAGTTGTATTCGAAATGCCCGGTGCGCAGCTGGTCCTCGGTCACCGAGACCTCGAAGTCGAAATTGAAGTCGGTGTCCTGCGACGATGCCCAGGGAAAGGTCCAGCCCATCCGCTGTTTAAACGCTCGGATCTTCTCCAGCGGCGCCCGCGAGATCGCGAAGAACGCCACATCGTGATGCTGGAGATGGACGATGGTCCCATTGAACCCGTCGGCAATCGCCGAGCAGCTGGGACAGGCCGCCTTGTATTCGGGGCCGAACATCAGGTGGTAGACGACAAGCTGCGAGCGCCCGCCGAAGAGGTCGGCCAGCGATGCGTCCCCCTGGTCCGTTTCAAACCGATAATTCTTGTCGATCTTAACCCAGGGCAGCTCCTGCCGCCGCCGCGCCAGCGCATCGCTCTGCCGTGTATGCACCTTTTCGGCCTCGAGCAATGCCAGCCGCGCCGTTAGCCATTCTTCGCGCGTTCCAGTCTTGTGCGTCGTCATCATCGTCCTCCGTGGTGTGATTGTGGTTGGATTTGATCAGGTCAACACTTGGTCAGGCACAGCGAGCGCCATTCCGCAGGCCAGCAATCCGCCTAAGCCAGGGCGCCGAATGGAAAGCGCTCATCAGCAGGTACATCCAGGCCATGCCGCAAAGCGGCGAGGAACCGTGAGCCGAGCAGAGCATCGGCGGCGGACCGCCGCTCAGAACGGCGGTTACCAGAGCCATGATCGCGAAGGTCGGTGCAGCCGCAAGGCACAACCAATCGATTGCGCCGACGGTGACATCGTCCAATTTCTCGTTACCCGTCACGATCGTGTGTGTTGTCATGGCCTCTCACTCCCTTCGCGGGTGTTGGTCGTGACACGGAGATAGTGCCGGGGTATCGAAGGCGGGGAGTGACAAGTGTGGCGGGATTCGGATGGACTCGCTGATCACAGCCGCGGCCCGGGCGTTGGCCGCCGGCGATCCCCTGGGCGCGTTGAACCGGGTGGCGCTCCGCGACGACGCGCCGGCGCTCGCACTTCGCGGCATAGCCATGGCGCAGCTGGGCGACCTCGCCCGTGCAAAGGTTCTCTTGCGAAGCGCGGCTCGCGCCTTCGGTCCGAAAGAGGCCTTGGCCCGTGCGCGATGCGTCGTCGCCGAGGCGGAGGTCGCTCTCGCATCCCGCGACCTCGGCTGGCCGGCGAAAGCGCTCGGCGCGGCGCGGGCGACGCTCGAAAAGCATGGCGACCGGGCGAACGCCGCCCATGCGCGATATCTGGAGATTCGGCGCCTTCTCTTGATCGGACGCCTCGAACGCGCCGAGCAGAACCTTGCCGCGCTCGACCCCTCGCCTTTCCCCGCGGCCTTGCGGGCGTCGCATGAGCTGATGGTTGCGGGAATTGCCATGCGGCGCATCCGGACAAAGGCGGCCCGGGCAGCGCTCGCACGCGCCGAGGAGGCAGCGCGCGCTGCCGCAATTCCCGCTTTGGCTGCCGAGGTCGAAAGCGCGTCTCGTCTCTTGAGCACGCCCGCGGCACGCTTGATCGCGCGTGGCGTGGAACGCCCGCTCCTGCTCGAAGAGGTCGAAACACTGTTGTCATCGGGCATGATCATCGTCGACGCCAACCGCTACGTCGTGCGTAAGGCAAGCACGATCGTTTCCCTTGCAACCCGCCCGATCCTGTTCGCGCTTGCCCGCGCACTGGGTGAGGCCTGGCCCGCAGACGTGCCGCGGAGCACGCTCCTCGCACAGGCGTTCCATGCGAGAGTCGCCGATGAATCCCATCGCGCGCGGCTACGAGTGGAGATCGGCCGGCTTCGCGCCGAGCTGCGATCGATCGCCGATGTGAGCGCGACCGAGCGGGGCTTCGCGCTGACTCCGCGGCCTGGTGACGAAATCGTCGTGCTCGCGCGGCCCGTCGAGGAGCAGCATGCAGCCGTGCTCGCCTTTCTTGCCGATGGCGAGTCATGGTCGAGCTCGGCGCTCGCGCTTGCGCTCGGGGCCAGCCAGCGAACGGTACAGCGGGCGCTGGATTCGCTGGCCGCGGCAGGCAAGGTGCAGTCTGTCGGTCGCGGGCGGGCGCGCCGTTGGATGGCACCACCCCTGCCGGGATTCGCGACGAACTTGTTACTCCTTGCTCCACTGCCAAGCGACTAGGGTGGAAACCATGAAGCGATCAGCAGCCGAAATTATTCGCGAGTACGGCCCATTTTCCGGTGTCGATCACGTCCATGGGCTGACGCACGATGGCCGCGATGTCTGGTTTGCCGCGGGCGACAAGCTGGTCGCACTCGATCCGGCAAGTGGCAAGACCGGACGCGCCATCGATGTCCCGGCACATGCGGGAACAGCTTTTGATGGCCGGCACTTGTTTCAGATCGCCGAAGGTCGCATCCAGAAGATCGATCCGACAACCGGCCATGTGCTCGGCACGATCCCGGCGCCTGGGACCAGCAATTCGGGACTAGCCTGGGCAGAAGGAACGCTTTGGGTGGGGCAGCATCGAGATCGGAAGATCCATCAAATCGACCCAGAGACCGGCGCTATTCTTCGCACCATCCAGTCCAACCGCTTCGTCACAGGCGTCACCTGGATCGACGGAGAGCTCTGGCACGGCACGTGGGAAGGCGAAGAGAGTGATTTGCGTCAAATCGATGCCCAAACCGGAGAAGTCCTGCAGAAAATCGAGATGCCGACTGGAATTCGAGTCTCCGGACTCGAATCCGATGGCGGCGACCGGTTCTTCTGCGGCGGCGGACCAAGCGGAACAATAAGAGCCGTCCGGAGGCCTCGAAGAGGCGCACCGCAACAATCCTGATCGGCGGGCCTCAGGCCTGATGCGCGTCGATGATCCGACGGCGGATTTCACGTGTCCGGGTGAAGCGTTCGAACAGCATATCTCCCTCGCCGCGGCGGATGGCGCGCTGGAGCGCCGTCAGATCCTCCGTGAGGCGCTGCAGCATCTCCAGCACAGCCTCCTTGTTGTTGAGGAAGATGTCGCGCCACATGGTGGGATCGGAAGCCGCGATGCGGGTGAAGTCTCGGAAGCCGGAGGCCGAGAATTTGATCACCTCCGACTTGGCGTCTTCCTCGAGATTGGAGGCGGTCCCGACAATCGTGTAGGCGATGAGGTGCGGCACATGCGAGGTGATGGCCAGCACCTTGTCATGATGGGCCGCATCCATGGTTTCGACCATCGCACCGCAAGCCAGCCAGAGATCGGTGACCTTGGCAATGGCTGCCGGGTCCGTCCCGGGCGGCGGCGTCAGGATGCACCACCGGCCTTCGAACAAGGTCTCGAAGCCCGATTCCGGTCCGGAATTCTCGGTGCCGGCGACCGGATGCCCCGGCACCAAATGGATGTGGGGCGGCAAGATCGGCGATAGATCGCGGACAATTGTGCCCTTGACCGAACCGACATCGCTGACGATCGCGCCGGGCTTGAGCACGGGCGCGATCTGGTTTGCCACTTCGGCATAGGCGCCGAGCGGCACTGCGATGACGACGAGATCGGCGTCCTTCGCCGCGTCCGCGGCCACCGGCGTCGCCGCATCGGCCAGCCGCAGCCGGGCGATCGTCGCCAGCGCCTGATCGCTGCGATCGCAGGCCACCAGCGTCCGCGCGAGCTTATGAGCGCGAATGGCCCGGCCGAGAGACGAGCCGATCAACCCGAAGCCAATGATGGCGACGCGTTCGAACAGAGGCTTGGTCATGCCTTCTTCCCCCCTTTGAGGAAGGCCTCGATGCCGGAGATTAACGCCCGCATCTCCTCTTCGGTGCCGATCGTGATCCTGAGGCAGTCCGGCAAGCCGTAAGCGCCCATCTGACGCACGAGCACGCCGCGGCCCTTGAGGAACTGCCGGACTTCCTCGGCATCGTGCGGCTTGAAGGAGACGAGGAGGAAATTGGTGACGCTGGGATAGACGGTAAAGCCCAGCCGGGTCAGCTGCTCGGCCAACCAGGGTCGCCAACGCTCGTTATGCTCTCGAGAGCGGGCTAGGAAGGCCGGGTCCTCCAGCGCGGCGACACCCGCGACCATCGCTGGAATACCGACATTGAACGGCTGGCGAATTCTGTTGAGCACGTCTGCGACGGCCGGTGGACAATAGGCCCAGCCCAGCCGGACCGCTG
The DNA here is from genome assembly GCA_035293565.1 of Alphaproteobacteria bacterium. Lineage (GTDB taxonomy): Bacteria > Pseudomonadota > Alphaproteobacteria > BOG-932 > Roseiterribacteraceae > DATGMP01. The sequence goes on along the minus strand of DATGMP010000080.1, from coordinate 50,809 downwards.
CGAGCGCATATATCTTCGAGAAAGTATGGGTGACGACCGCGTTCGGGAACCGGTCGACCATCTCGTGCCCCACGGAATAGTCGTTGCGATTCACGAACTCGCCATAGGCCGCGTCCAGAACGAGCAACACATGCGGTGGAAGGCCATTGAGAAGCTGCTCGATCTCGTCGGCCGAGAGATAGCTGCCGGTCGGATTGTTCGGATTGGCAAGGAAGATCATACGCGTGCGGGGGCCGACCTTGGCCAGAACCGCTTCGACGTCGGTCTTCAGGTTCCTCTCTGGGATCGGGATCGGCGTTGCGCCAACGCTGCGCGCGACGATAGGGAAGGCCAGAAAGCCGTGCCAGCTGTGCAGCACCTCGTCTCCCGGACCGGCATAGGCGGTCGCAAGGAGGGCGAAAAGCTCATCCGAGCCGGCACCGCAGACAATTCGCGCCGGATCGAGCCCGTTTGTCCGGCCGATCGCTTCGCGCAGCGCCGTGGCGCTCCCATCGGGATAGCGATGCAGCTCCGCGGCCGCCGCGGAATACGCCTTCATCGCGCTTGCGCTCGGGCCGAGCGGGTTCTCGTTCGAGGCGAGCCGCGCCGGCCGGGCTATTCCCTGCACCTTCGACTCGCCGCCGACATACGGAGAGATTTCCAGAATTCCCGGCTGCGGCACCGGGCCCAATTTGTCCATTTTACCCAATCCCAAACGAGCGCGGGGCCGAACTAGCTTGCTGGAATGGTGAGCGGCCGCGCATAACCGCCAATGACCTGGGCGAAACTGGAGTCGAGCGCTCCTGCCGCTATCGCCAGGCGCGTATCATCGGCCGCCACCTGCCCATCCACTTCCACAAGATAGTAAGAACGGCCAGGTTCGGCCTCCTTCCCAGCATGGAGCGCCACCTGAGCGAAACCCGCGGACTGGAAGCTCTCGACGACTCGTCCCCGGCTGGCGCGCTCGGGCAGCTCGACGACGACCAAGGTCGCCTCCTCGTCTGAGGGATCACGCGCCCAAGTGGCCAAGACTAGAGCTTGCTCGCCTTTTCCGTCCGACGCAAACGGCAGCCGGGAAATGACCCTTGGCGCCTTGTCATTGCCAATCAGCAGCGGCCACCAGCACTCCGAGTCCTGGTCGCCCGGAAATGGCAGGACAGCCATATAGGAGGTCTGATCGGCAACCGCCCGAACCGCGGCGGCGGCCGTCGGGACCGGCTGGAGGGGCGTCAAGCTGCCGTAATGATCGCGGGCCAAAGCAAAGAGCCGCTCCCGGCCTCGCGGCGCATAGACCGCAGCCGAAAGCGGCTCCTGCATATGGGTGAAGCCGCTGATCATCTCGCGCCAGAGATTAACGAGCGCCTGGAGGGGAAATTTGCCTCGGTGGCGGGCGACCAGCGCCCGGACGATACTGGCCTCACGCCCGGGACGGAGGGCCGGACCTGCCCGGTTCTTGATCTTGCGGATATCCTCGACGATTGTTGCGCGCTTCACGATAAGATCGTGGATGGCGACATCGATCGCGTCGATATCCCGACGCAGGAGATCCAGTCGATTGGTTGAGGAAGGCATCAGGGTGATCTGTTCTGCGGCGCCTCGGGGCGCACAAAAAACTACGTGTAGCGGCGGGCCGTGCTCGACGCAAAGGCAAAACAGCGCCCGAAACTATCGTCCGGGCTCGGGAATCCGCTGATGAGCGTCACCAAGGCTCCGCTGGCGCCCAAGATCGCCGATCTTCCGATTATACCCAGCGAACGTATCGTAGTCGCGTCCGATCGCCCCATGCCGCTCGATAGTGGCGTATCGTTAGGCCCAATCACCATTGCTTACCGGACCTACGGCACGCTGAATGCCGAAAAGTCCAACGCTATCCTGATCTGCCATGCCCTGACCGGCGACCAATTCGCGGCCGACGACCATCCGCTGACCGGCAAACCAGGCTGGTGGACCACTATGGTCGGCCCGGGCAGGCCGATCGACACGAACCGGTATTTCGTCATCTGCCCCAATGTTATCGGCGGCTGCATGGGAAGCACCGGCCCGCGCGAGGTCGATCCCGCGACCGGCAAGCCCTGGGCGCTAGATTTCCCGATCATCACGATCGGCGACATGGTCCGGGCCGAGAAGCTCTTGATCGATGCTTTGGGCATCGACCAGCTCTTCGCAGTCACCGGCGGCTCGATGGGCGGCATGCAGGCGCTGGCCTGGGCCGCGGCCTATCCCGAGCGGGTGTTCGCGGCGATACCGATCGCCACCGCAGCCCGGCATTCCTCACAGAACATCGCCTTCCACGAGGTGGGACGTCAGGCGATTATGGCGGACCCGGATTGGGCGGGCGGAAACTATCTGACCTCCGGCACCAATCCGTCGCGCGGCCTCGCGGTGGCGCGGATGGCGGCGCATATCACCTACCTATCGGAAGCGGCACTTCACCGGAAGTTCGGCCGCAACCTGCAGGACCGCGCCGCTTTCACCTACGGCTTCGATGCCGACTTCCAGGTCGAGAGCTATCTCCGGCACCAGGGTTCGACCTTCGTCGATCGATTCGACGCGAACTCCTACCTCTATATCACCCGCGCTATGGATTATTTCGACCTGGCGGCGGAGCATGGCGGACATCTGGCGGCAGCCTTTCAAGGCTCGCCCGTTCGCTTTCTGGTGGTGTCGTTCACGAGCGACTGGCTCTTTCCGACGGCCGAATCGCGCTCGATCGTCGGCGCGCTCAGCACCGCTTCCGCCTCGGTATCGTTCGTCGAGATCGAGACCGACAAGGGACATGATGCCTTCCTCTTGGAGGAGCCGGAGCTCTACCGCATCGTGCGCGGCTTTCTCGACGGCTGCGCGGAGCAGCGCGGCCTGGCGCCGCGCGGCGCCACCGCCGCAGCCGCTGAAAAACGGCCCCAGAGCGCGCGGCGCGGCATCAGGGCGGACCTCAAGCTGATCGCCGACATGATCCAGCCGAAGAGCCGAGCGCTCGATGTCGGCTCAGGCGACGGGACGCTGCTGGAATATCTCGTGCACGAAAAAGGGGTCGACGGACGCGGTCTCGAACTCGATCCCGACGGCGTTCATCAGTCGCTCGCGCATGGGCTGGCGGTGATCCAGGGCGATGCCAACACGGACCTCGTGAACTACGCCGACAGCGCGTTCGACTATGTGATCTTATCCAAGACGCTGCAGGCGATGCGCGATCCGAAGGCGACGCTCGAGCATCTGGTCAGGATCGGACGCCACGCGATCGTATCCTTCGAGAATTACGGCCATTGGCGGACGCGATTGGCACTGACGCTCAAGGGGCGCTCGCCCGTCGATCCGGAGCGGCCCTACCGATGGTGGGAATCGCCCAATATCCATCCGTGCACAATCGCCGACTTCATGGACCTCGCCCGCGCCCTCGATATCGAGATCGAGGAATCGGTCGTGCTGGGGCCCGCTGGTCGGGTCTACCGTGCACCACAGCCGCGCCGCCGGGCCAACCTGCTCTCCGAGCAGGCCGTGTTCCTATTGAAGCGCGCGCGCTAAGACCATTTCGACGGACAAGCCTGCCGCCAGGATCCGGTGGTCCGAGCCGGTCATGCCGGCCAGCATCAGCCCGACCGGCGCGGCGCCCGGCTCGTGGCACGGAATGGAGAGTCCGCAGCCATCGAGCATGTTGAAAGGCGCCGTGTTGCGGGCCAGGAAGCCGTTGGCCTTGTGGTAAGACGCGTCGTTTCCGTCGACGGACGCGATCGTCGGCGCGACGGTCGGCACCGTCGGCGCCAGGATCCCGTCAATACCTTCGAGAGCATTGCCGATCTCCGTGATGACCGCACGTCGCACCGCCACCATGTCCAGATAATCCGCGGCGGTGAGCGACGCGCCGGCAGCTATGTTAGCCAGGATCCGAGGATCGTAGCGCGATCGCCTGTCGGCCAATAGCGCGCGATGCACGGCGAATACTTCGGCGGGTACGAAGCTCGGCCTTTGCGTGAAACCGACCTTCTCGACCGTGAAGCCGGGCAAATCGACATCGACGATCCTCGCTCCGGCGGCCGATAGGACGGAAAGGGCTCGCTCGAACGACTGCGATACGGCAGCGTCCAATTCGTCGAACAGGTAAGTCTTGCGCGGAATCGCGAAGGTCAGCCGTTCGACGGGAAGCGGATCCGGAATTTCCGGCGGCTCGCCCGCAAGGATCGCGTCAACGAGAGCACAACACCCGACCGAAGCACCGAGGGGTCCCAGAGAGTCGAGACTGTTCGATAGCGGAAAGCAGCCGTCGAGCGGCACGCGCCGCTGGGTAGGTTTGAAGCCGACGATCCCGACCAGCGCGGACGGGATTCGGATCGAACCGCCCGTATCACTCCCAATCGCCGCGACCGCCATCCCATCGACAACCGAGATGCCGGCACCCGACGACGAACCGCCCGGCACGCGGCCCGTCTTGCGGTCCCAAGGATTGCGCGGTGTCCCGTAGCCCCGGTTCAGACCGAGGCTCGATGATGCGAATTCCGGCATGTTGGTGCGGCCAACGATCACCGCTCCGGCGGCGCGGAGCCGCGACACGATCGCTGCGTCTCGCTTCGCGGGCGGCATGTCGGACATGAAGGGCGCGCCGGCGGTCGTCACCCGATTGCGGACATCGAGCAGATCCTTGATCGAGATCGGGATGCCAGCGAGTGGCGACGACACGACGCCGACCGCCCTGAGGCGATCGCTTGCCTCGGCTTCGGCGAGGGCGGCCTCGTCAAATAGGACCGTGTAGGTGCGCGCACCTTCCCCATCCGGGTCACGCGCCCGTGCCAGCGCCTGCTTGGTGAGCGCGACGCTCGTGACGGCCCCAGTGGCGAGCCGTTTGCCGGCTTCGGCGATGGTCAGCATCCCCGTACTCTCCCATGTTTTGGACTAACTAAGGCTCGCGGCGCAGCGGACGCGACTGTGGCAGGGCGCGCGGGAAAGCCAATCCGCGGCGCGGTTGCTGGACTCGCTCGGCGCCGGTTAGCGCATAGATCTGCTTCGTCGCCTCGACCATCGTGACACCGGCGAAATTCGACAGCCATTGCGCGCCAAGCTTCTCCCAGGCCGGCGCGGTTCCCAGCAGGAAGCGGGATTTGACCGGCGGCATGTACAGCGCCCGCGCGGAACGCTCCGGCACGAACAGATTGTCCCGCAGCATCGAGTTGAGCTGTCCCGTGGTGTAGGGAATCCCGTGTCCGAATGGCGTCCTGTCGGTGCGCGACCAAAGGCCCGAGCGGTTGGCGGCCAGCACGAGCAGTCGCCCGCCGCCAGCGAGCACGCGCCAGATCTCGCGCAGCATCTGACGGCTCTTCTCGGTAGCTTCCAGCCCATGCACCACGAGGACACGGTCGAAAGAAAGATCGTCGAATGGCAGGCTCGCTTCCTCGGAGAGCGTGACGAGCCCCTTCCCTTCAGCCGGCCAGTAGATCACGCCTTGGGTCGCCGGCATCACCGCGATGGTGCGTTCGGCCTCGTTGAGGAATGGCCGAAGATAAGGCGTCGCGTAACCGATCCCGAGCAAAGTCTGGCCCGACAGGTCCGACCAGAACTCCCGAATGCGTCTGCGCAGGATCCTGAGCGCGACCTGCCCCAAGCTGGTCTGATAGAATTCCCTGAGGTCGACGACGTCGCGATACATTGGCGCGGAGCTAGTCTATCAGCGGCGGAAACACATGCGAACCGTCGGGACCCAGCGGCAGCTCATGGACGGCAACGATGGCCTTGAGCGGCAATTCCCCATATAGGTGCGGGAACAGGGCGCCGGAGCGAGCAGGTTCCCATTTCCAGGATTCGAGCGCGGCCTCGGGTACGACGATCAGCAGCACGTCGGCCTCGCCCGCGCGGTGCCGACGGGCGCTCTCGACCACCTGCTCGGCAGTCGAGAAATGCAGGAATCCGTCGCGACGATCATCCGCGGAACCCCGGTAAGCACCCGATTTTTCGGCTTGCTCCCATTCGGCACGGCGGGCGAGATGGTAGAGAAAGCGGCTCACAGCAAATCTCTCAGCATCGCAACTAGCGGAACATCGGCCGGCGGCATCGGGTACTTGCTGATGTCGCTGATGCGCGTCCAGGCCAACTTCTGCCCCTCCAGAGGACGAACGATACCCTGCCAGACCCGGCAGACATAGAGCGGCATAAGGAGGTGGAAATCGGGATAGGCATGGGAGGCGAAGGTGAAAGGCGCGAGACATTTGACGTCTGTCTCGATGCCGAGCTCTTCCCTGAGCTCCCGAATGAGAGCCGCCTCTGGCGTCTCGCCGTCATGGACTTTGCCTCCTGGAAACTCCCAAAGCCCGGCGAGATGCTTTCCTTCCGGCCGTTGCGCCAGCAGCACGCGGCCATCTGCATCCACGAGAGCGACAGCGGCAACCAACAGGATCGGCCGCTCGCCTTCGTTCATCGAGAAGAGAGCCAGGTCGCCCGGCTCACGGCAAAGAAATCGGTATCGACCCTGCCCCGTTCGGTCGTCTCTTCAGGCCGGCTATCGACATAGCTCAGGCCAGCCTTCTCCAATACCCGGATCGAGCGCGCATTGTCCGGCAGTGCGCTGGCCGTGACGGTTTCCAGCGACAGAGTGTCGAAGGCGAACTCGATGACCGCGCGCGCGGCCTCCGTCGCGTAGCCCAGATTCCAATAAGGCTCGCCGATCCAGTAGCCAAGCGCGCCGGTGATGCGGTCAGGCTCCAGCGACAGGTCCATGCTGCCGATGATGGCCTGATCCTCGACCCGCACCATAATGAAGGGCCAGCCCATCGACGCGGCGCGTTCCTGATTGGACCGCTCCACCCAGGCGATCGCATGGTTGATGCGATAGGGGTAAGGCACGCGGACGAGCCAGCGCGCGATATCCCAGCTGCCGATCAGCTCGGAGATGCGCGGCGCATCCGCCACCGTTGGCGAACGCAAAAGAAGCCGCTCTGTGTCGATGCGATGACCGGCGACGACCCTGAGACGGGGTAGAATCCGAAGCCGCTTCACGGCCTATCAGCTTCGATAGCTTCCATTGATGTCGATGTAGCGGTGAGTGAGGTCGCAGGTCCAGACCGTAGCGCTGCCCCTCCCCAAAGCGATATCGATCTCGATGTCGATTTCCGGGCCCTTCATGTGGGCGGCGACCGGAGTCTCGTCATAACCCTCGACGATCTGCCCCTTGCTGGTGATCGGCACGCCGCCGATCGAGATGCCGAGCCGGTCGCGATCGGCGCGCTCACCGGCTTTTCCCACAGCCATCACGATGCGTCCCCAATTCGCGTCCTCGCCCGCGATGGCCGTCTTGACCAGCGGGGAGTTCGCGACGGAGAGTCCGATCCTGCGGGCGGCACCGGACGACATCGCGCCCTTCACGCGAATCGTCACGAACTTGCCGGCCCCCTCGCCATCGCGAACAATCAGCTGAGCCAGCTCGACCATCGCGTCCTCGACCGCGGCGCGAAAGGGCTTGAGGAGCTTGTCGCCGGCGTTGCTCACCCTGGGATGCTTGGCGGCGCCGGTCGCCGCGAATAGCACCGTATCGCTGGTCGAGGTGTCGCCGTCGACCGTGATGCAATTGAACGAGCGCTTGACGGCGCGGTGCACGATCTCGTCGAGGACGCCGGCGGGTACCTTCGCGTCGGTGAAAAAGAACGCCAGCATCGTCGCCATGTCGGGGGCGATCATACCCGAGCCTTTGGCGATACCGTTGATGGTGACAGTGCTGTCCCCGATCTTGGCTTTCCGGGTGACCATCTTGGCGAAAGTATCGGTGGTCCGGATCGCCTCGGCTGCCGCTTTCCAGGCTGACTTGCTCAGCGATTTCGAGAGCTTGGGGAGTGCCGCCGCGATATGATCGGGAGGCACGGGCTGACCGATGACGCCGGTCGAAGCGACGAAGATTTCGGTCGCCCTGCAATCGAACAACCTCACTGCCGCCTTAACCGTGGCCGAGACGGTCTTGTCGCCGGCATTGCCGGTGAAGGCATTGGCGTTGCCGGAATTGACGACGAAGGCCCGCGCCTTTCCGCCCTTGAGAGCATGACGGCACCATTCCACGGGCGCCGAAGGGCAGAGCGAGCGCGTCAAGGCGCCGGCAATGGTGGTCCCCGGCGCGAGCTCGGCCAGCATCAGGTCCCGGCCGCCGTTCTTTTTGAGACCGATGGCGGCTGCCGCGAGGCGAACTCCCGCGATCGCCGGCAGGGTCGGCGTCGCGGCCGGCGCGAGGGGCGAGAGCGGCGGCGTCGCCAAGGCGACGCCTATTTCGTCGCGGGAGCGGGCGCCGGTGCCGGCTGGGCCGGTGCAGCCGGGGCCGAGGCTGCAGGGGCGGCCGCCGGGGCTTGGGCGGGAGCAGCCGGGGCCGTTGCCGCGGGCGAGCTCGCGGGCGCCGCCGCGATGGGAGTGCCGTCCGAATTGAAGCGCTCGATATTGGCGCCGTTGCGAACGTCGTCCAAAGCCTTGTGCTCTTCTTCCTGGAGCACCATCGCGGAGAGCTGCGGCTTGACTTGGTCGAAGGTCGGCAGCGGCTGGTTCCGCTTGTCCAGAACCTGGATCACGTGCCAGCCATACTGACTGTGGACCGGGGTCTCGGTGTATTTGCCCTTGTCGAGCTTGAAGGCCGCGTCGGCGAATTCCGGCACCATCTTGTCCTTGGTGAAATAACCGAGATCGCCGCCGCTTTCTCCGCTGCCCGGATCGGTGGATTTCTCCTTGGCGAGGGCCTCGAAATCAGCGCCCTTATCGAGCTGCTTGATGATGTCTTTGGCCTCTTGTTCCGTCTTGACGAGAATGTGGCGGGCGCGGACCTCTTCAACCGGTTGAGCCTGCTTCACGAGCTCGTCGTATTTGGCCTTCAGCACGCTGTCGTTGATCTTCGCCTTGGCGGTACGCTCGAGATAGACGTCGGCCAGGGTCGCCATCTCGCCATTGGCGATCCGCTGGCGCACGGCCGGATCCTCGTCGAGCTTCTGGGCCTCCGCCTTTTCGCTCGCCAGCTTCAAATCGATCAGCCGGTCGAGGACGCGGCTCCTCAGCTCCCCCTCGGGCATCTGCTTGGCCTGGTCGCCCAGGTCGGCGATGAAAGCATCGACCTCGGATTTGTAGATCGGCTGGCCATTGACCTTGGCCTGCACAGGCCCGGCGCCCGCGGGCGCCGAAACCATAGCCGGGCCGGAGGCGGAGCCGCCGCCATGCATACCGAAATAATAGCCGGCGCCGCCGGCGATCGCGGCAACTACGATAACGACAATCGCGGTCATCGGCCCGCTTGAGGAAGAAGAAGCCATGGTAGGGAGACGCTCCGAGACAAAGGGGAGCGCATCGCAGCAGCAAGGTGCGCCGGGGCTCCCGGGGTGGCGCATACTACACCGAGCAAATCCGCTTACAAGGACCCCCGGCATGCCAGATGGCCATTTTTGGGCCGGTATTTTAACCTTTTACGGTTATGGGCGGTTCGTTGACAGGGCGGGGGCGCACCCTTATCTGACGGGAGTTCCCGCGTTTTCGGCTTCATTCCGGCGCTTTGAGCCCTTAGGCAGGTATTCCCAATGATCGGTGCGGTCGCCCGCAGACTTTTCGGTACCGCGAACGACCGCGTCGTCAAAAGCCTCCGCTCGACCGTCGAGCGGATCAACGCGCTGGAAGCGACCTACGCGCCACTGTCGGACGACGAGCTGCGGGGCCAGACGGCTCTGCTACGCGGCCGCCTGGACCAAGGCGAGACCCTCGACGACATCCTCCCGGAAGCCTTCGCGGTCGTCCGCGAGGCAGCCAAGCGCACGCTCGGTCAGCGACATTTCGACGTCCAGCTCATGGGCGGCATGGTGCTCCACCAAGGCAAGATCGCCGAGATGAAGACCGGCGAGGGCAAGACCCTCGTGGCCACCTTGGCCGTCTATCTGAATGCGCTCTCCGGCAAGGGCGTCCATGTCGTCACCGTCAACGACTACCTGGCCCAGCGCGACAGTGGCTGGATGGGTCAGATCTACCGCTTCCTCGGACTGACGGTCGGGTGCATCGTCCATGGGCTGGACGACCATGAGCGCCGCGATGCCTATGCCGCGGACGTGACCTATGGCACGAACAACGAGTTCGGCTTCGACTATCTACGCGACAATATGAAGTACCGGCTGGAAGAGATGGTCCAGCGGCCGTTCAATTTCGGCATCGTCGACGAGGTGGATTCAATCCTGATCGACGAGGCCCGGACGCCGCTCATCATTTCCGGCCCGGCGCAGGATTCCTCCGAGCTCTATCAGCGGGTCGATCTCGTGATCCCTCGGCTCGATCCCGAGGATTATGACAAGGACGAGAAGCACAAGACCGTTGCCCTCAACGAGAGCGGCGTCGAGAAGATCGAGGAGCTGCTGCGTGAGGCGGGACTGCTCGCCGCGGGCACCCTCTACGACGTCCACAATGTGAGCCTCGTCCACCATGTGAATCAGGCTCTGCGGGCCCACAAGCTCTTCACGCGCGACGTCGATTACATCGTCAAGGACGACAAGGTCGTCATCATTGACGAATTCACAGGGCGCATGATGCCGGGACGGCGCTATTCGGAAGGGCTACACCAGGCGCTCGAAGCCAAGGAGCGCGTGACGATCCAGCAGGAAAACCAGACGCTGGCCTCGATCACCTTCCAGAATTACTTCCGCATGTATCCCAAGCTGGCCGGCATGACCGGCACGGCGATGACCGAAGCAGCGGAGTTCAGCGAGATCTACAAGCTGGACGTGGTCGAGATGCCGACCAATCAGCCAGTGCAGCGCAAGGACGAGGACGACGAAGTCTACCGGACGGCCGCCGAAAAGAACGAAGCGATCGTGATCCTTATCGACGAAGCCCGCAAGCGCCAGCAGCCGGTGCTGGTGGGTACCGTCTCGATCGAGAAATCCGAGCATCTGTCGCAGCTGCTCAAGAAGCGGCGGATACCACACGCGGTCCTCAACGCCCGCTATCACGAGCAGGAGGCTATGATCATCGCCCAGGCGGGCCGGCCCGGCGCGGTCACCATCGCGACCAACATGGCCGGCCGCGGCACCGACATCCAGCTGGGCGGCAATTTGGAGATGCGCGTCCGCCAGGAGGCTGAGGGCCTCGAGGGCGAAGCGCGCGAGGCCAAGATCGCCGAGATCCGGTCCGAGATCGAAGCGGCGCGCGAGCTCGTGAAGCAGGCCGGCGGCCTCTATGTCATGGGCACCGAGCGCCACGAATCGCGCCGGATCGACAATCAGCTCCGCGGCCGGTCGGGCCGGCAGGGCGATCCGGGCAACTCGAAGTTCTTCCTATCGTTGGAAGACGACCTGATGCGCATCTATGGGATGCAACGCATGGACGGCGTATTGCAGCGGCTAGGCATCCAGGAGGGCGAGGCGATCGTCCATCCGTGGATCAACAAAGCGCTCGAGCGGGCCCAAAAGAAGGTCGAGCAACAGCACTTCGAGATTCGCAAGAATCTGCTGAAATACGACGACGTGATGAACGACCAGCGCAAGGTCATCTACGAGCAGCGCAAGGAGGTCATTTCCGCGACCGATGTCGCCGGAATCGTCGCCGACATGCGACACGAGGTGGCCGAGCGCATCGTCAACCGCCACATTCCGCCCAATTCCTATTCCGAGCAGTGGAACCTCGATGCCATCAAGATCGAGCTCAAAGACACGCTCGGAATCGAGCCGCCGGTGGAGGAGTGGGCCGAGGAGCCCGGCATCGGCAATGAAACGGTTCTCGAGCGTGTCATAGCGGCATCCGATGAACAGACCGCGGCCAAGGTCGCGACGTACGGCATGGAGTTGATGGGCCAGGTCGAGCGCAGCTTGCTACTCCAGATCCTGGACCAGACCTGGAAGGAGCATCTGCTGGCGCTGGACCACCTGCGCCAGGGTATCAACCTCAGGGCGTACGGCCAGCGCGATCCCCTAAACGAGTACAAGCGCGAGGCCTTCCAGCTTTTCGCCGACATGCTCGACGAAGTCCGCGAGCAAGTGACGCGTTATCTGGCCAATATCGAGTTCCGCCGGGCCGCACCCGAAGAGATCGTTCCGCCACCCCCTTCTCTTGAGATGCACGAGACCCGCCGCGACCCCGCGCTCGACATGGAGCCGGAGGTCATGGCCGACGTCTCGGTGGCGCTCATGGACGAGCGGCCCAAAGTCGCGCGCAACGCTCCTTGCCCGTGCGGCAGCGGCAAGAAATACAAGCATTGCCACGGCGCCTCGGTCTGATCCCTCAAGAATTCCCTGCACGCGAGCAGCACTCTCGCAATTCCCCCCAGTTCTCGTATTAGATAAAGAACGTCGAACGGGAGGAAAGAATGGCGGAAACCGCCGGCATCACTAACGAAGACCGGAAGCAGCTCCAAGAATATATGCGGCGGGAGTTTACCGGCCTGCTCCGCGTCCCGGCACGACCACTCTACCACTACACCGACGGGCAGGCCGCCGCCGACATTCTGGATGGTTGCGCCTTTCGGGCGACCAATATCCTCTATCTCAGCGATGGGCGCGAGATTCAGCATGCCGTTGATTGCTTCCAGGAGGCGATGGCGCTTCGTCTCGAGCGCGATCGCAGCGAGCGCAGCCTACGGCTCGACGCGCTTGTCTCACGGTATCTCTCGGAAGTCGGCCAATACGTTCCGCCCGATGTCTGGCTGGTGACCTTCACCGAGCTCAGGGACTCACAGCGTCATTGGGAAGCTTTGCACTCCGGCGGGCATGGCGTCGCTCTGGGTTTCGCGCCGCAAGCGTTGGCCCGTGCGGCGGAGACTGGCGGCGCCTTTCTCGCTCCTTGCTGTTATGACGACGATATCAAGATCGCGATCATGGGGCGGGGACTCGATCTGATCGACCGGCTCTACGCGACGAAGGCCGACCGCTCGCCCGAGGTCGGTATCAATCTCGCCCGTACCGTAATCCGCGAGCTCGCTTTGTTCGGCGCGCTGATGAAACGATCGGATCTCGCTGATGAAAACGAGTGGCGGCTCATTGTCGTCAATGCCGGCCAGACGCCGGTCGGCGCGCGGCGTATCAAGGCCCTAGCCAGACCCCTCTATACCTCGCTCTATATTGACCTCGAGATCGGCGACGCGAGCGATCGGCTGCCGCTCACCGAAATCATCGTCGGACCTAGCTCCTATCAGCAAATGACCGAGCGCGCCTTCCGCACTCTGCTTTACAAATACGGGTACGAGCAGACGGACGTTTTGCTGACGGAGTCAGGCTGAACACGTCGAAACCCGAACAATGGCGGTTCTGTTGTGAAAAACGGCTCTGTCATACGAACGCCAGATGAGCGCTTCGTCGGCTTGACCGGCTACACATTCGCGCCCCGTTATCTGACGATCGAGGATGCGAAGTTCGGTCCCTTGCGCATGCACCGCCTCGATGAGGGTCCCGCGGATGCGCCGGTGGTGCTCATGCTGCACGGGGAGCCGACCTGGTCCTACCTCTACCGCAAGATGATCCCGCCCGTGGCCGCGGCCGGCTATCGCGCCGTTGCGCCCGACTATATCGGCTTCGGTCGATCCGACAAGCTCGCGGACCGAGACAGCTACAGCTATCAGGTTTTTGTCGATTGGCTCTGCCAATTCGTGGAAGCGCTCGATCTGCAACGGATCACGCTCGTCTCCCAGGATTGGGGCGGCCCGATCGGGCTACGCGTTCTGAGCCAAATGCCGCATCGCTTCGACGCCGTGCTCACCACCAACACGCTGCTGCCCAATTTCGAACCGCCACCGAGAGGCGTTGACGGCTGGCCGGGCGAGCAGATCGAGGCCTGGGCAAGGACCTGCCGCGAGGCCGAGGATTTGCCTCTGGCGGAGATCGTCGCCGGGGTCTGCGTCGAACGCCCGAACGCAGAGATTTTGCGCGCCTATGACGCGCCCTTTCCCGATGCATCCTACAAGGCCGCCGCGCTTGCGATCACCGGCTGCATACCGATCCGCCCGGACATGTCCGGCTTGATCGAGAATCGGCGCGCCTGGGACGTGCTCGAAACCTTCAGGCGCCCTTTCCTTACAGCCTTCAGCGATCGCGATCCTTCGACGAAGGCCTGGGAGAGGGTCTTTCAGGAGAGGGTACCGGGCGCCCGCGGCCAGCCGCATGTCGAGATCGCCGACGCGGGTCATTTCGTCCAGGAGGAAAAAGGCGAGGTCCTGGCCGAAGTGTTGCTGGGGTTGCTCAGCCGTCTCTACCGCTAGGGGCGCCTCAACCGAACGGCATGGGCATCGCCTGAAGTTCGGGGATACGCTTCGAGACTTCCGTCTGGAAGACGCCGAGCTCCTCGCGGAGCTTAGCCATATGCTGCGCGCGTTCGCTGATCAGACTGTCGGAATCGCGCAACGTGTTGACCAATTCCCTGAGCCGCATTGCGCCGACATTTGCGCAAATGCCCTTGAGCGAATGGAAGATGTCGAACGCTCGCGCACGATCATAGGCGTTGAGCGCGTCCTCCATTTCGCCGAGAAGGTCGACGGCCTCGGCGAGGAACAGGGTGACGGATTCGAGAATGAAGCTCGGCCCCCCGATTTCCTTCAAGCGCTGGAATCCGGCGTCGTCGACGATCGGCGCCCGGCGCGCGCGGAAACGGCTGTTCGCCTCGATCGAAGTCACCTTCTCGGTGACCACGTTCGTAACGCCATGCGTCACGAGATCGTCGATCGCCTTCAGCATGACCGAGACCGAGGCAGGCTTGGTGAGGACGAGATCCATGCCCGCTTCGAGGCAACGGCGCTTCGTCTCGGTAGTGACGTCGGCGGTGAGACCGATGATCCTCAGCGCTTCGGAATAGTTGATGGCACGGATGATCTTGGTCGTCTCGAAGCCGTTGAGGCCCGGCATGTTGATGTCCATGATGACGACATCGAACGTGCCGCGGTCTAGGGCGTTGAGTGCCTCGTCGCCGCTCGAAACGGCCATCACCTCATGTCCTGCCTCGCTCATCGCGCGGCCGGTGATTAGCCGATTGGTGGCGTTGTCCTCCACCAGCAGCAATTTGCACCTCTTCTTGGCCTCGTAATCCTCGGAGGAAGCTTCGGCATGGGCGGGCGTGTCGAGATCCGCGAAATAGAGCGCATTCGCGAGTTGCATCTGGGTGGCGGAGCGGATCGTCGCCTTTGCGCGAGTTCGATAGGGATCGATCGTTTCGTCAAAATCCCCCTCGCCCAGCACGAGGATCGGCACCCCTCGTTCCGCCTCGATCAGGCTCACCAACTCATCGAACCGCTCCGGAGAGACGCGCGAGCCGATCGACATGTCGCGGTGGGAGAGGAAAACCAACGGCCGCAGGCCGCCCTTCGCCTTCTCCAACGCGCGACGCAGCTGACCGAGCTCGGTATCGACGAAGCTGCAGGAAAGCCCCAAGCCGCGGCAAGCATCGATGAGACCGCCTCCGGCCAGCGGACCGCTTCCGGCGATCAACGCCACGCGTTCGCCTGTTTGCGGCTCGGGCGACGCGGCCTCCTGGGCGATCGGGAGCCCCACGGGCAGCTCGACCGTGAAGCGACTGCCGACGCCGACCTGGCTCTTCAGCGAAATCTGTCCGCGATGGACCGAGACCAGCTCGCGTACGATTGCGAGCCCAAGCCCCACGCCTTCGTAAGCCCGCTCGACCCGATCGTCGCCCTGGACGAAAGGATCGAAAATCTGTGCCTGTTTCTCGGCCGGGATTCCGACGCCAGTATCCTGGATCTCGATGACGAGCCGCTCCCGCGTAGGAGACAGCGACAGGCTGACGTCGATTCGACCGACCTTGGTGAACTTGATGGCGTTCCAAACGAGGTTGGTGATGATACGGCGGACATGCTCACTGTCGGTCCGTATGTTGCGCGGAAGACGGCAATCGACATGCGCCTGGAGTCCCAGCCCCTTCTCCGCGGCCGCGGTGGCCAGGGTATTCACGGTGGAGACGAGGAGCTCGTAAACCTGGACGTCTCGGATATCGAGATGGACCTTGCCGGAATCGATCGCGGAGAAATCCAGCAACTCGTTGATCATCGATAGGAGCGACTGACCCGAGCCCCCAATGAGGTGCACAAGCTGCCTCTGGTCATCGCTCAGGGCCGAATTCCGCAACAAGCCGACCGTGCCCAACATAGCGCTCAACGGCGTACGCAGCTCATGGCTCATCACCGCGATGAAGCGCGTTTTCGCCTCGTTCGCCTTCTTCGCCGCGGCGGTTGCCTCATGAAGACGGCGGATCAACCCGCTCGCATAGAGCGGAAGCAGAATTTGCGCGAGAAACAGGCCAACCGTGAGGGCTGGCATGCTGCGCCACGCCGGCTTGATGACCACGACCAACGCAAAGCCGAGCACGCCCAGGGCCAAGTTGTACAGAAGGGGTCTGACGCCGAACCGGAAGCCGTTTCCGAGCGCCGCCCACAAATACATAGGCCAGATGCCAGCGGCATAAGTCCTATTGGACAGGAGTATCAGGGTAAAGACGGCATTGTCGCTCAACGCCGACACGAGGCGCGAGGCGAACTCTCGCTTCGGCCGGTAGAAGAAGAAGGTAATGGGGAGCAGAACTGCACCCCACCAAAGATGCGAGATCGCGATATAGGGCCGAATCACGGTTGGCGAGTCCGACAGCATCGAGATTGCGTAGACCTCGACGGCCGACCCCATCAGCACGCGCGTCAGCGTCTGCCGAAGCTCCTTGTCGTACCGCTCCTCGTGACCCGCAGGGATCCCCCGGGCAATCACGATCGGGATCAGGAGGAGCCACGTAAGAATGAAGAAACCGAGCGCCGGCAGGGTCCAGGCGATCTCCTCGCCCCACATGCCCGCGAGAATGGTGACGAGCAGCGCGCCAAAATTAAGGAAATGCAGCCCGAGCAGGAGCAGCATCTGACCAGGTATGCGAGAGATCATCCGGGCGACTGCCGAGTTCTCAACCCAGGACCATCCGGTATTTGGGGCAAGGTCTCCCGAAGACGACGAGCCGTTGTCGGTCGCCGGCTCGATCAGCGAAGGAGCGCGTCCAACCTGCATCCGCTCAGCACCCGCCTCGAGCATCGTCGAGCTGGCTATGGGCTGCCGCAATCCACGTCACCGATCGTGCTCGTTTTTGCCGCGTTCTCGCACCCCGCCGACACGCCATGTGCGCCTACAATCCAACGGCGCAGCCTAAAAGGTTTTACAATTTGGTGTGCGTGGGTTAAAAAACCTTCCACCATACTCTGCATATGCTGTGACGATATTAGAATTGCGAGACTGCCACGATGGCTGATGAGGACTCCGGCGCGGGCACGCCGTCGGCAGCACGCGATGCAAGGGTTCCGAATCGCTTCGTCCGCCAAGTTCTAGCCCATTACGCAAAGCCGCACACCTCCAAAGGTATTGCGCTGATCCTGATGGATTGGAGCTTTTATATCGGCAGCCTTGCCGGTGTTCTCTGGCTTCCCGCTTGGTGGGAGAAGCTGGCCGCTTCTCTCTTCCTCGGCTTTACGATCAGCAATCTGTTCGGCCTGGGGCACGAGCTCGCGCACGGCGCGGTCGTACGCCCGCGATGGTTGAACCGGTTCTGCGCAGTCCTGTGCTTCGCCCCCGGCCTCATCAATTACAGGATGTGGTTGTTCGATCACAATCTACAGCACCATATCCGCGCAAATATCCGGGAAGCGCGGAATTCGTGGACTCCCCTCACCCTCGGCGAGTTCCGAGCCCTGCCGGCTCACCGCCAGTTGCTGCACCGCGTCTATCGGGCTCCCTTCGGGCTGGGACTGGGTCTGGGGTACTTCCTCGAGCGCTGGCAGCATATCGACTTCTTCCCGCGCGGTAATTACATACCCGGGCATCTTCGGCCGGCGGCATGGCGGCACTTTGCTGGTTTGATCGTCTATCTCGCCGCCTACCTGACGTTCCTGACCGCAGCTTCGCGCGTCGCGCCGGTCGGTCCGGTAACTGCGATTCTGCTCGGTTTCGTCCTTCCTTTTTTCATTTTCATGTCGATGCTCGGCTTTGCGGTCTTCGCCCAACATACCCATCCCGATGCCCCTTGGGTTGAGGCGGAGGTGCAAGACCGCATGCTCCCCATCGATCGAGTAACCACCAGGTGGATATTCCCGGCGTGGTTCACATTCCTCACGCACAATGCGATGGACCACGTCGTCCATCACTGGAATCCGCGGATCCCGTGCTATCGCGCCGGCGAGGCGTCCGACCGTCTGGGCGAGTTGCTCGGAAACGAACTGATCACCGAGCACTTTACGGTTTCGCGCCTCAATGCGGTGTTGCGATGCTGCAAGCTTTACGACTACGAGGCTCGTCGGTGGCTCGATTTTTACGGACGGCCCACGACCGACGCAGCCAGACCGTTCGAAACGGTACCCTCGCGACCTATCGAGGCCCTGCAGGTCGCATGAGAGTATCCTCCGCGGCGGGGTAGCGACGGACAGATATCGGTCATTTTGAGATGCTTCGGATCGATCGGATCCCAGCAAAACCAGATCAGGCGCGCCGTAGCGGGACTAGTTTTTCGTCCGCGATCTGTGCCGAGGCGCTCACCAACAGACTCTTCGTGGTCGGGCGGCCTTCGAAGTCGAGCCACTGCAACCTATCGTAGTCATACAGCTTGCAGCGGCCGACGGTGTCGGCAAAGCGGCCGAACGAAAACATCTCGGAGACTGCGTACGGCCCGAGCAGCTCATTCAAACGTGCCTGGGCGTCTGCAAGGCGATAACCGGGAATGCGCGGCTGGACATGGTGGGCCGCGTGGTCATGCACATTGTGCATCATGGTCTTGAACCAGCGCGGAAAATCAACCTGGGTGCTCACCAGCTCAGGTTGGCCGAGCAATCCCCGATCCCTGCCATCGGCGAACCAAGCAACGTTCGGATGGGTATGCTGGACGAAGCTGGTCATGGCCATGAGCGTCATCCAGACGTAATGAGGTACGACGATCCCCAAAAGGACTGCCGTCAGCGCGCTCGTCTGCGAATAGAGCGGAGCCGATACCATGCCCGCGGTCAGCAGAACGGCCCAGACCGCCAGCCAGAAGAGATTTCGCCATGCCTCCCGGCGTACGCCGGCGGGCATGAAGGACCGGGGAAACACTTTGACCGGCAGCCAACGCTCGAAAACATAATAGATACCGAAGCCAAGCCCCAAAGGCGCGCGATACAACCGCTCGAGCCGCTGGCGGTACCGGGGCAGCCGGTCGAATTCGGCCTTGGAATAGGGCATGAACGAATCGCGATGACGCCCGTTCACCTTCGGGTGATGCAGTATGTGGTGGTCATAGACCCACAGGCGGCAATTGAAGAAGGCGGGCAGGAAGGCGAGAACGCCGAGGACCTTGTTGAGCCAGATTTCGCGCACGAGACTGCCATGGGCCGCATCATGGCCAATGGTGGCGAGATTCGAGATCTTGACGCCTGCAACGAGACTGCAGGCAATTTTCGCCCACAAGGGCACCAGGAACAGAACGCCCGCAAGCGCCGCGAAATAGATAGCGAAATCAAGCACAAGCAGCACTATGCCGCGCCAGGTTTGCGGTTGTGCGAACGCCAGCATCTCAGCATGGAGACGCTTGCGGCTGGGATAAGGGAAGGTCGGCGCCGACGGATTCGACGCGTCCGCAAGCATTTGATCCATCGCCCTCTCCAAAGGTCCCGCACGCAGCGCGCGAATATCCAGCTTCAGTCAAATCTTAGTCTATTGTTAAGCTTGATGTCCAGCATTCGACTCCATTGCATTGACGAACAAGCGATGAACGGATTCAGCGCATCCCAGCGATCTGCCGGCTTCCCTCGTGGAAGCGCGACCGCCGAGGGATGCAGCTGAAGGCAATTTTATAGTGTGTTTTCGTGTGTTACATCCGCCGCATGGTTGCATCCGCATCGACGGAACCGAACGGACGCGGCGACGATCCGGAAAACGTGAGCGCTAAAGGCCGCCAACCGGGCGCTCCTAGGGCGCCGGACCTCGAGCGGGCGCTCGCTGGCCGTGGCGCCCCGGTGTCGGAGGAAGAGCCTGAGGATCAGTTCGCCGACCAAATCGCGGCTGACCTGACGGATATCTTGCTTCGTCCGATTTGGCTCCATCTCGGCAATGTCGCGGTTGCACTGGTGGCGATCGCGTTGCTTTGGGTGGAGCTCGGGGACGCGGCTGCGCTCTATTGGGCGCTGTTCGGCATCGTCGCCTACGGGGCGAGGATGGTCGTGGTCCAACTTTATCGACGCTCCGTCGCCTTTAACGGTCCCGCGGGGCCGCTCGAAGCTCGCCGCTGGATCCGTCTCTATTATCCATGCGCGGTTCTCCTCGGTCTGTTTTGGGGAATTGCGCCGCACATCGCCCGGCTCGCCCCCGCCGCATCCGGCGATGGAGTGGCGGCGGCCATTCTTTTCATCGTTGCCTGGATGATGGCGGCCGGGGTCATGAGCCATGCTCTGCGCATGGAGGCCGTCGATGCGTTTCTATGGCCGGCCACGACAGTCGCGGCGATCGGTGCCTTGCTTTGGCGGCCCTGGCCCTACAAGGTCATCGCGTTGCTGATGATCGCCTATGCCATCATGCTGCGCATGCTGGCGCAACGGCTCAACGCTGCTTCGATGGGGGCGCTTCGCGGACAGTACGAGAAAGCGAATCTCGCCCGCCGCCTGTCCGAAGCGAATATGGAGGTTCGGGAAGCAAGTCGCGCCAAGTCCGAGTTCCTCGCTAACATGAGCCACGAGCTCCGCACGCCGCTCAACGCGATCATCGGCTTCTCCGAAATCATGGCGCGGGAGATACTGGGGCCGCTCGGACAGACCCGCTATCGCGACTATGCGCACGACATCCAGGACAGCGGCAAGCATCTACTGGGCGTAATCAATGACATTCTCGACCTTTCTCGGATCGAGGCGGGCCGGATGACCTTGCTCGAGGACGAGGTGGACCTCTGCGCCGTCATTGCCGGTTGCGTCCGCCTTCTCTCTCATCGTGCGGCGACCGCCGGCGTCGTCATCGATTGCGACTTCCAACCGGCAATGCCTCGAATCCGCGCCGACGAGGGGCGGATCCGGCAGATCGGATTCAATCTTCTCGCCAATTCGATAAAATACACACCGCAAGGGGGTGAAGTGCGCATCCGGATTGCCCCCAATGGCGACGGCGAGATCGAGCTCGCGATCGCCGACACCGGCATCGGGATGAGTCCCGAGGATATTCCGATCGCGCTCACACCTTTCCGACAGGTCCAGACGGGCGGTGCGCGCAACGTGGGCGGAACCGGCCTGGGACTCCCTTTGACCAAAACATTGGTCGAGTTGCATGGCGGCAGGCTTGCCATATCGAGCGCGCTCGGCCAAGGAACGACGGTCTCGGCCATCTTTCCCGCCGAACGTGTCCTGCCGAACACCGGCTAGTCACGAAAAGGACGGTAGGGGCCTGCCGCGAAAGGGGTTATATTCCGACACCTTGAGGGCTCCAAAAACCGGAGGACGCCATGAGAAAGATCCTGATCGGGTTGGCCGTTGTCGTGGTGGTCCTCATCCTGATTGCAATCGTCGTCCCGCTCCTCATTCCGGCCGATGCCTATAGGGGGCGGATCGTCGAAGCGGTACAGAGCGCCACCGGGCGGGAGCTGCGGATCGAGGGGCCCCTCTCCTTCTCGATTCTTCCGAGCATCGCGATCGACGCGAACAATGTGGCGCTGGCCAATGCGCCAGGCACTGCGCCTAAAGACATGATGACCCTGGGCAAGCTTCAGGTCGGGCTCAAGCTCTTCCCCCTCCTCGGTGGAGATGTCGAAATCGACAAGTTCGTGCTCGTTGACCCAGTCGTTCATCTCGCAATCGACAAATCCGGGCGTCCAAATTGGGACTTCTCGACGACGCCGCCCCAGGCCCCTCCTGCCGCCAAGCCTCAGGCAGAGGCCGAAGTCCAGTCTCAGGCGCAAAGCCTGCGCCAGCTTCGTCTTGGCGAGGTCGAACTCACGAACGGCACGATCGACTATTCCGATGCCCGAACCGGTGCGCATCAGGAGTTCAGCAAGATCGGCCTCACCGTGAAGCTGCCCAGCCTCGACGACCCGGCCGCGATCGACGGGAGCGTCGATTGGCGTGGGAAGACGGTGAAGCTCTCTGTGTCCGCCGAGAAGCCACGAGCCCTCATGGGCTCAGGCTCGGGTGCCCTCAAGGCCAAGGTTTCTTCGGACCCGTTGACCCTGTCGTATGACGGTACCGTCACTGGCGGTGGGCCGGCACTTCAGCTCGCCGGGGCCGTCGACCTCGACATCCCGTCCCTTCGCGACCTCGCGACTTGGGCCGGGAACCCGCTTCCAGCCAAACAAGGAGGCCTCGGGCCGTTTTCCGTCAAAGGCAAGCTTCAGGGCACGACCGACAATCTCGCGGTCAGCGACGTCAAGATCACGCTCGATTCGATCCATGGGACGGGAAGCCTGTCTGTGGCCGCCGCCGGCGCCAAGCCAACCATCAAGGGCCAGCTCGACATCGACAAGCTCGACCTCGATCCCTATCTCGGCGGCGGCAGCGCCAAACCGACTGGCGCGACACCGCCGGCACCCGGTGCCGCCCAGCCTCAACCCGAAAATGGCTGGAGCACGGAGCCCATCGATTTCAGCCCGCTTAAGGCCGCCAATCTCGATTTCGCGCTCGGTGCCGGCGCGATCCATTACAAGAAGCTCGACATCGGCAAGAGCGCGCTGAGGATTCGGATTCAAGATGGCAAGCTAGGGGCTGATCTGAGCCAGCTGGCGCTTTACGACGGTTCCGGAAAGGGCTCCGTTGCCGTCGATGCCGCCGGGTCGGTTCCGACGGTGGAGGCGAGCTTCGATCTCGCCGGTGTTCAGGCCGGGCCGCTGCTTTCGGCGGCCATCGACTTCAGCCGCCTGACAGGCGTCGGAAATCTGAACTTCAGCCTGACGAGCCGCGGAAACTCCCAACGCGAGCTGATCGGCGCCCTGGGTGGCAAAGGCGCCCTCGCCTTCAAGAACGGCACGATCAAGGGCCTCGACCTTCTGGCGATGGTGAAGAATGTCGCGCAGTCCTTCACGGCCGCCACTGGCGGGTCCGGCGAAACGGCCTTCACCGATCTCGCAGGCACGTTTACGGTCGCGAACGGAATTATGAAGAATGAAGATTTGGCCTTGAAGTCACCGGTCCTCGCAGCATCAGGGTCCGGAACGGTCGACCTCCCGCAGCGGCGAATCGACTACCGGGTGCAACCGGACGTCAAAGTGCCGGGCCTCAACGTCGCTGTTCCGGTGCTGATAACCGGTCCCTGGTCCAACGTCAGCTACCAGCCGGACGTCAAGGGGATACTGAGCCAGAAGCTCGGCAAGCCTGGAGCCCTTCTCCAGGGTCTCAAGGGCGGAAGTCCGAGCGGCGGTGCTGCCGGCGTGCTAAAAGGCCTCTTCGGAGGCAAGTGACACTGTTTTAAATTCTGGCGCGCTACTGTCGCGCTCTCGTGTTCGTGGCATTTGATGACCGGACCTGCTGGCAGGAATAAATCATGGAAGTCATTGACAAATTTGAAGCATCGCCCGCTCGGCCGGAAAAGGCGGTGCTGCTGAATTACGTCAAGATCGCCAGGCCCGATCATTGGATCAAGAACATCTTCATGCTGCCCGGCGTGGCGCTGGGCTTCCTTTTGACGCCGGTGCCGATCGAGCCAATCGTGATCGCAAAAGTGATCGCGGCATTCGTACTGCTGTGCCTGACCGCATCGGCCAACTACACAATCAATGAGTATCTCGACTCCGAGTTCGATCGTCACCATCCGTTGAAGCAGAGCCGCCCGGGCGCCCAGGGGCTGCTCGATCGACGATTGGTGACGCTGCAGTATTTGATCCTCGTTGCCGCGAGCCTCGGCGGCGCCAGCGTCCTGGGACGAGACTTCTCTCTCACGACGGCGCTGCTCCTCATCATGGGGCTTTTCTACAACGTCCCGCCGTTCCGGACCAAGGACCGCGCCTATCTCGACGTACTTTCGGAGTCGGTCAACAACCCTATCCGGCTGCTGCTGGGTTGGTTCGTCGTGGTCGGCAATTGGCTGCCGCCGTCCTCCGTGCTCATCGCCTATTGGATGGGCGGCGCATTCCTGATGGCGATGAAGCGCTATTCTGAATACCGGCGGATCGGCGATCCGGCGGTTGCTGGACTCTATCGGCGGTCCTTTAAGCAATACACGGAGCATTCGCTCCTGCTATCGTCGCTGTTTTATGCCAACACCTGCTGCTTTTTTCTCGGCATATTCCTCATCAAATATCGCATCGAGTTCCTACTGACCTTCCCGTTCATCTCCTATCTCTTCGCCTGGTACATGCGGATCGCGCTCGAACGAGATTCTGCCGCGGCAGCACCCGAAAAGCTGTTCCGCCAACGACGATTGCTGCTGTTCGTGGCGGCGCTCTTCGTGTTGTTCTTCTTCCTGGCTTCGGTCGACCTTCCCATCCTGCGCGTTTTGGTCAATCCGCTGCGGTACTAGCCCGGATTCACCTCGATCTTCGATCGACGATCGAGTGAATCATCTTCATGTCCTTCGCGCGCTTGGTGCTGAATCTCGACGCAGCGCGCAGTGAGACGACCGATAGCAAGCCTTTACGCCGAATTTACGCCCGCCTGCGGCGTTTCATCTGGTAGCTTTACGACCTGGATGCGTACTTAAGACCCGACAGTCGGTACAGGGACACCAGATGCTCGACCTCATCCTTCTTGCGGCAATGCTTGCTTTCTTTGCAGCATTCTATGGCTTTACGCAGGTCTGTGACCGGATCTAACGGAGAGCTGCCTTGAGCCTCGACTACATCCTGGCATCAGCCGCCTTCATCGGCCTGCTGATCTATCTGATCTACGCGCTGGCACGCAGCGAGCGTTTCTAATCGTCGACAATCCCGGAAAGGGAGACTGACGTCGTGCACACGACCGATTTCGTCCAATTCGCCGTCTATGCCGCGATCATCCTGGCTCTGACCCCCGTGCTCGGCGGCTATATGGCCAAAGTGTTCGCCGGCGAACGAACATTCCTCTATCCGCTGCTCCGACCGGTGGAGCGCTTGGTCTACGGCATCTGCGGCGTGCGCGAAGACGCGGAGCAGAGCTGGAAGCGCTATGCCGGCCACCTGCTGCTGTTCGCCGTCGTCGGCATCGTCGGCACCTATGCGGTCTTGAGGCTTCAGAAATATCTCCCGCTCAATCCGCAGGGCATGGATAACGTCGCGCCCGATCTCGCGATGAATACCGCCGTCAGCTTCAACACCAACACCAACTGGCAGAATTACGGCGGCGAAGGGACGATGAGCTATCTTTCCCAGATGGCTGCCCTCACCGTGCATAATTTTCTATCCGCGGCCACGGGCCTCGCGGTCGCCATAGCCCTCATCCGCGGTTTCGCTCGCAAGACCACCAAGACGATCGGCAATTTCTATGTCGATATGACGCGCGGCCTGCTCTATGTGTTGCTGCCGATTTCGATCGTGGGCGCCGTCTTTCTCGTCTGGCAGGGCGTACCGCAGACGCTGGGCCCTTATGTCGATGCGACCACCGTCGAGGGGGCCAAACAGACAATCGCACTCGGGCCAATCGCGTCGCAGGAAGTGATCAAGGAACTCGGCACGAATGGCGGCGGCTTCTTCAACACGAACAGCGCGCACCCCTATGAGAACCCGACTCCACTAACGAATTTCATCGAGGATCTGCTGATCTTCCTCATACCGGCCGCGCTCGTGGACACCTATGGGCGCATGATCGGCCGACGGAAGCAGGCCTATGCGATTTATGGCGCAATGGGGATCCTGTTTCTGTTCGGTCTCGCCGCAGCCTACTCCGCCGAGGCGATGCCGAACCCTGCGCTCGCCCACATTGCGGGCTACGACACGACGCAAGGCAATATGGAAGGCAAGGACGTTCGCTTCGGCGTAGCGGACTCCGTCCTATGGGCGGTGACCACAACAGATACGTCCTGTGGCGCGGTGAACTCGATGCATGACAGCCTGATGCCGCTGGCGGGCATGGTGCCGCTGATCAACATGCTTTTGGGCTGCATCATCTTCGGCGGCGTGGGAGCTGGTTTCTACGGCATGGTGCTCCACGTGATCCTGGCCGTCTTCATCGCCGGGCTGATGGTT
Source organism: Alphaproteobacteria bacterium (assembly GCA_035293565.1). Taxonomy (GTDB): domain Bacteria; phylum Pseudomonadota; class Alphaproteobacteria; order BOG-932; family Roseiterribacteraceae; genus DATGMP01. The sequence continues at coordinate 24,799 of DATGMP010000080.1, read as the reverse complement.
GGGCGGACACCCGAGTACATCGGCAAGAAGATCGAATCCCGTGAGGTCAAGCTGTCGATCTTCGCGCTATTCGCGATCACAGTCGGAATCCTCGCTTTCAGTGCTTTCACCGCCGTTCTTCCGCAAGGCCTCGCCGGGCTCGGCAACAATGGTCCGCACGGACTCAGCGAAATTCTTTATGCGTTCACGTCGACCGATATGAACAACGGGTCGGCGTTTGCCGGCCTGTCGGGCAACACGCTCTTCTACAACAATATGCTGAGCGCGATGATGCTGATCGGCCGCTTCGCGGTGGTGATCCCGATTCTCGCGATCGCCGGCAGCTTTGCCGCCAAAAAGACGGTGCCGCCCTCGGCCGGCACTTTTCCGACCGACACCGGTCTATTCGTCGCGCTGCTGATCGGCGTCGTCATCATCGTGGGCGGCCTCACTTTCTTCCCGGCATTGGCGCTGGGACCAATAGTCGAGCATCTGGCACTCCAGTCCGGCGCGCTCTTCTGAGAAGAAACATCATGGCAAAACCCAAGGAAACGAAGCTTCTGGACGGGCATCTCGCCGCGGTCGCCAGCCGTGAGGCCTTCGTCAAACTCAATCCAGGCACGCTCTGGCGCAATCCGGTCATCTTCGTGACCGAGATCGTGGCCGCGATCGCTACAATATTGTTCCTGCGCGATCTGGCCTCCGGCACCGGCCCCTACACCGCCGTCGTCGGGCAAATTTGCGCCTGGCTCTGGTTTACCGTCTTATGCGCGAATTTTGCGGAAGCCGTGGCCGAAGGGCGCGGCAAAGCGCGAGCGGAATCGCTGCGCAAAATGCAGGGTGAAACCACGGCCCATCGGGTCATCTCGGGAACGAGCGATGAGGTCGAGGACGTGCCGAGCAGCACACTTCGCGCCGGCGACATTGTCTCTGTTTCCGCCGGAGAGATCATTCCGGGTGACGGCGAGGTGATCGAGGGCATCGCCTCGATCGACGAATCCGCCATCACGGGAGAATCCGCTCCGGTGATCCGCGAATCAGGCAGCGATCGTTCCGGAGTCACCGGCGGCACGCGGGTCGTCTCAGACCAGATCAAGGTCCGCATCACCGCCAAGCCCGGCGAGAGCTTCCTCGATCGCATGATCCGATTGGTCGAAGGCGCCGAGCGGCAGAAGACTCCCAACGAGATCGCGCTGAACATCCTGCTGGTCGGCCTCACCATCATCTTTCTGGTGGTGACGGGAAGCCTGGAGTTCTTCGCATCCTATTCAGGAACATCGATCTCGGTCGTGTTCCTGATCGCGCTGCTGGTGACTCTGATCCCGACCACCATCGGCGGCCTCCTTTCCGCGATCGGTATTGCCGGCATGGACCGGCTGGTCCGCGCCAACGTGATCGCCAAGTCGGGACGGGCGGTTGAAGCCGCCGGGGACGTCGACACACTGCTCTTGGACAAGACCGGCACGATCACGTTCGGCAATCGCATGGCTGACGACTTCGTCCCGGCGCCCGGCGTGAGCGTCGCCGAGATGGCGGAAGCAGCCCTCCTCGCCTCGCTTGCCGACGAAACGCCTGAAGGCAAGTCGATCGTGAAACTGGCCGGCGAACGCTACAACGCCGCCGTCGACGCCGGGGCTGTCGACCGTACGATCGAGTTCTCGGCCTTCACCCGCATGAGCGGTGCCGATCTCAAGACCGGTGAGGAGATCCGCAAGGGCGCGGTCGACGCAATCATGGCCTATCTCTCCGGCAACCCCGATGCACGGGCCCGGACCGCTGCGCCAGAAGCGGTCTCTCATGCCGTCGAGCGCATCTCAAAAGCCGGGGGGACGCCGCTGGCGGTTGCGCGCGGCGGCCGGCTTCTGGGCGTCGTGCATCTCAAGGACATCATCAAGCCGGGCATCCGCGAACGTTTCCGCATGCTGCGTCAAATGGGAATCCGGACGGTGATGATCACCGGCGACAACCCGCTAACCGCCGCCACAATCGCGGCCGAGGCCGGCGTCGACGACTATCTCGCCGAGGCGACTCCTGAAAAGAAGCTCCAGCTCATTCGCGACGAGCAGAAGGGCGGCAAGCTCGTCGCGATGTGCGGCGACGGTTCGAACGATGCACCTGCGCTGGCCCAGGCCGATGTCGGCGTCGCGATGAACAGCGGCACGCCCGCCGCCAAGGAGGCCGGCAACCTGATCGATCTCGACAGCGATCCGACCAAGCTCATCGAGGTCGTGCTTGTCGGCAAGCAGCTTCTCATCAGTCGCGGCTCGCTGACGACCTTCTCGATCGCCAACGACGTCGCGAAATATTTCGCCATCATTCCTGCGCTCTTCGTCAGCGTCTATCCGCAGCTTCAGGCGTTGAACGTCATGCGGCTAGCAAGCCCGCAGAGCGCCATCCTGTCGGCGATCATCTTCAACGCGCTGATCATCATTGCGCTGGTGCCCCTGGCATTGCGCGGCGTCCAGTACACGCCCAGCAGCGCCTCCGCCCTGCTCCGCCGCAATCTGCTGATTTACGGCCTCGGCGGCATCGTCGTGCCCTTCCTCGGCATCAAGGCGATCGATCTGGTCGTCAACGCGCTCGGGCTTGCTTAGGAGTAGAATTATGGGTTCCGCCCTCCGCATGGCCATCGGCATGATCCTGGTGATGACGGTGCTGACCGGCATCGCCTATCCGCTGGCGATCACCGGGATCGCTCAGGCGATCTTCCCGGATCACGCGAATGGCAGCCTGCTCAAGCATGGCGACGCGGTCGTCGGCTCGAGCCTGATCGGGCAGTATTTCTCCAAGCCCGAATATTTCCATCCGCGGCCGTCGGCCGCCAATGCCGCAGCGCCGATGCCCGCGCCTGGGGCGGTGCCGGCCCCGGTCGCTCCGCAGAATGGTTACGACCCGACCAATACGGCCGGTACCAACCTCGCGCCCAGCAGCAAGAAGCTGGTCGATGCGGTAACGGCCGCAGTACGGGCTAACCAGCCCGACAATCCGGGGATGGCGGTTCCGGGCGATCTGGTGACCAGCTCAGCCTCGGGGCTCGACCCCCACATCACGCCCGCGGCGGCGGAATTTCAAGTGCCTCGGGTCGCCAAGGCGCGCGGCATGACCGAGGATCAGGTTCGGCAGATTGTCGCCCAGCATACCGAAGGTCGAACCTTGGGTTTCCTCGGCGAACCCAGGGTGAATGTGCTCGAGCTCAACCTCGCCCTCGACGCTGCGGCCGCCGCTAAGTAACTTCGCGCCTTTCACCGGCGAGAGATCGAAAGATGAAGCTTCTGGGGCACGGCTTTTATTGGGATGAGCTGAAGGTCGGCGACCGGTTCAAGACGTTCGGGCGGACGATCACCGAAGCCGACATCATCGCCTTTATCAACTGCACCGGATTTCTGGAGGTTCTCTTCACCGATGCCGAATTCCGGGCGCAGAGCTCGGCCATCAAAGGGCGGGTGGCCCCTGCGGCGCTCGTCTATTCGATCGCCGAGGGGCTTGCCCTGCTCGGAATGGCCCAAGGTACAGGTCTGGCCTTCCTCAATATGGAGCTCGATGTCAAAGGCCCTGTTCTGGCGGGCGATACCATCCATGTTGAAATCGAGGTCACGGAGGTTCGCCCGGCTTCCAAGCATGGCCGCGGCCTGGTCAGGACCCGGAACGCGATTATGAACCAGAATGGCGAGACAGTGCTGGTCTATACGCCCCTTCGCCTGGTCAAGGGCAGCGGCAAGGACTAGGGAGCGAATTTTTCCCCACTGTGGGCCCGTGCTAGGATCGCCCGCATGAGCCAATCCTGCGGCGAGTCCGTTACCTTGCCATGGTCGACGAGTCCGTAAGCCGCCCCGAGCCGGAAGCGCTCCTTTCCGAGCTGAAACGGGCTTCGCGCGGACGGTTGAAGATATTCCTCGGCGCTGCTCCGGGCGTCGGCAAGACCTACGCCATGCTCGAGGCCGCCCAGCGGCGCCGCAAGGAAGGCGTCGATATTGCCGTGGGTATCCTCGAAACCCACGGGCGGGCCGAGACCGAGCTGCTCCTGGAGGGGCTGGAGGTCTTGCCGCGCAAGCAGATCGTCTATCGCGACCGGACTTTCTACGAGATGGATATCGACGCGATCCTGAAGCGAAGGCCCAGGATTGCGCTGGTCGACGAGCTCGCCCATACCAACGTGCCCGGCAGCCGCCATGTGAAGCGCTATCAAGACGTTCAGGAGATCCTGGACATCGGGGTCGACGTCTATACGACGCTCAACGTCCAGCATCTGGAGAGCCTTAACGACATCATCGCCCGGATCGCCCGCATCCGCGTGCGCGAAACGGTGCCGGACGCGGTTCTGAACGAGGCCGACGAGATCGAGCTCATCGACCTACCGCCGGAGGACCTGATCGAGCGGCTGCAGCAGGGCAAGGTCTACGTCAAAGACCAGGCCAGCCGTGCAATCGCCCATTTCTTCAGCCGCGGAAACCTGACGGCCCTCCGCGAGCTCACGATGCGGGCGGCGGCGGAGCGCATCGACGCCGAAATGCTGAGCTACATGAAGGCTCACGCCATCTCGGGCCCCTGGCCGACCCGCGAGCGGCTGATGGTATGCGTCAATGAGTCGACGACGGGGCAAAAGCTGGTTCGAGCGGCCCAGCGCTCGGCCGATCGCCTCCGCTCCGCCTGGATTGCGGTCCATGTGCAGACCGCCACCGAAGAGAATCTCAAGGAAGACGCCAAAGACAGGATCGACGAGACGATGCGGCTGGCCGAGCGGCTGGGCGCCGAAGCCGTGGTCCTGCCGGGCTCGATGGATGTGGCCGCCGAGCTCCTCAATTATGCCCGCTCGCGCAACGTCAGCCGCATTATCGTCGGCCGGCCGCGCCGCGGACGGCTGGCGCGGCTCTTCAATCGCTCGGTGACCCAGAGGATCGTCGAAGGCGCCCAGAGCTTCGAACTCATGGTCATCGGGGTCGAGGAAGAGAAATCCGCGCCCCAGCCTAGAGAATCGACGACCACCTCGTTCGAGGAGCATTCGCCGCGCGAATATGCGTTGTCCATGCTGGCGGTCGCTGCCGCCGGCGTCGCCGCGACGATCGCGGAGTATTTCGTTCCCCAGGAAACGCTGTCCATCATCTTCGTGCTGCCGGTTCTGGTAAGCGCGATCCGTTTCGGTCTTTGGCCCTCAGTGGTCGCGAGCCTCCTGGGGTTCGGTGTCTACAAGTTCTTCTTTACCGAACCGCGCTTCACTTTCGCGATCACGAGCACGCAGGACTTCTTCACGCTCCTGATGTTTTTCTTCGTCGCGATGCTGACCGGCAACGTGGCCGCGCGCACGCGCGAGCAGGCCGAGGCGAGCCGGCAAGCCGCCCGCCGTACCGCGAAGCTCTATGATTTCAGTCGCCGTATCGCCGGCGCGGCAAGCCGTGATGACGTCCTCTGGGCCGTCGTTCATCACGTCGCGGCGACGCTTCAATGCCGTTCGCTAGTCTTGCTGCCGCAGGACGGGAATCTCACGATCGCGGCCGGCTACCCGCCCGAAGACCATCTAACCGACCCGGCGATCGCCGCCTCCGATTGGGCCTGGCGCCATGGCAAGCCCGCGGGACTGGGATCGGACACGCTGCCGAATTCGGAATGGCTGTTCCTACCGCTTCGCACGGCCACCGGCCCAGTGGGGCTGCTGGGCGTGGCTTTCGACGGCGATGGTAGCGGCCTGTCGCCGGAGCAGAGGCGCCTGCTGGACGCCGTTGCCGACCAGGCTGCGGTCGCGATCGAGCGAACCAATCTCGCAAGTTCGATCGAGGAGGCGCGGATCCTGACTGAGACGGAGCAGCTTCGTTCAGCCCTCCTCTCATCAATCTCGCACGATCTTCGAACTCCGCTCGTTTCGATCATCGGCTCTGCCACCAGCCTCGCGACCTTCGGCGAGAGCCTGTCGGAAGAGAATCGGCACGAGCTTCTGCAGACGGTGCTGGAGGAGGCGGAACGTCTCAATCGCTTCGTTCAAAACCTGCTCGACATGACACGGCTCGGCTATGGCGCGCTCAAGCCCAAGCGCGACTGGGTCGACCTCCACGACGTCATCGGCGGCGCGCTGGAGCGGCTGAAGCAGGCTCTGGCGCCCTATCATGTGGTCGCTGACGTCAAGCAGGACCTGAAACTGCTCTATGTCGATCCGATCCTGATCGAGCAGGTGCTGGTCAATGTCCTGGACAATGCGGCCAAATATTCCAGCCCGGGGGGACAAATAACCCTCCGTGCCTTCGAGCGTGACGACAGGACTGTGATTCAGGTCGTCGACAAGGGACCCGGCATTCCCGAGCGCGAGCGGGAGCTCGTCTTCGATATGTTCTATCGCGTCAAGGCTGGCGACAACCGTCCGGCCGGGACCGGTCTCGGCCTCGCCATCTGCCGCGGCTTGATGGCCGCCCACGGCGGGACCATCGTGGCGCTGCCCGGCGACTATGGCGAGGGCACCTGCATCGAGATGACGATTCCCAACGCCGAGCCGCCCGAACCAGAGGCGGAGACCGAAACCGCGGACGACGGTCTCGAGGAATTCGTATGAGCGCCCCCGCTGAAGCGGCTTTGGCGCATGCCAAGATCCTGGTCGTCGATGATGAGCCGCAAATCCGGAAATTTCTTCGCATCAGCCTGACCGCCCATGGCTACGAGGTCGTCGAGGCGAGTAACGGCAAGGAGGCCGTCTCGAAGGCGGCGCTGGAGAAAGTCGACCTCGTGATCCTCGATCTCGGCCTTCCCGACCTCGATGGTCACGAAGTCATCGAGCAGATTCGAGAATGGTCGGCACTGCCGATCATCGTGCTGTCGGTACGGGCGGGCGACACCGAGAAGGTCCGCGCGCTCGACGGCGGAGCGGCCGATTATTTAACGAAACCCTTCAGCATAGCCGAGCTGATGGCGCGCGTTCGCGCCGCTTTGCGCAAGCCAGCCGAAGGCGCACGCGAGCCGATCTTTGCGCATGCCGGCCTGAGGGTCGATCTCGGCAAGCGGCGGGTGACGGTCGACGGAAACGAGATCCGCCTGTCGCGCAAAGAGTACGGGATCCTACGTCTGCTTGCGACCAACCCAGGACGGGTGCTGACGCATCAGCACCTCTTACGCGAGATCTGGGGCCCGGCGCATATCGAGGACACGCATTACCTGCGCATCCATATCGGACATCTGAGGCAGAAGCTCGGAGATGATCCCGGACAACCCCGCTACATTCTGACCGAACCCGGCGTCGGCTACCGCCTGGCGGAGGATGCGTGATCGAAGGCGAGCGCCCGCTTGCGGACCTGAGCCTTGGCAAGCCCGCGGATGACATCGGCGTGGGCAGCGCAGGACGGCTCGGCCCGGACTGGGTCGCCGCGATCGAAATTCTGGCCGAGGGCGCGAATAATGCCGTCGAGCGCGGCTGTTCCCAACGCTCCCGGCTTCGGCTGTGGGCGGCCCTTCGGCTGCCGCTTGATCGCACGGTCGACGGCGTGGCCGACGATACCGGTGAGGAAAGGCTGCGCCAGTTCCTGCAGCAGACGAGGGTCTTTCGAGGCCCAGCCCATCACGAGCCGCCGCGCCACGGAGGGCGATCCGCCGCATTCGAGCAGCGCCTGCTCCAGCTTTCTCTCGGCGTAACTGCTCGACATTCCGCTGCTCCGACCACAGTTATAGACCGTGTCGACAGTGGACCGGTTTGGTTGATGAATCTTTAAGCCATGCTGATCGAGGTCTTCGCGGATTTCGCCTGCCCTTGGTGCTTTATCGGCCGTCGCCGATTGGCCCGGGCCTGCGCGATGCGGCCCGACTTGTCGGCCCGCATCGTCTGGCAGCCGTTCCAGCTCAATCCCGAGCTGCCCCCGGGCGGGGTCGATCGTCAGCTCTATCTCCGCGCCAAATTCGTCGATTCCGAACGGATCCGATCCATACAGGCCGCGCTCGAGGAATCCGGCCGCAAGGAAGGCATCGCGTTCGCATTCGACCGTATCCGACGCGTGCCCAATACGCTCGCAGCCCACCGGCTGATGCGGTTCGCAGCACGAGCCCAGAAAGAGGACATGCTGGCCGCACGGCTGTTCTCGATCTATTTCGAGCATGGCGAGGATATCGGCGATAGAGCAACGCTCGCTGCAGCCGCGGGGGCTGTCGGCCTCGACGCGTCGGAAGCGTCAGAGTTTCTCGCGAGCAATGCGGAATATCAGAGCGTCGCTTCGGCCGACGAGTTGTCGCGGCAAGGCGGAATTTCCGGCGTGCCCTATTTCGTATTCGATCGCCGCTACGCACTTGCCGGAGCGCAGGAGCCGGTCGCTTTTCTCCCGCTTTTCGACGCGCTCGCCGCGGCGGACGCCGACATGCTCACCTCGCCGGCCTGAGCAAAGCATGAATGCCGGCAGCATTCTGCGGGCCCTGTGGATCGTCGCCGGGCTGCTGGCGCCGACGGCCTGCGCACCGGTCGACCTGCTGAACGCAACGATCCCGACCGGCGATCTCACCATTACGCGGGACGTCGCTTACGGGACGGACGCTCGCCAGCGACTGGATATCTACGCCCCGAAATCGCGAAGCGGCGCTTTGCCGGTCATCATCTTCTTCCATGGGGGCGCCTGGCAGTCGGGCGACCGGGCTGATTATCTTTTTGCCGCAGCGGCGTTCGCGGCCAAGGGCGCGGTCGTAGCGATACCAGACTACCGAGTCTACCCGACGGTAACCTTCCCCGGATTTCTGGCCGACAGCGCACAGGCGACCGCCTGGGTTCACCAGAATATCGGCAGATGGGGCGGGGATCGGAGGAACATCTTCTTGATCGGTCATTCCGCGGGTGCCTACAACGCCGTAATGCTGGCGCTGGACGAGGAATATTTGGAAAATGCCGGCCTCTCGACCGAGGACATTGCCGGCGCCGTCGGCATCTCCGGCCCCTATGATTTCCTGCCTCTAACTCGCCCCGACGTGAAGCCGATCTTCGAGGTGGTATCCGACATGAGCCTGACCCAGCCGATCCGCTTTGCCCGCCGGGATGCTCCGCCATTGCTACTGCTCACTGGTACCGCCGACATTACCGTGGGTCCCTACAACACCTTGAATCTGAGCGAGCGCATGCACGCGGTCGGCGGCAGCGTCGAGGAGCATCTCTATCCAGGCATCGCGCATCTGGGCAGCGTGCTGGCCTTGGCGCCCGCCTTTCGCTGGCGGGCATCAATATTGGACGACATCGAGAGCTTCATCCGCCGCCATGAGCGTTAGCAGGTCTGGCTATGGCGGCCGCGTGCTGGTGGTCGAAGGAAACCCTATCGATCGTGCACGTCTCGAAACGATCTTGACGGAAGCAGGATACGCTGTCGACACGGCGATCGACGCTATTCATGCCGGGGAGCTGGCGCTGCTCCGAGATTACGAGCTGGTGCTTACATCGGCATCGGCCGCGAGTCTCGGTGACCGATTGGCCGAGATCACGACTGTCGAACGCGTCGCCGAGATGGACATAGTCGCAGCAGTCGCTGAACGTCTCGGCCTACCCGAAAAGCACGACCCGCCGCTGATCGAGCCCGACCGGCTCGAGCGGCTACGCGCCGACACGACACCGGATCTTTTTTCTAAACTCCTCGCTCATTATCTGGAGGGCGGACGTGAACGCCTCGCGCGGATCGCCAGCCTATTGGCGCGAGGCGATCTCACGACCCTCGCTCGCGAGGCGCACGCCCTCAAGGGGCTTTCGGCGACCTTTGGTGCCCCGCGACTGCGCGCGCATGCCCGGGCGATCGAAAAGGCGGCTAAAGCAAAGAACTTGCGAACCGCTCGAGCGGCTCTTCCGGACCTGCAGGCGGTAGCCGAACAGACTTGGGCCTCCTTCGAGCATCAATTATTTCAGAGTGAGACCAAGCATGACCGATGAACGAGACGCCGTACCCGACAGCACGGCGATACGGGTCGCCCTTTGGCGCGCCCTACATGTCGAGGTCGATGCGCCGCCGCATGTCCTGGCGGATACGACCGGTCTGAAACTGGCCCCGCCGGATGAAGGCTGGCGCAGCCGCCCGGATATGGATCCGCAATTCACGAAATCATTTCGCGCGTCGATCGTTGCCCGCGCCCGTTTCATCGAGGATCTGGTCGCTGAGAAGACAAATCAGGGAATGAGCCAATATGTCATCCTCGGGGCCGGTCTCGATACTTTTGCCCAACGCCGACCGGAAATCGCCTCCCGACTTCGAATATTCGAAGTCGACAAGACCGGCCCTCAGGCATGGAAACGGCAACGCCTGATCGAACTGGGCTTCGGCGTTCCCGAGTGGCTGCGGTTCGTGCCAGTCGATTTCGAAGCCGACGGTTCCTTATGGGCTGAGCTGAAGGCCGCCGGTTTCGACCCGCACAAGCGGACGCTCGTGGCCTCTGCTGGTGTCAGTATGTACCTTACCAAGGAAGCCGTCGCGGCCTCCCTGCGAGAGGTGGCGGCGCTTGCTCCGGGTTCCATGCTCGTTATGACATTCATATTGCCTCTAGAGCTTGCGGATCCCGAGGCGCGCCCGGGGCTCGAGTTGGCGGCGAAAGGAGCGCGCGCCAGCGGAACGCCGTTTATCAGCTTCTTCACTCCATCGGAGATGCTGGCGCTCGCCCGCGCGTGCGGCTTCATAGAGGCGCGACATGTGTCGGCGGCCGCTCTCGCGGAGCGCTATTTCGCGGGCCGTACCGACGGCCTCCGGCCGCCGAACAATGCCGAGGAAATACTGGTCGCGACGATTTAAGCCGCGAGCAGCGCCAGCTCGCTCATCAGCGAGCGGGCGCCGGTGAGGCGCCGAGCCGGCTCCTCCCAAGCACGGCTGTAGACGAGCTTCTGATCGGGCCTGATTTTGACGGTGCCAGCCTGCTTCATGACCCAGCTCATGAGCTGATCGACATGGGCGAAAGTGTTGTTGCGGAAGCTCAGCACCGCGCCCTTCGGCCCGACGTCGAGCCGCTCGACGCCGGCGCTCCGGCAGAGCTGCTTGATGACCACCGTGTCCAGAAGATTCTCGACTTCCGGCGGCAGCGGACCGAAGCGATCGATCAGCTCAGCACCGAAGGCGTCCAGTTCCTCGCGCGTCTTGAGCTCGGCCAGTCGGCGGTATAGGTTCAAGCGGACATTCAAGTCCTTGACATAAGTTTCTGGAATCAGGACAGGAATTCCGAGATTGATCTGCGGCTGCCAATGCTGGGTCTCGACCGCCTCCTCGGGCACGCCTGCCTTGGCGGCGGCAACCGCCTCCTCCAGCATCTGTTGATAGAGCTCAACGCCGACTTCGCGGATATGGCCCGATTGCTCCTCGCCCAGGAGGTTGCCGGCTCCCCTGAGGTCCAGGTCGTGGCTCGCTAACGTAAAGCCGGCGCCCAAACTGTCCAAAGTCTCGATCACTTCCAGGCGCTGCTGCGCCGACTTCGTCAGCAGCTTGCCGGCCGAGTGAGTCAGATAGGCATAGCCACGCAGCTTCGATCGTCCGATCCGGCCGCGCAGCTGATAGAGCTGCGCCAGGCCGAAAAGATCGGCGCGATGGATGATCATCGTGTTGGCGCGCGGAATGTCGAGGCCGGATTCGACAATGTTCGTCGCCAGCAACAGGTCGTATTCGCCGTCGTAGAAAGCGGCAACCCGCGCCTCGAGATCGACGGCCGGAAGCTGTCCATGAGCCGTCACATACTTGATCTCGGGAACGAGCTTCTTCAGGCGCTCCTCGACATGTGGCATGTCCTCGAGCCTGGGGCAGATATAGAAGCTCTGCCCGCCTCGGAACTGCTCGCGCAAGATAGCTTCGCGAATGACGACCGGGTCATAGGGCAGAACGAAGGTTCTGACCGCCAGGCGGTCGACAGGCGGCGTCGTGATCAGGCTAAGCTCGCGGACGCCCGCGAGCGCCATCTGCAGGGTCCGCGGGATGGGCGTTGCCGTGAGGGTCAGCACATGGATGCCCTCCCCCATCTCCTTGAGCTTCTCCTTCTGCTTCACTCCGAAATGCTGCTCTTCGTCGACCACCAGCAGGCCCAGCCGGGCGAACTTCACCGTCTTCCCGAGAAGGGCATGCGTCCCGATAACAATGTCCACCGAACCGTCCGCGAGCCCTTCCTTGGCCTTCGCCGCGTCCGCGCTGGAAACGAGGCGCGATAGCTGGGCAACCCGGAGCGGCAGTCCGGCAAAGCGGCGCTGGAAGGTCTGGAAGTGCTGACGGCTGAGCAACGTGGTCGGTACGATGACCGCGACCTGCAAGCCGCTCATGGCGACGATGAAGGCGGCACGAAGCGCAACCTCGGTCTTGCCGAAGCCGACATCCCCGCATACGAGGCGATCCATGGGCTTACCCGATCCCAGATCCTCGAGGATATTCTCGATGGCGCGGAGCTGATCTTCAGTCTCGGGATACGGGAAGCGAGCAGCGAACTCTTCGTAGATGCCGGTCGGGGACGATAAAGGTTCGGCCTGATGCAGCAATCGAGCCGCCGCGATCTTGAGAAGCTGCTCGGCCATATCCTTGAGGCGCTTCTTGACCTTGGCCTTGCGCGCCTGCCAGGCCCCACCGCCCAGCTTGTCCAGCGCGACCGCCGTCTCCTCCGAGCCGTAGCGTGACAGAACGTCGATATTCTCGACCGGGACATAGAGCTTGTCGTCACCGGCATAGACGATCCGCACGCAATCATGCGCCGCGCCAGAGACTGTGAGCGTCTCCAGCCCGGCATAGCGGCCGATTCCGTGCTCGGCATGGACGACGAGGTCGCCCTCGTTGAGCTCGCCGACATCGATCGTGAATTTGTCGCTGCGTCGGCGCTTCTTCTGTGGTCGGGCGAGGCGATCGCCCAGAATGTCCTGTTCGGAAAGAACGCAGAGATCGGGGCCGACGAAGCCGGTCTCGAGCGCCAGCACGACGATTCCCGTCTCGGCTTTAGGTAGGCGCTGCGCGTCGGCCCAGCCCGCCACTGGCACGACTCGCTCCAGCCCATGCTCGATCAGCACGCCTGCGAGCCGGTCACGCGAGCCCTGGCTGTAGGCCGCGATCAGGCACAGCCGCCCCTCGGATTTGTAGTGGGCGATATACTCGCCGATTGCGCGGTAGAGGTCGGCGCCTTGCTGGGCGCGGACGTCGGAAAAGTCCCGCCCGCGACGCCCGCCACCGTCGATGCTGTCGACGGCTCCCTCGACGTGGCCGAAGGGCGAAAGGCGCACGACTGGGCGGCCCGCGAGGATAAACGCGCATTCCTCGCCCGCGAGGTAAAGCCGGTTAGGCGGCAGAGGCTTATAGACCGGTGCATTGGCCCGCGCTTCGGTCTTCTGTAGATCAAGCCGGGCCTGGTGGAACTCCGCGATCTGGGCCAATCGCGCCTGAATCGCCTCATCAGCCTGGGGATCCATCGATACGGCCGTGTCCGGCAGATAGTCGAAGAGGGTCTCCAGCCGCTGATGAAGCAATGGCAACCAATGCTCCATGCCGGCATAGCGGCGGCCAGCTGTCACCGCCTCGTAGAGAGGATCTTCATCGACGACGGCGCCGAACAACTCGCGATAGCCGGTGCGGAAGCGTGCGACCGACGCCTCGTCGAGGGTGAATTCAGCCATCGGCCGGAGCGACAGCGCTTCGCGCTCCCCAGTGGTCCGCTGCGACAGCGGATCGAAACTGCGAATCTTCTCGACCTCGTCGCCGAAAAGGTCCAAGCGCGCAGGCTCCTCGAAGCCTGGTGGAAACAGGTCGACGATGCCGCCGCGGACCGCATATTCGCCGGGCTCGCGCACGGTTTCGGCGCGGACATAGCCGTTCTCGGCGAAATAGGTCTGAAGCCGGTCCATATCGATCCGGCCGCCCGGCGTTACCGAGAAGATCGCGCCCTCAATCATCTCGCTCGGCGCCACCCGCTGCGTGATGCTGTTGACCGTCGCGATGATGAGCCTCGGCCGCTCGGCCTTGGTCAGCAGCCGCGCCAGGGCGGTGATGCGCTGGCCCACGATTTCGACATTCGGCGAGACCCGGTCATAGGGAAGGCAGTCCCAGGCTGGGAAGCTCACGAGCTCCAAATCCGGCGCATAAAACGCGATGAGATCGCTCAGCCTTGCCGCGCGACCATCATCGAGCGCGACGTGCAGGAGCCCGTTCGGTTCGCGCTGGGCGAGCTCGGCCAAGAGACGGGCGTCGTGCCCTTCGGGAGCGCCCGCGAGCGTCAGCGCCCGTCCAGGGTCGCGACGCAGATTCGGTGGAAGAAGCATCACGGTGTCTTGGAAGCGAATTGGAACTGCCTCAGAAGCTCGGTAACCCGGTTCGCATGTTCCCGGGGCACCGTCTTGCGTCCAGTCATCCAGTCGTAGATGTCCGGATCGTTTTCCGTCAGAAGCCGCTCGAATTGGCGAAGTTCGTCGGGGCTGAAATCGGCCAGATGGCGGTCGGCAAAGCTGCCGATCAGAAGATCGGCCTCGCGCGTACCTCTATGCCACGCGCGGAATCCGAGCTTGCGCCGAAGCGCCTCGAGCGGTTGCGCGGGGTCGGAAGCAGGATCGACGGTCATATTATGGCGCTCCATATAGAACGCGTGATGCCGAGAGTCAGCCCCGGGGCTGACCGGCAGGAGGTCGAGCCGATACACTTTCGCGATGAATGCCAACGCCGCAGAGTCGCGCCGCCGGATGAGGCCGCCTAGCCTGGAGACGTTGTTCCAGCCAGTGTCTGCGCTGGCTGGCGTCGGTACGCACCTGTCGAAGGCCCTGACTCGGCTGGCCGGGCCGGAAATCGTCGATCTGGTATCCCATCTGCCGGTGGGGCTGATCGATCGGCGTTACATGCCCAAAGTGGCTGAGCTGGACCACGCCTGCATGGCGACGCTCGAGCTGACGATCGAAAAGCATGAGCCGGGCGGCCGCGGTCGTCCCTATAAGGTTCGGTGCCGCGACGAGACCAAATTCATAGATCTGGTCTTCTTCAATGTGCGCGGTCCGTACCTTCTGAAGCAGCTCCCGATCGGAGCGAAGCGGCTGGTTAGCGGCAAGATCGACTTCTTCCATGGCTTACCGCAAATGGCCCACCCTGATGCGATTCTGCCGGTCAGCGAAAGAGAGCGTATCGCCACCATCCAGCCGGTCTACCGCCTGACGGCCGGGCTTACGCCCGCCATGCTCGACAAGATGATGCGCGCGGCGCTTGTACGAGTGCCGGAGCTGCCGGAATGGCAGGATCAGGAACTGAAGCGCCGCCGCGGCTGGTCCGGATGGCGCGAGGCGCTGTCCGCAGTCCATCGGCCGGAAAGCGAGGCCGAGCTACTGCCCGATGCGCCGGCCCGGCAAAGGCTGGCTTACGACGAGCTACTCGCCCATCAGCTCGCGCTTGCGTTGATCCGTGAGCAGCACCGTCGAAGCGGCGGCAGGCCAACGCTCGGCTCTGGTAAGCTCAAAGCTGCGGCGATCGCGGCCCTCCCCTACGCGCTGACCGGCGCGCAGCAGCGGGCGCTGGGCGAGATCGAGCGCGACATGGCGAGCAGCCAGCGCATGCTTCGCCTGCTGCAGGGTGATGTCGGCAGCGGCAAGACGATCGTCGCCCTGCTTGCGATGCTGTCGGCGGTCGAGGCTGGGCGGCAAGCTGCGCTCATGGCGCCGACCGAGCTGCTCGCGCGCCAGCATTTCGCGACGATCGACCTGATCTGCGAGCGACTGGGGGTACGGGTCGATCTCCTTACCGGTCGGGACAAGGGCAAGCGTCGCGACGAGCTTTTAACTGCGGTCGCGGACGGCCGGGCCGGGATCCTGATCGGCACCCATGCGCTGGTGCAGGAGGATGTGGCATTCGCGGATCTGGCCTTGGCCGTGGTGGACGAACAGCATCGCTTCGGGGTGGACGAGCGATCGCAGCTCACCGCGAAAGGGCGTGGTGTCGACGCGCTGGTGATGAGCGCCACGCCGATCCCGCGCAGCCTCACCCTCGCTGCCTATGGCGACATGGACGTCTCTCGGTTGGACCAGAAGCCGCCGGGCCGTACGCCGGTTGACACGCGCACGGTGCCGATCGAGCGGCTGGACGAGGTCGTGGATGGCCTCGACCGCGCGATCGGCGGCGGTGCTCGGATCTATTGGGTCTGTCCGCTCATCGAAGGGTCGGACGACAGCGATCTGGCCGCCGCGCGCGAACGCCACGCGATGCTTCGCGCCCGCTTTGGCGAGCGGGTCGGCCTCATTCATGGCCGCATGAAGGGCCCGGAGCGCGACGCCGTCATGTCGGCCTTTGCCGAAGGCGCGCTCGACCTGCTGGTCGCGACCACCGTGATCGAGGTCGGCGTCGATGTGCCGGAGGCCACGATCATGGTGATCGAGCACGCCGAGCGCTTCGGCCTCGCCCAGCTTCACCAACTCCGAGGACGGGTGGGCCGCGGTCGCGACAAGTCGACCTGCCTCTTGGTTTATGCCGGCCCGCTCGGCGAGACCGCGCGAGAACGTCTGTCCATTATCCGCAAAACCGAGGATGGATTTCGGATTGCCGAAGAGGATCTGCGTTTGCGTGGTGCGGGCGATCTCTTGGGCACGCGGCAGAGCGGCCTACCGGATTTTCGTTTTGCCGACCCCATCCGGCATGGAGATCTGTTGGCGATCGCGGCCGATGACGCCCGCCTCATCGTCGAACGCGATCCCGGCCTCACGAGCGGCCGTGGCCAAGCACTCCGTACACTTCTCTACCTTTTCCGCCGCGACCAGGCCGTCCGCTATCTGCGGTCGGGGTAGGGCACAATTCGATGATCGGGGTGTTCCATCAGGGCGGCTGTTGGAGTGCCCATGAGTATCGCAACCTCCGTCGGGGCGGTCGCGGCAGTAGCGTCGACCGTCAGCTTTCTTCCCCAGGCTGTCAAAATCATCCGCACGCGCGACACGTGCAGTATCTCGGCCGGAATGTACGCGATCACGGTCACCGGTTTCGCGCTTTGGACCAGCTATGGAGCCATGCAAAATGCTTGGCCGCTGATCGCGTCGAACGGGATATGCATGATCCTCTCGGGCTTCATTCTCGTCATGAAACTCATGCCGCGGGAAAAGAAGGAGACGATCGCGGCCGCGCTGGAGCCGGTAATGGGGGAGTCCTCGACGACTAAGGCGTCGACTCCGCGCGACGGAACACGAAGTATTTCGAGCCCGTGAAGTTGAAAGCCACGCCGACCGCAGTGCCGACGATGATGGCAAGTTCCGGTATGCGAATGAAAAGCGGCACCGTCTCGACGAGCGCGGCATGGGTGGCAAAATTTCCCAGGTTGCCGATGGAATTGACTGCGGCAAATCTCAGATATTCCTGCCAGAGCGGCTGGTCGCGGCGGTCCCGAAAAGTGATCGACCGATTGAGGAGCCATGAGCCGGTCATGGCGATCACGAAAATCGAGATCAACCTTGCCGTGACTCGATCCAATCCGACCCATCGAAAGAGGATCGAGAAGGAACCGGCGTCGACGAAAAATCCGATTCCGCCCACGAGGCAGAAGGCAATAAACTGGCGATGAGCGATCGGGATGCGGTTGAGAAGCTTCGCGAGCATGGGCGATTGGACGTCCTATCTGACGCTTTTGGGCAACAATCCTAGTACCGGAATGCTTACAATCGGCTGAATATACAAATTGGTTCCATAGAAGCCGATTGTAACCATGCCGCAGGCGCTTGTGGGCTCGACCCGAGGGGCCTAAGGTCGGCGTCCCACCGACCGCGACCCCCTTCTCATGGACGATTCTCCGAATTGGATCACGCCGCTTTATGCCGGGCTGCTCGGCATTTTGCTGCTCGTCCTGTCCTACAATGTTTCGCGCCAGCGCGTGGGCAGCAAAGTGTTGATCGGCGATGGCGGCGTGCCCGCGCTGCAGCGCGTGGTTCGCGCCCAGGCCAATCTGACCGAATATGCCCCGCTCGCGCTCATTCTGTTGGCGGGGATCGAGGTCCAAGGGTTCAGCGGCCGAATCGTCCATTTCCTCGGTATCCTTCTCCTGGTCGGCCGCCTGCTTCACGGTTTCGGGCTGACGCGCAGCGCCGGACCGTCGGCCCCTCGCGCGATCGGCGCGAGCCTTACCTGGCTGATGCTCCTCCTCGCCTCGGGGCTCGCGATTTTCGGCTGGGTCTCGGCCAGCCGGTTCTGAGTCGAAGATGATCTGCGGTCAGGTGCCGCGTGGACGCGCGGTCTGGGGGGCCTTTCTTCTCCTTTCGGCCTTGGCGTCGCTGCCGGTCGCCCTGGTACGGCTTCCGCCCATCCTGGATTATCCTAACCATCTCGCCCGCATGCATATTTTAGCCGCGCTCCCGGGTTCGCCGGCTTTGGCGCGCTGGTACGATGCGGCCTGGGCTCCGCTACCCAACCTCGCCCTCGACCTCATCGTGCCCTGGATCGCGCGGCTGATGCCGGTCGAGGTCGCGATGCGCCTCTCCCTGGCCGCTATTCTGATCGCCCTCGCCGGCGGCTGTCTCGCGCTCCATCGGGTAGTCTTCGCGCGCTGGTCAATGTTCCCGCTGGCCGGTTTCCTGCTGCTCTACAACCGGATGCTTCTCTGGGGTTTCCTGAATTACCTTGCCGGGCTGGCCCTCATGCTCTGGGCGCTAGCGGCGTGGATCGCCCTAAAGAAACATCCAGCCTGGTTGCGGCTCCTCGTTGGAATCCTTGCGGCGACAGCGCTCTATTTCGCCCATCTGGCAGCGTTCGGATGCTACGGGCTCGCGCTCGTTGCCTATGCATTTTCTTCGTCATTCCCGCGAAAGCGGGAATCCCTGCTCCAGCAGCGAAATGACGGCCAAATGGATTCCCGCTTTCGCGGGAATGACAACGGAAAAATGGAGCCTCTATTAGCAATCGCTAGCCTCGTTCCGGGCGCCCTGCTCTTCGTGTTCTCGCCGACCTCCAGCGTCGTTACCGGAATCGCCTATGGCAACATTCTCCGCAAACTCGATCTGCCGGTGTCCATCTTTGACAATTACAGCCGGATTTTCGACGGGCTGACTTTCGCCATTGTCCTGATCGCCGTTGTTTACGGCCTGATACGGGGCGCGATCCGCGTTTATCCATCGCTGCGCTGGAGCCTGCTCCTGCTGCTTGCGGCTTATGTCGCTGTTCCGAGCCGGCTTCTTTCAGCTTCCGGGCTGGACCACCGTCTGCCGATCGCCATCGCTTTCATGTTCGTCGCGAGCACCGATTGGAGCCAAATCAGTCGCAAGGGGCGACTCCTCGTGGCCTCGGGCGCGCTCGTGCTGTTCTTGGCGAGGCTTGCGGTCTTGAGCGTCATATGGATGAAAGCGGACAAGCTCTATGCTGAGCTCATCCCAGCTCTCGACCTCGTCCCGAAGGGCGGCGCGCTTGCAATCGCGGCGCCGGTCGGGTCGACGCAGGCCGGGGGCATTCCTTTGCTCCACTTTCCGGTGTTGGCCGCAGCTCGTCGGGACGCTTTCGTCCCCACTATTTTCGCGGACCCTGCGCAGCAGCCGATTCGGCTGACCCATATCGCCGAGGAGCTCGCCAAAGAAGCGAGCAGCGACCGTTTATGGCGCGGCATCAAGAACCGAGATTTGCCGCCCCTTCCCGGCTATGACGTCCTAGCCGTGATCGATCCGCCGCAGCCAATGGACAGGGCTAGTCTGCCGGGCCCTATCCTTTTCGATTCCCCGCGGTTCGCCTTGATCCGCCTTCCCGAAGCGCGAGAGTTTGCTTCGCAATGATTCAATGGACGTTTCCTGACCCGGCCGCCCTCCTGGAGCTGATTCCGACCTGGACTCAGGTCGCGGGTCTGCTGGCGGTGCTCGCCAGCGGCCTCGTGATGCTCGTATTGGGCCGCGCCATGTTGGGCGCCCGCACGCTCCCGGAAGTGGCGCTGGTAGCCGGCTGGGGGCTGATCTCGCTGGTGCTGACGCTCTGGGGCGTGCTGACTCCCGAAAACATGCGAACACCGGCCGTGGCTCTGATCGCGGTCGCGGCGGTCGCCGCGCTGCTGCCGAGGGGCAGGCTCGCGGGGAGCGACCTCGTGGCCCTGGGACGTCTCATCGCCCTGGCGCTTCCCCTGATCGCAGTCTTCGCCTCTGCAATGCCGGCCCTGCCCGATACCTTCACCAACCAGCTGCCTAACGCAGTGTATCTCTATGATTACGGCAGATTCCCCGGCATCGACCGACCGCCGATGCTCGCGGTCTGGCCGGCCTTTCCCTATAATCTTCAGCTCGCCGCTTTCATTCCGGCCTTGCTCGCGCCGGACTTCCCACCGGCCGCCCTCACGCATGTAAATCTGCTGCTTCAGCTCGCCTTTGCGCTATTATTGGCGCGGAGCATGCGCGGCGCCGAGGTCGGATATGGCGCACCGCCCTCCTGGTACGCCGTCGGCGGGGCGCTGCTACTGACGACCTTCCTCAACCCGGGCTTCGATCCCAAAATCCAGTTCAGCGGCTACGGCGATCCGGCCATCGCGGTGGCGATGGCTTTCGCCGCTTGGCAGTCCGAAAGGCTGATCGCCGCGCGCGCGGCGGGGCGTTCGGGTGATCACGAGCGGCTCGCCCTCACATTCGTGCTGCTTGCCGGCGTGGCCATCAAGCAGGTCAGCATCTTCCTCGTTGCGTGCATCGTCGGCGTCTCGTTCCTCATCGCCGCCTTCGATCGCCGCATAGGCCCCCGGCGCGCCATCGCGTCCTTTCTTCCCGCCTTCTTGCCAGCGATGCTGCTCTGGGGCGTTTGGCGCATGTATGTGAGCAGGCATTTCTCACCGGATGCCGAGCTTACCTTTTTGCCGCCTTCTCAATGGAATTTCGCCCAACTGCCGCAGATCATCGCCAGCATGGGGCAGCATATTTGGGAGCGACTTCCCTTCTTTCTTCTGCTCTACGGCGTGACGCTGGGCGCGATCCCGCTTACGCTCAGATGGCATCAGACGCCGGTCGTACGGCTATTCCTCCTGACGGCCGGCATGACCATCCTCTACACGCTCTTCCTTGCTTTCACCTATGTGGCGCATTTCCCGGGCGGAATGGGTGCTTCGGCGCATTCCTTCTTCCGGTACAATTTGCATCTAGGCCTTCTCGCCACGCTCGCCGCCGTGGCCATCGTGCATGCCACCTGGCTCGAGCGCGGGGCCCCCGACCTTGGCCCCAGCTGGCAGTTTCTCGAGGCCGGCGCCATCGTCATCGCGCTCGCCGCGCCGGTCGTCGCCTCGTCCTGGATCAGGTTCGATCGACGCGAACCCCAGCCGCTTGTCTGGGATCTGGCGAAATTCGCCGCGCATCACATGCGCGACGGTGATCATGTCGCGCTGCTCCTTCCCGGCGACAACAACGCCGTCGCCTATATGCTGCGGGTGGCGCTCGCGATGACAACGCCGCGTCATGCCCTGTCGTCGTTCGACGCGTTTCCGACCGCAGATCCCCAGACGCTCAAGATCGCCGCAGAGAAGGGCGATAATTATGCGCTGATCTCCTGCACGCCTCCGGGGATGGAGGCGGATGGCGGAGGCGGCGAACGCATCGCGCTACCGGCAGGTCAAGCGAGCCTCCTCCTCAACGATGGAGGCAAATGGCGCCCGATCGGCAGTTTCCGCTACCCCGTCGACCTTCCTCCGACGCGGGCCTGGACCGCTCAGCTTCCGGCCGCGCCTTTCTGCCGCTGAACATTTCCGGCTCCCGAGATGTTATTTGCCAGGCGGCGAGCTGCGCCGTCGGAGCATGGAGCTCGATGACAGATGCGTGGAGCGCTGCCTCTGGCAGGGCTGATTGTCCTGCAAGCTTTTGGCTTTCCGGCCGCGGCGGCACCCGACAACGGCACCCTCAACATCCAGGTGGAGAACGATTTTTTCAGTCCGAACAATCGGGACCGGCATTATACGAACGGCCTGAGGTTCGACTGGCTGCCGCCGCCGAGTGCCCCAGATGATCTGGGCGCGGTCGAGCGGCTGGCGCGGTCGCTCCCCTTCATCGGCGACATGGGAAGCAATGAGCGGGTGGGGTGGTCTTTCGGACAGAGTCTCTTCACGCCCCAGAATCTCAAGACCTCGGCGCCCATTCTGAACGATCGGCCTTATGCGGGCTGGCTCTATGCCGGCCTCACCCTCATCAAGACCAATAGACCGGATCCGACCGCGCCGGCCATTCTGGGCGAGCTCGACACGCTGGAGTTCGAGCTCGGCGTGGTCGGCAGGGCGGCCGAGGGCAAGGCGGTCCAGCGCGATTTCCATCGCTGGGCCTTTGCCAACGAGGATCCGAAGGGATGGAACAATCAGCTCAAGAGCGAGCCCGGCTTGCTGATCTCCTATGATCACAAATGGCGGTCGATTTGGCAGACCGAGATCGGCGGCTTCGGGTTCGACGTGACGCCCAGCGTTGGGGCCGAGGTCGGCAATGTCATGATCGATGGCTCAGCGGGCGGAATAATTCGGCTCGGCCGCGATCTGCCGGCCGATTACGGTCCGCCCCGCATTCGGCCGGGGCTCACCGGCTCCGACTTCTTCCTGTCGGGCGAGGACACCGGACGGGATTTTGGATTCTATTTCTTCGCCGGAGCCGACGGACGGGTCGTCGGCCATAACATTTTCCTCGACGGCAACAGCTTTGCCAAAAGCCTGTCGGTTCCCAAGAAGACTCTTGTCGGCGAGGTTCAAGGCGGCGTCGCCTTGATCATTTACGGTGTTCGCATAGCCCTGACCGAGGTGTTGCGCACTCAGGAGTTCAGGGGTCAGCACGGAAACGACGACTTCGGAGCAATCAGCCTCTCCTTCAACTTCTAAAAGAATTCCTATTTTCGAATTTGTTGGCAATCGAATAAAATTTGATAGACCCCTGCGCGTGACGCTAGGACGAATTCTCTAGGATGGGTGGCCGAGCGGTTTAAGGCACCGGTCTTGAAAACCGGCGTGGCGGCGACGTCACCGTGGGTTCGAATCCCACCCCATCCGCCAAATTCTGCGCACCGGCATGCGCAGATGGCCTCAGAAACCGCATAAATCCGCCACTTATTACAATAACCGCATGCTTGACTGTGCAACGCCGTGCATGCTAATCCCACAAATGTTTGTGGGATCAGACGTGGGATGGAGTTTGACGGCGGATGGCACGCACGATTGAGAAACTGTCGCCGGCGAAGGTCGAGAAGACGACGAAGCCGGGCCTCTATGGCGACGGGGCCGGCCTATGGCTGCATGTCGGTGAGAACGGCAAGAGCTGGATCTTTCGGTTTATGCTGAATGGCCGAGCCAGGGAAATGGGGCTCGGTCCGCTGCACACGATCGGCCTAGGCGAAGCTCGGAAGCGCGCGGCCAGGTGCCGGGAGATGTTGCTGGACGGGATCGACCCGATCGAGGCCCGCAATGCCGAGCGCAATGCCAAGCGGCTGAAGGCGGCAAAGGCCATCACCTTCCAGGACTGCGCCGATCGGTACATCAAGGCGCACCGGGCGGGCTGGCGCAACGAGAAGCACGCAGCACAATGGACCACCACCCTCACCGCCTATGCTTACCCGACGATCGGAAAGCTCTCGGTCTCGGATATCGCCACGGCCCATGTCACGAAGATCCTCGAGCCGATCTGGACGGCCAAGCCGGAGACTGCCTCCCGGGTGCGCGGCCGGATTGAGGCCGTGCTCGACTACGCCGCAACGCATAAATGGCGTGATGCCGAAAACCCCGCTCGCTGGCGCGGGCATCTGGAAAACCTTCTTGCAAAGCGCTCAAAGGTCGCCCGGGTTGAGCACCATGCTGCGCTGCCCTGGAAAGACATGGCCGCGTTCATGGACACGTTGACGGGCCAGGAAGGCGCCGGCGCCCTCGCCCTTCGCTTCGCGATCTTGACTGCCGCGCGCACTGGGGAAGTGATCGGGGCTCGATGGGCCGAAATCGATACGAAGGAAAAAATTTGGACGATTCCAGCCGATCGGATGAAGGCCGCCCGCGAACATCGAGTCCCCCTGTCCGACGATGCGCTCGCCGTGCTTGAAGCGGCCCGAAAGCTCGACCCCGACGGCGAATATGTGTTTCCAGGCGGCAAGAAGGACTCGCCGCTTTCGAACATGGCGATGCTCGCCCTATTGCGCCGAATGGGGCGGGACGATCTGACGACTCACGGTTTCCGGTCGACCTTCAGGGATTGGGCCGCCGATACGGGACGGCCGGCGGACATCGCCGAGGCCGCACTTGCCCATGTGGTCGGCGACAAGACGGTTGCCGCTTATCAGCGAGGAGACCTTCTGGAGCGCCGCCGACGCCTTATGACCGACTGGGCGTCACACTGCGCTGGTCGCCCCACCGTAGTCGCTTTTCCTCAGGCAGGTGCCGCATGACTCACCCCGAGTTCAGGGTGAAGCTATCCGCTCATAGCGGAGATGCCCTGATTCTTCCAATCACCCCCGAGATGATCGCCCTTCAACTCGAGGCCGTCGACAAGCTCACCGGCGGCAAGAATGTCGCAATAGGAGCTCCGGCCGCAGGCGCCACTCCGCGTGCTGCTTCGCCCTCGCCGTCTCAATCTGCACTAGGCATTCAAGGTGTCCAAACACCAGCTGTGATGTCGAACCTTCTTCAACTTCCAGTCGGCCGAGGCTTTTTCTTGGCGAAAATTACCCCTGCTTCTCCCGCTGCCAAGGCAGGCCTGGAGCCTGGCGAGGTGCTGCTCGTGCCGCGCTCCAAATATCTTTCGCGCGATTACGGCATCCGAGGCACTCGCGCCTCGGCCTCATTGAAGCGGGGGCGCCAGGGCCCATCTGACGCCTCTGTTCCTGCGCATCCGAGGCACTCGCGCGTGCAGGGCAGTGAATCCGGGTTAACGCGGTTTTACGCCGAGGATTTCTGCGAGGTATTTGTCGTTCCATCCGGCGAGTTTTCGTCGGAGTTTGATGCTTTTTTTATCGTTGGCCTGGCGGGCGAGATTGATGGCGAAGTGTCT
>DATGMP010000079.1:0-3518 GCA_035293565.1 Alphaproteobacteria bacterium | reverse complement strand
GGCAGCAATGGCTGATCGAGCAGGGCTTGATGCAGCGCGACGGCAAGGATGTCCTCTTCCGGAAGGACATCCTGGAGGTTCTCCGCCAACGGGAAGTGCGGCAGGTCGGAACCCAGCTCGAAGCCCAGATCGGAAAGAATTTCGTCGATCCGATCCCCGGCGTCCGCGTCGATGGCGTCTATCGCTAGACCGTCGATCTGGCGAGCGGACGCTTCGCGCTCATCGAAAAATCGCTGGAGTTCACGCTGGTCCCCTGGAAGCCGGCGCTGGAGCGGCATATCGGACGCGCCGTTTCGGGTATACCGCATGGCGACGGTTTCGATTGGACGATCGGCCGCGGACGCGGGGGACCGTCCTTGTGAGCCACTTCGTAGGGCAGAGGCGCAGTAGGGAGCAGAAAAGGTCTCTAACGCTTCGATTTGTTCGGGCGTATTCTGGACGATGGCTGCGTCGCCGAGCGCAGCCGTGATCCGCTTCGCATCGGAGTCGAGCGATGATTCGCGGCAAGACACGTCACCAGCTATTCCTTCCCGACGAGCTGAGCCGGCGGCTCACCGCGATGGCGAAGAGCCAGAAACGCTCGCGATCCGACCTGCTGCTGGAGATGGTCGAAGCCTACATGAACCGGCGATCGGCATCGCAGACGGAAGACTACGTGAACGCGAAGCTCGACCGTCTCGCTCGCGAGGTGAGCAGGACCAGCAACGAGTGCGTTTTCATCAGCCACAGCCTTTATCGCTTCATCCGCCATCAACTGATCTACGCCGCCACCCTGCCTGCACCCGGCGAGGACGCCAAGGCGGTGGGGGAGAAACGGTTCCAGGCGTTTCTCGATTCCGTCGCACAGATGATGGCCAAAGGCGCCGACAACGACAACGAGCCTCCCGAGGCGGACAAGGCCAACGGGGCTTGATCCTTCGGTCCGCCGCCTGCGGGCGGCGATGGAAATCCATTTGTGCTTGCCGGCAAGCCTGCCGGGCCGCGTCGGACTGTCAAGGCTGGCGCTTCGCGCCACAGCGCAAAGCGCGGCTGCGGCCTTGACAGCCCGCCTCAACCGGCCCGGCAAAAGCTCGCCAAGCACAAATGGAAAATCAGGGCTTGAGGAAGCCCTGGGAACCGCCAGGAAAACCTTGGCGTTGACTTTTATCCGTCTGTACGGATATAGTACGTACATATATGGAGAATATGGAGGCTGGCATGCCGGCAACCACAACAGCCCGGGAAGACAGGATCGAGCTGCGGGCTACCAAGGACGAAAAGCGGCTACTCGCACAGGCCGCTGCCTATGAGCGACTGGACGTGACCAGCTTCATCATGCGCAACGTGCTGCCCACTGCCCGCGACGTGGTGGATCGGGCCGAACGCATCGTGCTCAGCGAACGCGATACCGTGCGTGTGCTAGAGCTTCTGGAGAATCCGCCCAAGCCAACCCCTGCCCTAATGGCCGCCGCGCGCCGCCGTGTGACCCGGACCTGATCCTGTTGGTGGATTGGCGCGAAGAGCCTATCGGCCGGCAGCACGACCGCACGCACTTCGATTGCGGCGCGCCGGACCTGAACGAATACCTCAGCCGTTATGCCCGGCAGAACCACGAATCCGGCGGCGCCAAGACCTTCGTGGCGGTATCGCCAGCGGAGCCCGCGCGCATACTTGGCTTCTATTCGATCAGTCCAGGCTCCATCGAGTTCGCTCGCGTACCGGCGAACCTGACCAGAAAGCTCGCCCGTTACGACGTGCCGGTCTTTCGGCTGGGGCGCCTGGCCGTCGATCGGTCCATGCAGGGTCAAGGGCTGGGTGGCGATTTGCTGCTAGCGAGCGGAGAGCGGGCGCTCGCCGTCGCATCACAAGTCGGCGGCGTCGCGCTTGCCATCGACGCGAAGGACGACAAAGCGGCGCACTGGTATGAGCGCTTCGGCGCTCTGCCTTTGATGGACGACCCGCTCAAGCTCATCCTTCTGCTTGGCGTCGTTGCCGACGCGATCAGAACAGTCGGAAAGCAACGAACGTGAACAGAAATTTTTTCGAGCCGTCTGTTGTTGTATCCCTTGAGCGCCCTGGAGGCTCCCCGAGCCGCCTGTCGTGCGCTGTAGCACGACGCAAGTTACTGATACAAATGGAATATTGGCATTGACCGCATGCCGTCTCAAGCCCAAGTCTGTCTCTCGACCGGAATTTTCCTGGACGAGGGCGGCGATGATCGAGGACGAGGATCGCGCGGCCGACGACGTACCGCCGCCGGCAGCGAACGACAACGGCAATGGAGATACATCGGTTCGGATCGACGCGGCGGTGCTGACGATCGCCCGCCTGATCGGCCGGCAGATGGCACGCGAGGCATTCGAGCGGCTGAAGGCCGCGAACGACAATGAGCCGCCGGAGCGGTGCGAGGACTGATCGCCCAGGAGACGATGCGATGACCAAGGTTGCGCTCTATGCCCGCTATTCCTCCGACAACCAGAGCGTCGCCTCGATCGACGACCAGTTTCGTATCTGCCGCGAGCACGCCGCGCGCGAGACGTGGAAGGTGGTCGGCACCTACCACGACGCCGCCATCTCCGGCGCCAGCGTAATCCTTCGTCCCGGCATCCAATCGCTGTTGCAGGATGCGCAGCGCGGCCGGTTCGAGATCGTGCTGGCCGAGGCTCTGGACCGCGTGAGCCGTGACCAGGCCGACGTGGCGACGCTGTTCAAGCATCTGCGCTTCGCTGGTGTGCAGATCGTCACGTTGAGCGAAGGCGAGATCAGCGAGCTTCATGTCGGCCTCAAAGGCACGATGAACGCGCTGTTCCTGAAGGACCTTGCCGCCAAGACGCATCGCGGCATCCGCGGTCGGGTCGAAAAGGGCAAGTCCGGCGGTGGTCTCTGCTACGGCTATGACGTGGTGAAGCACACCGACGCGGAGGGTGAGCCGATCCGCGGCGAGCGCACCGTCAACGAGGCGCAGGCCGAGATCGTCCGCCGCGTCTTCCGCGCCTTCGCCGCCGGCATAAGCCCGCGCGCGATCGCCCGGCGCCTGAATGAGGAAGGCATTCCCGGCCCCGATGGCGCGCTGTGGACGGACTCCACCCTGCGCGGTCACGCCGCGCGCGGCACCGGCCTCATCAACAACGAACTCTACATCGGCAAGCTGGTCTGGAACCGGCTCCGCTACGTCAAGGATCCGGCGACCGGCAGGCGCGTCTCGCGCCTCAATCCGCGCGACAAATGGATCACGACCGAAGTTCCCGAGCTTCGCATCGTCGATGATGAGCTGTGGCAAGCCGCGAAGGCACGACAGGGCGAACTTGCGGTGAAGTATGCCAACGTCATCGCCGCGACCCGCGCGGCCCATTCCAACCGCTTGAACGGCACGCACCGGCCGCGCTCGCTTCTGTCCGGATTATTAGGGCGTGTACCCATAAATGGGTAGCGGCACGGCGGCGAGGCGTGATTCAAGCTCCTTGAAGGGAGCTTACGATGGGTGGTCGCTACGATCTGACGAATTTCGAGTGGCACGTGATCGCGCCGCTGCTGCCACG
>DATGMP010000078.1:0-44080 GCA_035293565.1 Alphaproteobacteria bacterium | reverse complement strand
GGGGTAGATCAACACGCGCGCCCTGAGCGGCGCCACCAGTGATCGCCGGCACTCGGCCGAATGCGCGTCTACATTAAGTTCTTCCGCTGGGCAGGCGGCGCTGTGCGGCGGCGCCGTTAAGCTCACTCGGCGCCGCGTGCTTTGGTCGCAACAAGGCGATTATTGACCTCGAAATCGGAAAGCGACGCCTATCCGCGACGACCACCGTGCATCGGCGGCGGATCATCGCGTTCGGGAGGTATCGGCACGGGTTGGGGCGGCTCCTCGACCGGCGGCGGAACGTCGTGATCGGGAGTCTTCGGTGGGTTGCCGGGCGGCTTGGGCTTTCCTGGTTGCTGGGACATGGGTATGGCCGCCTCCGTATCGGTCCCAATCTATTGAAGGAAAGGGCGCCCGCTGTCGCCCCAACGGGGACGAACAGCGGGCACCG
The DNA here is from genome assembly GCA_035293565.1 of Alphaproteobacteria bacterium. Taxonomy (GTDB): domain Bacteria; phylum Pseudomonadota; class Alphaproteobacteria; order BOG-932; family Roseiterribacteraceae; genus DATGMP01. The sequence continues at coordinate 43,650 of DATGMP010000078.1, read as the reverse complement.
CACCTAACATTTCCGACCGCGTGAACTTAGCCGACCGTGACGCCGTAGTAGCGCCGGACCTGCGTGCTCCACTGCGGGTCTGCCATGTCCGGCGGATTGTCGGCGTCGAAGCTGGGTGCTCTCTTCAGCTTGTCCTCCGGGATATCGACGACATAGGCGTCATAACGCGTGTCGTATTTGAGGATCTCCCACGGCAGCGCGAAGAGCTTGCCGCCCATCCCGATGACGCTGCCATATTTCAACACCGCATAGGCCACTCCGCCCGAGATCTTGTCGATCATGATCTCCGAGATATGGCCGAGATTCTCGCCTTTCGCGTTCACCACGGACGTGCCTTCGACCTTGTCGGCCGAAATCAACCGCCCCTTTTCTCCTGCAATAGCCATTTGTCACCTCTTCGGTTCTATCCGGCCAACGCGGCACCCCTGCGTCCCGGCGCCATCGGCCACCAGCGGTTGGCCAACAAAAGACCGACGGGCGTGGTAGTTAGGCGTCTACGTTCTGAAGTGCGCCGATACTGGACGGGCCACGCCATCTCGCCGGCCTATTCGCTGTCGAAATGCCTATAATCCGTACCGGCTGACCGAGGCATGCCAGCGACGCTCCAATTGGGAGGTAAAACTCACATGTTGACGATCACGGCGATTATTCGCGCGAAGAAGGGAAATGAAGCCGCCATGCGGCAAGCGCTTATCGAAGTTGCCGAGAATGTGCGCTCGAACGAGCCCGATACCGTGGGATTTTATATCTCGCAGGACGCCTCTGACCCATGCGTGTTCACGACTTATGAGCGGTTTCGCGACAAGGCCGCCATGGAACGGCATAACGGCTCCGCGACCGTTGCCCGGTTCTTCGGCATCGCCAAGCCGATACTGGACGGAAATGTGACCCTCATCACCTCGACAGAGCTATTCGCCAAGCCCTAGGCATAGAGCACCAAAAAGCGACATCGCGAATGTCGGTGCTCTGCCGCTCGCCTTCGCCAGGCGTCACGAGGGCGATGATGATCCGCAACCAGGCTCGGGTTCGAGTTGACGGGGGATGAGGTGATGGCGCGAGAGATCGTCGAGATGATGCGGCGCAAGGGCGCCGATGATCGCCGACGATATGCGCGTCAGAGGATGATCGCCGCGAGCACGCCCATGGCGATAAGAAACGATATGATCGAGAATGCGGTAACCGCGTCTTTGTCCGTGGCCCGCTCATCAGGCTGAAGTTCGAGACAGTTTACCGCACCGACGATGTCTTGGCACTACCGAACAACCCGGTTGCCTGCTCGTGCGCCGCGTTCAGGATGAGTAGCTTGGCAGGCCGATGCGCCGGCCAAGCCGGTGAAGCGAGGATCGAGTGATGCGGGCGCCGGCCACGCAGGCTCGGCGAAGACAACCTGGGGTCCCCAAGCCGCGGCGCCTCCGGGGATAGCGCGAGACGCAGTCCCCCATTTTATACCGGATCGCTACGCGCGCTGGAGACTGTGCTTCAGGTCCCGCATCCGGTCATGATCGGCGCGAACACCCTCATAGAGGCTTGAGATCGTCGTACGGATCTCCGCGGACAACTCGGGATCTTTGAGTGCGTCTTCATACTTCGCCTTGATGTGATCCTCGCCCCGCTCGACTTCTTCGATCACGCTCTTATCGTCACCACCCGTGACCGTATTTTTCAGATTGACGAACATTCGATGCGCCGAGGCCAGCATCGATCCCTCATCCGGCGGATTGCCGCCAAGGCTCCTTGCCTTTTCCTGCAGCACACGGACAATCTGATTGCGCGAGGTCGCGCGGTCTTCGAACAGCCGTTCGAAATTCGGGTTGGACGCGTTCTTGCTCGCCTCGCGGTAGCCATCCGCGCTGTCGATCGTGACTTCGATCAACTCGTTCAGGGCCTCCGTATCTCGGCGGTTCATTGTATTTCTCCCCTCTGAGATCAATTCATCCGGATGAAACACGGCGGAGGCAGCGATGGTTGCGCTATCGCGCGGCACGGGCGACCGTCGTCAGATCGCACGCGTCATTGGAAAGACTTGGCACCGTCTGTCGCCTTTCTCGCCGGGTACGTTCACACCGATCCGTGCCGGCGTTCTGCTGCCGCGTTCCTGAAAGCACGCCGTTCGCGAGGAACAGGTGTCGGCAGCGGTCGTTGAGCACGTATTCCGCTGCTCATCAATTTCCCGCCGAGGGACTGCATCGCGAGGTGACCGCATGGATATGCTCGATTTTGTGAAGCGCGAACACGAGCGCACGATCGATCTGATCAGCAAGCTCTCGAAGACCTCGAGCACCTCGACAAAGCGACGCGAGCGGCTGTGCGAACAGCTTCGCGAGCAGTTGGATTTTGATGAGCGTGCACTAGAGGAACACATAATCCCGGTGCTTGAAGGCAGCGAGGATGTGTCCTCGTCCGGGACCGAGACCGCACGTAAGGCAAGCGAGCGCATTCGTCAAGTCTCCAGCGAGATCGACGCGCTGCCGGACGACGAGAAGGAATATGCGCGCAAGCTAAAGGAGCTAAAGCGCCAGCTCCAGGAAGGCTTTCGCGCGGAAGAGCGGGAAGTGCTGCGTCCGCTGGTGCGAGCGCTTGATGATGAAGCGGCAAAGGATCTGGTCCAACGTCTTCGTGAGACCAAGAAGGAGCCCGCGGCGGAGGGGGACGAGGAATTTGAGACGCAACTCGCCTATGCCCGGGCCGGCGTGCGCGAGCTCAGCGATCGCATCGGCCAAGTGGCCGAAACAACGCAGGTCGGACAACAACAATTGGCGGAAAGTGTCACAAAGCAGGGAGAGCACGCCCTCCAATCCTTGCAATCGGCGGCACGCAGCTACAATGAGGTCACGCGGGACCTCATGGACAAGGTTCAGATACTGGCGCGCATACCGATTGCGGCCGGACAAACGCTGCCCGAGGCCGGAACCATGTGGTCGGAATGGTTGGGCGAAGCCGCGCGCGGCAATGCTTCCTTTGCACAGGAGCTGCTGACCTGCCGCGATCTGTCTTCTCTGGCGCAGAGCCAGCAGCGGTTCGTGGAGGAGAGCATGCGGCGCCTCCTGGAATCCAATATCCGCTGGTTCCAAATCTCTCGCCGCGCTGCAATGCAGGCGCTTGAGCCACTCGAGCAAACCATGGGGGACAAGAAGCACGGCAGTCGGCGATAGTCCTGCCCAGTGACGGCCAAGCGGTAGGCGCGGCGGAAGCAAGCGGGCACCCGGCAGCAGCGTACCGCTCATGGTGCCGCAGGGGCCGAACCAGGGCTGGTCGAGCGATTTCCTGACGGCCGGCGCTTCCGCACTTCGCGGTCGTTGCTGATTTCAGTCATGAGTGTTTGCGCCCATGCCTGCCCCGCCTTTCGCCTGCCGGTTGGCACGAAGGCTGTCTTCTGACGTTATTCGTTGGTAGGTCCTGACGGAGGAAGCTCATGCTGAAAGAGGTATTGGGGATCCGAACGGGAATTTTAGAGGATCTTCATTCGGACCATAGGGAGGTCTCATCCCTTTTGGAGCGGATATTGGATGTGCGCAGTCATAGCCAGCGCGCCGAAATATTTCGCGAGATGAAAGCCAAACTCCTTGCCCATTCTCATGCGGAGGCGAAGGTCCTCTACCGCAAGCTCGAGCGATCGAAAGATGAAGAGGTGCGCAAGTTCGCTCGAGAAGGCGATGTTGAGCACCAACTTGTCGAGGAGCAGCTCGAGGAGCTGTCGCGCAGCCGGAGCAAGGAAAGCGAGCAGTGGACGGCCAGGCTGACCGTTCTGCAAGAGCTAGTTCGCCACCACATACGGGAGGAAGAAAGCCGCGGCTTTGCCAGCGCTCGAAAAGAGTTCGATGATGACGGCTTGGATAAGCTGGGCGAGCAATTCAGGAGGGAGAAAGAGAAGCTCCTCTAGAAGACCGCGAATCTGGGATCGAGCTGCGACACTGACCGGGTACGTCAGCTCAGCAGCTCGCCCGATGCTTCCGCGTGTTCCCCCAGCGCGGCAAACAGCGCCTGCGCCGCACAACCAACCGGCGAAGCTCGTCTCACCGATGCCGCCCACCGATCAGGGCTGCACCCACCGGCTCCGCTTCCTCGGGCGTAAGGCCGCGCGGGATGGCAATGAGCGGCGGCCGCCGCAGATGATCCTCGAAGGAGGTCAACTAGGAGCATAGTCTTGGAGCCACTCGGCCATCGTGCAGCCGGTGAGCAGGGCCCGATTGGCAGGACTGAAGGGGTATCGGAATGCTACAGAACGGATCGGCTGGATCGGGGCGCTCGGTCTTCCAAGACACGATGGCGGACATGACATTCCCCGAGGTCGAACGGGCTGCCAAGGCCGGGGCAATCGCCCTTTGGGCGCTCGGTGTCATTGAGCAGCATGGGCCGCACCTGCCGCTCGCCACCGATGTCTATGTGCCTTCTGCGGTTCTTCAGCGGGCGCGACGGCTGCTGAGCCAGCGGGGCATCGAAAGCGTCATCGTTCCGCCCTTCTATTGGGGCGTGAACCATGTGACCGGCCGATTCACGGGCTCCTTCGTCGTGCGGCCGGCCGTCATGATCGAACTCATGAAAGACGTGTTCGCCAGCCTCAAAAAGGATGGCTTCACCTCGGTGTTCTGTCTTTCAGGTCATGGCGACGCTGTGCATAACCAGACGATTTTGCAAGGCGTGAGGCAGGGGAGCGAAGCCGCCGCTATCGCCGGGCGTATGGTGGTGTCGCAGAGCGCGCTTGACCGACTTGGCTTCGATCCGGCCGACCCGCATCTTGCGATCTCGCCGGGCCAATCTCCCCCCGGCGGCAAGTATATCGATGTCCATGCTGGTGATTGGGAGACGTCGCTCGTCTGGGCCATCTGTCCGGAGGCGGTCCGCCATGACGTCCTGCCCAGGCTCGCGCCGACCAATTTCGGCCCGCCCGACCTCGCGGAATGGCGCAAAGGGGACGAGCATGCGCTGCGTGCGACACCGCTCGGCTATCTCGGAAATCCCGCCGCGGCAAGCCGCGAGCGCGGCGAAGCGCTGCTGGAGCGGGAAGCCGAGGTCGTCGCGACGGCGATAGGCACGGCGCTTCAGCCTTCACGTCGGCCTTGACCAAAGGCGCTGGTGCGAAGCGCGCGACGCGAGGGGCATCATCGCCGCTGGGCGGCGAGCATCGGCATGAGGCACAGCGCGTTGTCCCGCTCGATCGCGTGGAGATCCACCGCGCCGAGCTCGAGTTCCGCAAGGCCGCGCACCGTGGCAACCATCGTCGACTCCGGCGCAAAGGGATAGTCGCTGCCGAACAGGATCTGCGAGGCAGGAACCAGATGCATCAAGGAGCGGAACGTCGAGCGGTTCGCCGACAGGGCGGTGTCGTAATGCAGCCTTTGCAGCTCGGCGATTACGCCATCCGGCACATGCTTCTTGTACTCGGGCCGCACCGCAAGCCGCGCGATCCGCTCGGCGAGAAAGGGAACGGTTCCGCCCGCATGCGAGAAAATAAAGCGAATGTTGCGGCAACGCGCGAATGTGCCGCTGTAAAGCAAGCTGGTGACGGCACGTGTCGTGTCGAAGGGGAAATCGAGCGTCGCGGCTGGGATCTCGGGCAGGCATGTGCTGCAAGGCGCTGCCGCCGGATGGAAATACACCACGGCGCCGCGCCGATCGAGTTCATCGAAGATCGGGACGAAGGCCGCTTCGCCCGGATAACGCCCGCCGTAATTGGTCAGGAGACCGAACCCGTCGGCATGGAGCGTGTCCAATGCATAGGCGATCTCTTTCAGGCTTGCGTCGATATCGGGCAAAGGCAGGCTCGCAAACATGCCAAACCGGCCCGGATGTTCTTGCCGCATCGAGGCCGCATAGTCGTTGCAGTGCCGCGCAAGGTCCGCGGCGGCGTTGGCATCCCCAAACCACAGGCCCGGCGCGGAGATCGACGTGACCGCCGTGAGGATGCCGTTGCGGTCCATCGCTTCGATCGATTGGGCGGGTGACCATTCCGGCGTCTTGCCGGCCACGATCAGCGGGCCGATGCGCGACGTGCCCACCTCGGCGACATATCGGGGCGGCAGGATGTGGTGATGAACGTCGACCCGATAGGGCGTCATGATCGTGGAACCGCGGCTGTGCTGCTCGAGGATGTCGGTGGTCTCGGCATCGCGCTCAGGCCCACTTCAGGGCAATTGCGGGCTGTCGAGGGCGGAGAGGATGTTCTGGGCAGTCCGCTCGAAATGAGTTGCCAGCAGGCTGCAGGCCTTCTTCGCATTCCGATCGAGCGCCGCATCCATGATCGCCCTGTGTTCGCCCGGGACGTCCGAATCAAAAGGATGGGATGCCAGGAACAGTCGACGATACCGTGCGGCAAAATCATGCAGCGCGGCGCAGAAGGTCAGGAGCAGGGGCATGCCGCAGGCAGCGATCAATGCGGCATGGAAACGCCGATGCTGCTGCTCCCATGCATCGACGCCAGCGCCGTCCTTGCGCTCCGCACGCTCCAAGCGCGAGAGGCTGTGGTAAGCAGCGACGATCTGCTCTTCCCAAGCCGCATCGCCCTTCTTCACCGAATGGGTCAGCGCCTGGGTCTCCAGCAGCTCCTGTAGCCGAGCCACTTCGAGACAATTGTCGCGCGAGACGGGCGCGACGCGGAATCCCTTCTTGTCCTCGAGCACGACGAAGCCTTCGGCGGAGAGCCGCGACAGCGCCTCACGCAGCGGCGACAGGCTCACGCCATAGCGGCTGCGCAACTCGTCGATCGACAGCTTGGTGTCGGGCCGGAGCGCGCCGGAAACGATATCGGTCCGCAACTGCGTGGCGATGCTGTTCGCCAAGTTCCTCCCCGACTCAGCAATGTCAACGGTCTTGGCGAGATTCGTCATGGGTAGCGTCATCGCAGCGTCGAACCCGCTCACTAGAGGCTGTCGCCCGGTGGCGGAGACGCCAGGCCGGATGGTCTCTGCACATGAATAATCGATTACTCTTGACGCATTCGATTATAGCTTCGAAGATATAAGGCGCAAGGTGCAGCGCATTCGACGCTTGCCGGCGGGAGGGCTTGCCTTGGGCATCATGCAAACAGACAAGACGCTGCCATGCAATCGGCTCATTTTCGAGGTGCGGCGCGATGCCGGGCTGCGAGAACGCTTTCTCGCTGATCTCGACGGGCTGATGCGAGAGTATGGGCTCTCTGACGAGGAGTGCCGCGCGCTGCGCGCGGCCGATCTGGAGCGGCTGGGCGAGCTGGGCGTTCACCCCTACTTCCTCCCGCAGATCGCGCGGCTGTTTCGCGGCGCCAGCTATAACCACAATGAAAGCGCCGCGGCCCAGCTATACGCGCAAAAGATGCTCAAATAGGAGGCGAGCCACATGGCGGAAATCGTCTCGATCATCGCGCTCGCCCACGCGCCGGGTGCCACGGGGTGGCTCGACAAGGCGCCGGAACACGAACGGGACGAGCTTCTGGCCGGCTACGCGCGCATGGCCGATCGGCTGCGCGCCGCCAAGCCCGACGTGATCGTCGGCATCGCCAATGACCATCTGCTCAACTTCCGTCTCGAGAATATTCCGGACTGGTGTGTCGGCACCGCTGAGCGTTGGCGCGGGCCGGCCGAATGGTTCCGCGACTGGGTGAACGTGCCGAGCTACGAGGTTGCCGGCCACCGTGAACTCGCGCGCGCGATCGTGCGCGAATGCGCCTGGAAGGGCGTCAATCTCGCCTTCTCGGACGTGCTCGAGTTCGACGACAACTGGTCGGTGCCGCTGAACTTCCTGACGCCCGGGCACGACGTGCCGCTGGTGCCGATCCACATGAACTGCGTCGTGCCGCCGTTGCCGGCGCCGGCGCGCTGCGTCGAATTTGGCCGCGTTCTCGCTGACGTGATCCGCGCATGGCGGGGGCCGGAACGCGTGGCGATCATGGCAACCGGTGGGCTCTCGCACGATCCTGGAGGGCCCAAATACTTTGCGGTCGATGAAAAGTTCGACCGTTGGTTCTTGGAGACGCTGGCCACGGGCGATGTCGAACGCGTCCTGCGGGAGGTCACGGTCGAGAAGATGATTGCCGCCGGGGATGGCGGCACGGTGGAGCTTCTGGCGTGGCTCGTGGCACTCGGCGCGGCCGGGGGCAAAGCAGCCGAACCTATCTTCTATGTGCCGTCGGTCCCGCTCCGGTGCGGTATGGGGGGCGTCGACTGGAATATCGCCGCGTGACGGCGGCGGGGCTCGGCCGGCGCGATGACCTGCTGCTCGCGCTGAGCGAGCGGGTGGCGCCCCGGCATACGGTGCTTCTGGTTGTCGACATGCAGAACGACTTCTGCGGCGCTGGCGGCTTTATCGAGCGGGTCATCAAGAAAGACGCGGGCGCTTGCCGCAGGGTGGCCGAGCCAATCGACCGGCTGGTAGCAGTGGCGCGTGCCACGGGCGTGCCGGTGCTCTGGCTGCGAGCGAACTACGAACCCTCAGGCCTTCCGGAAAACATGCGCGCCCGCTTGGTCGAGCACGGGATCAGCGATGGTTGCTGTATTCCCGGCACTTGGGGCTACGACTGGTATGGTCCCCGTCCGGCGCCGAACGAACGGATCATCGAAAAGCGCTGCTACGACGGCTTCGTCGGCACCTCTCTCGATGCCGAATGCCGTGCGCTGGGTGTCCGTACCATCCTCTTGTCGGGAGTTCAGACGAATGTCTGCGTGGAAGCGACTCTGCGCCACGCTCATGCGCTCGGCTATTACTGCGTCGTCGCCGAGGATTGCGTCGCGTCGCATACCGCGGCCGCGCACGAGGCGACGCTCGCCGCTATACGCTCACTCCTGGGCGACGTCGTGCCTCTCGCCGAGGTCGCGCGCCTTTGGGGGGACGTCAATGCGGTCGCATCGTGAGGCCGTTCCAAAGACGTCGCGGGCTTGCTGGTCCACCGGCATCCGCGACGGCGCGGAATTCGCGATACCGATAATGCGCTAGGTGAGAAGGGAAACAAGACCGGCTGCCGCGGAGAATGGTCATCCATCGGGCACGAAGGCCAGAGAATCTTATGCCGCACGATCACTCGATTTGGAATTTCTGTTTTGCGCGCGGACGCGTGCCCGCCGACTTTTTCGGGGGCTGCCCAATCTGCAGCAATCAGGGACTTGTCGAGATCCCGATGCATTACAGCCTGATCGCCACCGGTCCATCCATGGCGACGAGGCGCCTTATTCTTGTGGACACAGGCTTCGAGAGCGGCGTCTCGATGACCGGCCGTTCCTTTGAAGGTATCGAGATGCCGGCGGTCGTCCTCGGCAAGGCAGGGTTCCGCCCGGAAGACATCAATCTTGTGGTGCTGACGCATCTGCATTTCGACCACGCGGGCAATTTCAAGGCGTTTCCGAATGCGCGCATCATTTGCCAGCGCCGCGAGTATGACATGTGGAAGGAAGAACTTGCGAAGATTGCCGATGTCGGCCTGGGCAAGCAGCAATGGAAGCTCTCCTCCATGGACATCGAGGCGTTTCGTCTATTTGAACGCGCGGCGGCCGATGGGCAGGTCGACTTCGTCGATGGCGACGCGGAGATCAGCGCCGGCGTGCATTGCCGGCTCGCTGCCGACAGCCACACTTTCGGCTCGCAATGGGTCGAAGTCGAAACCGCGTCCGGGCCCTATGTCGTCGCCGGCGACTGTGTCTATTGGTATGCCAATATCGAACGCATGTGGCCGCCCGGCTATCTCCAGGGCAACCCGTGGAATCTCATGGCGGCTTATGAGCGGCTGCGGGCCTTGGTCGGCGAGGATCGCCTGCAGCGGATCGTGCCCGGCCACGACATGCAGATTTATTCGCGCCATCCGAGTTGGATTGCTGGTCTTCACCCCGTCGCGGAAATCCATCTCGCGGCGGGTGAGCGATCACGCCTCGGGGGCGCCTGTGCCTTGAGCCCGCCTGCATCGGCTGCGCGGAACTAGGACCGTGCCGGATCACAAAACACGCGAGAAAACCCCGGCCCGGCATACTGATTCAACCGTCATGGCGACAGCCGGCGCGGCATCTATGGGGAGGAGTGCAATGAAGATCTTGGGAGTTGCCCTGGTCCTTGCGATGAGTCTCACAAGCATCGGGCAGGTGCGCGCGGCGGATCCGATCAAAATCGCCGACATCAACAGCTATTCGGCCATGCCCGCTTTCACGGTGCCCTATCGCAATGGCGTCACACTGGCGCTCGAGCAGATCAATGACAAGGGCGGCGTTCTGGGACGGCCGCTTGTCATCATCAGCCGAGACGACAACGGACGGCCCGACGATGCGCTGCGCGCGGCCAACGAACTCGTCTTCAATGAAAAAGTGGTCGCATTGACCGGCACGTTCTTCTCCAACGTCGGACTCGCGGTATCGGATTTCGCAAAGAAGAACAAGGTGCTTTTCGTGGCGCCGGAGGCGTTAAGCGACGCCATAACCTGGCAACGCGGAAACCGCTATACGTTCCGTGTGCGCTCGAGCACCTACATGCAGACAGCGATGCTGGCGGAGCGCGCTGCCAAACTACCCATCAAGCAATGGGCGATCGTCGCGCCCAACTACGAGTTCGGCCATTCGGCAGCGGATGATTTCAAGAAGCTGCTCCTTGCCAAGCGGCCCGATGTGACATTCGTAGCGGAGCAATATCCCAGCTTGGGCAAGATCGACGCCGGCGCGATCATCGAGGCGCTTTCCGCGTCTCATCCGCAAGGTCTTTTCAACGCAACTTTCGGCCCGGACCTCGTCCGCTTCATCCGCGAAGGCGACGATCGCGATTTCTTCAGTGGCCTGGCGGTCGTCAGCGTGCTGACCGGTCAGCCCGAATTCCTCGATCCGCTCAAGGACGAGGCGCCGGTCGGCTGGATCGTCACCGGCTATCCCTGGGATGAAATCCAGACGCCGAACAACCGAGCTTTCGTCGCCGCCTATCAGAAGCGCTTCGGGGATTATCCGCGCGCCGGGTCGGTCAGCGGCTATACCACGATCAAGGCGCTTGCCGCGGCCATCGAGAAGGCGAAGTCCACCGACACGGAAGAGATGATCGACGCGCTGGAGGGGCTTTCGGCGGAAAGCCCGTGGGGGAAGGTCACGTTCCGCAAGATCGATCATCAATCCACCATGGGTATGTTTGTCGGCAAGATCGCCGTGAAGAACGACAAAGGCACCATGACCGATTTCGCTTACGAAGATGGCGCCAATTACCTGCCTTCCGACCAGGAGGTGCGCCGCATGAGGCCGCTGGATTGATGGAGGCGCGTTAGGAGCGACGCTAGCGGGCGAAGGAGACGCCGTGACCGTGGGCCAAGTCCTTGCGCTGCTTCTCAACGGACTGAGTTCCGCCGCAATTCTATTCCTCGTGTCGGTCGGGCTCTCCGTCGTGTTCGGCGTGACGCGGATCGTCAATTTTGCCCATGGCGCGTTCTATATGATCGGCGCCTATGTGGCATTCTCGCTGGTCGATCGCTTCGCCCAGGGCAGCGCCACGACCTATTGGATGTGCGTGGTGGCCGCAGCGCTGGTCGTTGCAGCGATAGGGCTCGCGGTGGAAATGCTGCTATTGCGGCGCCTCTATCACGTGCCGGAGCTGTTTCAGCTCCTCGCGACCTTCGGTGTCGCGTTGATGATCGACGATCTTCTGCTATTGATCTATGGACCGCAGGATCTTCTGGCACCCCGCGTCCGCGGCTTGCGCGGGGGGATCGATCTGTTCGGCCAGAGATCCCCGATATACGACATCTATGTCATCCTGCTTGCGCCGGTCATGCTGGCACTGCTGTGGTTTCTTCTCCGCAGGACTCGCTGGGGCGTCCTGATTCGGGCGGCGACCCAGGACCGTGACATGGTGGGCGCGCTTGGGGTCAATCAAGCCTGGCTGTTCACCGGCGTCTTCACGCTTGGCGCGTTCCTCGCAGGATTGGCGGGCGCCGTCCAGCTTGAGCGGACCGCCGTGAATCTGGGTATGGGCGCCAACGCTATCGTCGAAGCCTTTGTGGTCGTCGTCATCGGCGGCATGGGCAGCATTGTCGGCGCGCTACTCGCCGCCATTCTGATCGGCGAGATCCAGGCCTTCGGGGTGGCCTTTTTCCCGCACTTGACGCTGGTCCTCACCTTCCTCGTCATGGCGATCGTGCTGGCGGTGAGGCCATGGGGACTGCTCGGAAGGGCGGAGCCCATGACCCGCTCTCACGAATTTGCGAAAGAGCCGCCATTGCGTCCAATCCGCCCCGCTCTGGCAGCGACCGCGTTTGCCATCTTGGTGGCTCTCGCCGCGGCGCCGACGGTGCTCGGCGTCTACGGCCTCGGCATTCTCGTCGACATGCTGATCGTCGCGCTGTTTGCCAGCAGCCTGTTCCTCATCTTGGGGCCCGGCGGCTTGGTCTCGTTCGGTCACGCCTGCTATTTTGGCATTGGTGCGTATGCCGTGGCGCTCAGCGTGCATTACGGGGGCCTGTCATTCTGGCCGGCCCTGGCGCTGTCCCCCGTTGCGGGCGGGTTCGCCGCTCTCATTTTCGGCTGGCTGTGCGTGCGCGTCTCGGGCGTCTATTTCGCGATGCTGACTTTGGCCTTCGCCCAGATCGTCTGGTCCGTGGTGTTTCAATGGTACAGCCTCACCGGCGGCGACAATGGCATCGTCGGGCTGTGGCCCGATGTGGCTGGCGGGCGGATCGGTTTCTACTATGTCGTCCTTGCCGTCAGTGCCGTCGGGGTCGGGGTTCTGGCCGGATTGCTGCATACACCTTTCATGTATGCTGTTCGCGTCGGCCGCGATTCGCCGGCGCGGGCTGCCGCGATCGGCATTCATGTGCGGCGCCAGCAATGGTTCGTCTTTGCCCTGGCCGGTCTCTTCGCGGGCATCGCCGGCGGACTCTTCACCTTTGCCGAGGGCAGCGTGTTTCCCGCGGCGATCAGCGTGGAGCGTTCGATCGACGGCTTGGTCATGGTGCTGTTCGGTGGCGTCGAGGCCATTGCGGGCGCCATTGTCGGGGCGCTCGGCTTTTTCGCCCTGAAGACTGAAATCCTGCGTTACACCGATAGCTGGCGGCTTGTGCTCGGCATCCTGATCGTCCTTATCGCCCTCGTCTTTCCAAAGGGGATCGTCGGCTCGGTTGGCGGCCTTTGGCGCCGTGGTGATGAGCCATGAGCTTGCTCCTCGTCCGCGGCCTGAGTGTTCGCTATGGGGCAGTGCAGGCGGTGGACAAGGTCAGCTTCGATGTGGCGGCGGGCCAGATCGTCGCCATCATTGGTCCGAACGGCGCCGGCAAGAGCACCTGCTTCAACGCCATCAATGGCCAATGCCATCCGAGCGCGGGCGAGGTTCTTCTCGGGGGCCGCAATATTGTCGGCCGGTCGCCGGAGCAGATCTTTCAGATGGGCGTGGGACGGACGTTCCAGATCACCGCGACCGCCTCGTCGATGACGGTTCGCGAAAACGTACAGATGGCCCTGATTTCCCACGGCGGGCGTGTTCAAACGCTATGGCAGGCTGCCCGCACGCTCTACCGCGCCGAGGCCGATCACCTGCTCGCCTCGGTCGGAATGGCGGAGCAGGGTGACCGTCCATGCGGCGTGCTCGCCTATAGCGATCTCAAACGCCTGGAACTCGCAATTGCGCTGGCCAACGAGCCGTGCCTTCTGCTGATGGACGAGCCTACAGCCGGCATGGCGCCGGCCGAGCGTTCGGATCTGATGGCGCTTGTGTCGCGCCTCAGTCGGGAGCGAAAGATCGGCGTCCTCTTCACCGAACACGATATCGATACCGTGTTGTCACGCGCTGATCATATTGTCGTGCTCAACCGTGGCAGCATCGTTGCGGTCGGGCCTCCTTGCGACATTCGATCGAACCGGCACGTCCAAGAGATCTATCTGGGCGCGGCCGCGACAGAGGTGCATTCACATTCCCTTTGAAAGGTTAGGCCCGGGTGGACGTCCCGCTTCTCCAGATTTCCCGGCTCTGCAGCCGCTATGGGCGCGCTCGGATCCTCGACAATGTCGACCTCGTCGTTGGCCGCGGCGAGACGGTGGCGCTTCTCGGCCGCAATGGCGCCGGCAAGTCCACTCTGCTGAAGAGCATTATCGGGTTGGTGCGCGAGAAGACCGGCTCCGTGCGGTTTCTCGGCCAGGAAATCTCCGCACTGCCGCCCTTCAGGATATGTCGTATCGGCATCGGCTACGTGCCCGAGGAGCGTCGGATCTTCCGCGAGCTCACCGTACGCGAAAACCTGGAGGTCGGCCGTCGCTACAGGGGCAGGGCGCCACGCTGGCCGTTGGAGCGAATCCTCGAGGTATTTCCAAATCTCGCCGGAATGCTCGACCGCCTGGGCGGACATATGAGCGGCGGTGAGCAGCAGATGTTGACGATCGCGCGGACGCTGCAAGGCGATCCCGATCTCATCTTGTTGGACGAGCCATCGGAGGGACTCGCGCCCGTTATCGTCGAGGAGATGGCGACGATGATCCGCAATCTGCGGCGCGAGGGACTGGCGATCCTGCTGTCCGAACAGAATATGCGTTTCGCCAATCAGATCAGCGATCGCGCCTATATCATCGAGCGCGGCAGCATCCGCTTTTCGGGCGCCATGAGGGAAGTGGCGGCGAGCGAGGAACTCCATGCCCGCTATCTTGCATTGTGACGGAGATCCTGCATCGCGGCTCGGATGAGCAAAGACGACTCCCTTGGCGCGGCTGGCGAAATCAATCACTATTCCGACAAAAGCAGTGATCAGAGCGGAGGGATTGCGAATGCCGAAGGTCATCGTCCAAACCAACACGGCGCCGGTCACCGGCTTCACCGACAAGAGCGCACCGTCGCCGCTGGCGCAGGCGATCCGCGCCGGCGACTTTCTCTATATCTCCGGGCAGGGACCGCTCGACCCTACGACCAAGGAGGTCGTCTCCACCGACATTCGGGAGCAGACGAAGCAGGTGCTGAAAAACCTGCTCTCCGTCCTCGAGGCTGGCGGCGGAACATTGGCGCAGATTGTCAACATGCGGGTGTGTCTGCGCGACGTCGCGGACTTCCCGGCTTTCAACGAGACCTTCCGCGAGTTCATGGCCGGCGAGAAGGTGACGCGCACTTGCATCGGCGGCACACCACACCGCAAGGGCGTCAATGTCGAGGTCGACGCTGTCGTCTATTTCGGCTGAGCGGGGAAACGACCGATGATCCAAATGCCAATTGCCGACCTGCACGAGCGGGGCCGGCGCCTCATTGAAACAGGACAGCGCGTCTCGGTGCTCTGGCAAGCGCCCGGCTCGATCGCCTTCGTCGCCCGCGGCCGCGAATATCGCAGCGAATTCCACCTCAACCCCGCCGACGAGGTCATGTATATGATCAAGGGGACGATGAATCTTCACTACCGCCAGCCGGACGGCAGGGAAGACATTGCCGTTCTCCCCGAGGGATCAACCATCTTCACGCCGGGTGGCGTGCCGCATTCGCCGCGCTTCCCGCCGGATGCTCTCCTGTTCGTGATCGAGCGCGGCCGGCGCGCGGGCGAGATCGACAAGTTTCACTGGTATTGTCCCGAGTGCGACCATTTCCTCCATGAGGAAACCTTCGAGGTCTCCGACTATGCCGCCGACCCGGTGTCGAAGGCCTATCGGCGCTTTTTCGACAGCGAAGCCGCGCGTACCTGTTCGGCATGCGGGCACATTATGCCGGCTCCCGCCATGTAGTGCGCGGTCGGGAGGCGGCCGCGGTTTGGCGTTCTGTCCCGACCACCCCGAGGAGCGCCGCGATCACCTCGATTGGCGATGTCCTGAGCCGTGCCAGACGATGAGTCTCGCCTCGATGGCAAGGAAGCCGCGGTTCAGGAGATAGCCTGTCGCTGCCAAGCAAAGCACCGCCGCATACATCTCCGCCGGCCGCATCGCATATTGCGTCTGCACGAGGAAATAGCCAAGGCCGCCGGCGCCTGCGATCATCTCAGCTGTTATCGTCACGACCAGCGCAAGACCGAGGCCGACGCGCAAGCCCGAGAGGATCGCAGGCAACGAGGCCGGTAGTATCACATGGGCCAGCGTCGCGACGCGGCCGACGCGGAAGGTCGCGGCGGTCTGCAGCAAGGTGGAGTTGATGTCGCGCGTGCCGCCGAAGGTGTTGACGAGCACCGGGAAGAAGGTTCCGACCGCGGTCACGAAGATCTTCAGCCCATCGCCGACGCCGAGAAACAGGATCAAGGGCGGAACGATCGCCGGGAGCGGGATCGGCCGCAGGACCTCGATGAGCGGGTTGAACGCGCGTGCGGCAAGGGGCGATGCTCCCAGCAGCAGACCGGCGACCATCCCGAGGAAGCTCCCAATGGCGAACCCGGCGAGCATGCGAGCGAGCGTGCCGGCAAGGGGCGCCAACAATTCGTGAGAGCCGATGCCGAGCAGGGCTGCATGCACCACCGCGCTGAAGGGAGGCCAATTGGTGCTGCTGGTCCAGTGAAGGCGCGCCGAGACTTCCCAGAGAGCGAGCAACGCCAGCACCAAGACAAATCCTGAAATCCGGGTCTCCGCGAGCGCCGTCATACGACGGGAACGTGCCTTGGGAGCACCCACCGCCGCTGTTGCGGGCGACGCTCTCGTACCGTCGGCTTCGTTCGGCAGAGCGGCGGTCTCCTTGTCGATCATGGCCGCGTCGCGGGCGTGTAGACGATCTTCATCGGATCCATCGGCGCCTTCAGCAACCCTTCCTGCCGCATCAAGTCGATCGTCTTTCCGATCTGGGCCGGATCGATCGTCATAGGCGCCTCGGGGAGGTCGATCTTTGCCACGAGCCCGGCGGACAAGTGGCTGTAGCCGGCGACGATGTCGGCCAGCGCCGGGGTTCGGCGGTTGGCGTTGAACCAAACGGCGCCCTTGCGCAAGGCGCGCAGGAAGGCGGCGGTCTCCTTGGGGTGCTCGCGGACGAAGGCGTTGGTTGCTTCGTACTGGCCGACATCGACGTCGGGCTGCACCTGCTGATAAGGCTCGCCGATGCGCTGAAAGGCCGGGTCGGCGAGCGCCGCATTGAGGAACGGGCTCACCATGAAGGCCGCATCGACCTGATGGCCTTTCAGCGCGTCGAGCATTTGGGGAAAGGGTACTTCCTTGATCGTGACCTTGTCCGGATCGCCCCCCGTCTTGCGGACCCAGGCGCGGCCATAGAGCCAGAGGACATTGGCGCGCGTATTGACCGCCAGCGTCTTGCCGTTGAGATCGGCGCCGGAATGGAGCGTCGAAGCGGTGAGCGCGACAATAGCCGCGAGGTCGGGATCGCTCGCTCGGACCTTGCTGGCCGGAGCGATCGCGATGATATCGAGCCCGCGCGACGCGGCGAGGATCGTGGAGACGACATTGCCAGCGGCGATGTCGAGCGCACCGCTCACCACGGCGGGAATGCCGACCGCCCCGCCGGTCGTTGGCGTCAGATCGATCTTCAATCCTTCCTCGGTGAAATAGCCGTTTGTCAAGGCGGCATAAAACGGCGCGAAATCGATGGTCGGGATCATCCCGACATGCAGTGTCTTCATCTCATCCGCCCGCGCAACGCCGTGACAGGCGAGGAGGGCGGCGGCGAGCAGCAAGAGACGGCGTGATCGGCGGAAATACATCGGCGGCTCCCAAAAGCGGTGGATGGTCAATGCGCCCGCCACGGCACGGCCCGGGTTTCGAGGATGTCAAAGGCGAGGCTCAAAATCAGCCCGAGCAGAGCCATGATCAGCAGCCAAGCGAACATGGCGACGATGTCGAACGATCGCTGCATATCGAGGATGAGGAAGCCGATGCCGCCGCTGCCGGCAAGCATCTCCGCCAGCACCACCAGGATGAGCCCAAGGGCGAGGCTGACGCGCATTCCGGTCAAGATCATCGGCAGCCCCGCCGGCAGGATCACTTCGAGGATGGTCAAGCCTCGCGAGCGGCGAAAGGTGCGCGCCGTGTCGAGCAGCACGGGGTCGACGCCATGCACGCCTTGCACCGTGTTGATCAGCACCGGGAAAAAGCAGCCGATGGTGATGATCGTCACCATCGTTGTCGTGCCGATCCCAAGGAATAGGAACAGAGGCGGGACGAGCGCCGCCTTCGGGATCGGCCGCAGAAGCTCGACCAAGGGCTCGAACAGGCCGTAGATGCTGCGGCTGCAGCCCATCGCCAGGCCCAGTCCGATACCGAGGACAGAGGCCAAGGCGTAGCCGGCGGCGAGAAGAGACAGAGATTGGCCAAGCGGCGCGAGCACTTGGCCCGACGCAATGATGGCCCAGGCGGCGCGCAAGGTCGTCGAGGGCGGCGGCAGCAGTGCGGCGTTGGCGAGGCCCGTATCGCTGACGGTTTCCCAAAGCGCCAGCATGCCGGCGAGGCCAGAGGCGCTCACGGCGGCGCGGCCGAGCCTGCTCATAGAGGCCCGCCTTCGTTCACACCCGGCCGCGCCAGCAACTCCGCCATAAGATCGTGCCGCAGCGCCAGGAAATCCGGATCCTCGCGCGTGGTGATGGGATCGCGGGGACGGGTAATCGCAACCTCGCGCATCTTGGTCACCTTGGCGGGCCGCCCGCTCAGCATGACGATGCGGTCCGCCATGAAGACGGCCTCGTCCACATCATGCGTGACCAGGACGACGGTAAGCTTCCGCCTGGACCAGAGATCGAGAACGAGCGCCTGCAACTCGAGGCGCGTCAGCGCGTCGACGGCGCTGAACGGCTCGTCGAGCAGCAGCACCTCGGGCTCGGCGGCAAGCGCACGCGCGATCGCCACGCGCTGCTGCATGCCGCCCGAAAGCTGCCACGGATAGCGATCGGCGAAGCCGTCGAGCCCGACGACCTTCAAATATTCAAGCGCCTGACCGCGCCGCGCCGCCCGTTGGACGCCGCGGCTTTGGAGCGCGAACTCGACGTTGCGCACGACCGAGCGCCAGGGGAAGAGCGATTTCGCATATTGCTGGAAGAGATAGATCAGCTTTGGCGGCGGACCGAAAACCGCGTGACCGTCGAGCTTCACCTCGCCGGCGCTCGCCGGCATGAGACCGGCCATGATCTGCAGCAGCGTCGACTTTCCGCATCCCGACGGCCCCAGGATGGCAACGAACTCTCCCGGCCGGACATCCAGCGACACATCGTCCAGCGCCACCATTGCCTCTCCGCCGCGAAGGGAGAACACCCGTCGAATATGACGGAGACTGAGCTTCGCCGCGGCGATAGAGGATGCCTCGCGGAGATGGGGTGGCGAGAGGGTGGCGCCGAGGCGAGCGTCGTTGCGCAACTCACTCGCGCCTGCCGCGGCGGTCATGCGGTGACGAGGCGGATCGTCCATCGCCAACCGGGCCTCTCCTGTCGCCAATTGAGGTCGGATCATGCCATCTCCCGGTTTCGACCGGCAACGTCGCCGATGAGTGCCAAGGTCCGCCGGATCGCCGCCTCTGCCTGCGCGGCATCGAACATGGGACGGTAGGGATTGACGAAGGAATGGCCCGCCTGCGCATAGCGATAAAGCGTGACGTGCCGATTGTCGGCGACCAGCGCCGCGACCGCGTCGATCTCCGGCAGCGGCACGTGTTCATCGGCGAGGCCGTAATGGAGTTGTACCGGCGCCGCGATCGCACGCATCTCCCGGGGATAGGCGGAGAGACCAAGCGCGTAATAGCTGACCGCGCCGTCCAGGCGCAGCCGCGACAGGGCGAGCACGGCGAGCCGTCCACCGATGCAATGACCGATCGCAACGATCCGCTCGGTTCGGGCAATTCCGCGCAGGGCCGCCGCGGCATCGGCAATATCGGCGACCGCGCGCTCGACGTCGAACGCAGCCAGCCTGGCGATGGCGAGCTCGCGCTCCTTGCCCTCATAGCCGAGCGTTTCGGGATGGTCAGCGCGCCAGAAAAGGTTAGGCGCGAGCACGGCATGCCCGTAGCGGGCGAAGCCATCGGCGGATTCCCGCATGGCCCGCGTGAGGCCGAACATCTCCGGCAGAAGCAGCAGTGCCGGTGGGCGCGCCGGCTCAGGGCAGATGCAATAGGCATCGAAACAGCGCCCCGCTACGGGGGCGGAGGATGTGAGCGCGATGTCCTTACCAGCCACGGAGCTTCTCAAGGTTGATCGCGGACATGCAAATCCGTTTCCGTCACAACCCCGCCGCGGTCGGCAGCGCTTTGACGATGATATCCCTATGTCTCGATCACAATAGCAATGGCACCGTTCAGCTTGAAGCGCGCACCGGCTCTGCATCCGCTGCCGACGTAGCGCTTATTCGGAGCCTCCGCTTGCCCAACACAGCGGCCGGCGATGGAGCCGTCTGGCCGGTTCCTAGGCTGCGGCGAGGTGAACCCGCGGCCGGCGAGCCGCCCAGGGGCGCGCTTCCTCGAGCTGTGCAGCGAGGCGCAGTAATGTCCCCTCCTCGGCGAAGCGCCCGGCGAATTGCATGCCGACCGGTTGCCCATCGGCCCAAGCCAATGGCAGCGAGATTGCCGGCTGGCCGGTTGCGTTGAAGAGGCTGGTGAACGGCGCATAGTCGAAGAGCTGCCGCGCCCAGGCGAGCGCATCGATCCCTTTGGCGTTCTGGTTGAGAGCGCCCAGCCTTAGCTCCGGCAAGGCGGCGACGGGCGACAGGAGGACGTCGTAACGTTCGAAGAATTGTCCAACGGGACGGCAGACGGAATTGTAATGAGCCAGCGCCGCGATGAACTGGGCCGCCGTGACGGCCTTCCCCGCGCGATAGCAGGCCCAGGTGCAGGCTTCGAGGTTCGCTTCGGAAGCTTCCCGGCCCAGGGCCGCTGCGACGCCATCGATGTTGACGGCGAGATTGGCGGTCCAGATATCGGTGGTGGCGCGCAGATAGGGTTCCCACTCGAACGCCGGCGCATCCTCGACCAAATCGTGGCCGAGCTCACCGCAGAGCTTGACCGTCTCATGCAGGCCGCGCAGCACGGCCGGGTCGACGGCGACGCCGGAGGGCGCCTTGGCATTCCACGCGATCCGCAAGCGCTTCGGCGGCCGGCGGATCTGCTCCAGATAAGGCTGCGCCGGCGGCGGAGCGAAATTCTGGGCGCCGGCATCGGGCCCCGCGACGGCATCGAGCAGGGCGGCTGTATCGCGGACCGTCCGCGTCAAGCCGAGCTCCACCGCGAGGCCGCTCAGCGGCTCGCCGGCATCGGGGCCGGCGGGGACGCGACCGCGCGTCGGCTTGAGACCGACAAGGCCGCAACACGAGGCCGGAATGCGGATGGAGCCGCCGCCATCGGTGGCGTGGGCGATGGGCACGATGCCGGCGGCCACCGACGCGGCGGCACCGCCACTCGACCCTCCTGGGCTCAACTCGGTGTTCCAGGGATTGCGTGTCGGGCCGTGGAAGACGGCTTCGCTGGTGACGCAGAAACCGAATTCCGGCGTGGGCGTGGTGCCGATGCACTGCAAGCCGGCGCGGCGAAAGCGGCTCATGAGCTCGGTGTCGTGCGGAAGGCTGAGCCCTTCGGCCAACCGGCTCCCCAAACGGAATGGCAAGCCCGCCGCGTGCGCGCCGATTTCCTTCAGGACGAAAGGCACGCCGGTGAATGGTCCTTCCGGCAAGCGGGCGGCGCCGGCCCGCAGCGTGTCGGCTGGGACCACCGAGGCGACCGAATTGAGCTTGGGATTTATCGCTTCGATGGCGGCGAGCGCGGTGTCGACCAATTCGGTCGCCTTGACCTGTTTGTCGCGCACGAGTTCGGCGAGGCCCAGCGCGTCACGCGCGGCATAGTCGGCAAAACTCAGCATGGCTCGTCCTTCCCTGCAATCCGCTATTCTTCGTGCGAGGGACCGGTCTCGATCGCCCGATTTCTTGCTTGCGCCGCATCATATTCGCCGAAGCCCGCGACCGCGGCAAGCGCGGGGAAGCCTCGTTGGACGGGACCGGCGCGAGCCAATCCTGCCAGCTTGTCCTAAATCGGCAAGGCGGTGGTGTATTTGATCTCTTTCAGCGCGAAGGCGGAATTGATCGAGGCCACCTCGGGAAGGTGAAGGAGCTTTTCCTTCAATATCTTCTCGTAATCCGCAACGCTGCCAACAACGATGCGCAGGATGTAGTCGCGATCGCCCGTCATCGAAAAGCATTCGACGATCTCTTGGCACTGCCGCACGGCATTCTCGAAGGCGAGGAGGACATCTTCCGTATGCGCTTTCAGCGTTATCGTCGCAAAGACGGTAACGCCGAGATCGAGAGCCTCGGGACTGAGGAGGACGACACGGCCCCGGATGAATCCCCGGTCCTCCATCTTTTTGAGCCGGCGCCAGCAAGGCGTGTGAGACAGTCCGATTCGCTCGGCCAGAATCTCGATCGGCATGCTCGCATCGACCTGTAGCTCGCGAAGTATTTTGAAGTCGATGGCATCGAGCGATGCGACGCGCGATTCGGTCAAGGCCAGATCCTTTAGGAAATCATCCTAGAGAAGCCATCATATACGCGATCAGTTCGCGAAAAAAATCCCTGCCAAGGCCATATGTTTTTCTCCGCGGTGCATGACGAGTCGCCGGCGGCCGCTTTTTGTGCCGGAAAGCGGCGTGGTGACTGGCAGGCGGCACGGAGCGCGTTCTTGGGAAAATTTCCTATAAAATCGGGTTTTAGGGCGCGGATTCGCAAAAAAATACTCTTAATGCGCGAGTATTGTTATCGTAACAATTAAGGTCTCTTCGGACCGCATGGGGGGAGATGGGCTTGGCGGCGGTAATCGGCTTGGCCGTCATTGGCGCGGCTCCAGGCAGCGTCGGTAGCGCGGCGAGCGCAGCCGAGACCTGCACTGATCCATTCACGGTCTTCGATGTCGATCTCGAGAGCGTGGCGACGCAGATGGTCGTCCATGACCAGGGATGATCGCCATGCGGCGGTCGAAGATGATGAACCGATGGAGAAAGCCATGACGCTCAATCGCAGAGAGTTCCTACGGAATGCCACCGCCGCGGCCGCCCTTGCTGCCGGCGCCGGCGGGTTCGCACGTCTCGGTCTTGCCGCCGACCCGATCAAGGTCGCCAGCATTCACGATCTCTCCGGCGGCCTCGATATCTATGGCAGGCCGATGGTCGATGCATTGACGCTCGCCATCGAGGAGGCGAATGCGGCCGGCGGTTTGCTCGAGCGGCCGATCAAATTGCTCAATTACGATCCGCAATCGAACATGCAGCTTTACACGCAATTCGCGCAGGAAGCGGCGTTGAAGGAGAAGGTCGCGGTCGTTCATGGCGGCATCACCTCGGCTTCGCGCGAAGTCATCCGCCCGGTGCTCGACCGCTTCAAGACGCTCTATTTCTACAACACGCAGTATGAAGGCGGCGTCTGCGATCGCAACGAGTTCACGGTGGGCTCGACGCCGGCACAGCAGATGGAAAAGCTCGTGCCCTATGCGATGAAGCGCTGGGGCCGGAAGGTCTATGTCATCGCCGCCGATTACAATTACGGCCAGATCACCTCGCAATGGGTGAAAAAATATACCAAGGACAATGGCGGCGAGACGGTGGCGATCGACTTTTTCCCTCTCAATGTGACCGATTTCGGCCCGACCATCGCCAAGATCCAGGCGGCCAAACCCGATTATGTCTGGTCGGCGCTGGTCGGCGGCGCGCATATCTCCTTTTATCGCCAGTGGGCGGCGGCCGGCATGACCAAGAAGATTCCGATCGCCTCGACCACTTTCGCGCTGGGCAACGAGCACATCGTGCTGTCGCCCGAGGAGGCGAACGGTATCGTCGTGGCCTATAATTACTTCCAGGAATTGGACACGCCGATCAACAAGGCATTCGTCGAGCGCTTCCACAAGCGCTTCGGCGCGGATTACCCCTATATCACCGGCCTCGCCGTCGGCACATATCAGGGTTTCCTCCTCTGGGCGGAAGCCGTGAAGCAGGCGAAATCGACCGATCGAATGAAGGTGATCGAGGTCCTGGAGAAGGGGATCAGCGTCGTGGCGCCGAGCGGCAAGGTCACCATCGATCAGGCGACGCATCATGCCGTCCTCGACATCCACATCGCCGAAGTCCAGGACAAGAAGCTCAAAGTGCTGCAAAGCTTCCCGCAGCAGCAACCCTCGGACACCGCCGCCGTCTGCAACCTCGTCAAGAACCCGACCGACAATCAGCAATATGTGATCAAGATCTGATCGCTTGCGGTGACGCCCGGGCGGGGTGGGCGAGGCTTTCGGGAAGGTCGTTCACTCCGATCTCGATCGAAGAGGCGACTTTCCCGACGGACTCTTCACCACGCCGGCAGAGACGCATGGTGGGAGGAGTTCTCGCCGGAGGAGGCAACGCAAGAGAAGATCATGTATGCCCCCGTGCATTGGATCCGCGCCGCCGCGTGGCGCCGTTCCCTACCTGCACGAGCCGCCGCACGGGAAAGAAATGCGCGTCAGCGCGCGAGGCGATGATACCCCACAGTCCCTGCGGGGAGAGCAGCATCGTGACCACCGCGATCGCACAGCTAGAGCTTGATCGAAATAGATGGAACCGGATCGGTCGTCACTCCGCGCAAGCGGGGGTCCAGAGAGCCGCTGTATTCCCGCCGTCTGCGCGGGGACAAGCTTCGCGGGAATGACGAGAGAAATGGCCAGCGCGATCTAATGCGATCACGCACTGGGCAACGCGCCTCCTGTCGGCGTCGCCGGG
Organism: Alphaproteobacteria bacterium; assembly: GCA_035293565.1. GTDB lineage: Bacteria > Pseudomonadota > Alphaproteobacteria > BOG-932 > Roseiterribacteraceae > DATGMP01. The sequence goes on along the minus strand of DATGMP010000078.1, from coordinate 19,139 downwards.
GATAGCTCATTGCCGATCGAAAACGTCGCCGCAGCTGAGCGTATGACCTTTCGTGTCGCTCTCCGTCCCTTTGCACGTAGGATCAGCAGACGCTGCCAAAATCCGAGAAGTGACCGGCTCTCCGGGAATCACGATCGGCGCCGATATCCCAAAAGCGCAAAGCCGGTGCCTTCAGGTGTCGAGATGCGCGATCGAGGCGATCTCGACGAGAAATTCCGGCCGGACCAGATCGGCGCGGATGCAATAGCGCGCGGGCGGGTCCTTGGGAAAATACTCGCGATAGACCTCGTTCATCGCGCCATAGCCGGCCATGTCGGCGAGGAAGATGTGGTTGAAGGTGATGTCCTTCAGCGATCCGCCGGCCGCTTCGAGCACGGCCTTGATGGTCTCGAGAATGTGGCGCGTCTGCGCCTTCACATCGCCTTTGCCGACGAGATTGCCGCTGGCATCGAGCGCCAGGGTTCCCGAGACATAGACTGCATTCCCTGCCCGCGTTCCCGGCGAATAGGGCGCGAGCGGCGGCGCCGATCCCTTGGGCACAATCACCTTGTAGCTCATGGACGATCTCCTCTCCCGATAAATCACCAGCCTTGCACGGCGAGCTTGCCGTTCTTCCACTGAGCGTAGCCGAAACTCTTGGGCCCGCCATGATGGGACGGGCTCCAATCGATCGGCGGCACCAGGCCGGGCGCGAAATGTCCGAGGGATTCGAGCGCAGCGATCAATTTCGGCCGCGTCAGATCGGCGCCGGCGCGCTTCAGCCCTTCGACCATGATGAGGCAGCCGGCCATGCCGAGATAAGGGTAATAGCCGGGCCTGGTCTGCGGATAGTATTTCGCGAGCAGCGCATTCGCTTGCGCCACCGCCGGCGTGTCCATGGTCTCGGCGGCCGTCATCAAATTCACATAGACGCCTTCGAGCGCCTCGGCGCCGGCAAGCTGCAGCACCACGGGGTCGGCGACCGTGTTATGCCCGACGATCTTCGGCTTCCAGCCAAGCCGCTGCGCCTCCTTGACGAAGAGCGCGGCGAATTTCGGAATGACGCCGAGGATCACCGCATCGGGATCGGTCGCCTTGAGCGCCGACACCTGCGCGCTCACATCGACATCGCTCGGCACATAGCTCGCCTCCGCGACCGCGTGCAGCCCAAGGGCTTTCAGCGCCGCGTCCGCACCGTCGCGCTGATCCTTGCCGAACTGATCGTTCTGGAAGAAGATCGCGACGCGCTTGGCGCCGAGCTTGCCGGTGGCGAACTCGGCCATCGACTGCCCGATCTCCGAGCTCAGCGGCAGGATGCCGAAGACATTCTTGTCGGTCGGTCGGTTGAGGAGCGCATGGCCGCCAGCGGGATTGACGATCGGCACGCCGCGTTGGGCGAGGAACGGGAGCACGGCGAGATTGGTCACCGTGCCCAAGGTCGAGACGAGCGCAAAGACGCCGTCGCGATCGACGAGCTTCTTGACCACGGCGACGGTTTGCTGCGGGTTATAGGAGTCGTTCTCGACGATCCACTCGATCTTGCGGCCATTGACGCCGCCCGCCTCGTTGGTCGCCTTGAAATAGGCATCGCATCCCTCGCGCATCTGCGTGGCACCGGCGGCGAGCCCGCTTTGCAATGGGAGAAAGGCGCCCAGCGTGATCTTGTCCTTGGTCACGCCGGCCTCCTCCGCGCTGGCCGCTCCGGCCAGCAACGCGCCGAAGGCAATGGCCGCCAGCGCTGCCATTCTCGATCTTCTCGTCATCGCTTCCCCCTTTCCATTGCTTCAGGCTTCACCCCAGATAGGCCTCGACCACATGCGGATCGCCGCTCAGGCGCGCGGCATCTCCCGACAAGGTCACACGCCCCTTCTCCAGCACATAGGCTCTGGCAGCGATGCGCAAGGCTTGGCGCGCATTCTGCTCCACCAGCAGCACGGTCACCGATTGCCGGTTGATCTCCCGGATGAGGGCGAAAATCTCCTGTACCAGCACCGGCGCCAAGCCAAGCGACGGTTCGTCGAGAAGCACGAGCTTGGGCCGCGCCATCAGCGCGCGCCCCAACGCCACCATCTGCTGCTCGCCGCCCGACAAGGTCGCGGCCCTCTGGCGCCGCCGCTCGCAAAGCCGCGGGAAGAGCGCATAGATCCGATCGAGGTCGCGGCGCCACTGCCAGCCGCGATCGACGCTATAGGCGCCGATACGAAGATTTTCCTCCACCGTCAGTCCGGCGAAGAGCTGGCGCCCTTCCGGCACCAGGACCAGGCCGCGCGCGACGATCGCCTCGGTCGGCAGCCCGAGGATCTCCTCGCCATCGAGGCGGATCGAGCCGGCCATGCGACAAGGCACGCCGTTGGTGACACAGTCGAGGAGCGTCGACTTGCCCGCGCCATTGGAGCCCAGCAGTGAGACGATCTCGCCCGCCCTCACGGCAAGCGTCACATCGGTGAGCGCCCCGATCGCGCCATAGCGCGCGGAGAGGCCGGCGATCTCAAGCATCGGCCGTCTCCTCGCCGAGATAAGCCTTGATCACCGCCGGCGCGCGCCGCACGTCCGCGGGCGTGCCCTCGCCGATCTTCTCGCCATGATCGAGGACGATGACGCGATCGCAGACCGTCATCACCACGCGCATGTCATGCTCGATGAGCAGCACGGCGATCCCCTGCTCGTCGCGCAAGCGCCGCACCGTGCCGGCGACGCGGCGGCTCTCTTCCGGATTCATGCCGGCGGCAGGCTCGTCGAGCAGCAGGAGCCGCGGGCGGCCGGCGAGAGCGCGGGCGAGCTCCACCGTCTTTTGCAGCCCGTAGGGCAAATCGGCGGCCATCGCCTCGGCGACGGCGCCGAGCCCGCAAGCATCGATGACGCGCTCCGCCTCTTCGCGTGCCGCGCGGCGGCTGGCGCGTGCCGCCGGCAAGTCGAGGAGATCGCTCAAGAGGTTCGACCGGTGTCGATAGGCGAGGCCGAGAATGACGTTCTCGCGCACGCTCGCCCCGCGGAACAGCTCCAGGTTCTGAAAGGTGCGGCGGATGCCGAGCGCCGCCACTTCATGGAGCTTGCGCTCGAGGAGATCGCGGCCGTCGAAGGTGATGCGGCCGTGATCCGGCCGATAAAGCCGCGAGATGCAATTGAGGAGCGTCGACTTGCCCGCGCCATTGGGGCCGATGAGGCCGACGATCTCGCCCGCGTCCACCGCGAGCGAGACCTCGCTCAGCGCCCGCAGGCCCGAGAAGGACAGCGACAGGCGCTCGACCTCAAGCAGCGCCACGAGGCACCCTCCGCCACGCGCGGGCGGCGAGATCGCCGAGGCTGATCAACCCGCCCGGCAGGAATTGCACGCAGAGGATGAGTGTCGCGCCGTAGACAACCATCTGCGCATCCTTGAGCTCGCGGAAAACCTCGGGCGCGAGCGCCAGATAGGCGCCGCCGAGCAGCGCGCCGCCGCGCGAATGCAGCCCGCCGATGACCGCCATTGTCAGGAACGAGAGGGAGGTCGCGAGCGAGAAGGTCTCGGTGCTGAGATGTCCGAGCAGATGGGCATAGAGCGCGCCGGAGATGCCGGCAAAGCAGGCGCTCATCGCAAACGCGATGATGATGTGTCGCGGGCGCGGGATGCCGCAGCTCTCGGCGGCGACCGTGCTCATGCGCAGCGCGGCGAGCGAGCGGCCGGTATGGGAACGGGCGAAATTGCCGGCGACCCAGCCAAGCAGCAGGAAGATCGCGAGCAGCAGGTAGTAATAGCCGAGATCGCTGTCGAGCTCGACGCCGAGCAGCGCCGGCCGCGGCACGAAAAGCCCTTGCCGGCCGCCGGTGAGCCATTCCCATTCGAACAGCACCTGTTGCACGAAGAGCGCGAAGCCGAGGGTGGCGATCGCGAGGTAATGGCCTTGGACGCGCAGAGCGGGCAGCGCCACCAGCGCGCCGAACAGCGCTGCGACCGCGCCTCCCAGCCCGACACCGAGGAGAAACGGCAGCCCGAGCTTGGTCACCGACACGGCCGAGGCATAGGCGCCGAGCGCCCAAAATCCGGCATGTCCGATCGAGATCTGACCGCCCATGCCGATCAGCAGATTGAGGCCGAGCGCGACCATCGCATAGATCATGATCGTCGCCAGGAGGTAATAGCCGTAATTGCCGAGGCCGAGCGGCGCGAGAAGGAGCACCAGCAGGGTGATCGCGGCGCCGATCCTGTGAGCGGTCGCGCTCATACTTTTCTCGCGATTGCGCGCGTGAACATTCCCTGCGGCCGGAACATGAGCACGGCGATGATGACGCCGAAGGCGAAAGTATCGCGGAACGCGGTCGAGATATAAGCTGCGAAGAGATTCTCGACCACGCCGATGACAAGGCAGCCGATGGCGGCGCCAGGCAGGCTGTTGAAACCGCCGAGAATGGCGCCGGCAAAGGCCTTGAGCAGCACCGCGCCCATCATTTCGAAATCGAGAAAGGTCAGGGGCGCCACAAGGAATCCCGCAACCACGCTGATCGCGGTCGCGAGTCCCCAGGCGGCGAGGGCGACTCCATGGACATTGATGCCCATCAATTTCGCCGCCCGCCGATTCATGCTGGCCGCCCGCATGGCGATGCCTAGGCGCGTATGCTCGAAGAAGAGATAGAGCAGCCATGCGACGGCTGCGACCACGGCGATGATGCCGAGGCTGTTCTGCGCGATGCGCGCGCCCAGCACCGTCACCGGGTCGGGTGAGAAGAGCGAGGGAAAGCGCACGGGGTCGTAGCCCCAGATCCACCCCGCGCCGTGGTGGAAGACCATCCACAGCCCGATCGTCGCGATGAGGGCGTTGACTTGCGGCGCCGCTTGCAGCGGGCGAAGCGCGATACGCTCGGTCGCAATGCCGAGGAGCGCACCGATCGGCAGCGCGGCGATCAGGACCAGGATCAGCGGCAGGCCCAGCTTGGTGAGGAGCCAGAAGCAGATGAAGGTGCCGAACATCGCCATTTCGCCTTGCGCGAAATTGACGACATCGGTCGCCTTGTTGATCAAGACCAGCGAGAGAGCGATGAGCGCGTAGATGCTGCCGAGCGCCAGTCCCGATGCGACAAGCTGCGACAGCATCAGTCGGCTCTCGCGGCGGCGCCGGTGTCTCTCGGCATCATGAGGCGTGCCGCGCGATGAAGTCCAGCACGGCTTCGTTGAACGCGTCTGCGCAGGTCTCCGACGCGCAGTGGCCGCCGCGCTCCAGCAGCACGAGCTCCGCGCCCGGGATGCGCCGCGCCAGCTCGCGGCTGAAATAGGGCGGGGTCAGGATGTCGTCCTTGGCGCAGATGACGAGCGTCGGCGTCCTGATTCGCGGCAGATCCGCGGTGCGGTCGAATGCGACGATCGCGTCGATGCGGCTCGCGCCGATCGTCGCCGAGGTGAAGGACGGCAGCGACGCGCGCTCGCGCTCCTCCAGGAGCGCGATATTCTCGTTGATCCACCAATCCGGATAGAGAAAGGCGGGCGTCGCGCGCATATAGGCGGCAGGCCCGGCGGCGGTCAGCAGGGTGCGTCGCGCCTCGAAGACGCGGCGGAAGAACGGATCGGCCGTCGTCCAGCTCGCATAGATGACAAGGCTCGACAGCCGCTCGGGATGGGTCACGGCGAGAGTCTGCCCGATCGCGCCGCCCGTCGAATGACCGACGAGATGGGCTTTCTCGATGCCGAGATGATCCATGACGGCGAGCAGGTCCCCGGTCATCTGATCGACGGAATAGCGCATCTCCGAACGGCTGCTCTGGCCGGTTCCACGGTGGTCATGGACCACCACGAGGTGACGCCGCGAGAAGGCGGGGATGTTGGGCGCCCAATAGCTGCCCACGCCGCCAAGGCCCGGCACCAGCAGGACGGGCTGTCCGTCCCCGTGCGTCTCATAGAAGATATGCGCGTCGCCGACAGCGATTTTGGGCATTGCCTTTGTTTTCCTATCGCGACAGGACGGCGCCGAGCTCCTCCCGAGCCCGCCGGCGCGCCACCCAGCCCCACCAGCCTACCGGCGCGGCTCCGCGGCCGGTAATCGAAAGGCAAGCATTGCGTGTTGCCGAAATTAGAACGCTAGGCCGCGCTGGACGACGGCAGCGCCCGAAGCGCGCGGACGAGCGCGTCGAGGAACTCCTGGGCAGCGGCGGAGATCGCCCGGTTGCGGTGCACGCACACCTCGGAATAGGCGACGCGGAATGCCTTGTCGCTCACGGGAATGCAGCGCAGGCTGCCCCGCGCCACCTCGGCGCTCACCGTGAAAGCCGGCATGAAGGCGACCGCAACGCCGGACTCCGCCAGCTTCTTGGTGAGCTCCAGCGAATTGGTGGTCATCATGACCTTGAGCGCGACGCCGGCGCGCCGCGCCGCGTCATCGATGAGCTGCCTTAGGCCGAAGGCATCCTTCGGCAGGGCGACGGCGTGATTCCTGAGTTGGCGCAAGCTCACCGCCTTCTCCCGGGCGAGCGGATGGTGGGGCGCCACGAGGCAGCTTACCGGCTCGGCATAGCGCGCGACGACGCTCAGCTCCTGCTTGGGCTTGGCGTTGAAGGTGATGCCGATATCGGCTTCGTCGCGCAGCACCGCCTCGATGATACGGTCCGTCGGGGCCAGCACGAGATTGAAGCCGATGCCCGGAAATTTCTTGTGAAACGCGACGAAGAGCGTCGGCAGGAAATCGCTGACCAGCCCCTCCATTGCATAGATCGTCACTTCGCCGATGCGGAGCCCCTTCAAATCATCGATCGCCGAGCGTGCGCGCTCGATATCGCGGAAGATCGACTGGATGCTTCGACCGAGGAGAGCGCCGGCGGCCGTGGTGCAAACGCCGCTCGAGCTTCGCTCCAACAATCTAAGGCCGAGCTCGCGCTCGAGAATGGCGATCTGCCGCGAGATCGCCGAGGGTGCGACATGGAGGCGCTCAGCCGCCTTGCGGATCGAGCCGCAAGCTTGCGTGACATGGAAATAGCGGAGCGATTCGAGCTTCATCGGGCGGTTGGCCTCGCCAGCTGCCGAGCGCCAAGGCCGTTCGGCGCCGGCATTCGGGTTGATTCACTAAGGGGATGATGGGAATCGGATCGCCTCCGCAAGCTTTTCGGATAGCAGGCAGGCGGATCATATCGCAATCGTCCTTCCGAGGCGCGCGTCTGTTTTGTCTGCCCGCGGAACCGATGCTACATGGCCGGCGCGCTGGGCCTCTTGTCCCTTTCGATCGAGCGCCTTCGCAGCGTTCTTCAGATCGGCGATAAAACCGATCGATTTCAGCCGCGCACGCAGGGATACTCGCCTCGCAGTAGAGCGCCGTTGCGCACGGCTTCACGCAGAGGACGGCCGAATGACGGGTGTGAAGAAAAGGGTCGCCACGTCCGTTGGTTCCCGACGCGATCGGGAGCCAAGACATATCCATTTCGACGAGCACGTGCCCACGCTGGTGGGTATTCTCGCGAACAGGCTGCGAAGGGCGGCTTCCGGCTACTACCGCCGCCATTATGGAATCGGAATAGTCGAATGGCGGGTGATGATGCTGCTCGGGAGGCGGCCGGACTTGTCGGCGAACCAGATCGGCGTGGAAACCGATCTTGACAAGGGTGCTGTGAGCCGCAGCCTCGGCGTGCTTCGACGAAAGCGCTTGATAAGCATTGTCCGTAAGCACAGGAGCAGCCGGCAGGGGCTCATCATGCTCACGGAGAAAGGCCGCTATCTCCATCGGCTCATCGTCGTCGATGCGCGCAAGCGACAAGATCGGCTCTTGGCCGGAATGACGCCGGAGCAAATCGGCATGTTCCTTGGCATCTTGCGGCAACTGGTTGCGCGGGTTCCGCATCGGAGATCGGGCGCGGATCAGTCTCCCGAGCGCTAGCGCCACCGCAGCAGGCGATTTTCGAGGAGGCCGACGACTTTGCCGATCGCGAGGCCGAGGAGCGAGAGCACGATAACCCCCGCCAGGAGCTGATCCGTTTGCATCAGGTTGCCGGCCTGAAGCACGAAAGCGCCGATACCGCTGTCCGCGCCGATCATCTCGGCCGATACCACGAGCAGCAGCGCGATCGCGGCCGAGATGCGGAAGCCGCCGAGGATCGAGGGCAGGGCGCCGGGCAGGATGACCTTGCGCACGATGTCGAAATACGGCACCTCGAAGCTCTGCGCCATGCGGATCAGATTGCCCGGCACCGCGCCGACGCCGGTATAGACGGCGAGGGCCGTCGGAAAGAACACGCCCAGCGCGATGGTGACGACCTTCGACGTCTCGCCGATGCCGAGCCAGAGGATGAGCAGCGGCAGGAGGGCGATCTTCGGAATCGGGAAGATCGCCGACACCATGGGCAGGCCGGCCGCGCGCGCGACGGTGAAGAGCCCCATCGCGAGGCCGACAACGACGCCGGTCGCGGTGCCGAGCAGCCAGCCGAGGCCGATGCGCGCGAGCGAGATGGAGAGGTGGCGCCACAGCTCGCCCGAGACGATCATCGCCTTGAGCGCGGCGGCGATCGCCATGGGGCTCGGCAGGAAGAGCGGACTGACCCAGCCGAGAGAGCACGCTGCCTGCCAGATGCAGATCGGCACGATCAAGGCGAGCCATGTGCTCGCTCGGCTCGAGGACGGCGAAAAGCCGCCGCCGCGGAACCGCACGGGCGTCAGCGCGCGTTGATCGGCCATTCGGTCGGCCGGCTCCGGCACGGCGACATCAGACATTGGCCATCTCCCGATCGGCATAAGCCGCTTCGTCGCGGATGAGCGACCACAATTGGGATTGCAATTCTGCGAGCTTGGCGACGGCGCCGGCGGAGCTGCGCTCGCCGCGCCTCATCGGAATGGAGATGATGTCGCGGATGCGGCCGGGCCGGCGCGAGAAAACGAGAACGCGGTCGGCGAGACGCACCGCCTCCTCGAGATTGTGGGTGACGTAGATGGCGCTCATGCTTTCGCCCGCCATCAGCTTCGAGAAGTCGTCGATCAGCAGATCGCGCGCCTGCGAATCGAGCGCCGACAGCGGCTCGTCCATCAGGAGGATCGCCGGTCGGACGACAAGCGCTCGCGCGATGCCGACGCGCTGCCGCATGCCGCCCGACAATTGCTTCGGCAGAACGCCCGCAAACTCCGAAAGCCCGGTGCGGCGCAAGGCGTCGGCAATGATCTCCTTGCGCTCGGTTGCGGCCAAGCCGCGATGCTCCAGCGGGAAGCCGACATTGTCGGCCACCGTCCGCCAGGGAAGGAGCGCGAAGTCCTGGAACACGAAAGTGAGCGGGTTGAGGCTCCCGGCCGGCGGCGCGCCCCGCGTCGCGATCTGTCCCGAGGTCGGTTGAAGCAAGCCGCCAACGATCGAGAGCAGGGTGCTCTTGCCGCAGCCCGAGGGGCCGACGATGGCAAGGATTTCACCGAGCCGCGTCGCGAAGGAGACGTCGTGCAGGACTTCGAGCGTGTTGTAGCTATGCGACAGATGGTCGACGATCAATTCCACCGTTGATGCCCCCGATTCGCGAACGGGCGAACGATACTTGGCACGTCCGGGCGAGGCTGGCAATCGCCTGCCTCGCGGCGGAGACTGCCTTTAGCGTGCTTCAAGTCCGCGCTTCAGGAGGCGCCGCCATTCACGATAGCCGGCGTGAAGACAGGTCTCGTCGCCGAGCGAGATGCCGCCATAGGCGGCGCCATGGGGTGCGATGCCGAGTTCCTCCGCGTGACCGTCGCGGGCGCCGCTCTCGCCGAGGCCGCGCAGATATCCGAGCGTCCATCCCGCGGCATCTGCCGTGAAGCCTGCTTGGCAGTTCTCGTACATCACATTGTCGTCGGGCGTCGCGAGTCCGCTCGGATTGAAGAAGTCCTCATATTGGCGGATGCGGCGGCGCCGCGCTTCGGCGCTCTCGCCGATCGGCGCCAGGCAATGCGCGGTCATTTCGGTCTTGTCCACCGCGAGCGGCCGCAGGATGCGCACATGCAGCGACGCGATGTCCACAATCTGGACATTCGGAAAGAGCGTCAGGTTGCGGTTGTAGAGCATCCACTTGGCGCGCGTGTGGCCGACCCGCTGGCGAATCGCATCGAGCTTCTCCGGATCGAGCGCGAGCGGCCGGACCGCGTTCGAGGAATTGCGGTTCGACCACATGACGCCATGGCCGTGCACGAAGCTGAAGGTGCCCTGGCCGACCGGCTCGTCGTTGATCCAGCGCGTGCTGACGACCGCTTCGGGCGCGGCCTTGCGGCGCCGCTCGATCAGATCGATGTAGGAGCTGTGCGTCGAGGAGAAGTGATAGAAGTCGAGACCGTTTTCGATTTGCAGTTTCCAATTGCCGTCAAACGTGTATGTGACGGCGCCCGGGACGAATTCCAGCCCCTCCGTGCTCTGATCCGCCAGCATGTCGACGAAGATGCGCGCCTCGCCCAGATGCTCTTCGATCGACGGCACATCCGCCGACAGGCTCGCGAACAGCAACCCGCGGTAATTGGCAAATCTCGGCACCGGCACCAGGTCGCGGTTCTCGCTGGCAAAGCAGGCGGGATAGCGGCCGTCCTTCTCCCCCGTCACGGCGACATTGCCGCCGGCGCTGTCATAGGCCCAGCCGTGATAGGGACAGACATGGTACTTCTGATTGCCGGCGCGAAGCGGACAAAGCAGCGTGCCGCGGTGCCGACAGCTATTGAGATAGCAGCCGAGCCGGCCCGCGCCGTCGCGCATCACCAGGACCGGCTGGCGTCCAAGCACCGTCGTGAGAAAGTCATGCGGCCGCGCGACCTGGCTCTCGAGGCCGATGAAAAGCCATGTGTCCTCGAAGATGTAGCGCATCTCGAGATCGAAGATCGCGGGGTCGACGAAGACGTCGCGATGCACCCGGAAGATGCCCTCCGCCGGACGATCGTCGATCAGGCGCGCTATGTCCATCTGATCTCGCGCAGTTCGTGGCGCCCGCCGAAAGCCGTTGCAGGCCACGCAAAAAAGATAATGCTGGTCAGTTGATATATCAACTTGACACGGGGCGCGCGACGGCATGACCATCGGTCAAGAGAGGGTCACAAGGCCTTTACGGGAGGAGCTGCTTGAAACCGAACCGCCGCTCATGGGGCCTTTGCTCGCGCATCTGCGCCGCGGCGATCGGCATCATCTCTCTCGCGACGCCGGCTTCCGCTGAGGGGTTGAAGCCGGTGAAGATCGGCCTCATCCCGCTCACCTCCTCCTCACCGATCTTCATCGCGCGCGACAAGGGCTACTTCAAGGCGGAAGGCCTCGATGCCGAGATCCTCCCGTTCGATGCGGCACAGCCGATCGCGGTCGCGGTGGCGGCGGGCGACGTGCAGTTCGGCACGACGGCCTTCACCGCCGGCTTCTTCAATCTCGCCGGCAATGGCAGCCTCAAGATCATTGCCGGCGAGAGCCGGGAAGTGCCGGGCTATCGCAACCAGGGCTATCTCGTTTATCCCAAGGTGTATGACGCCGGCCTCAAATCGCCGCGCGACCTGCCGGGCCATTCGCTCGGCGTCACCCAGGTCGGCTCCAATTCGCATCTGAGCCTTGGTCTCTGGGCGGAGAAGGCGGGCTTTCCCGTGAGCCGCGTCAAAGTCGTGCCGCTGCAAACGCTCGGCAATGTCGCGGCCGCGGTGAAGACGGGGCGCATCGACACGGCGCTGCTGCCCGTCGCCGTGGCGCAGCCGCTCATCGATTCCGGCTCGGTGAAGGTGATCGGCTGGGTCGGCGATCTGACGCCATGGCAACTCGCCGGCATCTTTGCCGCGCCGTCGACGCTCGCCGACCGCGACGCGACGACGCGGTTCCTGACGGCGCTGCGCAAGGCCAACGCGGAGTACTACGATACGCTGCTCAAGGACTACCAGGGCAAGCCGACGCCGGTCGATGACAGGACCCGCCCCTTGCTCGAGATCATCTCGCGCAACATCAAGCAGCCCGTCGAGAAGGTCGCGCGCATTCTGCCTTACATCGATCCCGAGGGTCGGCTCGATGTGGCGAGCATTCGGCGCATCGTCGTTTGGTTCCAGCGCGAGAAGTTCGTCAAGCCGGGAATCACGGGCGATGATGTCGTCGATGCGAGCTTCGGCTTCACCGAAGGCAAGTGAAGGATGGCACGGACACGGGGAGGGCGATGAGCGATTCGAGAATAACGGCCGAAGCGGCGGAACTGCTCTATCGCGAGGCGCTCCACCTCGACCGGCAGGCGTGGGACGCCTGGCTCGCGCTTTACCTGCCGGACGCCGAGTTCTGGGTTCCCGCCTGGAAAGGCGAGCATCAGCCGACGGAGAACCCGGACCGCGAATTGTCGCTCTTCTACTATTCGAGCCGACGCGGCCTCGAAGAACGGGTCATCCGTGTGCGATCCGGCAAATCGGTCACGACCCTGCCGCTGCCGCGCACGGCGCATCTCGTGGGCAATGTCATCGTCGAGCCGAAGACGCCGGAGGCGATCGCGGCATTCTCGACCTGGACGGTCCACCTCTACCATCCAAAGGACCACAAGCAGACAGTGCTCTTCGGCCGCTACGAACACCACCTGCGCCGCACCGGCGACGGCTGGGCAATCGCCCGCAAGAAAGTCATCCTGCTGAACGACCGCATCCCGACGCTGCTCGACTTCTACTGCCTCTAAGAGGCGGTCCCGGCCGCAGGTCCCGTGTTACAAAATGATTCACATTAGTCGATGCCCGCAACCCGTGGTTATGCCACCCTTCAACGGGCAGGGAGGCAGCCATGAAAATTGAGGTTCCGCAACCGGCGATCCGCAGGCACGGGCAAGCATCTCACGAGCCGCTGAACGGCCAATTGGCCGGCGAGTTGGTGTTGCCGAACTATTTGGACGTGCTGAGCGTCACCCTGGCGCTGGCGACGGCACGCGATTTGCGGAGTTCGCGGGATGCTGATCCCGAAGACCTCTACGGGGATTTCGCCTAGCAGCAGCCCGCGCGGCTCGATGCCGTCGTTGCTCGCGGGTCGAGAAAATCGAATTCGTGTGAACCGCTCCACAGGCGGCCCCGAGTGCTTGGTCTAGCGTGATGACACCTCAAGCGAAGGGGAGTCTCATGCGCCGACCGACATCCCGCATCATCGCGGCCCGTAACAATCGTGGCAAGGAGCTCGACAGCGCTCTTACCTTCATCGCCATCCTCCTCGCGCTCGCCGTCTGCTTCGGCTCGGTGCTGCGTCACGAGATCGGGCCGCTCGTGCTGGGCAACATCGAGTTCGCCAGCCCCTGAAGCCGGGCACTCTGCCGGCGCCACGGTCGGCGAGCGCTGCGGTCCGGCGAGATCAGGGCCGTTCCTTTTTCAGGGCCGAGCCTTTGTGCATCGCGATGTGGTCGCTCTTGTCGCTCTGGATTTCGTACTGCGGATCATCGGCGCTGGCGTGATGCGTATATCCCTTATAGTTCACATCCTTCCTATGCACCTTGATGATCCTGCCGCGGACGCGTCCGGCTTCCGAGTTCCAGCTCACGTGATCACCGACTTTGAACTCCTTAGTCATGATTGGCGGTCTCCAGGAGCAATCCATTCATGACATGAACGCGTTTTGGAGCCGGCGATCGCGCGCGAACCTCTCACGACGCGGCGACGCGCGGATGGCGAAAGACGGAGAGACCACGAGCTGACGGCGCCGGCCGGAAAAAGCTTGACTCGACATCGGGCACGGAGGAGCATAGTCTCAACTATCCGAATATGAGTTAGCCGGAGCCGCAATCTCCGGCGCAAGTGATGAGCAAAAGCGCTCTCGAGGCCTGAGTGGCCTGCGAGAGCGTTTTCCGTTTTGGGTCCGGGAGGAAGGCCGTTGATGGTGCCGCGCTCGGCTCATGTCACGATACCGCTGGGGGTCGTCTTCTCGACGACGGGTTCCTATCGCACCGTCGGGCAGGAGATGCTCAATGGTGTTCTTCTGGCGCTCGAGGATATCGCCGACGATCCCGCTTACGGCTTCCGGTTCGATCCGCTCCTGCGGGATCCGGGCGGCGACACGGCCGCCTATGGCGCCGCTTGCGAGGACATCCTGCGCGGTCGATCGGGCCAACCGGCGCGCCACATCGTCGGCTGCTACACCTCTTCCAGCCGCAAGGAGGTGATCCCGGCTTTCGAGAAGTTCGAAGCCCTTCTTTGGTATCCCTCCCATTACGAGGGGTTCGAGAGCAGCGGCAATGTGATCTACACGGGGGCATCGCCGAATCAGCACATCGTCCCGCTGCTCCAGTACATGCTGCAGGAGCGCGGCGGCAGGGTCTATTGCATCGGCTCCAACTACATATGGGCCTGGGAGAACAACCGCATCCTGCGCGAGATCGTCCAGGCCAATGGCGGAACGGTGGTGTCCGAGAAGTATGTGCCGGTGGGATCGACGGATCTCGGCCACTTCATCCGCGAGATCCGCGCGACGCGGCCCGGCTTCATCTTCAATACGCTGATCGGCGAGTCGAGCTACGCCTTCTATCGCGCCTATGCCGCCGCCGCGGCGGAGGACCGGTCCCTCGGCCCCGAGCGGATTCCGGTCACGAGTTGCAGCCTCTCCGAGCCGGAACTTCTGTCGATCGGCGGCACCGCCGCCGCCGGTCACATCGCCTCGAGCGTCTATTTCCAGAGCATCGACCTGCCCCGCAACCATGCGTTCGTGGCGAAATATCGCGCGCGCTTCGGCGCCGACAAGGTGACGTCGGCGGATGCAGAAGCGTCTTATGTCGCGGTCATCCTGCTGGCCAATGCCATCCGCGCCTGCGGGTCGAGCGACGTTGAAGAGGTGAAAACGGCGGTCTATCGCTGTCGCCTCGACGCGCCGCAGGGACCGGTCTGGATCGATCCCGAGAACAATCACAGCTTCCTCACCCCCGCTCTCGGCGTCTCGCGCAGCGATGGCCAGTTCGATGTGATCTGGCGCGGCGAGCAGCCGGTGAAGCCGGACCCTTATCTCGTCTGGCTCGACGCGAGCTCGATCGCGCGGAAAGGTGACAGCCCCGCCGGTGCGGATGCGCGCGGCGACCGTCCCACCCGGCTGAGAGTGGTCCCGACATGACGATGAGGATCCCGAACTTCCGCGGCCGACGGGCGCTGGTGCTCCATCGCGCTGATCGCAACCAGGCGGCGATTGTCGAGCAGCTCGAGCGGCTCGGAATCGACGTCCGCGTCCGCTGGCCGGCGGAACGCGTACGCGCGTCGGAAGCCGATGTGCTGTTCTTCGATTCGGACCTCGGCTTCGATGGCCTGTTCGCATGGGATGCCGGCGCGCCGCCGCTGCCGCTCATCGCGCTGCTCGGTTCCGAAGCGCCCGGCCGCATCGAATGGACGCTCGAGCAAGAGCCGGCGGCCTATCTGCTGAAGCCGGTCGGCTCGACCGGCGTATTCAGTGCGCTTTCCATCGCCTTTCACAGCTTCGCGCAAAGGCAAGCCCGGAAAGCGCAGCTCTTGCGCCTTCAGGCGCGGCTCGACGGGCGCAACGCCGTCCTGCTCGCGGCGGCGACGCTGATGAAGCGCTGCGACCTGGCCGCCGACGCCGCGCTTCGCCTGTTGCGCACGGAAAGCATGCGCCGGCGCGTACCACTGGAAGCCATGAGCGCGCTGGTGCTCGACGGCAAATGGCTGCCCCAGGCGAAAAGCCGACCGAAGCTGGTCGAACGGCTTTCGGGGGGAGGATCTGGAGGTTGAGTCGACGACGGGAACTCGAAGATCAGGGAGGAAAGAGCGATGAGCACGGAGATGCCGAGCAAGACCGGCGTGAGGACCGATATGGAGCGGGGGGAGAGGACAGAGACCGGCGCGTCCGCCGGAGAAAGCTCGCCACTCTCTTCCGGGCCGGCGATCGATCGGCGGACGGTCATGCAAGGAGCGGGAGCGGCGGTCGCCGCGGCGACGGTCCTCTCCCGCGTCAACCCGCTTTACGCGGCCGGTGAAGGGGCGCCGGTGAAGATGGGCTTCATCGAGGATTATTCGGGCAATCTCGCTGTCTACGGCATTCAGAAGCTGCACGCGGCGCAGCTCGCCGTGAAGGAGATCAACGAGGGCAAGACGCTGAAGGGCGGGCCTATCGGTGCCGGCGGACTGGGTGCCGAGGCGCAATTCGCCGCGAAGCCGCCGGTGATCAGCAAAGAGGGCACGAGCCTCGCCGTGGTCAATGATGGCGGCGCCAAGAGCAACAAGGACGTGGTGTTCGCCGAGGACGAAGACGTGCTGATCGATTCCGGCGACAAGGGCATCCTCGGCCGCGAGGCGCAGCTCGTCTCGCTCGACGGCCAGAGCAACAACGCGCTCTGGCAGCAGCTCGCGCGGCGGCTCATCCAGCAGGACAAGGTGGATGTGCTGGTGGCGGGCTTCGCCAGCGCCGAGCGCGAGGCGATCCGGCCGATCGTCGACCAGGCGAAGCAGCTCTATTTCTATACGAACCAGTATGAAGGCGGCGTCGCCGATGCGAACACGTTTTGCACCGGCCCGGTTTGCGAGCAGCAGGTGATCCCTGGCGTCCAGTACATGGTCGAGAAGTACGGGCCGAACGGCTACACCATCGCCGCGGACTACAATTTCGGCCAGCTCACCGCCGCCTGGACCCGCGCCTTTGCGCCGCTGGTCGGCGGCAAGATCATCGGCGAGGAGTTCATCCCGCTTTCCGTTTCCGAGTTCTCTCAAGTCATCGCCCGCATCCAGCAAGCGAAGCCGGACTGGGTGATGACCCTGCTGGTCGGCCAGAACCAGCATAATTACTATCCGCAAGCGGCGGCGGCCGGCCTCCGCCTGCCAATGGTGTCCACTGTCAACATGGCGCAGGGATACGAGCACAAGCGCTTTGCGCCGCCGGCGCTTGCCGGCATGCACAACGCCATCCAATACCAGATGGAGGTGCCGACGAACCGCAACCGCGCCTTCGTCAAGCGCTGGATGGCGATGTTCCCGAACGACCAGTTCATCGGCGAGATGGCGCAGAACACCTATTTCACCATGCATCTCTACGCCAAGGCGGTTCGTCTCGCCGGTACGACCGACCAGCAGACGGTGAAGAAGGCGCTCGAATCGGGCTGGTTCATCGAGGCTCCGGAAGGCGCGGTCTTCCTCGAGCCGGGAACGCATCACTGCGCGCATTTCATCCGCCTCGCCGTGGCCGACGAGCAGCACAATGTCAGCTTCGTGCGCGAGTGGCCGATGATTCCTGCCTGGTGGCTGCAACGCTTGGGCGTCAATCTCATTCGCAACCCGGAATACAAACAGTACACGCCCGATGAGGACCCGTTCTTCTCGATGTTCGTAAAGGGCAAATCGACGGCGCCGAAGAAAGCTTAGATGCCGCTGCGGGAAATTGTTGGCCGTTATCGAGAGTCCCTCGGGCACCCCCGCTTGCCTCTTCCTCTCCGTCCGCCGGCGGAGAGGAAGCGGGACGGGGGCGCCGATCGTCGGTCGCGGTCGCATGAACCATCCATGATGCCGGACATCGTCGCGGCTGCCGCGCCATGAACACGGTTGGGCTCATCGCGAGCATCCTCTACCAGTTCGGCACGAATGCCGCGTTTCTGCTGATCGCCGCGATCGGCCTCATTGTCATCCTCGGCATGATGAACATCATCAATCTCGCCCATGGCGAGTTGATGATGATGGGCGCTTATACGGCGACGATCGCCTTCCATCGCGGCGTTCCGTTCCCCCTGGCGATCATTCTGGGATTCGTCGTCGTCGCGATCTTCGGCGCGATTCTCGAGCGCCTCGTCGTCCGCCGCTTCTATGGCCGCGAGCTGGGTGCGCTCGTCGTCACCTGGGGCATCAGCCTCATCATGGGGCAAGGCACGCTCATCCTGTTCGGCCCGTTCATGCCGGCGATCGGCATCCCCGGTGGCTCCTTCGCCATCGGCGGATATTCCTTCTCGGTCTATTGGATCATTCTGATGGTGGTCTCCGCCGCGATCGTCATCGCCCTCTGGTGGGTGTACAACCGCACGGCCTTCGGCCTCATGGCGCGCGCGACGATGCAGAATCCGGCGATGGCGCTCGCCTTGGGCGTCAACACCGATCTCGTCTACATGCTGACCTTCGCGCTCGGCGCCGGGCTCGCCGGCGCCAGCGGCGCGCTGCTGGCACCCACCACCTCGATCGCGCCATTGATGGGTCAGCAATTCGTGGCGCCCGCCTTCATCACCGTGGTCGTGGGCGGCGGCGCCAATGTCCTTGCCGGCGCGGTCGGCAGCAGCCTGCTTCTCTCGATCGTCAAAACGCCGGTGGGCCTCCTCCTTGGCGCGTTCCTCGGCACCGTCGCGCTGCTGCTCGCGGCGTTGATCGTGATCCGGCTGATGCCCGACGGCATCTCGGCGCAGCTCCAGCGCCTGGCCGAGCGGCGGAGCGGTCTGTGACCGCGGCCGCGGCCGGCCTGTGGCGGCTGATCAATGGCCGAGAAGATATCGGCCGCACGCCATGGTTCTGGGGACCGGCGCTCGCCGTCATTGCCGTCTTCGCGCTGCTGCCCCTCGAGGCGACGGAGTTTGAGGCCTACAACGTCGCCTACTACCTCCTCAACGTGCCGATGGCGCTCGGCCTTTCGCTGCTCTGGGGCTATAGCGGCGTGCTCAGTTTCGGGCAGGTCGCCTATTTCGGCATCGCCGGCTACACCTATGGAGTCGTCGCCGGCAATCTCGCGCCCAGCCCGTGGGCGCCGGTGATCGGCTCGGCGGCCGGTCTCGCCCTTGCCGCCGCCGTCGGCGCCGTGTTCGGCTATTTCGTCTTCTATGGCCGGGTCCAGGCCTGGATCATCCCGATCCTCACCCTTGTTTTCACCTTGCTGCTGGAGACCTTCCTCGGACAGACCGCGGGTTATCAATGGCGGATCGGTCATGTCCAGCTCGGCGGCTATAACGGCATGACAGGCATACCGTCATTTCAGCTCGGACATCTCATCTTCTCCGGCTATGCCTTCTACTATCTGGCACTTGTCATCACCCTCGTCACCTATTTCGGCTGCCGGATACTGGCCAACGCGCATGCCGGCAAGGTTCTCCTCGCCATCCGCGAGGATGTGCTGCGCACCGAGCTCCTCGGCTACGACATCCGCCTGCATCAGCTCGGAGTCTTCGTGCTCGCGGCCGTGCTCGCCGGCCTGAGCGGCCTACTCTATGTGCAGTGGGGGAACTACATCACGCCATCGCAGCTCGGCCTCGTTCCCGCGGCGCTGCCGGTCATCTGGGTGGCGATCGGCGGGCGCGAGCGGCTCCTCGCCGTCGTCATCGCCACTTATGTGCTGAACTGGATC